>JAHBUB010000062.1 GCA_019638285.1 Cyclobacteriaceae bacterium | reverse complement strand
GACCACTCCATGTCTCTTGCCATTGCGAAGGTAGCATATACAGAATGTAATACTTCACCATGGAAGGCCGCTACATCAGCTTCTTCAACTTTTTTCCTATAAACCCGAGCATCTCCAATCTTTGGTAAATTTCTCATTTGGCGTCTATTGGCATTCTTGCTAACGGAGAAGCATTCAAATCAGTAAATATATTATTTAGGTATTTATAGTGCGCTACCATGGCCACCATGGCCGCGTTATCCGTACAATATTGAAAATCCGGAATAAATGTATTCCAGCCTAACTGTTTTCCCTTTACCTTCAGTGCACTTCGCAATCCAGAGTTAGCCGAAACCCCCCCCGCTATCGCAATTTCCTTAATATTTAACTCGAAACTTGCTTTCTCCAGTTTTTCCAGCAACATCTTCACCAAATGCTTTTGAATGCTTGCACTGATATCATTTTTTCGCTCTTCAATGAATGAAGGATTTTTTGCTAACTCATCACGAATGAAATAAAGGAAAGCCGTCTTTATACCACTAAATGAAAAATTATAAGAAGGCATACTCGTGTAAGGGAATACAAATGCGTCAGGGTTTCCATCTTTTGCCAATCGATCAATCATTGGTCCTCCCGGATAAGGGAGCCCCATAATCTTAGCAGCCTTGTCGAATGCCTCCCCCACCGCATCATCTTGTGTTTCGCCAATTACGGTAAAGTCAAGATGCTCTTTCACCAAAATAATTTGAGTGTGCCCTCCACTTACAGTGAGGCAAAGAAATGGAAAGCCTGGTTTTGGGTCTTCAATAAAATGTGAAAGTACGTGTGCTTGCATATGATTGACTTCAATGAGGGGTATATCCAGTGCAAGCGCCATTGATTTGGCAAAAGACACACCGACAAGAAGAGATCCCAACAGTCCTGGGCCTTTGGTAAAGGCTATTGCATCTAATTCCTCCGTATTTATACCTGACGACCTCAATGCTTCGTTAACTATATGTACAATGTTTTTTTGATGAGCCCGGGAAGCCAACTCTGGAACAACTCCTCCATATTTATGGTGAACCGATTGCGAGGCTATAACATTATTAAGTACCTTGCCGTTGCTTATTACCGAGGCGGAAGTCTCGTCACAAGATGACTCTATGGCAAGAATTTTGGGGTGCATTGTAGATTAAATGAACCTGCAAGTTATCAAAAATCGGATTCTTTTATGGTTAAAGAGAATTATCTTCTATAGCCTATACTTCCTATTCGCATTTTTTCTAGTTGGATTTGGGATACTGCAAATTCCCCCCGTTCAAAAAACCATTCTCCGATACTATACAGAAAGCATTTCGAATGTTTCCGGGTTTGAGACCACCTTTGAGTCAGTTCGTTTGATCTGGTATGATCGCTTTGAATTGAAAAATCTTTTGGTCATTGATCCTGAAAAAAACGTAATGATTGATGCCAAACAAATAAGGGTAAACTTTAGAATAAGCTCATTACTTACCAACAATAATATAAATATTGATGCTGTCACTCTTGATGGCACCAAAGTAAATCTGGTAAAAATAAACAATCAAGACTCTACTCATGATCTCAATATTAATGTATTTATAAGCAGGCTGTCCAAATCAAATAAAAAGGACAAGCAAGGATCTACCAAAGTAAACATTGGAGAGATTGTAGTCAATAAATCTACCTTTAGCTTCAATGATCCAGATAAGGATTCGCTAGCACCGAAATTTGATTACAATCATTTCAGAGTAAAACTTGACGATGGTTTGTTTCAAAATTTTAGAGTTATTGGAGATACTATTCAGTTCAAAATTAATTCTCTTACAGCCATTGATGAACAAACTCAATTCGACATAAAACAATTGAATACTTTTTTCAGAATCTCCCAAAGTTCAATGGAATTTCTGAATCTAAACCTCATGGCCGGTAACAGTCAAGTACAGGATACCATCATCTTTACTTATCGAAGCATGGAGAGTCTCAGCGACTTCAATAATCAGGTGCAAATCCAAGCAAATATTAAAAATACAAAAATCGACCCTCAGGATTTAGCACTTTTCGCTCCTGGGGTAGAGAAAATAAGTAAACCCATTAGCATAAGTGGAGACTTCGTTGGTAAGATAAACAAATTGTTTATTCGAAATCTATCTCTAAATCTTGGCAATACATTCCTTTCTGGAAATTTAAATATGGATGGGTTACCAAAGATAAATGAGACCTTCATTAATCTGAATTTGAAGAGAGGCAACGTTGACATCAGCGACTTGAAATTTATTTTTCCACCTAAAGTTTTCTTGGGATTACAGCCTTTGGGGAAATTCCAATTTCAAGGAGATTTTACAGGATTTGTTAATGATTTTGTAGCGAACGGAACATTCAACGGTAAATTTGGGCAAATAAAGTCTGATGTCAATCTAAAAATAAACAGCAGCGAGCCAGCCTTATCACAATACATCGGAAATATTGAATTAGAAAATTTTAAGTTTAGTACCTATCTGCGCGACACCACCCTACTAAAAAGCATATCACTAACTGGTCACATTGATGGAAAGGGCTTTACAGAAGCGGCCGCAGACTTTCGTTTGGATGGGAAGGTTTCTCGTTTTAAAATTAAAGATTACGAGTATAAGAATATTGTAACAAACGCGAGGTTTAGGTCGCAATTCTTTAATGGTCAATTAACCATTGATGATCCAAACCTAAAATTCGAGGCCAATGGTTCAATCGATTTTAGCAAAAATAATGACTTTGTTAAAATGAAAGCCAAGCTAGATACCGCATTGATACATCACCTTGGTTTTTCAAAAGACTATTTTTCCATACAATCTTTAATTGACATAGATTCAAAAGGATTAAACATTGACAGTATCTTCGGTAACGCATTTTTAAAAAACACAAAGGTGACATATAGGGATGAGTCACTGGAAATTGATTCTATCCAGATTACCTCAAGCAAATTAATAAATGGCAGAAGCCTCCTTCTCAGAAGCTCAATGGCCGATGTTAATCTTCACGGAAGATATTATTACTCAACGTTATTCAAAGATCTCAGCAAGCTATTCAAAGAGTTTTACCTCACCATTAAAAATGACCGGGAGGAGTTAAATAAATACTACCTTACTAAAGGAAAAGAATCTCAAGAGTACGATGCTAATTTTAACATTATACTCAGAGACATTAATCCCATTATAAAGGTAGTTGGTATACCGGGCCAAATATCAAAAAACACAAGAATTGAAGGGAAGTTTTCAAATGGATACACATCCATTCTGAACGCATATTCAACCATTGACTCCATTACATACGAAGGGAAACTATTTACACAAAATGTCATCGAGTTTAATGGTTCAAAAATCAGAGACAGCACTAATATTCTTGCCATGTTAAACATTAATTCTTCCCAACAACAATTATCAAAAAATTTTAATACCAAAGATTTATTCGTGGAGGCCATCTGGAACACCGATCATATCGAAGTGGGTGTTGACTTTGATCAAGCAGGGAAAGAAAATTACGCCAGAATAAAAGCTGCTGTGGATTTTTTAAATGATAGTACGCGCATCAAAATATTACCCTCTCGTATTAAAGCATTAAGTGAAATATGGCAGATAAGTCCTGAGAACTATACTATACTGAGCGGAAATGAATGGAGAATCAACAATCTGGGGATTCTAAATAATGACCAGAAGGTACTCCTTGGTGGCTATATTTCACAAGACTCCAGTAAGTCACTTCTACTCAAGGTAAGCAATCTCGATCTGAGCTTTTTGAATAGCATCAGTAATGAGCGTTTTACTGGCACACTTAATGGCACTGCGGAAGGCAGAAACCTATATAATAATCCGTATGTTCAAAATAATATCCTTATCAACGAGCTTACGATTGATAATTTTTTAATTGGAGATATTAATGGAGTAAATATCTGGAACCAAAGGGATAAAAAATTCGACATCAATTTTTCAATTGATCGCTTAAAGATACGGACTGTAGATCTGAAGGGATTTTACAATCCAGAAGCAGCCGAACCACTAGAAGTTTTAGCGCAATTTGAAAAGGCAAATTTAAAAATCGCAGAACCCCTCTTAGCTTCTATATTTTCAAATATGGATGGCACCCTTACAGGAAAATACCAAATAACAGGATCTTTTACCAACCCCAAGATAAATGGCAATGGATCAATTGAGAATGGACAAATCATGATTAACTATCTGAAGACTTTATATAATTTCAACGGGGAATTTGGAATGACCTCTAATCAATTTGTTTTTAATAATTTCAAATTGAAGGATATGTTCAATAACTCAGGAACCTTAGAAGGATTTATTGCACACAGAAATTTTCGGCAATTTACTCTCAATTTGGATGCCACCTTCCAGAATTTTCAGCTTTTAAATACCACATCGAAAGACAATTCATTATTCTACGGACAAGGGTACGCTACTGGTAATGCTAATTTCTTCGGGCCCACTTCAAACTTAAAAATTTCGGCTACTGCACAAACTCAAAAGAATACAAGAATCTACATTCCCATGAGTTCCGCTGAGACTGTAGACAAAAAAGACTTCATAAATTTTGTTGAGTTCACAGATTCTCTCTCAAACTATTCTAACAGCAATGAAAAAAAGAAAAAGAAAAAAGTCGAATCTACTGGAATCTCAATGGACATTAACCTGGATATTACGCCTGATGCATACACGGAAATTATTTTTGATATAAAATCCGGTGATATCATACGAGGACGCGGAGATGGTGACATTAAGCTTCAATTGGACACCAAAGGAGACTTCTTTATGTTTGGTTCTGTAGAATTTACACAAGGGGCTTACAACTTTACATTATATGATATTATCAACAAAGAGTTTGACATACAACCCGGAAGCAGAATATCATGGTATGGAAGTCCCTATGAAGGAGTCATGGACATTACTGCCAACTATCGGCAAATGGCTTCACTCGGCCCCATTCTTACCGACCAATCAGAGGCTGTAATAAGCAACCCCCAGGTAAGAAGAAAATATCCTACCGATGTAAAACTAAAACTTGAAGGCCCTATGCTTTCTCCTCGTATAAGTTTTGATATTGACGCCAAAGAACTGCCAGACAATATTATGGTAGAAGGAAGGGCCCCTGTAAGACTGGACTTTGAATTTGAATCATTCAAATCCAGGCTTGATGAGCAGGAACTTAAAAGACAAGTGTTTAGTTTGATTATACTTAGAAAATTCTCACCCCCAGATGCATTTAGTACGAGTGGCACTTTGTACAATAGTGTGAGTGAATTGTTATCCAACCAACTCAGCTATTGGCTAACACAAGTGGATCAAAACCTGGAAATTGACCTTGACTTGGGCACATTGGACCAAGAAGCTTTCAATACTTTTCAACTGAGGCTCTCCTACTCCTTTCTCAATGGAAGACTTAGGGTTACCAGGGATGGTAGTTTCTCCAATCAATACCGGCCAGCGGATAACATTTCATCCATAGCTGGTGACTGGACAGTCGATTACCTTTTGACTCCGGATGGTAAATTCAAAGTAAAAATGTATAGTCGCTCAAATATTAATCCCCTCACCAACACATTGGGTACCCAAAGTGCTGTCACTACAGGGGTAAGTTTATTACATACTCAAAATTTCAACGAGATACGGGATCTTTGGCACTCGGCCAGAAAGAAAAGCCAAAAGAGTACTGATGAAATCTCTCCACCCAATGGAGACGCAATAAAAGAAGACGAAAATGGTGGAAATTAAATACTCCACCACTTCTCGTTCTTCTGGTAACATTGCAAAATTGCTTGCTCTTATAATCTTCCTCTCGACAGGATTACAATCAATTGCACAAACTTCTTATCCTGACTCGCTGAATCGGAAAAAATTAAACAAACTCATTATAGGTTCAACAGCTGGCTACACTTTAACTATGGCGGGCCTTGGTAAAGTTTGGTACAGTGGGTTTGACAAACAATCTTTTCGCTTTTTTGATGACTCCAAAGAATGGTATCAGGTGGATAAGATGGGGCATTTCTTTGGCGCCTATCAAATAAGCGAAATAAGCACGCATGCCTTAAGGCAGACAGGTTTAAAAAAAAGAAAATCTCAAAAAATAGGGGCTTTGGCAAGCTTTGTTATGATGAGCTCCATTGAGGTATTTGACGGTTATTCCGCAGGATATGGAGCATCCACATCAGATCTTTTGGCCAATGCAATGGGAGCTTCTTTTTTTCTCGGTCAACAGTTTCTCTGGGATGAAATAAGGATTTATCCAAAGTTTTCGTTTCACACCACACAACTCGCTAATCAAAGACCTGAGGTGCTAGGGGGTAATTTTAGTGAAAAGCTACTTAAAGATTACAATGGTCAAACCTACTGGTTATCATTTGACATGGATCGGTTTACACCTTTTCCAAAATGGCTCAATCTTGCAGTGGGCTACGGAGCTCACGATTTTCTATTTGCCTCAAAGGCCGAGAACCTTTCTCATGGCTTTAGCCCCTATCGACAATACTATCTTAGTCTCGACTTTGACTTTTCTACTATTCCTACGCATTCAAAGGCTTTGAAAACCCTTATATATTTCGTGAATATGATAAAATTACCATCCCCCACTCTTGAATTCTCAAATAACAGGGTAAAAGCTTACGCATTATATTTTTAGGTTTGATTGCAATTCATTTTCATTTTGTACCTTCATTACCCGAACAAATCATATTATTATGAACCTAGCTTCTTTCATGAAGAGTTATGCCGATGAAATAGACGGACAGTACTCAAGTTATGATAACACAAACTCCATTATCATCGTACCTCTGGCGGGTGGGCGTTTTCAAACTGTAATCGGAACCGTTAAAGAAAACAAATTGTACAGCCGTAATATGGTCACATTTACCTCCAAAATATGTGCCGACAGCTCCGACCTGCCACTAAAAAACCTACTTAAACAAAGCACACTTTTTAATTATGGCCGGTTTGTTATAAGCGACAACTTTCTACAAATCGAAGCTGTGGCATCATTGGATGGAACGCCTGAAAGTTCAATGAAGGAAATGATTCAAGAAGTAGCCAACCTGGCCGATCAATATGAGTTTAAGTTGACCGGGGCCGATGTACAATAGCCGGAAGGCGTATATCCCAATGCCTTCTTATCAAATATCCATATCTTTGCATTAATGCAAGCCGTCTTATCGCTCTCCGTTTTTGATGGAGGGAGGAAAGTCCGGGCAACATGGAGCATCGTACTTCCTAACAGGAAGGTCCGCCAGCTGGTGGAACAGACAGTGCCACAGAAAACAAACTACACCGCCCGACTAGTCGGATGGTGAAAAGGTGAAAAGGTGAGGTAAGAGCTCACCGCCTTCTTGGTGACACGAAGGGCACGGCAAACCTTACGAGTTGAAAGACCAAATAGGTCCCGAACATGAGTTGCTCTGCTCATCCATTTTAATGGAAGTCGGGACGGGTAGGTTGATTGATCCTGATGGCAACGTCAGGGCTAGATAAATGATAAGATGCTGACTGAAACGTCAGTAACAGAACCCGGCTTACAGGCTTGCATTTTTTTATTTTTAGTCTAATATAACCTTCGGTTGTAAAAAATCTGATCCATGCCCAAAGTATTACTGATAGAAGATGAAGCCAGCATCCGCGCTGTGCTTAAAGATATCATCACTGATCAAAAAGAACTTAAACTAACAGTAGACGAAGCCAAAAACGGTGTCGAAGGATTGGCAATGCTGGAAAATGATAATTATGACCTCGTTTTCTGTGACATTAAAATGCCAAAGATGGACGGAATGGAGGTGTTGGAAAAAGCAAAAGAAAAGGGAATCAACACCACCTTCATCATGATCTCAGCGCACGGCACCACTGAGATGGCCGTGGATGCTACCAAAATGGGCGCTTATGATTTCTTACAAAAACCACCCGACCTCAATCGGCTGTTAATCACACTTCGCAACGCATTGGATAAAACCAATCTGGTAGCAGAGACCAAAACACTTAAAAAGAAAATCGCCCATAAGCTTGACATGGTAGGTGAATCAGAGCCCATTGCTCAGGTCAAAGAGATGATTGAAAAAGTGGCACCTACTGACGCACGCGTGTTAATCACAGGTCCTAACGGCTCCGGTAAGGAGTTGGTGGCGCGCTGGGTTCATGAGAAGAGTAACCGTGCAAGCGCGCCATTCATTGAGGTCAATTGCGCTGCCATTCCGTCTGAACTGATAGAAAGCGAGTTATTTGGGCATGAGAAAGGATCCTTTACCTCTGCCATAAAGCAACGCATTGGCAAATTTGAGCAAGCTGATAACGGCACGTTGTTTTTAGATGAAATAGGAGACATGAGTCTGTCTGCTCAGGCAAAAGTTTTGAGAGCGCTACAAGAAAGTAAAATTACGAGAGTAGGTGGGGAAAAAGATATATCCGTGAATGTAAGGGTATTGGCTGCTACCAATAAGGATTTAAAAAAGGAGATTGCAGAAAATAGATTTAGAGAAGATCTCTATCATCGCTTGGGAGTGATTATTATTAAAGTACCAGCGCTCAATGACAGAAAAGAGGACATACCACTTTTAGTAGATAAGTTTCTCAATGACCTGGCTTCGGAGCAAGGCACAAAATCCAAAAAAATAGATGATAAAGCCCTAAAAGAACTCCAAAATTATGACTGGACAGGAAATATCAGAGAGCTACGAAATGTAGTCGAGCGACTTACAATAATGAGCGGAGAGAAAATTGGACTTGAAGAGGTAAAAAAATACCTCTAAAAGCCTCTAAATGTGGTTTTCTGTGTTGCTATTCTTAACGTCTTTCTTGCTATAAGTAGGACAAGTGTATTGGCTACAAGCACTTAAGAAAGCGACTAAGGCAACAAAAGCTAAAATTTTCTTCATTTTCGAGTCTTTGAAAGTATCAAAATTATCAATCTTTTCAATTTCAGCAAATTTAATCTGGTCTAAATGGCCATTTGTCGAGAATTATGGCTATCCAACCAGGAGGTTACACCCCCTGATATCCGAATTATCGATACGTCCAAGTACCTCAAAACTACCATCTTGCCGAATTCTACCTAAATCTTGAGTTTCAACGAAGGCGCAGGTATAAATATTTGACAAATCAATCACATTTATACCCCCTGTTTTACCCACTTCCAACTGCTCAAAAGGATCATTAATACTCCGAATCATTACCTTCATCCCTACTGGCGTTTTGAAGTAACCCTTTTCTTTGGCATAGGCCTGCGAAAAAAGCTCTGTCATTCCATATTCTGAATGTATGAATTTAGTATTCCACCTGCTGCACAAGTATGTGTGCATTTCATCTCTTGTTATTTCCTCCCTCCTTCCCTTCATTCCCCCTGTCTCCATCACAATACAATCACTCAGGTCCAATTCATACGCTTCTGCCAAATCCAAGAGGGCAAATGACACCCCTAACAAAATTACCTTTCTGTCCAATTGCCCGGCCTTTTGCAGGGTCTTGATCAATTCACGCTTATTATTCAGATAAAAAGAAGAATGGGCCGATTTACTCAGCTTTATAAAATGATCGGCCATTGCAACCAGTGAAGCGCCTTCTCTTTCCAGGTAAGACGGAAGTAATGCCAGAAAGTGAAAGTTTTCAATTGGTCCGTAAAAATTTTCAAAAATGCACTCCGTGTTTTTTAGATAGGTATCCAGATTTTTAACATAGTGCTTACTCGGAATTGCACCAGTTGTGGAGCTACTATAAAAAATTGTTTGTTCTTTCCATTGCCCAGACACAACCGATTGCTCTTTAAAAAATGCAATGGGTAAAAATGGAATATGTTCCAGTTTGGTTATCTCCTCCACATTTACCCCCAAATTGGTGAGATATTTTTGATACACTTTGTTCTCCTTTGCCTGCAATCGAAACAATGACAAAGCAATATTTTTGAAATTGCTTTCGTTAAGGGTAGACAAATTCTTCTCAAAACTTTTAAAAGTGTGCAAGCGTTAGGTAATTTACAGAGTTCTAAAATTAGGAAATGAAGTTCACTTTGGGATTAGGTTTGTCGATTGTATTGGGGCTGGGGCTTTATTCCTGCTTTGACCCCCCTGAATATTCAAATACCCCCGAAATAGAGTTTGAAAATTTGACTTTTAGAGAGACACCTGATTTATCTGATGCTGATTCGCTCATACTCTACATAAAGTTTAGAGATGGGGATGGGGATTTGGGTTTGGATCCAGAGAAAGACAACGGATGTGTTCTGGTCGGTAGTGATACAATTTGCTACAATGAACGATTTTATTATACAATAGTAGCTACTGGAGAACAGCTAAACTACAAGGCCAAAAGAACAATGCCGGAATTTGCGGACTTACCTGATTTTGTTACGCCTTACAACTGTATAAATTGGGAGGTAGTAAAGGAAAATGAAATAGCTAAAGACACAGTATACTTTGAGTTAAATGAAAATCATTATAATATTTTCATTGATTTCTTAGTAAAACAAAACGATGGATCTTTTAAGGAGTTCGACTTTAGCACAGAGTTTGAATATCCAGGTTGTGCAACCTCTTATGATGGTCGATTCCCAATTCTGGCAAAAAATTCAGACTTAAGTCTCAACAATCCTATTGAGGGTACACTTAGATACGGAATGGTAAGTTCAGCTTTCAAACTTCAATTCAGCATTAAAACACTTAAGCTAAGAATTCAAATCCAAGACAGGCTCTTAAACAAGAGCAACATCATTGAAACACCCGAGTTTCAATTTAAGTAAATTGAATAGGTAATTAGTAGAGCGGAGGATACCGATCGGGCTCCGCCTCACTCATGATTTCATACACCTTATCGAAGACTTCTTCAGTATTTGGCTTTGAGAAATAATCTCCATCTGAACCATAAGCAGGTCGATGTGCTTTGGCTGTAATACAAACCGGCTTTGAATCCAAAAACTGATACGCATCCTGCTCTTCCAACACCTTCTGCATCATAAAAGCGGTGGCTCCACCAGGCACGTCTTCATCAGCAAAAATAACCCGGTTGGTTTTCTTTATGGATTCAATGATCCTATGATGGCGATCGAATGGCAATAAAGTTTGCACATCAATAACCTCACAAGAAATATCCATCTTTTCCAGTTCCGATGCGGCATCCATTACGATACGACACATCGAACCATAAGTAACAATGGTAATATCATCTCCCTCACGTAGAGTTTCTGGAACACCTAACGGTATACAAAACTCCCCCACGTTATCAGGCAGCTTTTCTTTTAATCTATATCCATTAAGGCATTCAATGATTAATGCGGGATCGTCAGACTTAAGCATGGTGTTGTAAAAACCAGCCGCCTGCGTCATATCCCTGGGCACCAGCACATAAATCCCTCTCAAACTATTAAGAATCATTCCCATGGGTGAACCAGAATGCCATATGCCTTCCAATCGATGTCCTCTGGTTCTGATAATCAGAGGGGCCTTCTGCCCACCTTTGGTTCTGTATTGCAATGAAGCGACATCATCACTCAAAATCTGAATTGCATAAAGCAGATAATCCAGGTATTGTATTTCAGTGATGGGTCTTAATCCTCTCAATGAGGCCCCTATTCCCTGACCCATAATGGTAGCTTCTCTTATTCCGGTATCGGTTACTCTTAACTCTCCGAATTTACTTTGAAGTCCTGCGAATGCCTGATTAACATCACCAATCTTTCCCACATCTTCTCCGATAGCGAAAATCTTTGGATCTCGTTCAAGCGCCTTATCAAAACATGCATGTAGTATTTCTCTCCCATCCAGCAACGAAGAAGATTCAGAATACTCAGGCAAAATAGCCGATACATTCAAAGCCGACTGCTCGGACTGACTGTATAGATGAGAGTTATACCTCTCCCTGTTATCATCTTCATTTTTTCTTATCCAGGCCACCAGCTCATTCCTGGCTTCAGACTCTTGGCCTCTTAGTATACGCAGCGCCCTCTTTGCGGTTTTAAAGGCATCTAACCGCAATGGATTAAGAGTTGACGCTAACTCTTCTTTTACTAACTTAATCTCCTCATTAGATTCTGCCAGTTTACCCAGAATAGTAGTAAGAGAAGTTTGTGCATGTTGGATATCCTTATTAAAAGCCTTCCATGCAGCATCCTTGGCAGTTTTGGCTGTCGCCCTTGCTTCCTTCTCAATAACATCTAACTCATCCGAGTTACTTATCTCCTGTTCTAAAATCCACTCCCGCATCTTACCAATACAGTCATGATTCCGTTCCCAGGTTAGTCGTTCTTTGCTTTTATATCTTTCATGTGAGCCGGAAGTACTATGCCCTTGTGGTTGTGTTAGTTCTGTTACATGCAGTAGCACAGGAACGTGTTCTTTTCTACAAACCTCTTCTGCCTTTACGTAAGCTTTGCAAAGGCCATCATAATCCCATCCTTTTACAGTAATGATTTCAAAACCCTTCTCCTCCTTTGTTCTTTGAAACCCTTGTAAAATTTTGGAGATACTTCCTTTGGTAGTTTGATATTTTGCATGAACAGAAATGCCGTATTCATCATCCCAAACGGACATTAGCATGGGAACCTGAAGCACTCCTGCCGCATTAATGGCTTCGAAGAATACACCTTCAGAAGTAGAAGCGTTTCCTATTGTACCAAAGGCTATTTCATTTCCTTTGTTAGATAATGTAGTGAATTTAGTTAATAGCGGATTTTCCCTAAATAATTTTGAAGCATAGGCCAAACCCAAAAGCCTTGGCATTTGACCACCAGTTGGTGAAATGTCTGCACTGCTGTTTTTTAATTTAGTCAAGTTTTTAAACTCGCCATTTTCATCGATCATCCTTGTACCAAAGTGACCATTCATCGAACGGCCAGCTGATGCAGGTTCAGCTTCAACATCCGTATGGGCATACAACTGTGCAAAATATTGCTGAAGAGAAAGTTCACCAATAGCAAACATGAAAGTTTGGTCACGATAATATCCTGACCTATGATCTCCACTGCGAAATACTTTGGCCATAGCAATCTGAGCTACTTCTTTGCCATCTCCAAAGATGCCAAATTTGGCCTTGCCCATAAACACCTCTTTTCTACCGATAATACTGGCTTCTCTGCTTTCACAGGCTAATCTATAATCGGCCAAAATAGAGGCAGCTCTTTTAGCTGAAATTTCGGATTTTACACTTTTTACTTGCGTCAATTTTTTAATGGCTTTGAACCCAAAAATAATCAAAAACAAGGAGGGGGTCAAAACACAGTTTGACACCAAATAATCTACTATTATCTGTCGTTTGTGCCAAAGAATTCAACCCAGTCACCACTATCTACCTTTGATTCGTTTCCCAAATGCTCAAATAAGTAAATACCCAATTCCATGTTCTCCACCTCAATGCGTTCAAAAACATAACCGGCTTCAATTTCCATCTGGTGGATGGCTTGCGCCACATTTGCGTCTTCAATTTGAAAGATTTCAATTACAATTGAATCTGATGTATGTACAGATTTAACAGCATATAGATAATCTCCCAAAGTGAGGAGTTCATACCCTGAAATCCGTATTGTCTTGATGTACTTTAGAGCGGATTTGAAAATATTATAATTGACCATACCCCTACGAAGCGAGCCATAAAATCCAAATAGATCAGTTCTTACCATAATGCAGCAAATTTGAATAAATTGGTGTCTGCTATGACATCCTAGTGCTATATTTACGAAGTATTTATTAAGGTTTAGAAAAAAAATTAAAAGACAATGATAATTGGAGTTCCAAAAGAAATTAAGAATAACGAAAACAGGGTAGCTCTCACCCCTGCCGGATCACAAGAATTAACAAAAAATGGTCATACCGTATATGTGCAATCAACTGCTGGTGTAGGGAGCGGTTTTAGTGACGA
>JAHBUB010000061.1 GCA_019638285.1 Cyclobacteriaceae bacterium | reverse complement strand
TGCGGAGAGTTGTCCGGATCTATCCCTATCACCGATGACGTATATTGGGGGGGTGATTTTGACAACCTGAAATTTTTGATTGGGTCTAATCAGATCCAACAAAATGAGATTAAGTTTTTTTTAGGTTATAGCGGATGGTCAGAAGGGCAACTTGAAGGTGAGTTGGAGACAGACTCCTGGATTGTAAGTGATAGATTTAATAGTGAATTAGTATTTGAAACGGATCCGAAGGTGATGTGGAAAAAATCACTAGAAAGTATGGGGGGACGATTCTCTGTTTATTCTAATTACCCAGAGGATCCTAGGATGAATTGATAGATTCAATTCAAATATTTTTACGTTATTAGTAGAGGATTGATGAAATTCATGGAAAACGAATTGGATTTGAACACGGAGCAGAAAAACATTTCTGAAGAGGCTACTCAAGAGCAGCAAAATGGTGAAAACTCATCCCGTAAAGAACGTGATTCTGCATTAAATTCAGAAAATGATCTGAATATTGATGAAAATCATGTCGAAGTACAAGAGGACGAAAGCCACGTTGACTACTCAAGTTATTCAAAAGAACAACTCGCAGCAGTTATTAAAGAGTTAACCAATGAGACTGGTTTTGGTCGGATTGATAGGATCATTAGAGAGGTTAAACCTTTATTTAATGCGATACGAAATAAGGAGAAAGCTGCCGCGCTAGAAAAGTTTATTGCAGAAGGTGGTGTAAAGGACGACTTTGATTACAAAGGTGATATTGCTGATCATGATTTTGATGCTGCGGTAAAACTCCTCAGGAGTAAAAAGAATAAACACATAAAGGATCAGGAAGAACTGAAGAACGAAAATCTCGCCAGGAAAAATGCTGTGTTAGAGAAGTTGAGGTTATTGGCGGATGGAGAAGATACAGAGAATAGTTTTGCTGAATTTAAGCTTTTGCAGAGAGAGTGGAAAAGTATTGGACCGGTTCCTAATACGCAGTCACGTTCTCTCTGGGCAAATTATACAGCACTTTTAGATATATACTACGATCAGCGAAGTATCTATTTTGAATTAAAAGAACTGGATCGGAAAAAGAATCTGGAATATAAGTTTGAGTTGTGCGAACGGGCCGAGAAGCTGGCAAATGAAGAATCTATTAAAATAGCGGTAAAAGAGCTGAACGAGTTGCACAACGAGTTTAAGTACACAGGGCCTGTACCACGTGAAGAAAAGGACATTGTGTGGGGTCGCTTTAAGGCTGCCTCTGATGCCGTGTATGCCAAACGCGATGTGCACATGGTGGAACTCCTCGTATCTCTTAAGGAAAACCTTGAAGTCAAAAAACAACTGATTGGAGAGCTCACACCCTTTGTTGAATTTAACAGTGACCGGATAAAAGAGTGGAATAATAAGACAAAGGAGATTCTTGCATTACAAAAGAAATGGGAAGCGGTAGGTGCTGTGCCCAGAGCACAAACGAAGGAAATCAACCGGGTATTCTGGTCTACATTCAAATCGTTCTTTGCAAACAAGAGCAACTTCTTTAAGGCCCTGGATGGGGAACGTGAGAAAAATCTGGAACTGAAACGAGAATTGGTAAAAAAGGCCAGTGTCATTAAGGATAGTACTGATTGGGAGAATGCCTCAGAGGAATTAAAGAGACTTCAGCAGCAATGGAAAGACATAGGTCCTGTTCCGGAGAAACAGCGTGATAAAATTTATAAAGAGTTTAAGGCAACGTGTGATGATTTTTTTGGGAAGCGCAGAGAACAGTTTGGTAAACAAGATGAGGAGCAGGCCGACAACCTCAAGCTGAAGAAAGAATTGTGCGATTTTTTGGAAAAACATACTGCTGAGAAATCGGGTACTCCAGAAGTATTATATGAAACGGTGGAAAAATTTAATGCCATTGGTTTTGTTCCCAGGAAAGCCATTAAGTCCATTAAGTCGAGGTTTGATAAAGCAGTTGCAGCTTTTATAGCTTCTTTGCCTGAAGTGGGAGAGGGAGAAAGAGAGCGATTAACGATGGGGGTGCAGTTGGTGGGTTTGAAGAATGATCCACATGGAGAACGCAAGATCCATCACAAAGAACAAGCTATAAAGACTCAAATACACAAAGCTGAGAATGATATTGCTATCCTAAAAAATAATATGGAGTTTTTTGGAAGGTCAAAAAATGCAGAGAAGCTTAAAGGTGAGTTTGTCGAAAAACTAGAAGATGCAGCGAGTCACTTGAGTGACCTCAAAAAACAGCTCAAATTGCTAAAAACAGTATAGCATGAGTTTTGGTTTAGTCTCTACTTCCTTTATTTTTGCACATCATTTTTGAAGCCATTATAATTCGATTAGAATGGAAATGGCATGGCAACTGGCTGATAATCAGTTGATACATACCAGAATAGTAAAAGCCTCCATAGCTCAGCTGGTAGAGCAACTGACTTGTAATCAGTAGGTCGCTGGTTCGATCCCGGCTGGGGGCTCCTGATAATCAAAGAGTTACGTTTGTAACTCTTTTTTTATTGGTACTTATGGAAGACGCCCAGTCCATTATTAAAAACATTTAGACTATATCGATATGATAAACATCCGTCTCATTACGACTGATGTTTCTGATTTCAAAACCGCCAGGTTGTGGGATTTCTTCTATGAGATCAAACTGTGTGCATGTTTTTGGTAGCGAACCAAATATGAGAAGAAAATTATGGGTAGCACCTTTGGGCACCTGTAGCCACTGAGGTGCAATGGTAATATTCTCCGCGTGCAACAACTGAGGTTTGGCACTTGAATGATGGTCTATTAAGTAAGTAGATTTCCAGATGCGCACCAGCAGATCATCTCCACGATTTGCACATCGGCAATGAACATAGACACAGCCTTCTTCCAACACACTTGGATCAATGGACTCCAAAATTTTGATGTCCACTTCCGGCCTTAATTTTAAGGGTGGTTCTTTAATGGGATGGGCTTTGTTCTCCATCAATACTTAGGTTCGGATTAAACTTTCCTGGGTGGCAAATCAAATGCTTTTGACTCGTGATCGAAATTTCCTTTGTGTGAACCATCACAAAACGGTTTATTGGTCGATCTGCCGCACCGACACAAAGATAACACCGTTCTACCTTGAAGTCCATAATTGTCACCCTGCATATCAACAATTTCAAAATCGCCTTCAATCTTTAAGGAGCCATTACTGTTCACTGTTATCTTAGTCGCCATCGCTTTTTTTATAGGTTAATTATTAAACAAGGTTCTTTACAAGATACGCACATTATGATACAATTGGCCCAAATTAGCATTTCTATAAATTTCTATGGCATATCCTGTCCGGTTGCTTATATTCGAAATGCCTAACCCATTACTAATATGATGAAAGTAACTTCAAAATTTGTTCTGTTTTGCTTCCTGTTTTTGTGCGGAAGTTATCTGACCAATGCACAGAAATTCACCCTAGAAGACATTAAGACATATCCGTTCCCAACGGAATTGACCACTTCTCCAAAAGGCAATAAAATTGCATGGGCTTTTGATGAACAGGGAAAGAGAAATATTTATGTAGCAGAAGGTCCCAGTTTCGCCTCCAGGAAACTAACGAATTATGATAAAGATGATGGACAAGAACTGACAGGAGTTTCTATCTCGGCCGATGGAAAGTGGGTGGTGTATGTACGAGGGGGTGATCATGGCGCCAACTGGGACGAACTCGAACCGGTGAACCCTTCCTTTAGTCCAGAACCACTCAAAGTAAGTGTATGGACAATACCATATGCTGGTGGTGAACCAAAACTACTGGGAGAGGGGGATGCACCCTCTATTTCACCGAAAGGAGATTGGGTGGCCTATATCTTTAAAGGACAAGTTTGGACTGTTCCGATCGATGGTTCTAAAAATGCCACCAAACTTTTTACAACACGTGGATCTGTGAGTTCCCTGGTATGGTCACCAGACGGAAACAAATTGGCCTTTGTAACGGATCGTGGCGATCATGAACTAATTGGGATTTATTCATTCAACGGACCTGCCATTAGTTGGATGGCGCCTAACTTTTCAAAGGACAGTTCACCAAGATGGTCACCGGACGGAAGTCAAATGACTTTTGTGAGAACGCCTGGCGAAGGAGGGTCTCCCAAAACCATATTGAAACGACATCATTGGCCCTGGGCGATTATGGTGGGGGATGTGGCTACGGGTAATGCCAAACAAATATGGGAAGCACCTAAAACATTGGCCGGCTCAAGGCCCAGTACCCAAGGAGGTGCAAACCTACATTGGGGAGCCGGTGATCGTATTGCATTTTTGTCTTATGAGGATGGATGGCCTCAACTATACTCCATCTCTTCGAAAGGCGGAACACCGTTGCAATTGACAAAAGGAAACTTTATGTGTGAATATATAAGCATGAGTGGGGATGGAAAATGGTTGATGGCAAGCGCTAACACAGGGCCGGATAAACTGGATATCGACAGACGACATATCATTCGGGTGCCCATTGATAAACCTGCGATGGAGGTGCTTACACCTGGGGATGGATTGGAGTGGACTCCCTATTTAACAGGCGATGGATCAAGTATTGTTTTTCTCAGTGCTACGGCTCAGCGTCCTCCACTTCCTGCATTTATGAATTTTGGTAAGGACACGCCAAAGCTTATTGCACAAAAGAATATTCCTGATAATTTTCCTCAGAATAAACTGATCGTTCCGAAACAGATCACATTCCAATCACCCGATGGGTTTACAGTTCATGGTCAGATTTTTGAGCCGACAGGTGGGCCTGTAAAAAAGCCTGCAATAATTTATGTGCATGGAGGACCACCCCGGCAAATGTTATTGGGTTGGCACTATTCTGATTATTATTCCAACTCTTATTCTTACAATCAATACCTGGCCAATCTGGGATTTATCGTGATCACTGTAAATTATAGATTGGGAATAGGCTATGGGTTTGAATTTCACCAACCGGAGAAAGCAGGTACTGCCGGAGCTTCTGAGTACATTGATGTAAAAGCAGCCGGTGAGTGGTTGGCGAAACAACCCAATGTGGATCCTACGCGCATCGGAATATATGGTGGCTCTTATGGTGGATATCTTACTGCGATGGGTTTGGCAAAGGACTCAAAGTTATTTGCTGTGGGTGTAGATATTCATGGTGTGTGCCTGCATGATCGTATGTCGGGCGAGCTAGAGGTGGCTAATGCCCGATCAATATGAAAGAGCGCCTGATGCAGAAGAGGCATTGAAGGTAGCGTGGGAATCGTCTCCGGTAGCTTATGTGTCTACGTGGACTTCTCCTGTTTTAATAATTCAGGGTGATGATGACCGCAACGTTCGCATTTCTGAAAGCACAGACCTTGTTCAACGCCTTCAGGAAAAAGGGGTTCCTATGGAGACTTTAATGATTGTGGATGACACGCACCACTGGATGAAATGGTCCAATGCAGTGAAGGTGGGCAATGCAACAGCTGATTACTTTGAAAGGAAACTTTTAAAGAAATAGATATGTGTTTAACCGCAAAGAGAAAGCTAAAACAGGTATAGGATTCTTCCAAAAGATACAGGAATCCAGGCTTGACCTTCTTTGTGGTAAATTAAATGAATAACAATGCACGAAGAATCCCATTGGAATAAGATTGCGGATAAATATGAAGACGAAGTTCTAAATGCATTTGAATCGGACAAGGAAAAGAAGCTCGCCTACTATTTTAAAAAACATAGCAATTCAAAGCACACCGCTATTGATTTTGGGTGTGGCATTGGGAATGGGTTTCACTATTTATCGCCCAATTTTAAATCGGTACTCGCCTTAGACATTTCTCAGAATTGCATAAACGTAGCAAAGCAAAAACCCTTTAGCAATATCGAATTTAAAAGAATGGATTTAACCAAGGACAACTTAAAGTTGAAACCTGTTGAATTTATCTTATGCAGTAATGTGGCGATATTCGCAGCGGTCACTAAAAACTATGACATACTGCGCAATGTGCAGAAGGCTTTGAAGAAAAACGGTAATGCGATTTTTGTGGTACCGTCTCTAGAGTCAAATCTGTTTTATGCATGGCGCATGATAGATTGGTACCGCAGGGAAGGAGTGAAGCCTAATAAAATCCCCATGTCTGAGTTTGATTATTACAAAAAAGACATACGAGATATTTTGCAAGGAATTGTTGATATTGATGGAAGACCCACCAAACATTATTCTCATTCTGAATTGCAAGTAATCTTTGCGGAAGCTGGTTTAGAAGTAACTGCGGTTGAGAGATTGGAGTATGACTGGAATACTGAATTCAGCGAACCGCCTCCTTGGATGAAAAATCCGTATCCATGGGATTGGTTGATTGAGTGTAGAAAACCGAAATGAATTAGAAGTAAGCACACCTATTCTCAATCCACTTTTTAATTTTTATTAAAATTAGACCTCACTTATACTATTGCTATACGGCACATTATATTTTTGAATTCATAATTTCCGTTCTCTGAATTCTAACCTACAATTGTTATAACCATGTCACTGGTATGCTAATTGCAAGTTGGCTACATAAGGCTTCTATATATTATCAGCCGATGGAGATGTGTTATATAAACTAACTAAAATGAAAAAGGGGATAATATCAATTGTCATGATTACTCTATTGCTGGGCGCTTGTAGTCCGAAGTACTATGTTGCGAATACGCAGAACGTACCGCTGATTTCTAAGAAAGGGGAGACGAACCTAACGTTTTCAGGAAACGGTGATCAGGTAGAGTTTCAGGGTGCTTATGGTGTTACAGACAACTTTTCTATCATGCTGAACAGTGGCTTTTTTATCCCTGCAGATCTTGACGATGGAAATGGTGGATCAGGTCGTCTTATTGAATTGGGTGCAGGATACTCAAAGCCAGTAGATACTCATTTTGTTTTTGAAACCTATGGCATCTTTGGGTTTGGATATTTTGAGAACCATATGCCCTCTACTGTAGCAGCAAATCCACAGACTACTGGGGATATTTCTGCCCAAATCATGCGATATGGAATTCAACCTAATTTTGGTTATAAATCTAAATATTTTACTGCTGCAATATCTTCAAGGTTTGTCAACTTAAATTATAGCAACGTAGAGGGTGACTTAATATTTGATGGGGTGAGCCAGACAGATTATTTGAATAAGCACAATTCGAATTTTCTTATTGAGCCTGCACTAACCCTTAGGGGTGGATTTGAGAAGATCAAATTGCAATTACAGTATATTTATAGTTTCAATTTGACGAATAGTGATTTCAATCAGGAACATTCTTACCTCACCGCTGGGATTAATTTCAATTTTAAATAGTGGGAATAAAAAGCATCGCTCTACCAAAAGGAAATATCATTTATTAAATTGACTTCTTCCGTGAAATAAAGTTTACTCAATTCGAATCCTAATTTATACCTTAGATTAAACTTAAGACATTATGGATTGGATTCAAATTGTAGGACATACGGGCGCACTGTTGAGCAGTATCACTTTCGTGCCTCAGGTATATAAAGTGTGGGTGAGCAAAAGTGTACGCGACTTAAGCCTTGCCATGATGTTGATTGTATTCAGCTCCACCATTATTTGGCTGATCTATGGTGTTGCGCTGAACCTTTGGCCGGTGATATTGGCCAATGGGTTTATTTGCGTATTAAGTATACTGTTGATTTACTTCAAGCTGACGTTCAAGGAGAGTTAGCCAACACTATTCTGAATTCTACTATTCACCGCTAAGGCACAAAGGCGCAAAGATGTTTCGGTGAATTCTTAGCGCTTCCACCACTTTGCGGTAAAGCTTAAAACTCAATTCATCATTCCTTGAACAAACTAATGCTAAAGGTAGCATCGGACACAGCTTTCTTAAATGCCTCCCAATCCTTTGCAAAGAAAGCATCTAACACTATTCCTGCTAGTCACCGCTAAGGCACAAACGCACAAAGGCGCAAAGTTGTTTCGCTGAATTCACAGCGCCTTTGCGACTTTGCGGTAAAGTTTAAAACTCAATTCATTATTCCTTGAACAAACTAAAGTGAGCATCGGACACGGCTTTCTTAAAGGCCTCCCAATCCTTTGCAAAGAAAGCATCGGCATCATCCATTATCGGCTTGATGTTTTTCTCTGTCACCGCCAATACTCTTTTTTGAGTTTCCGTAACAGGGTAGGTGGTGTCCTGTAAGAACCTTCTGCTGGTAGACAGTTGTACCGTTACCAGATTGGGGTCATCACTAAAGCCCTGGATATCCTCC
Source organism: Cyclobacteriaceae bacterium (assembly GCA_019638285.1). Taxonomy (GTDB): domain Bacteria; phylum Bacteroidota; class Bacteroidia; order Cytophagales; family Cyclobacteriaceae; genus ELB16-189. The sequence goes on along the minus strand of JAHBUB010000061.1, from coordinate 6,278 downwards.
CGTGGATTAATACGTAGAATCAGTTTGTTGATTTTAGATTTTATGGAATCCGCATGTTGTTTCAATTGTGTGTTAGAATTTCCCTGCGCTTTTAGTTGTGTTAATATCAAATCCACCGTTTCTTTTGAATCATTCAAACGATCTGTTTTAGCAGTAGCCACCTCTGCGATACTATTGAACTTATCAATGAGGGCTGCTTTCTCGCTGAGCTCATTGACCGTCATTTGAATGTTTGGATCTAATTTCACTTCTACTTTGGTAGAATCTTTGAAGCCATTGTACGTTACCACCACTTTGTAATTACCCGGTGTTACACTGCGACCACTTCGTTCAGCAGCATCTTCTTTTGGCTTTTTGGTATCGGGCATACGTGTTCCTTTTACATCCAAATCCCACATGATTCTGTTAAAGCCTTTCTTGGGTTGGTGTTTCAGCGTTCTGATGAGTTTATTATAATTGTCATACACCATCACGGTAGCCTTGGCCGAATCTTTTTCAGAGGAAACCTTTTTCAGGTCTTTGATATAGTAGGTAATCCATGCGCTCGGCTTCTTGTTTTCTCCTTCATACAGAGCATCTCCCGTACTTCGATATCCGTTGGCATCGCCTTGGTTGATGATGTATGCGGTGGGGGTGTCAAATGTCTTTAAGTCTTTTGCCAACGTAGTGTTGTATCCTGTCTTTGCCAATTCGCGCAAGGGACGGATGTCATCCAGTATCCATACGGCACGACCGAAAGTGCCTATCACCAGGTCTGCTTCCCTTTGTTGTATTTCCATATCCATGGTAGGCACAGTGGGATACCCGCTCGTCCATTTGGTCCAGGTTTTTGCATCATCTACTGAAATGTAAAGCCCATATTCAGTTCCAAGGAATATAAGATTAGGCACTACCGGATCTTGAATCACGGAAAGCGTGTGTCCATACACATTTTGAGCATTGGCAATTCTCGTCCATGTTTTACCCAAGTCTTTGGTGCGATATACATAGGGATTCCAATCATTTTGTCTGTAGTTGTTAATAACTACAAAAGCTTCATTGACATTATAACTTGACGCCCTGATCTGGGTGATCCATGCTTGCTTGGGTGCACCTGGCATTTTGGCAATCATGTTGGTCCAGGTTTGTCCTCCATTGGTTGTCAATTGCACATTGCCATCATCCGTGCCTACCCACATGACTCCTTTTTGCAGAGGGCTTGGCGCAATAGTGAGGATGGTGGTATGGTTTTCTGCCCCACTGTTATCTAACGACAAACCACCGGTTGTTGCCTGCTTCTGTTTTTCAGGATCGTTGGTGGTAAGATCTGGGGATATCTTTTCCCAGGTAGCACCGCGATCGGTAGACTTCAGCACATATTGTGCGCCAACATAGATGGTGGTTTTGTCGATAGGGTCAATCGATAATGCAGCATTCCAATTGAAACGCAGCTCTTCACCGCTGGCAAGGAAGGGTTTGATAAACTGACGGCTGCCTGTTTTTAAATCAAAGCGCGAGATGTTTCCTCCCTGTGATAAACTATATCCATACCGATCTTCACTCAAAGGGTCGGGGGCTACATCGAAACCATCTCCGCCACCGACACGGTCCCAATGCATATTGCGAATGCCGTAACTTCTCCATACCTGACTGGGTCCACGCCAGCTCCCGTTGTCTTGCAATCCGCCATATACATTGTATGGGAGTTGGTTGTCTGTGTTAATGTGATAGAACTGGGCCACCGGCATGTTTTCTATAAAGCGCCAGGTATTTCCCCGATCCCGAGAGATAACAGCACCACCGTCATTTCCACAGATAAGAAAACTAGGATCATCCGGATGTATATACCATGCGTGGTTGTCAACGTGTACGAGTGAGGGGTTAATTAGCAGCTCAAAGGTCTTTCCGCCATCATTGCTTACATCCACAGTGGTGTGCAGGTTGTAAATCCTGTTTTCATTTTTTGGATCCACAAAGATGTCAGCATAGTAGAAGGGGCGGCCACCTATATTTTTGGTGGATACTAGGCTCCAGTTTTCACCCCCATCCTCCGATTTGTACAGGCCTGTCTTTTTGGCTTCTACCAATGCATATACAATATTGGGACTGCTCGGGGCTATGGCTAATCCTATTCTTCCGAGGTCGCCTTTGGGTAAACCGTTTACTGAGGTTTTCTTTTTCCATGTTTCGCCTGCATCATAAGAGATGTACAATCCTGATCCCGGTCCACCGGAACTGAAATACCAGGGCCATCTTCTGTGCTCCCACATGGCGGCTATGATTTTGTTGGGATTGGCAGGGTCTACTACCATGTCGCCTATGCCTGTTTTTGGGTCTACGTATAAAGTTTTCCTCCATGTTTTTCCACCATCCATTGTTTTGTACACACCCCTGTCTTCTTGTTCTCCCCAAGGTGAACCAATGGCACCGACATAAACAATATTTGGATTGTCGCGATGGATGATGACACGGTGAATGTTGCGCGTGCCATCAAGGCCCATGTGTTGCCACGTTTTACCACCGTCTATCGATTTGTATACGCCATTACCACTGTTCAGACTGTTGCGGGGATTTCCTTCTCCCGTACCTATCCATATCTCCGCAGGGTTCTTTTGGTTCACGGCCACAGCCCCTACAGAAGCTGCTTTCTCATTTTCAAAGATGGGCGTGAAGCTGGTGCCTCCGTTCTCAGATTTCCACAAGCCACCGGAAGCTGTCCCTATAAATATAATGTCGGGGTTTGACTCTACCACATCAATGGCAGTGACACGCCCACTCATACCGGCAGGGCCAATGTTGCGGGGTTTGATGTCTTTGAATAAGGACATATCCAGTTGCTGGGAGAACAATAGGCTGCCTTGAAGAAGTAAAAGGACTAGGGTAAGAAGTTTTGTCATGATTATTTGGGAATAGCTATAATTTTAGGTAATTCTTAGTAGCCAGACAAGTGTGAATACTTCAGCGGTTTATCGCCTTGGTCATTGTGTGTAGAAGTGGTAAGGAGAACGAACTTGTAGATGAACTGTAATCTGAAGATTGTGCCGGGCTCAAATATCATCCTCACGGTTCATGAAGACTAACCAAGGTGTGGGGTAATGTGGTTATTCAAGTGAAATGAAGAAGTTGAGATTTGATCATTAATATCCTTAAATTTGATTAAACATTAATGCCATGAGTACAATTGAGCTGAAATCTAATCTGATCAAAATTTTAAACAAAATTGATGACGAACAGCTACTTCGTACAGTTTATGAATTCCTGAAAGAGAGTAAAACCTCAGAACCCGGTCAGATATGGAAGACCTTGACGGAGGATCAGCGTAAAGAAGTTTATTCATCTTATGAGGAATCCCAAGACGATAAGAACCTTATCAATTGGGAGGAAGTTAAGAAGAAGTATTAATGCAAGTTTTTGTTACCCCAAGAGCCGAACGTAACTTCGACTCAATCATTACCTATATTCAAACAAAATGGGGAGACAAGACAGCCAAACAGTTTATTCTTAAAACTGATGAAATTCTTAAGTTACTTAAGAAGTATCCTACAATGGGACAAATTGAAAGTAGGGATATAAGGGGCTTCCAACTTTCACCCCAAACTAGAATGCTTTACCGCATTCGGGATGAAAAGATAATTATCCTTTCATTTTTTAGCGTAAGAACTGATCCAAATAATAAGTTTAGTTAAAACCACAAGGACGCAAAGGAGTTCCGGTTTTTCCACGCCACGCGATTTTGGAATAAAACGGTAAAGAGCAAGAGAAAGGTTAATCCTTACTTAATCCCCAAGACACTCGTGGCAATAGGCGCGCCCAAACAACTATCCGGAATCTTAAAAGCTTCCACCAAAGGCACTGCCTCCTGACGAATTTCCCAACAGAGTTTGTTGATCAACTTACGGATGGCCTTGGTCTTCGTACCCTCCATATAATTATGCTCCAGGTACCAACCCTTGTTGTTCTCTATCTGCGTAAGCGCAAACAAAGCACACAACTTTTTCAGTACTGCTTTGCAATCCTTGTCTTCGGTGCGTTCTACCTGAGCAATAAATTGTTCGAGAACAATTCGCTCTACATAGGCATGGCCTACGTTTACTAAGTGAAATTGTGTTTGGTTAAAAGCATCAAAAGAATCCATGCCACTGTCGAGGTGTTTTTTTAGTCGCTTGGCGGCAGAGGCAAGGATGTCTTTCTCTCTGTATCGGAAGGCGCTCAAATGAAACTCCGGATCCATCAGATGGTCTTCATCGGTATTGCGGATGGTGACAGGATTCCTTTCCGTGATGGACGTTTTGGCCTGAGCGCCTACGTAATTGAGGATACCAAAGAAATCGATGTTGCTAAACTCTTGTTTGAATTCGGTGAGCCTGCTCTTGGCTACCAATTGCATGAGCACGGTGTTGTCCCCTTCGAAAGTGGTAAACACATCCGTATCGTTTTTGAGGGCATCGATCCGGTTTTCACTCATGTAACCTTTTCCACCACAGGCTTCGCGACACTCTTGCAGCGTGCGGGTGGTGTTCCACGTGGTAAAGGCTTTGATGCCCGCTGCCAGTGCTTCAATCTCCTGCATGTCTTCTTCACTTCGGTGGATGAACCGATCTGTAAGATATTGTAGTGTAAAATGAAGGGCATATACATTCGCCAATAAAGGCATGAGTCTGCGCTGATGGGTTCTGTAGTTTAAGATCGGAACTTCGGGAGCATTCTCCGGGCCGAACTGCCTGCGCTGGTCTCCATATTTAATAGCAATGGCGAGGCCCGACTTGGTGGCGCTGTTGCCCGAGCGCGGTATGCCGATGCGCCCGCCTACGAGTGTGCCCAGCATGGTAAAGAACCTGCGGTTGTCGCTGGCGATAGGGCTTGAGAATTTCCCATCTTCATCGACACTGGCAAAGCGATCCAGCATGTCGTCTTTGGGCACACGTACATTGTCGAAATAGATAATTCCATTGTCCACGCCATTCAATCCCATTTTTCTGCCGCAGTCTTTGATGGTAACCCCTGGCATTAGGTTTCCTTGCTTATCCCGTAAGGGCACTACGAAAGCACTCACGCCATAATCCATTTTGTTGATAATGAGTTTGGCAAATACCGTGGCAGCTTGTCCGTGCAGAGCAGCGTTGCCGATATATTCCTTGCGTGCTTCTTCCGAAGGTGTATTGATTACAAAAGTTTGATCCTCGTGGTCATAAGTAGCCGTGGTGAGGATGCCTTTCACATTAGAGCCATGCCCTGTCTCGGTCATGGCAAAGCAACCGGGCAACTCCAACGTGCCGATGTCTTGGATGTATTTCTTATGGTGTTTCTCTGTGCCCAGGAAATAGACACTCATCCCCCAGAGACCGAACTGCACGCCAAACTTGATCACCATGCTCAGGTCATGATAACTGAGGGTTTCCATAATAGCGAAGTAGTTCACCATGCTGCCACCGCCACCATATTCTTTAGGAAAAGCCATGGCACCAAATCCCTGGTGCGCCAGCAGTTGACACCATTCCAATGCTTTCTCTCTTTGCTCCGTAAGGTTGTCGGTATCGAGGTATTCAAAGGCAGGATCGGAGAGGATGGTTTTTACCTTGTTAATAATATCGGCCTCATCGCCATCCAGCAATCGGTTCATGGCGGCAATATCAAAAGAAGCTTTTGTTGCTTGTTGATTGGTAATGGTTTTGCGTTGGGCGGCATGGAACAGGAAGGCCGACTCGCTGCTGATCACACCCAGCACACTTTCAATTTCTTTTAACGACTTTTTGGTTTCCTCCTTGAATTCACTTTTGGATCCATAGAGGGTAGCCAACTGACAACCGATATCCACGAGCCCCAGCTTCTTATCCGCGCTGGACTGGTTGGCTACTTTTTGTATCTCTGTGAGCCAACTTTTCAGTTCATCCGGGGTAGGAGGTGCAGTAGGGTTGAGTTGTGCCAGTAGAAATTCTTTTTCTTCAGCAGAAAGCCACTGTTGGCTGTTCACCAGCTTTTGAATCGATTTTATCTCACTGGGCGTGAGCACCGCATCGCACCATACCACATAGTAGATAGGGAGAAATACATAGAGCGCAGGGTTGTGGGTGAGTAACGGACTGGAGAGCATAGTGATTCCTATTTGTTTATTCGTTATTGGTTGTGAGCAGTTCGTTGTCCGGGGTCTGGTTACTACTCAAGACTCATGACTTGGAACTCAAGACTATTATAAAGGTACAAAGGAATATTGGCATGTGAGAGCGGACAAGGCAAATGACCTGGAGGTGTGGTTGGCTTTGCTATTGCGGTGTATTGAATACCCTGAGGGTGTGTATGGG
>JAHBUB010000060.1 GCA_019638285.1 Cyclobacteriaceae bacterium | reverse complement strand
GAATTTATCATCGATCCAAATTCCAAGGATTTTTTAGTGCCACCCTTGATGATTCAAACGCTCGTAGAGAACGGGATAAAACATGGAATTTCAAGATTAACGGAGGGCGGCTTGATTCAAATTAAAACCATTGTTGAAAATAAAATTCTTATTATTCAGATTCGAAACAGCGGGCAGTACATAAATGGCGTAAAAAGGACTACAGGCGGTTTGGGACTTGAAAACACAAAGCAACGGCTAAAACTTATCTACGGAGGTTCTGCCTCTTTTAGAATATTAACAGAAAACGATAGTTTTGTACTTACAGAAGTAAAAATACCACAGATAAATTCAATATGAGAGCACTAATTGTTGATGACGAAAGATTGGCGCGGAAGGAGTTGATCAAACTTTTAGAAGAACATCCTTCAATAGAAGTGGTAGGAGAGGCCATGAATGCTGATGAGGCTGAGCAAATGATAAATGAACTCAATCCCGACTTGCTGTTTTTAGATATACAAATGCCAGGGCGAACTGGATTTCAATTGTTAGAGTCGCTGGATTCAGCACCTCTGGTGGTTTTTACAACCGCATATGATGAGTTTGCACTAAAGGCATTTGAAGTGAATGCTTTGGATTATTTATTAAAGCCCATCCATCCTGAACGATTATCAGAAGCAGTTCATAAAATAAACGAGAAGGAGAAAAGTCGAGGGGGAAGATCAAAAGATAAAAAGCTTGGCCTGGAGGATCAGGTGTTTGTAAAAGACGGAGATCGTTGCTGGTTTGTAAGTCTGACCAACATAAGGTTATTTGAGTCTGATGGAAACTATATCAAAGTGTATTTTGATAATAATCGTCCGATGATTCACAAGTCGCTGAATGCATTGGATGAAAAACTGGATGAGCGTGCTTTTTTTAGAGCCAGCCGAAAGCATATTATAAATCTAAGTTGGGTAGAAGGAATTGAACCATGGTTCAATGGCGGTCTTATGGTGAAGTTGAAAGGTGGGGACAAGGTAGAGGTGAGTCGAAGACAGGCAGCCAAGTTTAAGGACATGATGTCTCTGTAAACCTACTTTAGCACGAGGGCAATCAGTTCTTTTTCAACATTCCAGTCTTTGGCCAATTTCAACATGGCTGTGGCCTCCATCTCCGTTACATAACCTTTTAGGTTGTTGGCTTCCCACACCATATTAATAAGATGAATACGTTCGTTTTTTGGATAATCACCAATGATGCCATTGAGATAAGCCCGAGCCCTGTCAAAGGCAGTAATAAAATCCTCAGCGATAAAACCCATGGCCCACCTCAGTTCATCAGTAGCCTCCAATTTTTCTGCAGTACTTTCTAGGTTTTTCTTTTCATCTTCGTCCAGGCCGTGATAACTAAAGATCACGGTTTTCAGAAGCATATATACCTGTTTTTCTTCCCTGGTCATAAGTGAGTTTACGCGCTGAAAATTAGTTATTTTTAATTGGTTTAGTGCTAAGGGACAAGTAGGAAATTTATGGCTGAACCATGAGATCGAGGGATATTTGGTCAGCCAGGAGCTCTCCTTTTTTGGTCAGTTTTAATATATTATTATGAAGAGTGACTATATCTTCCGCTACTAATTTTTCCAGGTATGTTTTGTTTTGCACGAACAGATTAAATTGATATTCGCTGTTTAGCAATTCCAAATCACACCCCCACATTGTTCTTAGTGTTGTAAAAACATATTCATTTATTTTGTTTTCTTGAGTGAGTACTTCCATCTGAAAGGGCACCTCCTGATTTTCTATGGCTTTGATGTAGGCGGCATTGTTGCTGACGTTAAACTGCCGGGACACTCTGTTATAAGAGTGAGCACTGGGGCCAATCCCCAAGTAGGGCTCTTGTCTCCAATAGCTGCTGTTATGTCTGGAGTAATATCCAGGCTTACAATAGTTTGAAGTTTCATAATGCTCGTATCCCGATTCCGTAAGGGTATTTCTAATCACTTCAAATTGCTCTGCATTGATGGTTTCGTCAACAGGCACCAATTTTTTCTTAGAAGCCCAATTTCCAAACACAGTTTTAGGTTCAATAGTAAGAGCATAAGCAGAGATGTGTTCAGGGGAGAATTGTAACGCAGTTTTAATGTTGTGTTTTAATTGGGCATTGTCCTGATTAGGAATGGCATAGATTAAGTCAAGGCTAAAATTTTCAAATCCAACATTGCGCACATTATCGAGTGCGGCCAGAGCCATCTTACTATCATGGGCCCTATTCATAAATTTCAGAATACGATTATCAAACGATTGAATACCAATGCTTAGGCGATTAATTCCTGATTTGAGGAACATGTCCAATTGAGCAGGTGAGAGGTCATCGGGATTTGCTTCGAGAGTAACTTCACAGCCAGCGTCAGGTTGATATAGTGTGTTAATAACACTGAATATTTTTTTAAAATGATGGGCTTTAAGCAGGGAGGGTGTGCCTCCTCCAAAATAGATGCTTGTAAGTTTTTTACTGTCGAGGTAGTCTTTTTGTAATGTTAGTTCCTGAACCAGAGCATCTACCATTTCTTCGGTTCGATGAAGGTTGGTAGAGAAATGGAAATCGCAATAATAACATGCCTGCTTACAAAATGGGATGTGAATATATAGTCCAGGCATTAGGTCGACAATTTTATTGCCTATAAAGGTAGAAAGAACGTGCGGGTTTACTTAACTCGTCAAATATTGATAATCTTTGCAAAAATTACATTTTATCGGGTGAGAGGATTTCTGTTTGTAATTATATTTTTCTACTCCATTACAGGCCTGGCCCAGTCGCTAATTGAGTACCCGGTGGTTACCGACTTACGCAAAGACTGGAAAGTGTTTTCAGGGGGTGTCTTTGAAAATTATGAACCCAACGGACATATAAAAGACAAAACAATATACTTTGAGATTGATCCAGCGAGGTATGTCAAAGGGAGTCATATTGACCTAGAGGGCGCAAGGCCATTTTCGGTTTACATAAATTATCAACAAATAGTCTCCAATGCTAAATTTATTTCTTTGGATATGGACAGCCTTCTCGCAAAAATACCTTTGCCGTGGATGTTTGGCGCCTATCATCCAGAAGGATTATCATGGTTGAAGACAAGGGTAGTATCTCCTTCTGAATTACGGCCAGACACATTCAACATTGTGAGAACATCGGGATTTTACCTTGATTTTTCTATAATCGTTTTTATTTTCCTTTTGACATATTTTGTAGCCTTGTTAAGAACAAATCCACGTCTTACACTGGACTACCTGAACTTTGCAAGACTATTCTCCATTCAGGAGCGGGAAGACACCCTGCTGAACAGTCGAATTTCAGCAAGTGTCAATGTTTTTTATTATTTTTTTTGTAGTCTCGTTACGGGTTTTGCTTTGCTTACCATCCTTCACTTTGGCGAAAATTTAATACCAATCTCTAAGTCCTTCACAGTAAATTCATTTGGTGAAAGCATCATGCAGTGGCTTAAGATTTCAGGATTAATCCTGACGGTACTGTTGATTAAGTTAGTAATACTTGCAGGGCTGGCACGTTTGTTTGATTTTCGGGAGGCACCAGGCCCTCAGTTTTATAACTATGTACGTCTTACTTTTTTTGTGAGCATCCTGTCAGGTATAGTATGCCTATGCTATTTTGTTTTTAGAATTCAAAGCCCCCAGGCCTATAATTTTTTATTAAGGATAATAATCTTTTTGTTGATTTTTTGGGTCGTAATAATTGGTCTTAAATTATTGAGAAGATCCTCATTCAGATTTTTTCATTTATTTTCCTACCTTTGCGCTTCGGAATTAATACCTATTGCTATCCTTATTAAGGTTTTAAATTCTTAAGCAGAAAACTGATTTAGTGTTGTTATGACTGAAACCGTGAACGACAGGATGAATAAAGTAAAAAGCATCCTAGTCTCTCAAGAAACACCCACTGATCCTAATTCTCCATTCCTCAAATTGGCAGAGAAGTATAATTTGAAAATTGATTTCCGTCAATTTATTCAGGTTGAACCTGTAGATATCAAGGATTTCAGAAAGCAGAAAATAGATATCCTCAACCACACTGCTATAATTTTTACCAGCAGAAATGCAGTGGATCATTTTTTTCAAATTTGCAGAGAGTTGAAAATTGAAATGCCTGCAGACATGAAGTATTTCTGCATCAACGAACAGACTGCCTATTATCTTCAGAAATATATTGTAATAAGGAAAAGAAAAATTTTTTCCGGATCAAAAGACACAAGAGACCTGATGGAAGTCATGAAGAAGCACAAAAACGAAAAGTTTCTTTTTCCATGCTCCGACATTCGCATCAATGAAATACCAGATTTTTTAAGAGAGAACAACTTTAATTATTCCGAAGCTGTTATATATCACACGATGGCCGCAAACCTAAGTGACCTCACAGATGTGTATTATGATATTCTTGCATTTTTTACACCGGCTGGAATCAACTCCCTGTTGCTGAACTTTCCTGACTTTAAGCAGAACAATACGCGTATTGCCGCCTTTGGCCCCACTACTGCCAAGGCGGTTCGAGATGCTGGTTTGATTCTGGATATAGAAGCGCCCCAACCCGGTGCCCCCTCAATGACAGGAGCTTTGGAGCTCTACATTATGAAGGCAAATGGCACTAAGTAACTCGTTAAGGGTTAAGTTTTTACTCTGGCTTAGATTTTCTTACACTTTAATTACATTGGATTGATGGTGTAATTATAAATGCTGTATATTTAAATCTCTTTTTGGGTAATAGTGAGTAGAAGAATAATCATAGGTATTGTGTTACTATTATGTACTTGGAAGGTTTCTGCCCAGCAGGATCCCCAGTTTACACAATACATGTTTAATACCCTTTATTATAATCCGGGATATGCCGGGGTAGAAGGGGTGACTAAGCTTACGGCTATTCACAGGAGCCAATGGTTGGGCTACACACCCAGCTTTGGAGGAGGAGTGGCACCCACCACGCAAATTGTAAGTATGACCACTCCTATATATAAGCTTAATAGCGGGTTTGGTGCCTATATAGTAAACGATAAACTTGGGCCTCAAAATAACCTAGAAGCGCAAGCATCCTACGCTTATCATTTGGGGATTAAAGATGCCAAGCTTAGCTTGGGTGTGAGGGTGGGTATCTATTCTCAAACAATCGATTTTGATCAATACAGGGCCACCGACCCAAATGATCCATTGCTGAATGCAGCTGGCAAACAGTCGCAGGTAAGACCTGACTTGGCTGTGGGCGCTTTCCTAAGAAAAGAAAAATACTACGCGGGTGTGAGTTTTAATCATTTGATCAAGTCCGAGTTTGATTTTGGTGTGAGTCAGCGAAATGCTTTGGCAAGTCATGTTTATGTAACGGGAGGATATTTTTATGATGTTAATTTTGACTTGAGGTTTCAGTTTACGGGCCTCGTAAAGTCAGATTTTACAAAAACCACCTTTGATATTGGTGGCTTGGCCTATTATAAAGATACTATGTGGGGAGGTTTGTCGTTTCGTCAATCAGAAGCAGCTATTTTAATGTTGGGATACAGTTTATTAAAGGATAAGTCATTAAAGCTGGGTTACGGACTGGACTATATTATTAAGGATCAGGCTGCTAAGCAGCCGACATCACATGAATTTATGCTTACTTATGAACTGCCGGTTAATCCGGGTAGCGGTAAAAAAGTGGTTCGCACCCCAAGATACAGGCACTAATCGGATATTTATTTTGCTTTTTTCAGGATTTTATAGAATTTGGGAGCTACATTTTTTAATTATAAGCGCTAAAAAGATAACTTTCGGGTCTATTTAAGTTGGCTTTGACCTGTGTAATTGATTTTTAATATCATTTAAGAATATGAGTAAGATGGTTTCTCCAAAAGGTTTGAGCTATGTGGCAATAATAGTTGTGGCAGCAATATTGGGCAGCTGCGGACTGTTGGGAATCGGTGGTGGTAGTGGTGGTGACCAAGGTGAGTTGGTTGGGGTACCCAATCGACAAGGCTGGGTGATGACTATACCGTATGGAATGGTTCCTGTTCCGGCAGGTACTTTCCACATGGGGCAAGCGGATGAAGATCCTGCTTCCACACAGATCAACTTCAACAAACAGGTAACCATCGGGCCATTCTTTATGGATGACTCTGAGATCACTAATAATGAGTATCGCCAATTCACCAATTTCTTTTTGGTTGACAATGGTACCATTGAAGGTTTCCCGACTGTAAGTGAGGCTGAATTTCGTCAGAGATATTATCCTGACACTACAGTTTGGGTAAGGGACTTTGCTCACCATATGGGAGACCCTATTCAAGATTATTATTACTGGCACCCCGGGTATGACGATTATCCTGTAGTAGGGATCAACTGGGATGCGGCAGTGTTCTTTGGAAAATGGAGAACAGCATACCTTAATGATTATAGAAAAACAATTGGTGAATTTCCGATGCCAGAGTTTCGTCTTCCCTCTGAGGCCGAATGGGAATATGCGGCAAGAGGAGGCCGCGATATGGCTAAGTATCCTTGGGGTAATCCCTATATAAGGAACTCCAAAGGATGTATGCTTGCCAACTTCAAGCCGGGACGTGGTAACTTTTACGATGATGGGTTTGCCTACACTTCTCCAGTACAATCTTACTTCCCCAATGATTACGGAATTTTTGACACGTCTGGTAATGTGTCGGAGTGGTGTCTGGATGATTTTAATCCAGCGTCTGTCCCTATAGTATGGGATTTGAATCCACAGTTCATAGATCCACGCACAAATCCTGAGAGCTCAAAGTACAACGCCAACGTGGCACCTAAAAAGGTTATTCGTGGGGGGTCATGGAAGGATGTGGCTTACTATCTTGAGACAGGAACAAGGACCTACGAATTCAAAGATTCTACAAGAGCTTATATCGGCTTTAGATGTGCGGTTACTCATCTTGGAAGGTCATCTGGAACAGAATTTTAATAATTAAAAACTCTAGTTATATTTAGAAACTAATTTGGATCAAAAACTTAAATCTATACTACAATGAGCAAGAAAAAAGGCGGATTCATGGAACTACTCTACAAGACCATTATGCCAAAAGTATATGGTATTGGAGCCGCAGTCGTTATCGTAGGTGCACTCTTTAAAATCCTTCACCTTACTGGTGCGGATGAGATGCTAATGATAGGTCTTTCAACTGAAGCCGTAATCTTCTTTTTAAGTGCTTTCGAACCACCACACGCTGAACCAGATTGGTCTAAAGTTTATCCTGAATTGTCCGAAGAATTTGAAGGAGCTGTGTCGCCTACAGCTACTCGTATTAGTAATAAGCCTGCACCTGCAGGTGACTCCCCTCTTCTAAGAATTGACGAAATGTTAAAGACGGCAAAAGTTGATCAGAATCTTTTGGACAACTTGGGTAAGGGCCTGACAAATCTGGCTACTTCGGCTTCTCAAATGAGCAACTTATCCAATGCGGCCGTAGCAACTAATGAATATGCCAAGAATGTTCAGTCTGCTTCTTCTGCATTATCTGAGATGAACAAGTCTTATGGAACGGCAATGAAGGCTGTGTCAGCAATGGCAGATGCTTCTAAAGATACCAGTGAGTATCATAGCCAGGTTCAAAAAGTAACTAAAAATTTGGCTGCTCTTAATTCTGTGTATGAAATGGAATTGAAGGATGCGGATTCTCATGTGAAAAACATGAATAAGTTTTATGAAAGCTTGTCTGGAGCAATGCAGGGCATGTCGAAGGTGGGAGAAAACACCTCGAAGTTTACCGGAGAACTTTCTAAGTTAACAGATAATCTAACCTCATTGAACAAAGTATACGGAAGTATGCTCACTGCAATGAAAGGATCATCTGGAAACTAGTAATTAATCACTGAATTCATTTACCTAAATACATAAACCATGGCAGGCGGTAAGGAAACCCCAAGACAGAAAATGATTGGTATGATGTACCTGGTGCTTACAGCATTGCTGGCACTTCAGGTAAGTAGTGCTGTGTTGGAGAAATTTGCCATCATTAACGTAACACTCGAAGACCTGGTGGCTGAGGAGAACAGAAAAAATGCAGCGGTATTAACAGCTATTAGGGAGGCAGGCGAGGGGAAAACAAACCCTAAGGTATTGGCAGCCGTAGCCAATGCAGATAAAGTAAGGGCTGCAACTCAAGACGTTATGACAAAAATTGCGGAAGTAAAGACGAAAATGATTAACCTTTCGACTACTTCCGGGAAAATAGATGAGGCTTTAATTGGTAACCACGGGTCGCAAGTGGCTACATTGATGATCGACCCCAGGAGTGTTACCGGAAAAGATTTCGAAAAAGCACTTAATGATTACATAAATACTTTAAACCAATTGACAGGTGAGAAGTATGATAAGATTGCTAAGCCACCCAGGGAAATTGATTTCTTTAAGGATGACCCAGCTCAAAGCAAAAAGGACTTTCTAACATTTACGTTTGAAAATACGCCACCTATTGCTGCAATAGCCTCGCTTAATCAATTCCAGACGGAGTTATTAACAACAGAAGCTTTAGCCCTGGCAAAACTTGCTGTTGATGCGGATGCAGGAGTTGTAAAATTTGATAAGATTGTGCCAATGGTAAAGCCGAAATCGTCAATAGTTGCGGCTGGAGACAAATATGAAGCGGACATGTTCATCACAGCATCGGCAGAAGGGTTAACTCCAGAAATGTTTAGGAATGGCCAAAAGCTTGATGTGTCCCTTGACCCAGCTTATGGAGTAATGATGGGTAAAGTTTCTTTCCCGGCCTCAGCCAGTAGCTATGATGCAAATGGACTTTCAAAGCAGACCTTTGAAGCTGAGATTAGGATTGGCGATAGCGAAGATCAAATTTATAAGCAAACCATAGAATATTTTGTGGCTAAGCCCGTTATCCGCGTAACGACTGGAAATGCCCCTACACTGTATATGAATTGTGGAAATACTGTTAACATTGAGGTGCCTGCGTTAGGGACCAATTACAACCCTACCTTCTCCGCAAAAGGAGGTTCAGTTATAAAGGGAGATAAGCCCGGAAGAGTAACACTGGTACCACAAGAGAGAAAAATGGCAGTTACCGTTGTAAATGGTGGCGCAACATTAGGAACGGAGAATTTCGATGTAAAGCAGGTTCCGGCTCCTAAGTATGTAGCAATGGACAATGATAGAAAACCCATTGATTTGAAGAATGGAGTTCGTGGTGCTAGCTTGACTGGCCTAAGAATATCTGCTGAGGCAGATCCAAATTTTAAGCAAGAAGTACCCAAGGATGCAGACTATAGAATTCGTAGCATGGAAGTAGTTCTTGCAAGGGGAACACAGCGAGTAGCTACCATAAATGCAAATTCAGAAATTTTAGACATGGGTGCCTGGCGCTCTCAATTCCGACCCGGTGACCGTATCATTATTGATATTAAGTCGGTAACCAGAAGGACGTTTCAAGGACAGGATGAAAAAGTGCCCATTCGATCAGAGGTTATAAATATTCCAATACAATAAATTAGAGTAAGAGATGCAGCTTAAAAGATTTTCGTTGGTATTGGCTTTAGTTGGAATTAGCTCTTGGGCTTTTGCGCAGGAAACGGAGGGTCAAATCAATCCGAATTCTTTGATTCCTATTCCCCGCTATGAGCAACTTTTTAAGGTACGAGTGTGGAGAAACATCGACCTCAGGGAAAAACAAAACAAAGGATTTTTTGCCCGTAATAATGAGATTACCAAGCTTATACTGGATGCTGTAAAGTCTGGTGAGCTGGCAGACATTTACTATGCTGACTCAGTTAATCGCAAGATGCCTAAAGATCAGTTTTTGTCTGGTCTTGTAGCACAACAGGGACAATCTTTCCCTGCATGGGATCCTAATCAGGATTGGTATGGAGGAGACCGAGTTACTTACAATGGTAAAAACTATGAGGCAATCGTAGATTCTAGAGGCATAAACCCTGAAGGCTCAATGGACTGGCAACAGACCTCTGCTGGTAAGGCAGTTGAGTTTTTGCCTTTTGAGATTTATAAATTGACCATGCAGGAAGATATCATCTTTGATAGACGAAGATCAAGATTGTATTATGACATCCAAGCCATTCAGATGTCTGCGTTTGATATTAATACTGGCACGTTTAAAGATTTGGGTTGGTTTAAATACAAAGACTTGGAAAAAGTTTTTAGAAATCATCCCGATGAAGCGATATGGTTTAATCGCTACAATACTGCGGAAAACAAAAATTATGCTGACGCCTTTTTGTTGAGGTTATTCCACGGCACCATTGAGAAGGTGGAGAATCCGGACAATGAAAGTATTTATGATACTTATGCGGCCAACGGAAGACCCTATAAAGAATCAGTTTGGGCGCGTGAGTGGGAAGAGATGAAGTTGATGGAGCGCGAGCACAATCTTTGGGAATACTAATTTTACACCTAAAAGAATTTGAGGGAGCTTATGGCTCCCTTTTTTTGTGACTTTCAATTAATTGAGCTTTCGATTTGCCCACCACCTGCACCAACTCATTGAAGCTTACTTCCTTTATTTTTTTCCATGATTTGAATTTATTCAATAGTTTGTTGGTAGTCAGTTCCCCGATACCGGAAATGGATTCTATCTCAGAGACCAATGCTGCTTTACCTCGCTTTTGCCTATGAAAGTTGATAGCAAAACGATGGGCCTCATCTCTAATCTGCTGAATAAGAAAAAGAGCAGCTGACTTTTTATTAATGTGCAACGGAAGGGAATCTTCCGGATAATATATTTCTTCCAGCTTTTTGGCAATGCCAATAATCGGTATGCGTCCGTACAAATGGAGTTCTTTCAATGCTTCGGTGGCGCTACTGAGTTGGCCTTTGCCGCCATCTACAATTATCAAATTAGGCAATTCCTTGTTCTCGTTTACGAGTCGGCTATACCTTCTTATAACGATCTCTTTCATTGAGGCAAAATCATCGGGGCCAACTACTGTCTTAATGTTGTAGTGACGATATCCAGCCTTATTTGGCTTTCCATTAACAAACCGAACCATCGAGGCTACGGGATGCGTTCCTTGGAGATTGGAGTTGTCGAAGCACTCTATAATATTGGGAAATTGCTTAAGTCTTAGATCCTGCATTAGGATAGAGAGCACCTTGTTGCCTTTCAATTTACTTTCCTCCTTTTGAATTTCTTTTTGCTTGCGCTGATACAACGCATTCTTTAATGAGAGCTCAATGAGTTTCCTTTTGTCTCCTATTTGTGGAATAATGTTTTCTACTTCATCTGCTTTGATTGAGATGGGTATATTGCTGAATATAATTTGATTGGGACTACGATGCTTAGATCGAATTTCATGAGCTACATAACTAAGAATATCTTCGTCTTGCTCCTCTATTTTTTTCTTCACTTCGATATTTTCTGAAAATATAATGGACCCCTCTTTGATCTGCATAAAATTGATAAATGCGTGAAGAGGGGAGCTTGTGATGGAAAACACATCGATATCTGTAAGTCTTTTGTTGACGACCAGCGATTTGGTTTGAAACTTCTCAAGTAAGATGAGTTTATTTTTAAAATGATCTGCTTTTTCAAACTCCAAGTTAAAAGCAAACGCTTTCATCTGGTTGGTGAAATATTCTATAACTACACTTAGATTGCCTTTTAGAATATTTCTGGCCTGTTCGATGTCTTTACTGTAATCGTCTTCTTCTTGCAGCCCCGCGCAAGGACCCTTACAGTTGCCAAGATGATACTCAAGGCATACTTTAAATTTACCAGCTCCAATGTTCTCTTCAGACAGCAGTAAGCTACACGTACGAATGGTATAGAGTTGCCTCAGAAGATCCAATACGCTATTCATTGACACAACACTAGAATATGGACCAAAATACTCCCCCTTTTTCTGTTGGTACTTTCGGGTGGAGATGATGCGAGGAAATCTTTCTTTGATGATACAGAGATAGGGGAAAGTCTTATCGTCTTTTAATAAGATATTGTACTTAGGTTGATTTTGTTTGATGAAATTATTTTCCAGAAGGAGCGCATCAAATTCAGAATTGGTGATGGTGTAGTCGATGTTTTTTATTTCAGAGACAAGCTTCTCTGTCTTACGATTGTATTGTGATTGCTTATTGAAATAGCTTCCAACTCTTTTTTTTAAACTTTTGGCTTTGCCTACGTAAATAAGAACCCCATCCGAATTTGAGAATTTATAGATGCCAGGCGCATCAGGGAGTGATGCAACTTGGCTTTTAAGTGCATCTTCTTTCATAATAAAGTGTTTAGTCGTTAATATCCCAAGGGAGCACTTCTACCTCCACCGAATCGGGGTGCTGGCTCACTTTTAAGCAGTCAAGGGAAATATCCAGGCCTGAGGAAGGTCGCTTAAACTGACCTTTTGTGATGCCGCTTTCCGGATCAGCATAGGCTTTCATCATAAACTTATCCCAAATTGGCCTTGCGGTTCGGGCTCCCTGACCAAATAGCCATGAGGGAAAATGTATACTTCGCTCATCACCACCTACCCATACACCAGTAACCAGATCATGAGTAAGTCCCATATACCACCCATCGGAGGCGTTATTGGTGGTTCCTGTTTTACCTCCTATTTCATTATCGATTTTTAATTCTGGACTAATACCAACAGAAGACCCTCCAGACTCCTCCACACCCCCCATTAACATGTAGATCATTTTGTAAGCAGTTTGTTCATTAATTGCTTGTCTGGTTTTTGGCACAAAATTTTCAATGACGTTGCCATGCTTGTCTTCAATCCTGGTGATGAAGAAAGGCTCGGTATAAATGCCTCCATTTGCAAAAGTGCTGTAAGCGCCCACCAGTTCATAAAGGGAAACATCACTTGTGCCAAGACTAAGAGAGGGGACTGGGTCAAGCTTGCTCGTGATGCCCACTCGGTGTGCAAACTCCACTACGTTTTCTGCACCCAATGCCTGCATCATTTGGGCAGTAATAGAATTGACGGAGCGGGCCATTGCCTGGCGTAAGGTCATTTCTGCGCCACTACCTCGTGTGCCATCTGCATTGGGCGGCCACCAAACTCCACCCGGAACTTTAAAGGTTGGGGAAATATCCTTCATAGGATGGCATGGTGAGTACCCCGACTCCATTGCAAGGCCATAAACAAATGGTTTGAATGTAGACCCAGGTTGTCTTGTGCCCTGTTTTACATGATCGTATTTGAAGTATTTATGATCTACGCCACCTACCCACGCCTTGATATGTCCTGTAGACGGATCCATGGCCATCATTCCTGCCTGCAGGTATCTCATATAATGGTTGAGGGAGTCCATAAAACTGAATAGTGTATCACGCTCTCCCTTGGCCGTATAGATAGTCATGGGTCTTTTGAGATTGAGTGCTATTTTTAAGGAGTCAGAATTTTCACCGTATTTGTCTACCAGGAATTTATAGGCGGATGTTCTTTTTATTCTTGAATTAAGAAAGCCTGGAATTTCTTTGCCACTGTCATCAACCCATGGATTACGCCCTTGTTTCTTCCACTCTTCATTGAATTGTTCCTGGAGCGGCTTCATGTGTTCTGCCATGGCCTCTTCAGCGTATTTCTGCAGCTTGCTATCAATAGTAGTATATATTCTTAAGCCTGAGTTCCAGAGATCAATTCCTCTTTCTTTACAAAACCCCATGAGATAGTTACTCATTACGGTTCTGAAATAAGTGGCAAGCCCTTCATTTTGGTTTTGAACGCTGTAATTAAGCTCAATGGGTAAGGCTGTTATTGAATCGTATTGTTCTCTGGTCTTAATTTTATAACCATGTTTATATACCTTGTATAGCACCTCGTTGCGCTTACGCAGAGAGTTTTCAGGATTGCGTTGTGGATTAAAAAGTGTGGCTGCTTGCAACATACCCACGAGTACAGCCGATTCTTGTAAATTCAAGCTATCGGGCTGTTTGTTGAAATAGGTTTCCGCAGCTACTTTTATTCCAAAAGTATTACTACTGAAGGTAACCGTGTTTAAATACATGGCTATAATTTCATGCTTGGTAAAGTTTTTTTCCAAATTAATCGAGATGATCCACTCTTTGGTCTTTTGAATAACACGTCTGGGCAAATTACCCAGCCTGCTTAATTTTCCATCCAGGCTATGTTCAGGATTCATAGTGTAGAGATTTTTTGCAAGCTGTTGGGTGATGGTACTACCACCTCCCTGGTGATTAAAAGTAAGCAAGCCAAAAAGCACTCGGATGTATGCAGGAAAATCCAAGCCAGAGTGATCATAAAAACGATGATCCTCGGAAATAACTAAAGTGTTTATCAGGTCTTCAGAGAGTTCATCATAAAGTACCTGACTTCTGTTATACCTAAAATAACGACCCAGTGAAACTCCATCGGCTGAAATTATTTCTGAAGAAAGGTCATTTTCTGGATTTTCAACCTCTTTGATGCTGGGCATTTCTCCATACAATCCGAACAGATTGATGCTAACGGTAAATACATAAATGGGCAAGCCAAGCAAGATGGCAAACAACACTATCCATGCTGATTTGGTAACAATGCCAAACCACTTGCTCTTTGAGGCAAGGAGCTTATTAATTTTTGACTTTATAGTTTCTGTCAAAGAAGGTGAGGTACTCATCCAGCGCTTTGGTTCTGTATAGAATGTCGGAGTTCTCTTTTGTTATTACAAAAATATTGAATTTATAGGTTGAAAGCGTATTATCCGTCAAAGTTTGATGCTGGAACTTATCGAGAAATTCGACTGCCGTTCCGGGATTTGGAAACTCGCCAACCATGGTAAGCACATATTTTTCATTAAGAATGAGTGTGCTGGTTTTTAACTTATCTCCCTTGTATTCCTTACTTATAAACTCGCTTAGGGTGGTAGAGAGCAGATCGGAAATTTTACTCAACTGCAGGTGTGATATGACGAAATAATGAGGCCCAGCAAGCGAATTTATGTATCTGATATTTCTAGCGCTTTTTAGTTTTTCCTGTAGTTCCTTAGAGGTATTGAACAACGACTTCGCATAAGTATTTAATGGACCATCAGGATTCTTTTCCATAAACGCTTCCAGCTCAGCTTGATATCGTGTTATGTCTTCTGTTTTACCAGTAATTAAAATGTTTAGTAGTTCCAACTGTGGGGTGAAGCTTGTTTCC
>JAHBUB010000006.1 GCA_019638285.1 Cyclobacteriaceae bacterium | reverse complement strand
AACCATCCCCCCCTGCACCCCCATCCCCTCCTGCACAAAGTCGTGTTCCTGGACTTCCACCTCCTCCAGTTCCACCCTTTCCCCCATCTCCTCCATTCCCTCCACTGAGGTCAATAATTAATTTTCCTACGACTGTAAGTTGATTAAAGTAAATATAAAGATTTACCCCGTCAGTCCCCATAGTTCCGGGTGTTCCGTTTCGACCAGGAATACCATCTTTACAGGGTCCCGTTGCAGTATACCCCCCAAGTCCCCTTTCACCATCTGCTCCATTCAATCCATTGCCGATGATCATACAGTTGCTGCCAACCTGAATCACTTTAGCATGAATGAAATTATCGGCTTTCTTTCGATTCAGAATTATTTTAGAGGCATTTTCCATTATGAGGGTGTCTACCACGATTATATCTGATCCAACAAGTTCGAAAGATTCTCCTGATGGAATTACTAACTTCTCCATTCTGACTTGAGAATAGCAGAAAAAGGAGGAAAAAATGAAAATAAAGAGGAGAAGCCTCATTTTGCAAAGGTACATGATAGATGAATTCTCTAAAAACAAAGAGCAGTGCAAAGCACTGCTCTTTGAATATTCAGATTTAGTAATTCTTATTTTGCCGGTTTCTTTGTTGGAGCTTTACCATCTACCACACCTTCCAATACATCTTTTATCTCTACGCGCTGTCCATCTCTGTAAGGAACTATCCAGGCATCACTTACACCCATTTCTCTCATGTATTTTTTAAAAGTGTCAGCTTCCCAGTAATCACGAAAGATACCAATGGTTAGTTTTTGCTCGCCATTTGCTACTTCTCCTCCAAAGTTGGGGTTGTTTTCAAAGTATTTAGAGAGGTCCTTATTTTTGAAAGCACCAATTTGAACCTTAAAGACAACTCCTTTAGAAAAATCCATTGAATTTTTTGTAGGAGCCTCATTTAATTTCGCCAACTCGGCTTTGGCAGAAGTTAAGTCACCTCTCATTCTTGAGATTTGATCTTCTAACTCAGCAATTTTAGCATCCTTATCACTTACAGATGATTTTAATTGATTCACCTGGGTAGTGAGGGTATTCACCTGACTGTCTGCAGTTTGTTTGGCTTCAACAAAAGTCTTGAAGTTGGCAGGATTCTTTGCATACTCTTTGGCTTTCTTTTTCCACTCTTTCTTTTCCTTTTTGGAGAGCTGCGCGAAAACTTGCGTGCCGGAAAAAATTAAAGCCAGGCAGAGAAATAATACTCTAGTTTTCATATTTTTTGATTTGGTTTTTGGAAGTTTAAAAGTTTGCCTTGATCTGGTTCGGCCCAAGAGGCGAGGCTTATTCAAATATTGTTAAGTTAAATTATGAGCTAAAAGTAATAAAAAAACTTGGTTTAGGGCCTTTTTTCATCGTTGCCCACCTTTATTGTAGGCCAATTATCGATGTTTTCAACGCATTAAAGACCTGCACCAGTCATCTTTTCCGGCCTTACCCACTCATCAAACTGATCTGAAGTGAGTAACCCTAATTCTACAGCCGCTTCACGCAATGTCTTGTTTTCTTTGTGCGCCTTTTTAGCAATTTTGGCAGCATTTTCATACCCAATATGAGTATTTAAGGCGGTCACTAGCATAAGAGAGTTTTCAAGATGCTGCTTGAGCATGGGTATATTGGGCTTAATTCCGATGGCACATTTATCGGTAAATGAGATACAGGCATCTCCAATAAGGAGTGCCGATTGCAGCACATTGGAAGCGATAACAGGCTTGAAGACATTTAACTCAAAGTGACCAGTAGCACCCGCTATTGAAACAGCCGTATCGTTACCAATGATCTGGGCGCACACCATCGTGAGTGCTTCCGGCTGTGTCGGGTTTACCTTACCTGGCATAATTGAAGATCCTGGTTCATTATCCGGAATAATAATTTCACCAATTCCGCAACGAGGGCCAGAGCTAAGCATTCTTATGTCGTTGGCGATTTTCATTAGAGAAACAGCTGCACGTTTCAATGCACCGGACAATTCAACCATTGCATCATGTGCTGCCAGGGCCTCAAACTTGTTGGGGGCAGTTACAAAAGGAAAACCGGTGAGCTCAGCAATTTTTTTGGCCACCAACACATCATAACCTTTGGGGGTGTTCAGCCCTGTGCCCACAGCGGTGCCACCAAGCGCAAGTTCACTTACCATTTCCAGAGCGTTTTTAATGGCGCGTTTGCTGTTATCAAGTTGCTGCACATAAGCTGAAAACTCCTGACCCAATGTCAGAGGAGTAGCATCCATAAAATGGGTACGTCCGGTTTTTACAATGCTCATGAATTCCTCGCTCTTTGCAGCAAGAGTGTCTCTCAGCTTTTGAATACCCGCCAGTGTAACTTCAGTAGTTAGTTTATAAGCCGCAATGTGCATCGCAGTTGGGAATGTATCGTTGGATGATTGTGATTTATTCACGTCATCGTTGGGGTGCAACGCTTTCTTTTCATCGGTGAGTTTTCCGCCATTTAGCACATGCGCTCGGTATGCGATTACCTCGTTGCTATTCATATTACTTTGGGTGCCGGAGCCCGTTTGCCAAATCACAAGAGGAAACTGATCGTCCAATTTTCCATCCAAAATCTCATCGCAGACCTTACCTATCAGATCTGATTTTTCTTTGGCTAAAACGCCCAGTTCGGCATTGGCCAATGCCGCTGCTTTTTTCAAATAAGCAAAAGCATAAACGATTTCTTTAGGCATAGATGCTTCGGGGCCAATCTTAAAATTGTTTCTAGAACGCTCAGTTTGTGCTCCCCAATATTTATCAGCAGGTACTTTTACCTCGCCCATAGTGTCTTTCTCAATCCGGTAGTCCATAATTATAAATGATTTGGTTCGTAAAAATAGAAAAAGGAATCAATATGCTCCGGCAGGAGTCGGTCAGCAGGGGTGAAATTAGTGATCAAATAATTGTAGTCACCCATTTCTAAAACTAATTTGCACCATAACACATCAAAACATGGTAAAGCAATACATCGTAGACAATAAGGATCGCTTTCTTTCAGAATTATTTGACTTGCTTCGAATTCCATCGGTAAGTGCTGACAGCAGGTACAAGGCAGATGTAAGGGAAGCTGCGGAGTACATTGCGGACAAACTAAAACATGCGGGAGCGGAAACTGTAAAAGTGTATGAAACGGAGGGTCACCCTATAGTTTATGGAGAAAAAATAACGGGGGAGAGCTTGCCAACAGTTTTGGTCTATGGCCATTATGATGTGCAGCCACCGGATCCTTTGGACCTATGGGATTCACCCCCCTTTGAACCTGTCATTAAGGATGAAAAAATTTATGCGCGAGGTGCTTGTGACGATAAGGGACAGGTGTACATGCATATAAAAGCGCTGGAAGTAATGATGAAGCAAGGACCGCTGCCTTGCAACGTCAAATTTATGATTGAAGGAGAGGAGGAAGTGGGTTCTGATAATTTGGGCAAGTTTGTAACAGCGAATAAGGAACTTCTGAAGGCGGAGGTTATTCTCATTTCGGATACGTCTATTATTTCACTAGATCATCCCTCTATTACCGTAGGTCTTCGAGGGTTAAGCTATATGGAGGTAGAAGTAACAGGACCCAATCGTGATCTTCATTCTGGCGTTTATGGGGGAGCGGTGGCCAATCCAATAAACACATTGTGTGATATGATTCACTCATTAATGGATGAACACGGGCGCATTACCATTCCCGGATTTTACGATAAAGTGGTAGCGTTAAGTGCAGAGGAGCGTGAAGCGCTTAATAAAGCACCATTTAATTTAGATGAATACAAAAAAGATATTGGGATCAATGAAATAAAAGGGGAGAAAGGATATACAACTCTTGAGAGAACAGGAGTACGCCCCACCCTTGACGTAAACGGAATCTGGGGAGGCTATACTGGGGAAGGAGCAAAAACAGTTTTACCATCGAAAGCAAGTGCAAAAATTTCAATGCGTTTGGTTCCAGATCAGTCGAGTCATGAGATTACGGAGTTGTTCACAAAACATATTAAAGCGATTGCGCCACCTTATGTAAAGGTGAGGGTGATGGCCCACCACGGGGGAGAGCCCGCAGTAACACCAACAGACTCACCTGCATACAAAGCCGCTAGTAGTGCGTTTGAAGAAGTGTGGGGAAAAACACCTATTCCCTCGCGAGATGGAGGAAGCATTCCTATTGTGGCTCTTTTTAAAAAAGAACTTGGTTTAAATTCCGTGTTGATGGGTTTTGGCTTGGATAGTGATGCGATTCACTCTCCAAACGAACATTATGGAATTAAGAATTTCTTATTGGGGATTGAAACAATTGTTTCGTTTTATAAACACTATTCAAAAAAATAGTTGTTTAATTGGACGGTTATGAATTTTACCACTAGTGAATATGTTAGGTTCTCCAACAATTGCCAATCACTACATATTTAAATTAACATCGAACTTGAGAAAATAACATGAAACGGATTCTTATCTTTTTATTGTTAGTCAGTTTTGTCTCAGCTCTTCAAGCTCAAATTCTTGATCCGGCCAAGTGGACAACAAAAACTTCTGTGAATACTGCAGATGCAGGGGATGTGATTGACCTAATATTTGATGTAAAGATTGACAATGGTTGGTATTTATATTCAAGTGAATTTCCTTGTGAAGATGGGCCAATCAAAGCGACTTTTAACTTTGAACCGAACGCAGGCTATGAACTGGTGGGAGATATCATCCCCGTGAACCCAATAGAGAAGTATGACGATATTTTTGAATGTGATGTAAAGGTTTTTAAGAAGACGGGCCAATTCAGACAAAAAGTAAAACTGCTCGCCAAAGGGGTTGTTATAAAAGGAGAATATGAATATCAGGTGTGCACAGAAATTGATGGAAGGTGTGTGCCTGGAGATGGAGAATTTTTATTTGATAAAATTGAGGTAAAAGGTGGCAGTGTAGTGCCAAAGCAGGAAGAGGCTGCGCAAATAACCGCACCTGTAACTATTACTGAAGACACCAAAACGGAAATTAAAGAATTTGGAAAAAACAAAGGTCCTTACATTGATGAGGCTGTGTTGGAAGGTAAGAATAGTTTAAACAGCGAATCCTTTTTTGGTTACTTAATTTTTGCTTTTCTACTGGGGCTTACATCACTTATTACGCCTTGTGTTTTCCCTATGATTCCTATGACCGTCACTTTCTTTTTGAAAGATGGCCAATCAAAAGGAAGAGGGATTCGCCTTGCGGTCCTCTTCGGCATATCTATCATTATCATTTACACCCTGGCGGGCACTGTCTTTGCCTTTGCTTTGGGAGCTGAGGGGTTGAATGCGTTAGCTACCCATTGGGCACCCAACCTATTTGTGTTTGTTATTTTTATTGTATTTGCGCTTTCATTTCTGGGCCTGTTCGAAATAAATGCACCGCATCAGTTGGTAAACAAAGTGGATCAGCAAGCTGAAAAGGGAGGACTGATTGGAGTCTTTTTTATGGCGGCTACTTTGGTTCTGGTGTCTTTCTCGTGTACACTACCCATTGTAGGCAATGTGGTAGTGCTAGCTGCCGGAGGACATATCATAAAGCCTATTCTTGCCATGTTCTTTTATGCGCTCGCCTTTGCGATACCTTTTACTTTGTTTGCAATATTTCCAGAATGGATAAAAGGATTGCCAAAGTCGGGTGGCTGGCTCAACTCCGTGAAGGTTACATTGGGGTTTTTGGAGTTGGCACTGTGTTTGAAGTTTTTCAGTATTGCCGATCAGGCCTACCATTGGGGGATACTGGACAGAGACACGAACATCACATTGTGGATTGTGATTTTTGCTTTATTAGGCTTTTACTTTCTTGGTAAGATTCGATTGTCTCACGATAGCCCGGTAGACAAGGTGACTGTTCCTCGTCTTTTTCTCGCCATTCTTACTTTTTCTTTTGTGGTGTATTTGGTGCCCGGATTGTGGGGCGCACCTTTAAAAATGTTGGCCGGTTATCTCCCTCCAAAGCACACCCTCGATTTTGATTTGGTCATTGAAAATAATTCAGGGAACAGAAATGAACTGTGTGAAGAACCAAAATATGCCGATTTCCTTCACTTGCCACATGGCCTTCAGGGCTATTTCGATTACGACCAGGCGTTGGCCTGTGCAAGAAAGTCGAACAAACCATTATTTATAGACTTTACCGGCCATGGGTGTACCAATTGCAGAGAAATGGAAGCAGTCGTGTGGTCTGATCCTCAGGTGCTTCAACGATTGAGAGAAGACTATATTATAGTAGCACTGTATGTAGATGACAAAACTGTTTTACCAGAATCGGAATGGTTTACTTCTACTTATGATGGTAAAGTGAAGAAAACATTGGGTAAGCAGAATGTGGACATGCAAATTGCCAATCTAGAAAATAACGCTCAACCATTTTATGTACTGGTAGGTAAGGATGAGCGCGTGCTGGCATGGCCCTATGGGTACAATAAGGAACCCGAAAAATTTATCAAATTTCTTGATTCAGGCACTAAAAAGTACCGAGAACTCTATGGAAGATGAGAAAACGTGTTTTTTAATGATATAGTAGCTATCTTTCCAAGACATTACTGGATTCTAAGTTCCTATTTTTTGAACTTGTGCGTTAGTCGCTAAATATTTTTTAATTGAAATGCGATTTTTAAAGTCTATAAAAGGCGTTTCTATACTTTTGGGTGGGATATTTGTCTCCTCCTTTGCGGTATATCTATTGTTCAGTTCCAACGTACTCACGTCAGAGGGCAATTATTCACATGAAGTAACGATCCCTGTTGAAGTAGATATCGTTGAGCCCACACTACTTTATGGTATGGTAGTGGACAGTCTGCATTTGACGGAGGGTGTAGTCAAACGCAATCAACGTTTTACAGACCTCCTTTCGGAATATTATGTTTCACCGGACATTTATCAGCAGCTCCATTTTGTGCCTCGGAATATTTTTGATTTTAGAAAGATAGTGGTCAATAAAAAATACACTATTTTATCTGAACGCGATTCTCTTAAAACTGTCAAAGCAATTATCTATGAACCCAACGCGATTGATTATATAATTTTTCATTTAGAAGACACGCTATTGGTAGAGACCTGCCAGCGTGAAGTAACAACTCAAGAGAAAACAATAACTGGAGTTATCCAGTCGAGCCTGTCGGAAACCATCGAGAGCTTAGGGATAACCAATGAACTGACCAACCGCTTTGTAGACATCTTTGCGTGGCAAGTTGATTTTCAGCGGCTTCAAAAAGGAGATAAGTTCAAAATAATTTATGAAGAAAATCTGGTAGATGGAGTTACCATTGGAATAGAAAAAATTAGCGGAATCTATTTTGAACATTTTAACAATGGCTATTACGCTTTTCCATTTGATCAAGGAGAGGGCCTGGATTACTTTGATGAGCAGGGAAACAGCCTGCGCAAAGCATTACTTAAATATCCTATTGAGTTTACAAGAATAAGTTCGAGGTATTCACAAAGTCGGTTTCATCCTGTAAATAAAGTATATCGGGCTCATTTGGGAACAGACTTTGCGGCCAGCACGGGTACGCCCATTCGAACAGTCGGGGACGGAATAATATTGGAGGCACATTACACATCGAACAACGGCAACTATGTAAAAGTAAGACACAATGCAACGTACACCACACAGTACCTGCACATGTCGAGGATTGCTTCCGGAATAACGCCCGGAACAAGAGTACGTCAAGGACAAACTATTGGCTATGTGGGAAGCACCGGACTCGCCACTGGCCCTCATCTCTGTTATCGTTTTTGGAAGAACGGTGTTCAGGTGGACGCTCTAAGAGTCGATCTGCCCCCCTCTCAACCAATAAAAGAAGAAAGTAAAGCATCCTTTTTTCTAACTGCTCATAAAATTGCGGATCGTTTGGATAGCATCCCTTTTCCTGAAATGGAAGAAGTGGAAGAAGCCATTGCATCTGGTCGTTAGTTTTTCTTTTTTCTTCCTAAAGTTGTAATTTTTCAACACAATTAATTGTTAAAGGGGGCATCGTTGATGTAGGTAACGAATGAATAGGTCTGTTTCAATACTCATTATTATATTTTTTATTTCCCTTAGCGCCAGCGCGCAGCAGGTGGGAGTAGTGCTGAGTGGTGGCGGGGCCAAAGGCCTGGCGCATATTGGCGTGTTAAAAGCACTGGAGGAAAACGAAATTCCGATTGACTATATTGTAGGTACCTCAATGGGAGGGATTGTTGCAGGTGCTTACGCTGCAGGAATGAGCCCTGAACAGATTGAAGACATTGCCTTGTCAAAGGAATTTATGAATTGGATCACTGGGCAGCTGGAGGAGGGGTACAACTACCAATATAGCAAGAAGGAGGATTATCCCTCTTTTATTCGGTTTAATATTTCACTTGATTCTGCATTCGGATTTTTGCTCAACAGCAGTATTGCAAGCGACCTTTCTCTCAACTTTGCATTGGCAGAAATGTTTGCACAAGCCTCGGCCATATCCAAGAATAACTTTGACAGCCTTTTTATTCCATTACGCGTAGTTGCTGCCGACATATTTACGCAAACGAGCGTAGTGTTTAAAAATGGGATATTAAGTGATGCACTACGCGCTACGCAAACCGTTCCTTTCTTCTATCTTCCAATAAAAGTGGATAATAAATATCTATTTGATGGTGGGGTATACAATAACTTTCCCATTGATGTGATGGAAAGAGATTTTAACCCGCAGGTTATCATTGGATCCAACGTTTCTACAAAAGTGTTTGAAGAATACCCTTATGGAGAGGATGATAAGTTGATTTCAAAATCTCTTCTTTATATGTTGTTGGACAAGTCAGATCCTGCAGAAGTACCCGAGAATGGAATTTATATTCAACCCAGCCTCAAGCCTTATACGGCATTTGATTTCAGATATGCAAAAAGCATGATTGACAGCGGGTATCAGCAAACTTTAAGGCAGATAGAAGAGATTAAAAAAAAGATATCCGATAGGCGTACTTGCGAATCGGTTGCAATTAAACGAAACATTTTTAACAGTGAGGCCGTACCTTGGGTAATTGAAGATGTAAAATATAGTCAATTCAATTCAAAGCAGAGAAATTATTTGAATAAGGTTTTTCAAAGCGGAAAAAGACCACTCAATTTTAGCGATGTTAAGAAAGGATATTATAAACTTGTCTCGGAGGATTACTTTAAGAGTGTATACCCAGGGATAGTGTACGATACCGCAGCCAAGATTTTTAATTTTAGGCTGTCGCGAAGACCGCAAAACAATTTTCAGATAGACTTTGGAGGCATGATCGCAACCAGAAACATTAGCACTATGTTTTTGGGTCTTCATTATTATTACTTTAATCGCACGCTTAATCATTCCAGTTTAAACTTCTATGCCGGAAGTTTTGCGAAATCGGCTGAAGTGAAGTACAGAATGGATTTGCCATACTTTGGACGATTTTATATTGAACCGCAAGTGAGCTTCAATTCATGGGATTATTTAGAGGGGAAAGATATTGTTGTAGACAAATTTTTGCCCACGGTGCTGGATCGTATAGACAGGAAGGTGGGTGTTAGTATCGGATTCCCTATGGGTCGGCAGTATAAGGCTTCATTACACGGATTCTATCTGAACAACGATGATAAGTATATCAATACCGATGTTATAACTTCTATTGATACCCTTGATCGCATGAAGCTAAATGGATTCAGAACCGGAATTAGCCTAACGACAGGAAATCTTAACAAAAAACAATATGCCTCAGCCGGGAAATCTTACTCGTTTAATGCAGATTGGTTCTCAGTTACAGAAAATTATACACCGGGGTCTACTTCTATGATTACCCAGGGATTGAAAGAAAGACACTCCTGGATACGGGCCCGAATTTCTCTTGAGCAATATTTTAAGTCTGGCTTCTATAGCTCGGGGTATATTTTTGAAGGGGTTCTGTCTAATCAACCGCTTTTTGTCGACTACCAGGGGTCGTTAATTAATGCTCCGGGCTTTTACCCTTTACAGGATAGTAAAACATTGTTTCTCCAAAACTTCAGGGCTTACAATTATGTGGCAGGAGGCTGGCGAAATGTATTTGCCTTAAGAAATAAATTGGACTTTCGGCTTGAAGGATATCTTTTCAAGCCGCTAGAGGCTATTGTAAAAGGGCAGAACCAGGAAGGGGTGTTGGATGATTCATTCAATAAAATATTTTTTACTGGTACTGCTGGTCTGGTGTATCATAGTACAGTGGGGCCAATTAGTCTGAGTTTTAATTATTATGATGATCGCGAAAGCCAACTGGGCATTTTACTCCATGTAGGTTTTCTTCTTTTTAATAAGACTTCTATGGAGCAATAGCCACGAAAAGGACTATTTCACTCAAACTCGAAGAAGGCAGATCTGTGGTGAGATGTAATATTTTTTCCCGTTTTTAAATTTTTAGGTATGTTTAGTCCCTAAATCGGGATAGTCCGAGCATATACATGAATAGAATATTACTGATTGCCGCTTTTATCTTTCTCGCCAACGCAATGGCACATAGCCAAGTGGTTCAATGGGGGTCAAAAGTGATCGACTTTTCATCTGAACTAACCCCGGTTCAATACTCAGCAAATCAAATTTTAGGTAAACCGAATGTACTTCCTGCAGGAGGTCAAAACCCCAGTGCGTGGACTCCTGATAAGCCCAAACGAAAAGAATTTATTAAAATAGGCTACGACAACCATATCCAAATCCAGCAAATTGCCATCGCGGAGTCACATAATCCAAGTGGACTATCTAATCTTTATCTGTATGATGAGCAGGACAATGAATATTTAATACACACCTTTAATCCAATGTCCATTCCATTGAAAGGGAGAATGTTGAATGTATTTGTTGAAAAAACACCATATAAAGTAGCTGCTGTTAAATTAGAATTCGATGGCGCTGCATTGCCAGATTACTTCTCCATTGATGCGGTTGCCATTTCTGATTCTCAATATCCGATTATAGCCAACATCTCAATACCAGAACTACTCAGTAAAGGCATTATTGTAGAGCGGCTAGACGAGTCAGTGAACAGTGATTACAGCGAGCTTAATCCGCTGCTTTCGCCCGATGGAAAGACCCTTTACTTTAGTAGAAGGAATCATCCTGAAAATATAGGCGGAGTTACAGACAAAGAGGATATCTGGTATTCAGAGCTGGGAGCTGATGGCACCTGGACCCTGGCCAAAAACATAGGCCCTAAATTCAATAACAACAACCCAAATTTCATCAATGCTGTTTCGGCCACTCCGGATGGAAAATCAGTGATTATTTTATTAGGCAATAAATATCAGAAAGATGGTAAGATGGTTGCCGGAGTTTCCGTAAGTGATAACCTCAGCGGAACATGGTCTGATCCTAAACCACTGAATATTGAAAACGACTATAATTTTAATGAAAAGGCCAATTACTTTATGGCCAATACTCGGATTGCCCTATTGATGTCTGTTGAACGTGAAGACTCAAGAGGAGACAGGGATTTATATGTGAGTTTTCAAAAAAACGATAGCTTATGGTCATCCCCTTTAAATCTCGGAGACATAATTAATACGGCAGGAGAAGAATCGGCACCGTTTCTCGCTTCAGACAATAAGACACTATATTTTTCATCCAATGGTTTTAGCGGCTATGGTGGAAGTGATGTATACATGACCAAGCGCCTTGATGACACCTGGACGAACTGGTCAGAGCCTGAAAACATGGGGCCAGACATTAATACTGAACTGAACGATTTATTTTTTAACATTCCGTCATCCAGTGAGTATGCCTATTATTCAAGAGAGGTGGCCGTTGATAATGCAGACGTCTATCGCGTAAAATTGCCGGTATTCATGAGCCCGGAGACTATTGTAATTGTCAGAGGAAAATTGATTGATGCAAAAACAGGTGAGCCGATTTCGGCAAAAATCATTTATGAAAAACTGCCAGATGGTACCGAGGTGGGAGTTACACACTCCGACCCTGAAACCGGAGAGTATGAAATTCATTTACCTGCTGGGCAATTGTATGGCGTACGGGCGGAAGCAGACGGACATATCTCAGAGAACCAAAACCTGGATTTGAGAGGCATTACTAAAGATGGTGTAACAAAAAATCAAGATATACGCCTTGAGCCAATACAGGTGGCGAAGATTGAGCCGGATGCGACCATTGATTTGAATAATATATTTTTCGATTTTGATCAGGCCACACTTAAGTCCGAATCATTCCCTGAGCTGAACAGAATTGTAACTCTTATGGGAGAGAAACCAACCCTTGAGGTTGAGATTTCCGGACATACCGACTCCACTGGACCTGAAGATTATAACTTAGGATTATCAGAAAGAAGAGCAAAATCGGTCGTCCGCTATCTTACCGATAAAGGGGTAGCGAAAGAACGCGTGAAGGTGACCTTCTATGGGGAGACAAAGCCGATAGAGACAAACGAGACAAAAGAAGGCCGGAAAAAGAACCGTAGGGTGGAGTTTAAAATATTGAAATTGTAATTCGGTAAATCACAGTATCGATCACAAATGAAAAGGAATGTTTTATTATTTTGGATGATTACAGGGGTAATCGGTTTTGGGCATGCTCAAAATACTGACACCTTGATTTATGCCACAGGTAAAATTACCAATGCGAAAACCAAGGAACCTGTTGAGGCTCGTATCTCTTACCAGAGTTTACCTTATGGAAGTGTAGTAGGTACCCTGAATGGAAGCAGTTATAAATTTCCATTGTTTCATGATAGGTATTCCATCACTGTAGAAGCACCGGGCTATGCACCCTCCAAGTACATGCTCGATCCTGCGGAAGCCGGAGAAGACCGCATACTACTAAAGGATATTGAATTAGGATTACCGAGCAGTGCACTGGATGTAGCACACGAAACACATACAGAGGGGACTGTATTAGTGTTAAGAGAATTGATTTTTGAGCAAAGTCGGGCAAAGATAGGAGCTAATTCTTATGCTGAACTTGACAAAGTAGTAACAATGATGAATCAAAACCCTAATATGATTATCCAGCTGGAAGGACACACAGATACACGTGGGAATCCCAGGGCCAATCTTAAATTATCACAGGATCGTGTAGATGCAGTAAAGGATTACTTGATATCTAAGCGAATTCCTAAAAACAGAATAAAAACAAAAGCTTTTGGGGGAACAGTTCCAATTACACGGGAAGATACAGAAGAGGCCCATCGATTGAACCGTAGGGTAGAGCTTCGGATCTTAAAAAATTAAACCCTCTTATTTTTTTATCAACCTTATTATAAATCGAGAATCAAGAGCACCGTGAGCCAGAGATCTTAAATCGAGTAAGAATTGAGCTAAATCTGATTTTCTGAGGGATGGAGGATTATTTGATATCCCTATTTTTTATTGCTGAGACGGGCTATTATCCATCTAAAGAAGCTGAAAAATTGGATAACTTTAAGAATGAAGATGGAAAATCTTGAAGGGGTAGTTACCCAAACAGCAAATGACGCTTTCAACGCTTTAAAGAAAAGGCAATTTCTTCAAAGAAACCCCTCTATTGCCAGCAGAAAAGAGAAACTGACAAAGCTTTTGAATTGGGTAATGGATAATCGCCTGCGGCTAAAACAGGCTGTTCATAGGGATTTTCAAAAACCTTCGGTGGAGGTGGATATTTCTGAAGCGTATCCTGTTATTGGGGAGATAAAGCATGCTCTCAATAACATTGACCAATGGACGCGTCCTACAAAAGTGGATGCTACCATCAACTACCTTGGCACACGATCAGAAATAAGGTATGAACCAAAAGGGGTGTGCCTGATTCTTTCGCCATGGAATTTTCCGTTCAATTTGTCGGTAGGGCCACTGGTTTCATGTCTTGCAGCTGGAAACGTTGCATTGTTGAAACCCTCTGAAGAAACTCCAAATACCTCCCAACTAATTGCCGAGATGGTAGAAGAAGTATTTGATGGAGATGTGATGGTTTTACAAGGGGGCAAGGAGATTGCCTCCGAACTACTTGCCTTGCCTTTTGATCACATATTTTTCACTGGGAGCCCTGAAGTAGGCAAGATTGTGATGAAAGCAGCCGCCACTCACCTGGCTTCGATTACCCTTGAACTCGGAGGGAAGTCACCCGCTATCATTCATTCTTCTGCCAGAATTAAAGAGACAGCAAAGCGAATCGTTTTTGGAAAATTTTTAAACAACGGACAAACCTGCATCGCACCGGATTATCTGGTGATTCATGAAGACATAAAAGAGGAAGTCATTGCGGAGTTAAAAATTCAAATAGATAAATTGTTTGGCGATGGCGTCAGTATTTCAGAACAGAGCTCTTCATATGGAAGGGTTATTAACGAACGCCATTTTAATCGCTTGAAAGAAATGATGGCAGATGCGGTAGAGAAAGGAGCAAAAATTGAGCTGTCGGGTGAGTTGAATTCAACGACCAGATTCTTTCACCCTGCCATTATTTCAGAAGTGCCTGCCAATGCCAGAATCATGGAAGAAGAGATCTTTGGGCCGATTTTGCCAATTATTACTTTCCATAACGAATCTGAGGTAATTGAGTTAGTCAACTCAAAGCCAAAGCCACTTGCTCTTTATGTTTTTAGTACAAACAAAAAGTTTAGAGAAAGCATACTTCACCAGACGTCAGCCGGATCCGTTTGTATCAATGATTGTGTTTTACAATTTATGCATCCTAACCTTCCTTTTGGAGGAGTTAATAATAGCGGCATTGGGAAATCACACGGTTATTATGGTTTTCTTTCCTTTTCTAATGAAAAGCCAGTTCTTAAGCAGAAGAGAGGTTTTGCACTTTCTTATCTGTTTTATCCTCCGTTTTCAAAACGAATGAAAACACTGCTTGAGCCTATCCTAAGGTGGTTTTAGAATACGTTTTATAACAATCTTTCGTTAAAACATTGCAGCATGCTTTTTGTAGCATAGCGGGCAGCAATGGATTTAGTAATTTTGTCCCAGTAAGGCAGAAACCAGGGAAAAAGCAACAAGAAAAATATTAATACAATGAAAATCATGAAGAAGGTACTGATTGGGTTAGGCATTATTCTTATCCTTTTAGTGGCTACAGCAATTATTGTCCCTATTGTTTTCAAAGACGATATCAAGGCAGCCATTGACAAGGAGATAGCCAGTTCTGTTAATGCAGACGTGATTTTTGATGTGGATAATTTTGACCTTACGTTGTTCAAAAACTTTCCCAACGTGACAGCGGTGATAAGTGAATTAGGGGTATTTAATAAGGCCCCCTTTGAGGGCGTACCACTTTTTGTAGTAGAGCGACTAGAGGTGGAAGTAAATCTTAAAGAATTATTGTTTGGTGATGAATTGAGACTAAAGGGAATTACACTGATTCGTCCTCAAATTAATATTAGAGTGTTGCCCGATGGAAGGGCCAATTGGGACATCACTTACCCTTCTACAGATACCGTAGCGGCAAAGGAGGAAGACAGTAAGTTTTCATTTGGGATTGACTATTGGGAAGTAGTAGATGGGGATCTTTCATATGATGACCAATCCATTCCGTTTTCTATGAAGATGGCGGGACTTAACCATACAGGTAATGGTGACTTCAATGAGAAGGAGTTCGATCTTAGAACAAAAACAAAAGCAGATTCGATGTCAGTAGTTTATGACGGTGTAGAATACATTAGCAACAAGAGACTTACTGCAGAGATGGTGTTTGGCATAAGTGAAGATTATTCCAAATTTACCTTTAAGAAAAACGTGGCCAAACTCAATGATTTTGGATTGGCCTTTGATGGCTGGTTCAAAATGAATGAGGATAGCTATGACATGGACATCAGTTACGAGACCGAAGAAAGCACATTTAAAAGTTTATTGTCTTTGGTGCCGGGCATGTACACCAAAGATTTCGGAAGTATAGAGACTAGCGGAAACATTGCTTTTACCGGAATGGTAAAGGGTAGCTACAGCGAAACGCAAATGCCTGCCTTTAATCTGGCAGTTAAAGTTGATGATGGAATGTTTAAGTATCCTGATCTGCCATCGGCTATTAAAAATATTAATGTCGATTTATTTGTGGATAATAAGGATGGTGTGATTGATAACACAATTGTAGATCTTAAGAAATTACACATGGAGCTTGGCAATAATCCTGTAGACGCTAAACTTCTAATAGAAAACCTTAAGAACTACAAGCTGAATGGCAACGTAAAAGCAAGCCTGAATTTGGTAGAACTCAACAAGATGTTTCCCATGGAAGGATTGGAAATGAAGGGAGCCTTTTCTATTGATGCTTCCGCCAATGGTGTTTACGATAGCATAAAGAAAATAATTCCCGCGATAGATGTAACCATGTCCCTTAGAGATGGCTATGTGAAGTCAAGCGAGTTTCCATTGCCGATTGAAAACATGCAATTTTTGTCTACGGTAAAAAATACTTCAGGTAAAATGGCAGAGACAACTATCAATGTCAAGGATCTTTCATTACTAATGGATGGAGAAAAATTCGTTGCCAACATGATCATTCAGAACTTGGATGATTACAACTGGGACATAAAGGCCAATGGCGCTATCGATCTTGAGAAAATGACGAAAATATTTCCTGTTGAAGGGATGACTTTGGCAGGTAAGGTCATTGCAGACATTCAAACCAAAGGCAAAATGTCTGATGTGGAAGCAGGCAAGTACGATCGTTTGCCTACCAGTGGTACGGCATCACTGGAAAACTTTAAGTTCTCATCCAAAGATCTGCCCTATGCCGTTACGGTCAGCAAGGCACAGGCGGTTTTTGATCCTAGTAAAATTGAGATCAAAAACACCGCAGGAACCATTGGCAAAAGTGATTTTTCTATGGAGGGCTCAGTGAGCAATTACATTGCTTACATGTTTTCAAAAAATCAAACCATCAAAGGCAATGTAACTTTTAGATCTAATCTTTTAGACTTGAATGAGTTTATGACAGAATCAGAGCAGACTCCGGCCACAGAAGAAGCACCTTTTGGTGTTATTCCTGTACCGGAAAATATTGATTTCATTCTTCACTCTTCACTAAATACAGTGAAAATGATGGATTACAACATCACCAATGCATCAGGCGATATTATTGTGAAAGATGGCATTGCCAGCCTTCGCGAATTAAAATTCAATATGCTGGGGGGGAAATTCCAGATGACCGGAACCTATAATACAAAAGACATTGCCCATCCAAAATATGATATGGACTTGAAGATTGAAGGGTTGGCGATACAGCAGGCGGCAAGCTCATTCTCTGTTGTAAAAACGTATGCACCTATAGCAGGCTTGGTGAATGGAGATTTCAGTACGGACTTCAAAATAAGCGGTGAATTATTGCCAACTATGATGCCGAATCTTGCGACTGTAAACGGAGCAGGATTGATTAAGGTGGCACAGGCTGCGCTCACCCAATCAAAATTGGTTTCAGGGATTACCTCACTTACAAAGTTGGAAGATAGCGATAAAGTAACCTTAAAGGATGTACTGATGTCGGCCTCCATTGATAATGGCAGATTGAGTGTAAAGCCTTTTGATGTACAGTTTGGAAGTTATAAAACTACAGTGGCGGGAAGCACTGGCCTAGATGGAAGTATTGACTATTCATTAAAGATGAATGTACCAGCCGGAAAATTAGGGGGTCAGTTACAAGGGTTCCTTAACCAATACTCTGGCAGTAGTAATTCTACCAGCGAAATACCGATAACCATAGGCGTGGGTGGAAATTATAATGATCCCAAAGCCAAGTTAGTGATGCAGGAACAAAAACAACAAGTGAAAGAGGCCATAACAAACGTTGTACAGGAAAAGGGCAAAGAGGCAGTAACGGAGGCTTTGAAAGGTACGGATCCGAAAGATATTGTTGGGAACCTATTGAAAGGAAATAAGCCAGACTCAACACATCAAACACCAGTAGCAAAAGACACTACGAAGACGGCCCCTGTGGAACAATTATTACAAGACAAGTTGAACAACTTGTTGAAGAAGAAAAAGAAGAATAATTAATTCAACTTTAGCTTATTGTTTGTATTCAAGCCATCTACTCAGAAACAGATCATATACCTGGTAGTAATTTCCTGAAGCACTACTTTCTCTGAATATCATTTCCTTGTCCATAAGCGAGTCGAGCGAACGCTTTACGGTGGCAGGTGTACCTAATAGGTTTTTTTGAATAAATGCACCAGCAGTAGGAGTATACACCCTGCCCTCTTTTGCTATTGCAATGAGCAACGACCATTGCGGTCCTGTGAGTAGCTCACGGAATGTAAAGTAAACAGCCTCATTTTCCGTAAGAATTCTTTTAATGATTAATTGGACAGTATTAATCGAAATGTTCTTTTCCTGACTGGCATATATTCTATTGCACAAAGTTTGTACATAGAATGTGTGGAGTCGGCACCATTCCAGAATAAAATCTATGCCGTCTTCCTTTATCGATTTATTCCCAACTTTGAAATGATGGGCAATGAAGGGTGCATAATGTTCTTTTCCTATACCTCCTACCTGGAGCATTTGTGTGCTGGAATAAAATGGCCGTTTGGTTGAATTGAACATTTCCAACAACAAGTGCTTTTGACTTCCTGAGAAAATGAAATTCACGTTTTGCAACTGTTGAATTTCAGACCTAAGCCATGCTTCTGTTTCTGTTTCTGGATAACGTGTGATCTGTTGAAATTCATCAATGGCAATAACTGTCTTCTTTCCACTCTGATCCATGAATTGCAGAAGATTTTTAATGGTTGCCTTTTGTTCCCCCACCTGACCTATTTCAAAAGAAAGTTGTGGAAGCCCATTGTAAGGATCAAACGAAATTTGGGGTCGCAGGCCCTTGATCCATCCCCATATCTTTTTGCCAAATGATGTATTTTCAGGAAAGGACTGCACAATGGCGGTGGCTAGTTGATTTGTAAAACCTTTTAGGTTAAAGGTAGGCATGATGTCTACGTACAGTGTCAGCCTGTTTTTTTCTGTGCCAAGGAGATGAAAAAAGTGACGAATAAGGGATGTCTTACCCATCCTCCTGATGGAGAACAAGGTGATATTTCTACCGCTTTTTATTGCATTAGTAACTGTATTTACTTCCTCCTCCCGATTACAAAACAGTTCGGGTCCCCGATACCCCGACACAGGAAAGGGGGTTGTTATGTCCTTGGCCATCCCTCAAATATATAAAATGTATTACGCAAAATGCATTATACAAAATGTATAATATGCTTTTATTCGATTTTACTGAGTTCTGGGCCCGTAAAAAAGCCCTTGTCTATCAGCTTCATCAACTGTGTGGGCGTGGGGTCAATCTGGTAAAAGGTATCCTCTCCACGATGGATTTCTTTAATTGTCATTTCTTTGGATATCTTTTTCAAGATGTCCTTACGTTTCGTATCGTCTTGTATGTTGATGGAAAGGAACTCAATGCCTCCGAATGATTTTTGATGGATAAGGCGTAACACCCATTGATCGCCAGATTTGAAATTGGCGAAATAATAATCCTTATAGGACTTAACCACTAGGGAATCGCTCAAATGACCACCGCCTAACCAGTCATCGTCTTTTTTATCCTTAAAGTAATATCCCCAGGATTCAATAATAAGTGTATCCGATTTCTCACCTGTTATTTCGTCATAGGACAAATAGTGTCCTTGAAGTGTGGCAGGAATTTCATCCAATGATTTTATTCCAATTGGCTGAGGTGTTTTAAAAGAGACTTCCTTGCAAGAGGCCAAAAGCAAAGCCCAAGATAATATCAACAAAGGTGTTCTCATAGGAATTAAATCTTTACGAAGTTAACAGTTTAACGTGAAATAGCAGAAAATGGGTTTATGTGGTGCATTTGATAATTAATCCGCTCGGATAAGAGGACATTCACAATTTCAAATTAATGGGTTATCTTAAGACGTTATTTTAAAACCCATAAACATGAGGACATTACTTACCTTTTTCCTAATCATAACCATAGCATTGGTTGCTGAGGCACAAAAACAAAAAGACAAGGTTGACTTCAAAGTTGACTACGACAAGGAAATTAAGAAACTGGCTGAAAACAAATCTATCCAACAAGCTTTTAACGTCATTGATGAGTTAGAGCCACAGACCAATAAAGATTTGATATTGTTGACAGAGATTCCGGCCCCTCCCTTTATGGAAGAAAAACGGGGCCTTCAGTTTAAAAAAATGCTGGAAGAGGCAGGAGCAGATAAAGTATGGATTGATGAAGTGGGAAATGTAATTGCTTTGCGAAAAGGTAAGGCGGGAGGTAAAGTAGTAGTTCTTGATGCCCACCTGGATACGGTTTTTCCTGAGGGAACAGATGTGACTGTGAAAGTGAGTGGAGATACCTTGAAGGCTCCGGGAATTGGAGACGATACAAGGGGTTTGGCTGTGGTCATTGCGGTATTGCGTGCACTTGAAAAAGCCAGTGTGGAAACTGAAGCAGACGTGTTGCTAATAGGGTCGGTGGGAGAAGAGGGG
The DNA here is from genome assembly GCA_019638285.1 of Cyclobacteriaceae bacterium. Classification (GTDB taxonomy): domain Bacteria; phylum Bacteroidota; class Bacteroidia; order Cytophagales; family Cyclobacteriaceae; genus ELB16-189. The sequence goes on along the minus strand of JAHBUB010000006.1, from coordinate 120,145 downwards.
TTAGGAGATTTGCGAGGGGTAAAACATATTTTTGAAAAAGGTGACCTAAAGATTGATTCTTGGATATCCATTGATGGCGGTGAAATAGGCAGGATGGTAACAGGTGGCCTTGGATCAATTCGATATAAAGTGACCTTCAAAGGCCCGGGTGGTCATTCCTGGGGTGCATTCGGATTGGCGAATCCGCACCAAGCATTGGCGAAGGCCATTGATATTTTTTCTGAAGAAGCAACAAAGTTTACGTCTACAGGACCAAAAGTGAGTTTCAATGTGGGAAGGATTGGAGGTGGCACTTCGGTCAACTCCATTCCGTTTGAGTCGTGGATGGAAGTAGATATGCGTTCGTTGGAGCCGGAAAGATTGAAGAAGATTGATGAAATCTTTAATGCTTCTATGAAAAGAGGATTGGAGGAATATAACAAAGGGGTAAAGATGGGGGCACCCCTGACCATGGATGTGGAGGTTATTGGATTGCGTCCATCGGGGGTTCAGAAAGAGGAACTTGCCGTGATACAAAGGTCGATGGCAGCTGCAAAATATTTTGGAGCAGACCCTTCTGTTTCGCCTAGCTCTACAAACTCCAACATACCTATCTCGTTGGGAATTCCCTCCATTACAATTGGTCGCGGTGGAATAGGAGGCGGGGCACACTCTTTACATGAATGGTGGATGAACAAAGATGGAGCTGAGGCGATAAAGTTTGCTTTGTTGCTTACGGTGGCTGAGGCGGGAATAGCGAAGTAATGCACCTATTAAGGATGAAATGGCTTTACTGAAGACCATAAGAGATAAGGCGTTTTCTTATTCGCAAATACAATCGAGGCATTGAGAGTAGGTAATAATGCTTATATTAGGATTAACTAAAACTAAAACCTATGAAGATTTTTTACACTGCGCTCTTCTCAGCGGCACTTACGATGGGGTTTGCGCAAGCCCCAAAATTATCATCAAAAAAAATGGCAGCGATAAAGGCTGAAGCAGCAGCCAAAATTGATAGCCGTACTAAAATGGCGCAGGTAATGGTGGATAAAGTATTTAGCTTTTCTGAACTTGGATTTCAGGAATACGAAACAGCCAAATACATCACTGGAATTTTAAAAGAAAATGGTTTTACCATTGAGATGGGGATAGCAGGAATACCCACCGCATGGATGGCGAAGTGGGGAAGCGGTAAACCTGTGATAGCACTGGGGAGTGATGTGGATTGCATCCCTAAAGCATCACAAAAACCCGGAGTGGCATATCACGACCCTATTGTAGAAGGAGCACCGGGCCATGGCGAAGGTCACAATTCGGGCGTTCCTCTAAATGTGTTGGCAGCCATCACCGTAAAAGAAATTATGGAGAGGGACAATATTCCTGGCACGTTGGTGCTATGGCCAGGTGTGGCAGAAGAGCAATTGGGATCGAAGGCATATTATACACGCGATGGTTATTTTGATGATGTTGACGTTTGTCTGTTTACGCATGTGGGCTCAAATTTGGGTGTCTCATGGGGGCAGGCATGGGGAACCGGAATGATTTCTGTGGAGTACACTTTCAGCGGTGAGTCGGCTCACTCTGCTGGTGCACCCTGGAGAGGACGCAGTGCAGCGGATGCAGTGGAGTTGATGAGTGTAGGGTGGCAATATCAGCGCGAGCATCTTGATCCACTGCAACGCTCTCATCATGTTATTACCAATGGAGGTGATCAGCCCAATGTCGTTCCTTCCAAAGCATCGATATGGTTTTACTTCCGTCAGATTACTTACCCGGAGATTATGGAACTGTATGCAAAGGGGAACAAGATGGCGGATGGTGCTGCCATGATGACCAACACTTCTGTGGAGCGTAGGATATTAGGCTCTGCCTGGCCAAGGCATTTCAACAAAACCGTTGCCACTACTATGTATGAAAACATTAAGACGGTTGGGCTACCCACCTGGAGCAACGAAGATCAAATGCTGGCAAGGGCGGTACAAAAGGAAGTAGACTCGAAAGAAACGGATGGGATGCCATTGAAAATAAGTGAGCTTGGATTGCCGGTTACAACCCCTCAAAGTGGCGGCTCAGACGATATCGGAGATATTTCGTGGAAGGTGCCTACCATTACATTGGGTTATCCATCTAACATACCCGGATTGCAAGGACACCATTGGTCGAATGCTATAGCGATGGCCACACCAATTGCCCACAAAGGAGTTGTAGCTGGAGCCAAAGTACAGGCGATGACTATTCTTGATTTGGTGACTAAGCCAGAGCTTGTAGAAAACGCCTGGAAGTATTTCAAAGAGGAGCAGTCGAGTAAAACAAATACCAGCCTATGATTAGCAAGGAAGACAAGCCAGCCACTTATTTGAACGAAAAGATTATGAAGGAGTTTAAGCCCCAGCTTCAAAAGTACTACTATGACGAAACAAAGTATGGGAGTTATATGGAGCAGTTAGGAATTACCTACCCAACCATAAAAAAATAATTTCAATCATTACAAAAGAAAGCCTGGCTTAAGTTAATTGAGTCAGGCTCTTTTATTAGCACAGAATTACTCATCATAGAAATCGCTCAGAGAACCAAAATATACCTCATTCCATCCTTCTAGGATGTCCTCATAAGCATCATCCGGAATATTGGTATGCCTCAATTCTACCGAAGTACCTTGTTGATGTGGGTGCAATAGAATGGTGACAATAGAATCTTCCTTTTGGTCCCCAAAATACCATTGCTGTACAATCTTTTTGCTCTCCACAAACTCAAGGTTTTTGCCTGTGATGCTTCCCTCCCAAAGAGAAAACTCTGAACCTACTTCCGTTGACATTTCCGCCTCTTCTCCAGACCACAGATGAATGGTAGCGGGGTTGGTAAGAGCAAGAAAAACATCCTCTGGAGGCGCGGAAATGATATAATATTTTTTAAAATCTTTCATAATAAATAAAACCATGGTGCAACATGGATTAGCCCGCTAATTTGGCATTACAATTGTCAAAATCATGATCGTACATTTTATTAACTTTGATTTATAAAATCATAAAGTATGATACGCATAAAGCATCTCTTAATAATAGGTCTGGCCCTTTCCCTAGGGATGATGTCAGCCAATGGCCAAATCCTGAATAAAATCAAAAATAAGGCATCCCAGAAGGCAGAGCAGGCTTTGGAAAAGAAAATCGGCTTGGGAGATGATAGCAACTCGAATAGTTCGGGCACCTCCGGAGCACCCAGTTCATCGGGAAACAACAAAAACAGCCCAGGTAATACTACAGGGGGAGGGTTGATCACTACACCTCCTGATGTACAACAAAATATTGCTGACGCGCAAAACTCGTATAAATCCGGAAAATATGGAGAGGCACGCTATGCAGTACAACAAGCCATGCTGGGCGTAGAAATGGAAATCGGAAATAAGATATTGAACTCGTTGCCTGGTTCGATAAGTGGGTTGGCAAAAGATGCTTCTGTAGATAAGGTGACCAGTACAGGATTTGGATGGGTCGGCCTTACCATTGAAAGAGAGTATAATAATAATGACAAAGTGTTCAGAGTGATGGTGGCCAACAACTCCATGATGATGACAGCCGTGAACATGTATTTATCAAACGGAGGGTATTCACAAAGTACGGGAGGAGAACAAAACTGGAAACAAACTAAATTAAAAGGACACAGGGCCATCATTGAATACGATGAAGACAGCGGATATAAATTGAGCGTACCCATTGGACAGTCTTCGTTGGTAGTTTTTGAAGGTGTAAACTTTGCCAGTGAATCGGATATGATGAAAGCGGCAGAGGCGGTGGATGTTGACAGCATTAAGGCAGAGCTCGGTGAACAATAAAATTTTTTAAATTATTCTCGCAATGAAAACAATATCAACTTTTATAATTCTAATTGCTTGTACAATGACAACCATTGCGCAGGATTTTGACAAAAATATTTCTTCTGCAAAATCGGCTTACAGTTCCGGGAATTTGGAGAGCACACGGTTTGCACTTCAGCAGGCACTGCATGAGTTGGACATTGCAATTGGCAAGGAAATTTTGAAGCAACTTCCAACTAAACTAGGGGCTGCTAGCTATAATGAAAAAGATGATAATGTAACAGGTGGTTCCGGAGTAGCTTCCGGGCTGTTCGTTCATCGTTCTTATGGAGAGCAGGACAATGGTAGCATTGATGTGATTAACAATTCGCCTTTGATCAGTTCTATTAATGCCATACTCTCTATCCCTTTTATAGGGAATTCTGGAGATGGAACACAGAAAATAGTAAAGATACAGGGGTACAAATCAGTGTTGAATAAAAATGAAAACGAAACTACTGGGAAGACGGGATATACCCTTCAGATTCCCATGAACAACACATTGCTGACCATAGAGATGGGGGACACCAATGAAAACGAAATTCAATCACTGGCCAACACTATTCCATTGAGTAAGATAGCCACCATGGCACAGTAAAAAACTAAATCCAAGATTGAAAAACAATCCTGGATTTAAATACTTGATCTTTTTGAATTCTAAATCTTCTCTTCCAGCTCTTCTATTTTGGATTTGACTCCTTGTTTCCCATAGAAGGATGCCATTCGGTAAAGTTCCAACGCTTCTTTTCTGGTCTCTTTTTTCTTACGAGGTGCGAAGTGAGTACGATCGGCTACCATTTCCATGGCCTCAGCACGTAAAAAATAGGCTTCGGCCTCATCAATTTTGGATTGAACTAACATCTGATTGATGTTCAGTTCAAGGTTGGCGATCTCTTCTTGAGATGAACCCAGCTGTTGAAGTTTGTCTGCCAATTCGGCCTTCTGCAAGTCTATGGTGTGAACCAGGTTTTCATTTTCGTTTCTATAACGATCCACTTGAGTCTGAAGTGTAGCCATTTCTTCGTGGGTCGATTTAAGCTCAGCTTTTAATTTCTTTAAAGCGGAGGCATACGAGTTAGCGGCTGACTTGGAAGACTTCACTGAGCTTTCCAGCTCATCAATTTTGGCTTGTGTCCTTCTCACATGGCCGTTGAGTTCTTTCATTCTTCTGGTGTACTCATCATACGATGTGCCCTCCAACATACTTGTTCGGAGCATGTTTCGACTTACATCGATAGAATCCATAAGTACCCCTACTTGTGCTAGCGTGCTCGCCATTTCCTGATTGGTTGATAACTCAATTTTTAATGAGTCCACTTCGCTTCTTAATTTTTCCTTTTCTCAAGGATTAAAATCACAGGCGCCTAAGATTCCAGCCATAGACAAAACGATAATTGCTTTCTTAATCATAATTGTAAAGTTTTAGATTTTCTTTGATATTGGGAATTGCAATTCCCTCGCCCATGACAAATAGTTCGTAAGAAAACCCCAAAATAATCGATAACATGCTGAACCCGGAGACAAGCGGGAATCCAGAAGAACTCAGAACGTATTCTTTTATGGATTAAATTGCACACAAATACACGCTTAATGAGAAAAATTTTCCCCATCCTATTATTCATCACTGTTGGTTTACAGGCACAACACCCTCAAAATATTGTCCGTGAAGAAATAATGATTCCAATGCGCGATGGTATTCAATTAGGTGCCATTGTTTACCGACCAGATCAGTCAGGCAAATTTCCAGCCATCGTATATCGCACACCTTATGGTGTTGACGATTATGATAGTTATGCCGAGTTTCCACTTAAGGCTGCGAAGCAGGGCTATGTAGTTTTTTTAGTAGATGTAAGAGGACGATACAGAAGTGAAGGAGAATTTGTAGCGTACAAAAATGAAAAGAATGATGGATACGATTTAATTGAATGGGTGGGAACTTCTACCTTCTGCAATGGAAAGGTTGGAACTTATGGAGGGTCGTATCCAGGCATCGTACAATGGCTAGCCATGTCGCAAATGCCGCCACACCTTGCTGCGGCAGCCCCGGAGATGACACCCATTAGTAGTCACCACTTTTTTTATTATGGAGGTGCGTTTTCTATGCCATGGTTAGATTGGTTTATGCCTTACATATTTGCTGACAAACGAAAGAAGGCGAACGATACCTCCGATACCTGGGATGATGCAAAGGCAGAAGAGGAGTGGGTTAATAGTGACAGGAGAAAATGGTATTCGTATAGGCCATTAATCGATTTGCCGATTCTTAAGAAATATGCACCTGAATACTACGACTGGCTTAAACACCCCGACCAAACAGCTTGGTGGGGTTTTGTAAATGTAGAAGATGACTTTAAAAAGTTTAAGACTCCAGTCCTCCTCTTAAGTGGATGGTACGATGCGGGTTACGGACCGGAGGGGGCATCACGTGCTTATCGGAAAATGCACGAAGAGGCAGCAAGTGAAACTGCAAAAAAGAACTCTCGTCTTGTTTTGGGGCCATGGAATCACACCTCATTGAATACGCGCAAAACGCATTTTGGAGAAATGGAATTTTACGAATCGGCCGGTTTAGATTACGACATTGAGTTATTAAATTGGTTTGATGAACAATTGAAGGGAATTCCTAATCAAAGCAAATTACCACCTGTTAGCATTTTTGTAATGGGCGAAAATAAATGGATGGCTGAAAATGAATGGCCGCTTAGCCGGACGGTATCCACCGATTTTTATTTGCACAGCACCGGCAAAACAACCATAGACAAAGCCGATGGTAAACTGAGCGCTCAAACACCTGGGCAAGAACAAAGTGACAGTTATGTATTTGATCCATCCAATCCGCTGTGGGATATTTCTTTTGAGAAATCCTATCCTTATGATCAAAGAGATAATGAAAGCAGAAAAGATGTGCTTGTATATACTTCATCACCTTTAGTCGATGATCTAAAGGTGGTAGGGGAAGTGGTGGCTGAGCTTTTCGTAAGTTCTTCCGCAAAAGATACGGACTTTGCGATCACACTTACAGATGTTTATCCGGATGGTAAGTCCATCAACCTTTCCGGAATGGATGCGGGCTATTTAAGAATGCGATATAGGAATGGATTTGAAAAGCAGGAGCTGATGAAGCCGGAGGAGGTTTACAAAATTAAAATAGGACAGCTTTATACGGCCAATCTTTTTAAAAAAGGCCATCGCATCAGGATACAGATTACCAGCAGCAAGGCGCCACACTATGATCCTAATCCAAACACAGGAACAGAAATTGCCACTGAGAAAAATTTGATGCCTGCCGTGAATACAATTCATCACTCAAATAAGTATCCTTCAAAAATCGTTTTGCCGGTTATTCCAAGGGAGTAGTGCTGTAATTCGATTCTCGTCTCTTGGGATTATTAACTTGAAATACGGTTTATTGATTTGAATTAATAAAATTATTTATTTTATGTTCTTGTTTTAGCCATACGCATGCCATGTCTGCTCTTTCCTTTCCCTGATGCTATAAAGAAGGATTCCTTCCTTAATAAATATTTTGGATGGATACCAATAATATCATACAAGTGAAAGCTGTTTATCTTCTCATGGCCCTATTTGGGTCTACCATAGCCTCTGCACAAACCACTCTTTATTATAATGGTAAAATTTTTACTTGTGATAGTTCGTTAACAGAAGCCTCTTATTTTGTAGTAGAAAACGGACTTATTACAAAAACAGGAAATAGTTTGAGCGAGTTGGATTTAAAAAATTATCCCATTCAAATAGATTTTCAATCAAAAATAGTGATACCTGGTATTGTAGACAGTCACATACACTTTATAGATGGTGGACTGGGTTTACTTCAAGTTAATTTTTCCGGTATCAATGATAAAGCCAAACTGGTTGAAAAAATAAATGTAACAAAAACTGAATTGCTGGATGGGATGTACATCGGGCGAAACCTGGGAAACGAGCCATTAAAAGAAACTCCAAATCCACTCAAACTTTTAGATGAACTAATGCCTGAAACCCCAACAATCATTTTTCTAAAGAGTGGGCATGCCGCAATAATCAATAGTGCAGCGTTGAAAAAACTGGGATTTGATAAGAACACTACCATCACTGACGGAACCCTGCAAAAGGATGCTGCAGGAAACTTAACGGGGCTACTACTGGAGGGTGCTTCTATGGAAGCCAACCGCCTTATTGGATCGGCTTATTCCAATGAAACCATTCAAAGGGCAATTGCTATTATGCAGTCAAAAGTGCTTAGCTATGGCATCACTACTGTTGGAGATAATACCTTCAATCCCTACTACTTTAAGATATATCAAGGGCTTCAAAATAATGGCGTGCTCAAAGTTCGGGTGAGAGCAAGAAGCTATGGTCGTATTCCACAAACAGAAGGATTGATGAGGGGAGTAGGCAAGAAACACTTGGGCTTCATTGGCAAAGGAGTTGATGAATCCCATGTAAAATACCACGCTATGAAGTTTTTTGAGGATCAGTCCCTATCTTATTCCGGCCACCAACATGAAGCAGTTAAGCCGGGTGGGAAAGTATTTCTAAGTGAAAAACAATTGAAAGACATATTTCAGCTTAACCCTACCAGTACTTTTGCATTTCACGTTCAGGGGAAAGAAGGACTTCAAAATATATTGAACACCTTACACGCAAACAATAAAACATCACTGAATAAGCGGCATGTGGTTGACCATGCAGGGTATTCGTCCGTTCAACAAATACAAGAAGCTGCCGACCTTCGAATTGGCGTTACCATAATTGCAAGTCAACTGTTTGATTACAAAAACCTGTCTTCATTTTATAAGATTCATTCATCTGGCGACCAGCTTTTTAAAGAAAATGATTTGCTCGATGCACGAGTAAAGTATCAACTCGTAAAAGGAGCTCTGACGAGTGACTATCCTTATGGTATGGATACCTTGTTTACTGACTATGCCCAAGTAGATGGACTTAATCCTTTTCCGAATATGGCTGTAAATGTTACTGGGCGATACCCTAACGGGGAATTGATGGAGGGTATTGTCGATAAAACATTGACGATTAACGAAGCCATTGAAGCGTATACTTCAAATGGTGCTTATGTATTGAATGAAGATAAGAAAATTGGAAAAATCGCACCAGGCTATTATGCTGACTTTGTAGTGATGCAAGCACCTCTACTTTTAGATGATCCTTTTACACTATATAATGCAAAGGTTTCCCAAACTTATGTTGACGGAGAATTGGTGTTTGACCTTAGCAGAAATGTCAATGAGGAAGATACGCTAAAGACAATTAAAGTAAGCCCAACCGACTATACCATTGCACCAATAATAGGTTATGATCCTGCCTTAGGAATGATTTTCGGGGGTGCCTATTTTAATTTTCCATTAAAAATACCGGGTCGATATTTTGATGCTCAACTCCAGGTTATTTCCGGTGGGAAGATAAATTTCCAATCAAGCTACGCCTATTTTAATCTGTTTAGAAATGTAAATCTTAATCTTTACGGTTCCTATTCAAACTTCTTTCAATACTATTTTGGGGAAGGAAGCAAAACCATAGCGGAGGACTACACCAAATTGTTTTCCAATACCTACAGAGTAAGACCCGAAATCGCATTTATTCTAAGAAATAAATTTCAAATTGTTGCCTTTGGTGACGCTCGCGGAAGAAGGGAAACAAAAGCAACTAATGAGAGCGATGTTGAACTGAATCAACGATTTTTCCCGGATGAAAACCCTGTAGGCATAGGGCTTGCCATTAAGCAAGATACGCGCGATAACACCTTCAGCACAAAAAAAGGAGCATTAAGGCAAATCACTTTTCTATACATTCCTTCAGCACTCAATGCCCCAGGCCTTGGAGAGGCCCTGCAGATAGATGCAGAGATCCGATATTTTCGATATGTCATTAATTCCAACTTTGTGATTGCATCACGCCTTGCTGCGGGATTTTCACAAGGCACTCCGAGTTATTTGTTTCGTTACACCCTGGGAGGTTCGTATGCTTTGCGCGGATATTATTCCAACAGGTTTCGTGGCGAAAAGTACTATGTTGGTCAACTGGAAGCCCGCTTGCCAGTTTATAAGAGATTTTCAGGGGTGACATTTCTAGATGTGGGCGATGTAACTGATGACGATTTCATCAAACCAAAATATACTTATGGGGCGGGTATTCGTTTCGCAATGAGTCAGAATATTAAACTTCGACTTGACTATGGAATTGCCAAAGATCAGAATGGGGTTTTCTTTACGTTTAGTGAAGCCTTTTAAAATAAATAAAGAAATAAAACTTAACCATTAAAAAGAACCCGTTAAATGAAAAAGCAGCTATGCTAATTATAGCTAGGGCAGAGAGCTTTCTTCAACAAATGCCCCCTTTTGAGGCGAAATGAATGCTACGGAAATGCTGCTTCATTGTAATATTTGTAATAACAAATTTTAGACGAAAGTCGGGAGGATGAAAAAACGACCACTGGCTAAATTCAAAATTTGTATATTTGCAATCCATGAAATTGAAAATCCATAAAGTTCTAACCGCTGGGGCATTTATTTATGCCTTTGCGCTGGTTTTTGGCTTTTATTTCATGGTTAAGCAAACCCCTCCCATTGAAGTTTCACAGGAAGAAATAGTAATGTTCTTATCAGATGATAATAAGACTGATAGTTCGAATGACTCTAACAAAAAAACAAGAGGTGTTAATTCAAGGTTGCTTGTTGAGGATGATGATGACAGCGCAAAGGATTTATTGAATGAAATGAACTTTAGCCTTGAGTTGTATACCGTCCCATTAGCATTTCACATTGAAACCTACGCACCCTTTCAAAAGGGAATTACTTCACCCCCTCCTAAAGGATAATCGCTCCGGATGGTTTACCATCCTTTATCCATTTTCACAATATATAAATAGGATATAGAAATATCCTGACTTTTTTCCGATGCACAATCTGCAGCTACAAGAACTGGCTGGAGCTTTGTGTATCAAAATTTTATCATATGAAGTTACTTGATACAAGAACAATAAAAGGTGATCTATTTGGCGGTGTTACCGCAGGAATTGTGGCGCTCCCACTGGCCATGGCCTTTGGAATTCAATCGGGTTTGGGTGCGGAAGCAGGTTTATACGGAGCCATAGCTATCGGAATTGTGGCTGCCATTTTCGGTGGAACAAAAACTCAGATAAGCGGCCCAACCGGACCAATGACTGTGGTGTCTTCTTTAGTAGCGGCCACACTTATGCAACAAGCACCCAACCTCGAAGTAGGCCTGACGCTGGTATTACTTACTTTTTTTATGGGAGGCTTGTTACAAATTGTTTTCGGCCTTACCCAGATTGGCAAATTGGTGCAATTCATTCCTTACCCGGTTGTATCGGGATTTATGAGTGGGATTGGATTAATTATTATTTTTTTGCAGCTCTTTCCGTTGGTAGGCCATACATCCCCTAATAAAATTTCTGAGGTATTCGTCAGCATAATGACACCACTTCAGAATATGAATTGGCCTGCATTTTTGTTGGGGCTTCTCACTATTGCAATCATTTATCTATTTCCGCGCATAACTAAGTTGGTTCCCAGTACATTGGTCGCTCTTATTACGGTGTCTTTGATCCCACAATTTGTGACTATGGATATTCCGAGGATTGGGGATATTCCGGAGGGATTGCCCCATCTGAATTTTGACATATTTAGCGTACTGAATATGTCCAGCATCGGGTTGATACTCGTACCGGCTATTACACTTGCGGCACTGGGTTCTATTGATTCACTACTTACTTCAGTAGTGGCCGACAACATTACAAAGACAAAGCACAACAGCAACAGGGAATTGATAGGGCAGGGTCTTGGTAATATGGTGGCCGCTTTGATCGGTGGTATACCAGGAGCAGGAGCAACAATGCGGACTGTAGTAAATGTAAAATCAGGTGGCCGAACTAGAATTTCTGGAGTTGTTCACGGATTGTTTTTATTAGTTGTCTTGCTGGGTTTAGGAAAGTATGCAGCTGAGATACCATTGTCCGTATTGGCAGGCATATTAATAACTGTGGGTATTGGTATTATTGATTACAAAGGATTGAGGGATATTCTGAAAGTACCAAAAGCAGATGCCGTTGTAAAAATGGTGGTAGTAGCGATGACAGTATTTGTTGATTTGTTGTGGGCAGTTGGGGTTGGATTAGTGTTGTCGACCTTATTTTTTGTGAAGCGATCAGCTGAACAAGGCCATGAAGCCAGTACTATGGATCCAGCTAACGACCATCCTGATAGTGAAGATGAGTTAAAAGAAATAAACACATCTCACCATGCCGATCAGGTATTTATTCAGGAATTTCACGGCCCACTTTTCTTTGGATTTTCCTCAAAATTTCAAGAGCAGTTTAGCAAGAGCCCAAACATGAAGGCTGTTGTTTTTAGGTTCAAGCACCTTTCGTTTGCAGACCAATCAGGAATGTATGCGCTGATGGATGTTATCCGCGATCTAAACAAAAACAATACGTGGGTGTTGTTCAGTGGACTGCGTGAAAATGTAAAAGAACAATTCGAAAAATTAGGAATAATTCCGAAGCTCGTACCTGTATCTCACTGTTTTGAAGATTTTGAAAAAGCAACTGCATGGTTAGCGGAGAACCTTAAGAAGAAAGATGCAAACGGCATAGAAGAATTATTAGTAAAACAAACTAACGAACTAAACTAAACTTAATGGAACTATATAATAAGTTATTGCAGAATAATAGGGAGTGGGTGGAGAGAATGATTTCGAGTGACCCAAAATACTTTAGCAAATTGGCAGAGGGTCAAAAGCCACCTTTGTTGTGGATAGGATGTGCGGATAGCAGAGTGCCTGCTAACGAAATAATTGGCGCCCCTCCCGGTGAGGTTTTTGTTCACCGCAATATTGCCAACATGGTAGTGAATACGGATATGAACATGCTGAGTGTATTGGACTATGCGGTAAGTATTTTGAATGTACAACATGTGATTGTGTGCGGTCATTATGGATGTGGAGGGATAAAGGCGGCCATGAGCAATCAACAATTTGGACTTATTGATAATTGGATCAGGCACATCAAAGACGTTTATCGATTTCATCAGAAAGAATTGGATGACATACACGATATAGGTAAGAGAGAAAGTAGGTTCATTGAACTCAATATAATTGAGCAGGTTTATAATTTGGGCAAGACTTCTATCATACAAAACTCATGGAGTGAATCCAAAAGCCCTTTTATCCATGGCTGGGTGTATGACATCCGGAATGGTTTGATCAAAGACCTGGAAGTTACCGTAAATGAAAATAACGACCTCCTAAAAATTTATCAGTTTGAAACAGGTGCAGTGAAATAAGCCCCCTTCAGTATAACTCAATCCGATGGCTAAAGGATGGGGACATAACCTCAACTCTGGGCATCGGATTTTTATTACCCTTGTATTCAAGCACAAATTGAAAAGGGGATAGGGGTATAACCATTTTGGGTTGTCATAGAACCAAAATGCCCCAAAAACGTAAATTGTGCTAAAACCAATGGAAATCAGTGGAATTAGCGGAAATCGACCGTTTTAAGGCGCTTAAAGAAGGGGACGAAACCGCTTTTGAGATGATTTTTAAGTCACACTACGACCCACTGTGCAAATACGCCTATACATTTTTACTTGATCGTGATGAAGCAGAAGAAATGGTCCAGGCTACTTTTATCAATGTCTGGGAGAAAAAGGAGAGCATTACTATCGAAACTTCGCTGAAGTCATATTTATATCGGGCTGTTCGCAACAGTTGCCTCAATTCCATCAAGCATGCGAAAATTAAAAAGAAGCATGCCGAAGAATCTCTTGCAACTTTGGATAATAGTTATGAATCGGTTTCACAGGCGGTTATTTCTGTTGAACTGGACCAAAGAATAGGGGATGCCTTATTAAAATTGCCAGAGCAATGTCGCCTTGTGTTTAAGATGAGCCGATTCGAAGAGTTGAAATATGCTGAGATAGCAGCACAATTAAATATTTCTGTTAAAACGGTGGAGAACCAAATTGGAAAAGCATTAAAAATAATGCGCGAACAATTAAAGGAGTATTTACCCATACTTATTATTGTAATGAATGGCTTTATTAGTTAACGATTGAAAGAGACGTTTGACCATATTGATGATTTAATTGGAAAGTGCCTTTCCGGAGAAGCTTCGGCAGTGGAGCGTACTCAGGTAGAGGAATGGATCGCGATCAGTGATTCCAACAAAGCTCATTATGATCATTTCAAATTAATTTTTGATAAGGCTAAAAGCGTCAATGAAATCCAATCATTTGATGTGGACGCGGCTTGGCTAAAAGTTAAATCTAAAATGCATCAGCCAGCGAGAAAGCAAGTTGCTTTTTCCCCATACTTCAAGGTATTGAAAGTGGCTGCCGTGTTGCTGGTAGCAATTGGTTTGGGATGGATAACTTATCAACAACTCAACACACCTGATCAAACAATTACACTGACCTCACAAACCGAAATTGTAAGAGACACCCTTCCTGATGGAAGTAGGACAGTACTAAACAAAAGCAGCACCATTAAGTACGCTTATAATAAAAGAAAAGGCCAACGAAAGGTTGAGTTGGAAGGAGAAGCTTTTTTTGAGGTTAAACATGCAGAAGCTGAACCTTTTATTATAAGAACAGGGGACGTGATCATTGAAGACATTGGTACCACCTTTAACGTCCTTGCTTTTCCAGAAAGCCCAACCATAGAAGTTTATGTTGAATCGGGTGAAGTAGCTTTTTATACACTCAACAATGCTGGGCTGAATCTGGTTGCTGGCGAAACGGGAGTTTATCACAAACAGAGTAAGTCCTTTGCCAGAATTCAGACGGTGAATGCCAACCAACTGGCTTATAAAACTGGCGTATTTAGTTTCCGTAATGCTGATTTAGAAACGATTGTGGGCGACCTCAATGCAGTGTATGATACAAAAATACGATTGGGTAATGACGCTATTAAAACCTGTCTGCTGAATGTAACTTTTAGAAATGAAAGGATTGAGGATATTGTTGAAATCATTGCTGAGACATTAAAATTAACCTTGACCAAAGAGGGAGAGGTATACATTCTTAACGGAACTGGTTGCGGAGATTGATATGAGAAAATATCTATCAAGCTTTTTTCTTGCAATCATGTTCTCAATTTCTACAAGTTGGGGGCAAACCATTCCGCCATTAGAGCGAGAGCTAACTATTTCCTTTAAAAGTGTACCCATTGAAGTAGCGTTGAGCCAACTTTCCAGGGAAGGTAAGTTTACATTTTCTTATAGCCCGTCCATATTGAATACCAGCCATGTGGTGAAGGAAGGATTTTCTAAAAAATCTGTTCGGGAGATACTCAATAGTTTATTTGGAGAATCGATAACCGCCAAAGGCAAGGGGAACTATATTATTCTTACCAAAACGCCTGAACTCACTAAAAAGGAAGTTGTGAATAATACCGTTACCGTAAGTGGGTATGTAACGGATGAAAACGGTGAGAAAATTTCGGAAGTGAGTGTGTTCGACAAGAAATCCCTTGCCGGTGTAATCACGGATCAATTTGGTTTTTTTAAAATTACCCTTGACAATCCAAGTGAGGCGGGCACCTTGTATTTCAGCAGACGTACTTTTATGGATACGCTTGCAACATTGACCGCTTCTAATACCCAATTCATCAATATGGTAATGCGTCCTGAAAAAGTGGAAATAGTTGAAGTGCATCCTGCTGATGATACTTTGCAAGTTGTAGCTGTTCCAATAAATATTCAGCCGCCTGTGGTGCAATCAGAACCAGTTTCGGAAAAGAAATCATTCCGAACCTTCCTTCAGGAAAAGGTATTCTCAAAAAACATTTTTTCTGGAAAAAAGGGCGATGCCAACATGAACAACATTCGGGATACCCTGCATAGGGATTTTCAATTTTCGTTTCTCCCCTTTATGGGCACCAATCAAAAACTGAGTGGAAACGTAGTTAACGATTATTCACTCAACGCGTTGGGTGGTTATTCAATGGGTACCAACAAATTGGAGGTGGGAGGGTTGTTTAATATTGACAAGGGAAATGTACAGCACGCGCAATTTGCTGGCTTGTTTAACACGGTTGGAGGAACAACAAAGGGTATGCAAATGGCTGGGCTTGGAAATCTCACCCGTAAAAAAGTGAGTGCAGCTCAATTTGCTGGCTTGTTTAACACCAATTTGGATTCGGTGCAAGGTGCACAATTTGCTGGCTTGTTCAATGTAAATGGACGACCTTCTAAAGGCGCACAATTTGCAGGCTTGTTTAATGTGCAACCGAGTTACTATACGGGTTCTCAATTTGCCGGATTCTTGAATGTAGCCACTCACCAAATGCATGGAACCCAAGTAGCCGGGCTAATTAATTTTGCTCATAACATAAAAGGCGCTCAAATTGGGTTGATTAATTATGCGGATAGCATAAAGGGAATTCCTATTGGATTGCTAAGTTTTGTAAGTAATGGATATCATAAAATTGAGTTGTCAGCGGACGAAATATTTTATGTCAATGCAGCTTTTAGAACAGGGGTAAGACATTTTTATAACATACTTGAGGCCGGACTAAAACCCGAAACCCTTAATGGTTCGTATGATCTATCTGTTCCAGTAAGTGCCGATCAAAATGTTTGGTCTTTCGGTTATGGTGTAGGTACTGCACCGAAGCTTACCAATTGGTTGTATTTAAATTTTGATCTAACAGCAAATCAAGTTAATAAAGGAAGTTTTACTAATTCAATCAGTTTGCTCAATAAGCTGTATGTCGGTTTTGATTTTCAGGTTGCTCGAAAATTTTCAATTACGGCAGGGGCAACGCTCAATGCATACATATATGATCCCACCTACAGTGACAACCCACAGCTTTTTACTGACTTCACACCCACCATTATTAAGCGCCATACATTCTCCAACGGCAATGAAATGGAAATGTGGTGGGGAGGCAAAGTGGGAATCAGGTTTTTATAATTTTTTACTAATCACATAGGGGTTTTTTCATATTCGGTTGTCATAAGGGCATAAAAAGATAAAATTTATGTCAAAACTGAGTTTAACGATCGCAATGACCCTTTTTACCGTGTTTACCGCATCATCACAAGGCCTTAATCAAACCGTAAGAGGGCAGGTGCTCGATAGAGTAACGCAAACTGCGTTACCTGGCGCCACCATTATTATTATCGGCTCAAACCCCGTTGTTGGCACCACCACCGACTATGATGGGAATTTTAAGCTCACCAATGTGCCGGTAGGAAATATCTCGTTGCGAATTTCTTTTATTGGTTATAAAGAAATGGTCTTGCCAAATATTACGGTGAATTCCGGTAAGGAAGTAGTGCTAAATGTTGCCATTGAAGAAGACATTACGCAAATGGACGAGATTATTGTAAGGCCGGACGTTGATAAAGATAGGCCTCTCAACGAAATGGCTGTGGTGAGTGCGCGCACATTCTCAGTAGAAGAAACCCGTAAGTTTGCTGCGGCCGTTGATGACCCTGCCCGTATGGTCAATTCTTATGCAGGCGTAGTCTCCGGAGATGATGGTAACAACACAATCTCTATTCGAGGTAACTCGCCCTATGGCTTGTTGTGGAGAATGGAAGGAGTAGATATTCCCAACCCCAACCACTTTGCCAATGTGGGCACTTCCGGTGGAGGCATTTCGATTTTGAGTTCTCAACTGCTAACCAACTCTGATTTTATTACGGGAGCCTTTCCAGCGGAATATGGAAATGCATTGGCAGGTGTTTTTGATCTAAACCTCCGAAAAGGGAATAATGAAAAAAGAGAATATACTTTGCAGGCTGGTTTTTTAGGAACAGATGTAGCAGTCGAAGGCCCATTTAGCAAAGATTATAAAGGTTCGTATTTGATCAATTATAGATACTCAACTTTGAGTGTTCTTAGTAAGCTGGGTGTAAATATTGGAGATGCTGTTACTAATTTTCAAGACCTCAGTTATCACTTTTATATGCCGACCAATAGATTTGGTAATTTTTCTTTGTTTGGGTTTGGCGGATTGAGTGATCAGAAGCAAGAGGCTGACAGAGATTCAACAAAATGGGAGGAGGAATATTTACGTTATGATTCAAGATATTTTTCCAACACGGGTGCTGCTGGAGTTAAGCACTTGTTCAATGTGGGCAACAACACCTACGTGCAATCTTCTGTTTTATTTTCCGGCAACAACAATGGAGATGATGAGTTTAGGGTGGAGGACGACTACTCACGAAGATTTGAATATCAACAAAAATATTTGAATGAAAAAATAACTGTCAGCTCGGTACTCAATCACAAATTCAATGCAAAAAACAGTTTACGATCAGGCATTTATTTCAATCAATATTTTTATAATCTCAAGTTAAGAAAACGAAACTCAGAAACACAAGCCGTAGATGAGTTTCTCAATTCAAAGAGCAGGGCCAATACCATTCAATTATTTTCTCAATGGAATCACAGAATAACGGATCGGATAACTATGAATGTCGGATTGCATTATTTAGAGCTAACAGATAATCATTCCAAGTCTTTAGAATCCCGGGCATCGTTAAAATATGCTCTTGATGATAAACAATCGATCAGTGTAGGATATGGATCACACAGTCAGGTTCAACCGATAGGAATATATGAAACTGAAATTGATGATGGAATGGGAAACATTACCCAACCCAATAAAAATGTGGGGTTGAACAAGTCACAGCATTTTGTTCTGGCTTATGATCGTGCACTAAGTCAATACACCCGAATAAAGGCAGAGACGTATTATCAACCCTTGTATAACATAGCCGTAGAAGATGACCCTACTAGCCCAATTTCTACTTTGGTGGTAGAAGAAGGATATTTGACCAAGCCCTTGGTGAACAAAGGCACAGGAAGAAATTACGGCCTTGAACTTACTTTGGAGCAATTCTTTCACAACAATACTTATTTTCTCCTTTCCTCTTCACTTTATGATTCGAAATATAAAGCGCTGGATGGCGTGTTGCGCAACTCACGATTTAACGGGAATTTTGCTTTTAGCTTCACTGGCGGTAAAGAATACAATTGGAAAAAGAATAGAACTTTTGGCTTGAACATAAGAACTATCTATACAGGAGGATTCAGAGATACACCCATTGATTATCAAAAAAGCGTAGCAGAAGGGCAAACCCAATATGTGGAAAATCTTGCCTTTACAGAACAATTGCCCAATTATTTCAGAACAGACTTTCGTGTGAGCCTGAAAAGAAACAAAGACAGATCAACTTCTACTTTGTCATTGGATATTCAAAATATTACCAACCATCAAAACCTGGGAGGCCAATATTTTGATACAAGCAGTGGCGACATTAAAAAATGGTATCAGTTACCGCTATTACCTATACTAAGCTATCGGATTGAGTTTTAATAGAATTCTCCAATATGGTTCAATGGAACGATTTGAAATGGAAAGATCAACAAGTCGGGTAACACAGCATTTTAAATGCTATGTAATTTCTTCATAGAAAACTGTATTTTAGTGAGCACTATTCTACTATGGATTCATTCCTTACTTTTTTTGAGACGATGCCCACTTGGCAAAAATTGGCGTGTGTAGTTACTTGCCTTGTAGTATGTTGGATTTTGGAGGGGAACTATCCTTTGGCAAAACACCAATATTCCAAATGGAAACACGATGGAGTTAATTTGGTCTTCCTGCTTTTTACTTTTGTGATCAACCTGTTATTCGGAATTTTTATAGTAGGAGTCTTTGCCCTCATAGGCACAAAGCAAATTGGATTGTTGCATTATGTAGATCTTCCAGTATGGTTGGAATTGCTTATCACAGTAATGTTTCTTGATTTAGTAGCACAATATGTAGTACACTATTTATTGCATCGTGTTACGTGGATGTGGAAATTTCATATGGTGCATCACAGTGACACCAAAGTGGATGTGACCACTGGCACTCGTCATCATCCGGGTGATTATTTTTTACGCGAAGTGTTTACCCTTATTGCGATAGTGATCATCGGTGCGCCCATTGCATTTTATTTATTTTATAGAATTTGCACAATATTCTTTACCTATTTCACCCACGCCAATATCAATATGCCACGATGGTTAGATAAAATACTGAGCCTTGTGTTTATCACACCCAACATGCATAAGTTTCATCATCACTTTGAGCGTCCGTGGACAGACACCAATTTTGGAAACATCTTTTCTTTCTGGGATCGAATATTTGGAACGATGGTTTACGATGACCCTAAAAAGATAAAGTATGGGTTGGATGTGGTGGATGAAACCAGAGATGAAGACATTCGCTATCAGTTGGGACTTCCAATAAATAGAAGTGTTAAAACGGATTATTAATCAAAAGTACAAACGATTCACTTTGTGTCTTTGCACGAAAAGATAAAACAGGCATCCCCTGTTTTGTTTGTGATTAAAGGGCACAACAGTATTTATGAAGATCCGCTAAATAGTGGGAACGATGCTACATCCGTTTGGGTTGGTTATATATAAAATAAAACACAAAATAACATGAAAGCGATTTGGAACGGTCAAGTGCTGGCAGAAAGTGATGACACAGTAGTCATAGAAGGCAATCATTATTTTCCAGTTGACGCAATTAAAAAGGAATTTTTTTCAGGCTCCTCATCCAACACAGTTTGCGCCTGGAAGGGAACGGCATCTTATTATAATCTGAACGTTGGTGGCAAAGAAAACCCTGACGCGGCATGGTATTATTCAGAACCAAAGGATGCCGCAAAAGTAATTAAGAACAGGATAGCTTTTTGGAAGGGGGTAGAAGTAGTAAATTAGCCCTCTACCAAAGTTCAACACACGATGCTTCTTGCACTTGATATAGGTAACAGCGACACCACCATCGGACTTTGGAACGGCAATACATGGCTACACATTTGGCGCATTCCCACAAAACCGGATCAACCGGAATTATTTTACGGAATAAAACTAAGAGATTATTTTTTTGAGGCCAAGGTGGACGTTGCTAAAATTGAAACCATTGTGTTGAGCAGCGTAGTCCCTGTCCTTACTGACAAACTCACTGGGGTAATTAAAATTTTATTGGGAAAGAAGCCGATCATACTTGGTCCGGCCATCTATAATCGATTGGCGATTGAAGTATTGAATCCATACGAGATAGGCTCAGATCTTGTCTCCAATGCCATTGCAGCTTATGACCACTATAAGAATACCTGCATTGTTGTAGATTTTGGTACTGCACTTACGTTCACTGCTTTGTCCTCAACAGGAAAAATATTGGGAGTGTCTATCGCACCTGGATTAAAGACCGCTATCAAATCCCTTACACAAAATACAGCGAGGCTTTTTGATGTGCCATTACAAATGCCAACTTCTGCCCTGGGCACAAGTACCATTACTGCCATTCAATCGGGCATATTGGTTGGTTACAACGGCCTGATAAAGTCGATGGTGAATGAAATACGCAGAGAGTTGAAAGAGGATTGTCCTGTGGTAGCTACAGGAGGACTCTCTTCTGTAATCACTCCGCTTCATGATTTTTTTGATTGGGTAGAACCCAACCTTACTTTAAATGGATTGCGGATTGTATACGAAACCCTGAATGTTGATGAGTAGCGCCATACAATTGGATCGGGTTTCTCATCGGTATGGTGATCATATCATCTTCGATAAACTTTCGCTTGAAATTGAAGCGGAAAAGATAACCGCCATCCTTGGAAAAAGTGGCAGCGGCAAGTCTACGTTGCTTCAAATTATCAACGGACTTATCCGCCCCTACGAAGGCACCGTAAGTTTATTGGGCAAACCTATTGACTACGAGAATATCCATCAGATTAGGCGCACCATCGGTTATGCGGTGCAATCAGTTGGTCTTTTTCCTCACCTCACTGTTTTTGAAAACATCACATTGCCTGGTGTGCTGGCGGGCTGGGGTAAGGAGCAAAAGATAAAACGAACAAAAGAATTGATGGAGTTGGTCAACTTGTCTGAAAGTCATAAGAAAAAATACCCCTATCAATTATCAGGGGGAGAGCAGCAAAGGGTAGGGCTTTGCCGAGCAATATTACTTAACCCTCTTTTTATGTTATTAGACGAACCATTTTCTTCATTGGATACTGATACAAAACAGGACATTCATGCAGAGGTCATTAAACTTCAACACAAAGAGCCAAGATGTATTGTTATGGTGACCCATGATTCTGAGGAGGCAATAAAATTGGGAGACACACAACTTAAATTTGAAAACGGAAAATTATTTCCACTTCAATCGTGAGGTATTTCCTTGCCATAACAACCTTATTGATTTTCTGTGTGAGCGCAAGCGGTCAGACCATACGCGTAGGGGCAAAGCATTTTAACGAAGGTTATATTTTGGGTGAAATGCTAGCACAGCTCATTGAAAATGAAGGATATAGGGTTGAAAGAAAATTTAATTTGGGGGGAACTGCCGTTTGTTATGCGGCTTTGCGCGGAGGATCAATAGATCTTTATCCAGAATATACAGGCTCGCTGGCCGAGGAAATATTGAAAAGTGATAAAAGGCTCAATCATCAAACACTTAATGAAGAATTACAATCTCAACTGGGGTTAGAGATATCTCCTTCGTTTGGATTTAATAATACCTATGCACTGGCCACCACACCAAAAATTGCAGAATCGAGAGGACTGAAAACAATTTCAGATTTACGGAAAGCAAATAATATGGTTGCGGCCGTGAGCTATGAATTTTTAAAACGAAAGGATGGATGGAAAAATTTGAAGAGTACATATCAATTGAAATTGAATCCTTCAGGCATTGAACATGGATTGGCATACCAGGCAATTAACAGTAATAAAATTGAACTTACAGATGTTTATTCAACTGATGGGGAGATAGAAAAATACAATTTGTTTTTATTAGTAGATGATTTGAGGTTCTTCCCCTCTTATTATGCCGTGGCAGTATATAACCAGACGCTTGACCCTAAGATAAAAGCGATTGCCAATAAATTGGAAGGGATGATCTCTGAGGAAGAGATGCAAGCGATGAATTCAGAAGTGCTGTTCGAAAAAAAGTCTTTCAGCGAAGTAGCACATTCATTTTTATTGAGAAAAAATCTGGTACAGTCAAATGTATCGAGAACTGAGCCTGGTATGTGGACGGAAATTGCAGGCAAGACCTGGACCCATTTGGGTATAACAGCCATTTCTCTGGGGTTGGCAATTCTGGTAGCGATGCCGTTGGGCATTCTGCTTTATATTTTTTCAGGGATCAGTCGTCCTGTATTATATTTTGTGGGGTTGTTACAAACGATACCCTCCATTGCTCTGCTCGCATTAATGATTCCCTTGTTGGGTATAGGGAGCGTGCCTGCTATCACTGCATTGTTTCTCTATGCGTTGTTGCCAATTTTAAGAAACGTAACCACAGGACTTACCTCTGTTGATCCCATACTAAGAAAAGTGGCTACGGGCATGGGGATGACTACTATTCAACAACTACGTTTTGTAGAGTTGCCTTTGGCCATGCCATCTATTTTGGCGGGTATTCGCACAGCCGCAGTAATTACAATAGGCACGGCTACATTGGCTGCCTTTATTGGAGCCGGAGGACTGGGAGAATTTATTGTTACGGGGTTGGCGCTAAACAACACACAGTTGATTTTGCAGGGAGCAATACCTGCGGCAGTGCTGGCTATTGTAGTCGAGTTTCTATTTGAGTTGTTAGAGAAAGCGTTGATACCGAAACATTTGAGAACGTAAGGTATTAATGACCTCTAGCCCTCATGCTTTCACCTAAATGCAGTTGTATGCCAATAGAAGCTTGTATCGGTACATAATCGAAGAAAGCATCATTGGGCATCGGCATGTTTAATCCCAATTGAAACATACCATTTAGGTTTCCTCCCAATCTAAATCGGGCAGTGGCAGCGGGCTCAATAAATAAATGGGCTCCTTCCTCTGGAGTTTCTACAATAGCTCCAGATTGGAACTCCTTAAAATTGACAAGAGAAAATCTTGGCGTAAAGGCGAGATTGAAGCCTCCATAGTTAGTGCCGATAGAAGGCTGTATAAAAATGCGATTGTATTTTCCGGTGACAATCACCTCCTGTTGACCCAAGCCAAGAAATCCATACTGTCCGGTAGTAGTGCTCTTGCCTTGTCCATATCCAACATACAACTCCACTCTTCCCGTGCGCGAAGCTTTGTAGTATCCAACACCGCCTTCAAAAAAATTATTCTTCCGTTTAAATTTTTGACTTAGATCGAAAGGGTCGTTTCGGGTTTCATTGAGGAAGGAATAATTTCCGATTACTCCAATGTGGTCCGACAGCGCAAGGGCACCCTGCAAATCAATACCCGTTCCGATAAATGCAGACCCCTGAAATTCACCCCGTCCATTGAACAGAGGGGTATTTCTTACGTTAGGCACGTAAATGGGAGCACATGATGATAGAAAGACAATACAGACTGTAAAAAAACCAAAGCGCATACCAGACAGTTTTGAGGGATGAAATATACTACTTCAATCGGTTGTATTTCTTCATTACCTCAATTAATCGATCATGAGGGATGGCATACACCTTATTTCCATTTACCCCAACCATGGTTTCTGCGGCAACCATGGCGTTCACAATAGACTCCTCGGTGGCCTGCGTCACTGCCTCAAAGAAGGGGTTAATCATTTCGTTGGGGAACATTTTAAGGCTGGCGAGCTTATCCATTGCACCCGCTTCGGGATTGGCCGTAGAGAACGCAATAAAAATATCTCCGGAGGTATTTCCTCCTCTTCCGCCCATGGCGCCCACTCCCAAGGCCACACGCTTCACCAAACGATGAAGTTGATGGGGCAGGAAGGGAGCATCGGTGGCTGCCACTACAATAATGGACCCCTGATCTTCATCGGGCTTTCCTTCAGTAGGCATTAAATCAGTAATTTCTTTTCCTACAGGTACACCTGCAATGGTCAATTGATTCCGCGATCCATAGTTGGCTTGTACTAACACACCGACAGTGTAGTTGCCAATTTTAGTTTCTACAATTCTGGATGAAGTACCTATACCTCCTTTGAAACTATGAACGATCATTCCGGTGCCGCCCCCTACGTTTCCTTCAGCAACAGGACCTGAAGTAGCTCCTTGCATGGCTTCAAATACATCCTGTTGTTTTACATGAAATCCGTTAATGTCATTTAAAAACCCGTCCCATGTTTCCGCCACTACTGGCAAACTATAATCTCCGGAGTAACCGCCTTCACTCAAATTTTTGTTTACATACCATTGAATAACTGCATCTCGTACTGTTCCCACACTGTGCGTGTTGGTAATTAAAATGGGCGAACCCAGGCAACCGGATTCATCGATCCAGGTGGTTCCAGTCATTTCACCATTGCCATTTAAAGTAAACCAAGAAGCAAATACACGATCGATGGAATTTTTCCCGAGGGGAAAGACAGCTGTTACTCCTGTTCGAACGGGACCTTTGCCCACTTCCAGTTTACCATTTCCTTTAATGATGGTTTTCTGCCCTACTTCAACACCAGGCACATCGGTGATGGCATTGAATTTTCCGGGTGTACCGTCAAACGGAATTTTTAGATCTCTTGCTCTTGGCTTTTTAGTTTGTGCATGAGCGGCACATAGTAAAAGCAAAAAGAGCAGCGTGATTATTCGTGAGGTTTGCATAGGGGTATAAAACTTTGTTGTGTAAATTACCCAGAAATATGAAAAATTTGGCATGAAAAGGCCGCCATCTATAAGTTTTAGCAATGAAATTCGATTATGAGCAAATAAACCACCTGATATCCACAAGGAGATCAATTTTTCCAAAAGGCTATGTGCAAGGCAAAACGGTAGATGATCAAATCGTAAATCAAATATTGGAAAATGCCAATTGGGCACCCACGCACAAGCTCACAGAGCCGTGGCGTTTTGTTGTTTTTAGTGGAGAAGGGCTAAAGAAGCTGGGGGCTTTTCAGGCGGCTTGCTATAAAGAGGTGACTACAAAAGCTGAAGACTTTAAAGAAGAACGTTATCAAAACCTGCTCATCCAACCCATGCAATTCTCCCACGTTATTGCTGTGGGAATGAAACGGGACAAAGAGAAGCGAATCAGAGAAATTGAAGAAGTAGGGGCTGTTTTTTGTGCCATTCAAAATATGTACCTAACAGCCACTGCTTATGGGGTGGGCTGCTACCTGAGCACCGGAGGGATTACCTATTTTGAGGAGGCGAAATCATTTTTTGGATGGGGAGAAGAAGATAAATTGATAGGTTTTTTTAATCTGGGAGTTATCGATGCTGAATTGAAACCTGGGAAAAGGAAACCCATAAGTGAAAAAGTAGAATGGATAAGTTAAATGGATTGATGATATGAATCACGTACCTACGCGAGAAGATCTATTGCAAGCACATGAACGGATAAAATCTTTTGTTCATCAAACATCGGTGATGACCTCAAGCAGTATTGATATACTTGCGGGATGTTGTATTTTTTTTAAATGTGAGAACTTTCAGAAGGTCGGTGCATTTAAAGCACGCGGTGCGATGAATGCCATACTTAGTTTGTCGGAGGAAGATAGGAAAAAGGGTGTCGCCACTCACTCTTCCGGCAACCATGCGCAGGCTTTGGCGCGTGCAGCTAAAATTATGGGAGTGAAGTCATACATTGTTATGCCCAGCAATGCACCTGAAGTGAAGAAAAAGGGAGTCCGTGCTTTTGGTGGGGAGATTACAGAATGTGAGCCTACCCTAGAAGCAAGAGAATCAACTTTGGCTAAAGTGATAACTGAAACTGGGGCCACGGAAATCCATCCCTTTAATAATTATGATGTGATTGCGGGACAGGCAACGGCAGCGATTGAATTGTTCGATGATACGGAGGGGTTGGACTTCGTGCTGGTTCCAGTGGGTGGCGGAGGGTTGTTGAGTGGAACATTGTTGGCGGCAAAATATTTTTCACCCAAAACCAAAGTAATAGCAGGAGAGCCATCAGGGGCAGATGATACCTATCGTGCACTTCAAAGCGGGAGAATTGAAAAATCTCAGGCCAATTCGGTAGCAGATGGATTGCTTACTTCTTTGGGGGACAAAACTTTTCCGTTAATTAAAGAAATGGTTTCAGAAGTTATCACTGTATCCGATAAGGAAATAATTGAAGCCATGCGTCTGATTTGGGAGCGGGTAAAAATTATTGTTGAGCCTTCTTGTGCCGTTCCTTTTGCAGCAGTGTTAAAAGAAAAGAAGAAATTCTCTGGTAAAAAAATTGGAATAATTCTCTCAGGAGGAAATGTGGATCTAGAGAGAGCGTTTAAATTGTTTGAATCAATTTAAAATTTAATTTAAAGGACACTAAGGTTTTAGCAAAGAGCGTGAAGCAAAACAAATGCACTGAGAATGTCTTCTCAATGCATTTGCCATTTCTCCTTAGCAGATAAAGATCAATTAATTTCCTTTTTTGAACTGATCAAATTTAGACTCTGTTCTTTTTGGAAACACATTATCAGAAGCATTCACGTCAGCCGTTTCGTGATTTGGATCGATCACGATATTGGTTACTTCCTTGTCTTTGATGAAAACCTTGGTCACTTCTTTTTCATTCAGTCTCCAGATTTCAGCAGGTATTTTCTCAATTTCTTTAGAACCATCTTTATAAGTCCATTCGATGATAACAGGACTTATCAAGCCACCAGTATTTCTCAAGGTAATTTCATAAAGGTTTTTCCCTTTTAAATCTTTTCGAATTGCATCATCATTGATTCTACTTCTAAAATCACGGTATGAATCAGCAGAAGTGTTTTCTACTGTTAAAGGTTGAGGCCCTGCACTAAAATCATTGGCTTTATTGGCGGCACTGCTGGCCGACAGGTCACCTTGTTTTACTGTTATGTTTTTCTTCTCAGGATCCAGCTGCTCTTCCTTCATCTGGAACCACTTTACATCTTCAAGTGTCAAGTCTACATTGTCAGTACTATAAAACCATCCCCTCCAAAACCAATCAAGGTCAGTGCCTGAAGCATCTTCCATACTGCGGAAGAAGTCTGCCGGTTTCGGGTGTTTGAAAGCCCAGCGTTCTGCATATTCTTTGAAAGCCCTGTCAAAAAGTTCAGGCCCCATAACAGTCTCGCGCAGTAACACTAGGGCCGCAGAAGGTTTTGTGTACCCATTAGGCCCAAAGCTGGTGCCTTGGTTGTCGGATTGTCCCATGATAGGACGCATGATACTTTTATCTCCTTTCATAAAAGGAACGATGCCTCTGGGTGTACCGCTGGTGACGTCAAACCCATCGTAACGCGTGCGCAATGTTTCATGTTCAAGAAATGTGTTCAACCCCTCATCCATCCATGTCCATTGCCTCTCATCTGAATTTACGATCATTGGGAAGAAATTGTGACCCACCTCATGGACGATGACACTTACCATTCCCTCCAATACTCTTTGAGAATATTTTCCATCTTTATCGGGCCTGCCATAGTTGAAGCAAATCATGGGATATTCCATTCCTTGATCTGCCGTGTGAATGGAGTAAGCAGTAGGATAGGGATAATCGAATGTTCTGCCTGAGTACACCTCTAAAGTATTTTTGATCGCTTTGGTAGATTCTTTTTCCCAGAGTGGATTTCCTTCCTTCGGATAGAGTGATTGTGCCAGCGGAGTTTTATTGTTTACTTTTACAGCCATCGCATCCCAAATAAATTTACGAGAAGTAGCAAAAGCCACATCACGTACATTTTCTGAATGAAACACCCAGGTGCTTTTCTTTTTTGATCTGGACTTCTCATTCTTTTTCGCCTCCGCTTCGGTAACGATAAAAACGGGCTTATCAAATGTTTTTTGCGCTCGGTTGAATCTCTCCAACTGATCTTTATTCAATACCTCCTGTGGATTTTGCAGCCAACCAGTAGCCCCCACTATAAAATCACTGGGGACGGTAATTCTTACTTTATAATTTCCAAAGGTAAGGGCATACTCTCCACGACCTAAAAACTGTTTGTTTTGCCATCCTTCGTAGTCATCAAATACGCACATACGGGGAAACCATTGTGCGCAAGTATACAGCCGGTTGTCATCTTCAGGGAAATACTCATAACCACCGCGCTCACTAAATTTCATTCTGTCGTATTCGCGATAGCTCCATTCTACTATAAACTTATACGTATCTCCAGTTTTTAATGGTGTGGGTAAATCTACACGCATCATGGTAAAATTGATAGTTTGAGGAAGGTCTTTACCGGTGGTTGCATCTTTTACTGATTTAATTTTATAACCTCCATCATAGTCATATCCATATCCACCCAGTGATTCTGCCAAAAATTTGGCAGGTACGGAATCCCGAATCACATTATTACTGGTTTTGTCGGTCATGTTGCCCGCAGCCAATTTATTTTGATCCAATTGCATCCAGAGATAGTGCAATGTTTCAGGAGAGTTGTTGAAATAAGTGACAATCTCCTTTCCGGTAATCATTTGGGTTTCGTCATCCAGCTCTACATCAATTTCATAATCCGCACGCTGTTGCCAATAGTTCGGGCCGGGTGCTCCGGAACTGCTACGATAGCTATTGGGGGTGGGTAACTCAGGGCCCAGTTGCTCAAATTTGCCTTGCCAGTTTTGTTGTGCAAAAGCGGATGAGCTGCTTATAAACAGAATCAAGAGATAGGAGAACGAACGCATATTTTTTTTAATTAATCGTGTATAAACCAAGAAGTCATTTCGATTAACGAAATGACTTCAAAATTGATAAATAAATATAAGACTATTTCCCTTTTTTCTTAAGCTCATCAAATTTAGAGACTTGTTTTACCTTCGGAAACACGTTGTCCTCGGTATTTACGTCTGCGGTTTCCTTAAGAGGGTCAATAACGATGTTTACTACTTCCTTATCTTTTACAAAAACCTTTTTTATCTGGTTTTCATTTAGTCTCCATATTTCTGCAGGAATGCGTTCAATCTCCTTGGTTCCGTCTTTGTAGGTCCACTCGATGATCACGGGCATCACGAGGCCACCTTTGTTGCTTAATGTAATCTCGTACAGATTTTTATTTTCCAACTTATTCATAATGGCCTTGTCATCAATTCGGTTTTGGAACTCACCATAGAAACTGGCATCTGCCGGAACTACACTAAACGGCTGAGGACCGTCATTGAAGTTATCTGAATTCTTGCCCTCTCCACTTCCCGATGTTGCCAGATCGCCCTTTTTTACCATCTTGCCTTTGTTTTCCAGGTTGTTCTCCTCTTTTTTCACCTGATACCATTTCACTGCATCTACAGAGATATCTGTATTATCGGTGGAGTAGAACCATCCACGCCAAAACCAATCAAGGTCTACCCCAGAAGCATCTTCCATGGTACGGAAAAAGTCGGCAGGTTTTGGATGTTTAAATGCCCAGCGCTCAGAATACTCTTTAAATGATCTGTCGAATAGCTCTGGCCCCATGACAGTTTCTCTTAAAATATTTAAGGCGGTGGCTGTTTTGGCATATTGCTCAGCTCCATATTGAACGATATTTTCGGCACTGGTCATCAAAGGACGTTGTAATTCCTTATCTCCCATCATATAAGGCACTATCATATCCGCAGGCCCTCTGCGTTGTGGCATGCCCGGATAGTGTTCCACCTGAGTAAGGTATTGAACAAACGTATTAAAGCCTTCATCCATCCATGCCCACTGGCGCTCATCCGAGTTGACGATCATGGGAAAGAAGTTATGACCTACTTCATGTACGATCACCCCAATCATGGCCCATTTGGTACGATCAGGAATAGTACCATCGGGTTGTGGACGACCACCGTTAAAACAAATCATGGGATATTCCATCCCAATGTTGGCCATGTGTACTGAGATGGCCACTGGATACGGATAATCGATAGAGTATTTCGAATAGGTGGTAATAGTGTTTTTCACCGCTTTGGTGGATTCACGCTCCCATAACGGGTTTCCTTCTTTGGGGTAATAAGACATGGCCAATGCGGTATTGCTTCCAATCTTTACTGCTTGTGCATCCCAAATAAATCTACGGGAACTGGTAAATGCAAAATCCCTCACATTATCAGCATGGTACACCCAGGTTTTCTTTTCCTTGGATTTTGATTTTTCTCGTTGAATAGCCTCTTCCTGAGTAGCAATAATGACTGGCTTATCAAGTGATTTTTTTGCCAACTCATAACGCTCCAGTTCTTTTTTGGAAAGCACATCCTGAGGATTTTGTAATAAGCCAGTTGCACCCACAATATGGTCTGAAGGTACTGTTATTCTTACTTTATAATTTCCAAAGGAGAGGGTAAACTCGCCCTGCCCAAGGAATTGCTTGTTTTGCCACCCTTCATAATCATCGTACACACACATGCGGGGAAACCAATGCGTGATGCCATACACATAATTGTCGTCAGCAGGAAAGTATTCCATCCCCCCCCTGCGCCCCACCTCACTCTCATTGAGTCTGTCACTTACTGGATAAGACCATTCTACATTAAATGAATACTTCTCTCCTGTTTTTAAAGGTTTAGGCAAGTCTACGCGCATCATAGTGGCATTGATAAAATTGGGCAAGTCCTTACCTGTAACATCTTTTACCGACTTGATGGTATAACCTCCTTTATAGTCACCGTATAGGTCAAGATCGCGTTGTAATTTATCAGTTGATACGACTCCGGTCAGGCTGTTGGTTTTGGTTTTGTCAGTGGCATTTCCTTCGGCCAAAATGTTCTGATCTAGTTGGAGCCACAGGTATTTAAGTTGATCAGGCGAGTTGTTGGTATAAGTAATTGTTTCTTTGCCAATGATCCTATGGGATTCATCATTCAATTCGACATCTATTACATAATCAGCCTGTTGCTGCCAATACTTATATCCTGGGGCTCCTGATGCAGAGCGATATTGATTGGGGGTGGGCAGTTGCTGCCCCAATTGTTCAAACTTACTTTTCCAGCCTTCCTGTGCGAATGAAGGTGTTGTGAGAACAATTAAAATAAAACCAAGTAGGTTTTTCATATTAAAGCTTTTAGGGGTTATCATACGATTAATTTTTTCTAAACTGATCAAACTTTGAAGGTTGATCTACTTTAGGGAACATATTGTTATTGGTGTTGATGTCAGCTGTTTCGTGATTTGGATCGATAACGATATTGGACACCTCTTTGTCCTTGACAAACACCTTCGTAATTACTTGTTCGTTGGTTCTCCAAATTTCGGCAGGTAGGCGTTCAGTCTCTTTGGTCCCGTCTTTGTAAGACCATTCAATAATTACAGGCATTACTAATCCACCTTTATTACTTAAGGTTATTTCGTAAAAATTTTTGCCTTTCATTTTGTTAATAACAGCCTTGTCATCAATACGACTAAGGAATTCGCCATAAAGGCGGCCATCGGTTTCGATGAGGCTAAAAAGTTCTGGCCCATTATTAAAATCGGTGCTTGCAACCGCGCTGTTCCCAGAAGCCAGATCTCCTGCTTTCACATTTTTGGATTTGTTTTCCATCTTCTGATCGTCTTCTCTTATTCTGAGCCAGCGAACCTGATCCACCGAAAGGTCTACATTATCCGTAGTATAGAACCAACCCCTCCAGTACCAATCCAAGTCAAAAGCGGAGGCATCTTCCATCGTTCTGAAAAAATCTGCTGGCTTTGGATGTTTGAAGGCCCAGCGTTGTGCGTATTCTTTAAAAGCATGATCGAAGAGTTCACGACCCATTACCGATTCGCGCAAGATGTTAAGCGCTGTGGCGGCTTTGTTGTATTGTTCATTCCCTATTTGTACCACCTGCTCTCCACTGGTCATCAAAGGACGCATGGTGCTTTTATCACCTTTCATATAAGGGATAATGCCTTCTGCACTGCCCCTGCGCTTGGGCATGTCTGGATAATTTTCAACCTGAGTCATATACTGTACAAAGGAATTTATCCCTTCATCCATCCATGTGGTTTCGCGCTCATCATTGTTGATGATCATCGGGAAAAAATTATGACCCACCTCGTGTATGATCACACCAATCATTCCCCACTTGGTATTGTCGCTGTACGATCCATCCTTGTTGGGCCTTCCAAAATTGAAACATATCATGGGGTACTCCATACCGATGCTTGCAGCATGTACAGAAATTGCCACGGGATAAGGAAAGTCAATGGTATGTTTTGAATAGGTAGTAATGGTGTTTTTTACGGCTTTAGTGGATTCTTTTTCCCAAAGAGGATTGCCTTCTTTAGGATAAAAAGACATGGCCAGCGGAGTGTTGTTGCCTATTTTTACAGCTTGAGCGTCCCAAATGAATTTACGGGAGGTGGCAAATGCAAAGTCACGAACGTTCTCAGCGTGAAATTCCCATGTTTTCTTTTCTTTTGATTTACTTTTTTCTCTTTGAATGGCCTCTTGTTGCGTAGCGATGATCACAGGAGCATCAAAAGAAGTTTTGGCTTTTTCAAAACGTACTACCTGTTCGGCAGTCAAAACTGCTTGTGGGTTTTGAAGCACTCCTGTGGCAGCCATAATGTGGTCTGCTGGCGTAGTGATCTTTACTTTATAATTTCCGAAAACGGTGGCAAACTCGCTCCTTCCAAGGAATTGCTTATTCTGCCATCCTACGTAATCGTCATACACGCACATGCGGGGGAACCATTGTGCGATAGTATATACATAGTTCTTGTCTGCCGGAAAATATTCAAGACCACTTCTTCCGCCTACCTTCATTCGATCGTTGATGTTGTATGACCATTCAATTTTAAAAGAATAAGTCTCTCCTTTTTTAAGTGGTTTTGGCAAATCAACGCGCATCATGGTGGCATTCACAAAATGCTTTAGGTCATTGCCACTTGCATCCTTTACTGATTTAATTTTATAACCTCCATCAAAATCGTAAAGATCAAGCTCTCCGGCTATTGTTTTGGTTGTGACACTATCCAGAATGGTTGTGTTTTTTGTTTTTCCAGTATTGCTGTCTTTGTCGAATAGATTTTGATCCAGTTGTAGCCACAGATAAGTAAGCACGTCTGGAGAATTGTTGTGATAGGTTATCGTTTCAGCTCCAGTGATGCTCTGATTGTCGTCATTAAGTTCTGCGGTAATCACATAATCCGCTTGCTGCTGCCAGTATTCAGGGCCCGGTGATCCCGAACCAGTGCGGTATTCGTTGGGTGTAGGTAAGGCTTGACCCAATTGTTCAAATTTACCCTGCCATTGCGTAGTTTGTGCATGAGCTATCAGGCTCATGCCAATGAAAAGTAAGGTGATGTATTTAATCATACTTTAGAGTTTTTGGATTGTTATGTGTATGGGTGTTGTCCATCTGTTTTACCAGAAAACAGCATCCTTCATTAAAATTAGGGCTATTCCGGCAATACCAGACGAAATTATCATCTTCCAGTCTCTGCGCGAAACATTTATAAGATCAACTAATAAAAAACTTATGGCCATAAAAATGCCCACTATTACGATTTGACCAAATTCCAGGCCTAAATTGAATGCAAGAAGCTGAGTAACTACGGACTGATCTTTACCTAGAATTGCCTTCAGATAGGTGGAAAATCCCATTCCATGAATGAGACCAAAGCACAATGCGAGCAAATAGTTGGTTTGAACCGGCTTTACAGAAAAGCCTTCCTCTCTTCTGAATAAATTACTAAAAGCGGTGATAAATATGGTGAGAGGGATCAGAAACTCTATCAAATCAGAATTAACAGAAATCACATTAAAGGTAGAAAGAGCCAACGTTACAGAGTGCCCGATCGTAAAAGCAGTGACTAAGACAAGAATTCTTTTCCAGTCCCTGGCCAGATAGATGGCACAAAGCGCAACCACAAATAAAATGTGATCGTAGCCATTTACATAATCTAAAATGTGATCTTTACCCAGTATAAAGTAAAGTTGAAACTCACTCATGTACTCAATTTTGAGGAAACAATAATAGGATTTATATCTCAAATTGAATAACCCAATTACACCAAAGGAATTAGAATTGAAGGCTCTTGTTTTGGGCCAGAGATGGCCCTATTTTTGATCCACAATTCGATATGTTAAGTATTTTATATTCTTTCTTACTCCTTTTCCATCCGTTACATATTTCGGTTACAGAGATCGAATACAATGAAAAGGCAGAAG
The DNA here is from genome assembly GCA_019638285.1 of Cyclobacteriaceae bacterium. Taxonomy (GTDB): domain Bacteria; phylum Bacteroidota; class Bacteroidia; order Cytophagales; family Cyclobacteriaceae; genus ELB16-189. The sequence goes on along the minus strand of JAHBUB010000006.1, from coordinate 85,293 downwards.
CCCTGCAGATTATATCACGTATCTTTATGGATGATCTGGAGGTGGCCATTCGCTCAAAGACGGGATTGAAAGAGTTGGATATCCTTAATCCAAAAAATGGACTTACCACCAAGGGTCTTCTTGCCGAATATTTAAAGGAACACCTAAAAATCAGGCTGGATGGGAGAGAGCAGCAATTGAATTTTCTGGGATATGAAGAGGAGAACTTTGCGTTTATATCTTATATCGAAATAGAAAAGGTAAAAAGCTTCAAAGTGATAGAGGTAGAGAACACAGTAATGACAGAAACCTACGATGATCAGTCCAATCTGGTTCATGTTACATATAAAGGCCCAATTAAAAGTATGAGGCTCATGAAAAATAAGCCTTCTGATAAGTTTACCTATTAATCTTAAGTTAATCAAAGAAGAGATTTAGAATCAATGATGCGTCAAAGGATAGTAGCAGGAAATTGGAAAATGAATACAACGCTTCTGGAGGCGAAATCGCTTACAGCAGAACTCATGGGGATGGTAGGAGATGAGGTGAGGGGAGATGTGAAAATCATTATATGCCCCCCCTATCCTTATTTGCACGCACTTCAATCTCAACTTGGAAAGTCTGCGAGAATTGAAATAGGAGCTCAAAATTGCAATGAACATGCATCTGGAGCTTATACTGGTGAGGTTTCAGCGGGCATGTTGAAATCTATGGAAGTTCCTTATGTTATAATCGGGCATAGTGAGCGCAGACAATATTTCTTTGAGTCCGGAAAACAATTGGCCCAGAAAATAGATGGCGCACTGGCCAATGGGCTAAAGCCTATTTTTTGTTGTGGAGAACCACTGGAAGTGAGGGAAGCCGGAGATCACGAAACGCTGGTAAAGGAACAAATTGAAGAGGGGCTCTTTCATCTGAATGCCGAAGCCATGAAGAAGATTGTAATAGCCTATGAGCCCGTATGGGCAATAGGCACAGGCAAAACAGCAACTACCGCTCAGGCTCAGGAAATGCACCTGGTTATCAGGAAGCATCTTGTCGACAAGTTTGGCGAAGAAACAGCCAACATGGTTCCCATTCTTTATGGAGGTAGTGTGAAGCCGGACAATGCAAAGGAAATCTTCTCCTGTGCCGATGTGGATGGAGGCTTGGTAGGAGGAGCTTCGTTGAAGTCGAGGGATTTTGTAGAGATTATTAAGTCAGCCTAAGCATGTATCACACACGCCTAAGTGTAACCTGTGATCCCCTTTTTTCAGAAATTCTGATTGCGGAAATCTCACAAGCCGGCTTTGATTCATTTTTGGAAAATGAAAATGGATTTGAAGCCTATGCAGAAGTAGATCGCTTTGATCAAGTCCTTGTAGAAGAAATCAAAAAAAAATATGATCAGGTAAAGCCGCTATTATTTTTCTGGGATCGAATTGAGAAAAGAAACTGGAATGAAGAATGGGAAAAAAGCTATGAGCCGATTATCGTAGACGATCGATGCGTGATACGCGCTGAATTTCATCAGATAGAAAAAGAGTACCCTTACTCTATTACCATCACACCTAAAATGTCTTTTGGCACAGGACATCATCAGACCACCTACCTGATGATAAAGGCACAAATGGACATGGATCACAAGGATAAAAATGTGATGGACGCAGGGTGTGGTACTGCTATACTTTCCATCATGGCGTCAAAGCTTGGCGCAAAAACTATAGACGCATTTGATATTGATGAATGGAGCGTAATCAATGGAAAGGAAAACATTGAAGTGAATGCTTGCAAAAATATAAATATCAGGCAGGGCATGATCAGTGAGTTGATATTTGAAAACAACTATGATATCATTCTGGCCAACATTAATAAAAACATATTGCTTCAGGAGTTGCCGCAGTATGTGTCTTATTTAAACCCTGATGGATATATTTTATTAAGCGGTTTCTACGAAAAGGACATTCCCGATATGGTAACAAGGGCTCATCCATATCCGCTTAAATATATCCAAAGTGAGGTGCGCGAAAATTGGGCTTCCTTACTTTTTCAATTAAAAAAATAAAGAACCTATTGTTCAAAACTATAAGCGGATAATCATTCGTTTAAGGAGGAAGTGCTTTTAGTTAATTTGGTCATTATTTACGAATTTCACTGTTTAGGCTATTTTGAAGCGGGTTTTAATATACATATGGATTGCACTTGCAGCATCTGCCTCTCTAAAAGCGCAAAATGCTGGTGACCCTGTTACACTTAGTTTTCAGGACAGTGTACGTGTGGCGCTTGAAAACTCGCGAAATGCAGATGCAGGAGCGGTGGGAGCAGGATTTGTATTGGCATGGAGCAAGCTGGGACCAGATCAGCAGGCGTTAATCAGGCAACAGGCCAAACAAATGAAAGGAAAGGGCTACAAACTACGCCCTCAGTTTGTCAACTACTATGGCGCTATCTTAAACGCAATCGATCGTGAAAAGGCGAGCGTTAAGACCCTCTCTGATTTCTTAAATGTAGCTGGACAGGTAATAGAAAATGAAAGCCTTACCCATGCCGGTGTTTTTTTTAGAAACGTAAGACAGTTTTTTGAATACCATACACTTCACTATGATCGATCATACAGGTTGTGGGTAAGAAACGATGAATATCATTTTGATTATGTGAAGGTTGAAACATTTCATTCCTTATCCGACAATGTGGATGCGAATGATTCCACCAATGATTTGAACGAGAATAAGGACAATCAAAATGAGTTTAATCAATGGGACAATCAAGATGCACAAGAAGATTTTAATTGGGACGATCCTGTTGATACTGTATTGCCTCCCGCCATGCCGATTTGGATGCAGCCGGCTCCACAACCAGAGCTAACAGGGCCACTCATTCGATTTGATAAGGTGACGCTCAATTTTTCAACCTCATACGACTCAGCTTTCTTGACCAACACAAAGGGTGCAGTTTCTCTTTTGAACAATACATTCGTAGGTGAAGGAGGAAGGTTTGATTGGAGTACTACGGGTTTGAGTAAAGATTCTGTTTATTTCGACTTTACAGCTTTTAATTTCAATGTAACAAAACCTGAGCTGAAAGCAGATCAGGGAAAACTTACCTATCTGGGAAAAGCACCTGGAAGGATTGATGGAATATTTGAATTTAAAAGTGTTTATCACAAAACTCCTGAGTCGGCTACTTATCCACGATTCATGTCATTCAATAGTAACATTGAAATGTTAGGACTTGGAAATGAAAAGCTAAGATATACCGGGGGATTTGCGCTCAACGGCAGAAGGATATACAGTTCATCGGTAAATGGTGATCCGGCAAAGCTGGTGGTAATGGGAGAAGTGGACCGAAAATTTGAGGCTCGATCTCGCCTTTTTGAATTTCAGGACTCTACTATTTTCTCCAAACGAGCAATGGTGAGAATATTTCAGCAAAACGATTCGATCTATCACCCGGCCACGCAGTTCTATTACAACTTTGGTAAAAATGAGTTGGTGTTACAAAAGGAAAATGGATATTTAAAAAATGCTCCCTACTCTGCTTCTTATTTTAATATGGATTTTAATGCAGATAAAATTCGATGGGATTTAAATTCAGACAGCTTAAATATTTATAGCTACGGAGGAAGGAGCCAATCACCCATGGTAATAGAATCTGTCGACTATTATGATCCAGAGGACTTTAGATTGTTGGCGGGATATGGATTTCAATTTCATCCGCTTGCATTGGTAGCGAGCTATTCACTAAAGATGGGAGTAAGAGAGTTTTACGTAGATGACATAGCTATTGCCACTGGTCAGCGATCAGACGGAATGCGTATGGCGATGGCCTTTCTTGCTCAAAAAGGAATGATAGAGTACAATGCCAGTACCGGATACATAAAAGTGAATGAGAAAGCATTGCATTATTATGATGCAGGAAAAGGTGATGCAGACTATGATAATCTGAAGATTCATTCTATCGTAGATGGTCCTGCTAATGCCACAATTAATTTCACTAAGGGGCATATGAATGTGAGAGGGGTGGAAGAATTTAATGTCAGTGATTCACTTAATGTCGTGATCAAACCGGACAGTAGCGTAATCACACTTTTGCACGATCGTGATATAAAATTTGATGGTAAGATAACGGCAGGAAATTTTGAGATCAACGGAAAAGACTTCACACTTAAATACGACAGTTTTTTCATCAATCTAAATCACATTGACTCAATACGCTTTTATGTTACTGAAACCAACGCGCGCGGGCAAAGTATTAGAAGGCGTGTAAATAATGCCATGGTGGGAGCCGATTCAACAGCGGCAGCGGCAGCAGGAATGTCCAACGCATCCAAATCATCAGGCACCCTTTTTATCAGTCGCCCGGATAATAAATCGGGAAAGGAAAAAAGCCCGAATTATCCTCGCCTTGATGCCACCGCAGGGGGCGTGATTTACTTCAACCGAAGAGAGGTGCTGAATGGGGCCTATGATCGCTCTGTATTTTTTGTGGTTCCACCCTTCAAACTAGACAGCCTGAACGATGCGGATCCGGGGTCTATTAATTTTGAAGGCACGTTTGTGTCCAGTGGTATGTTTCCCAATTTCAAGGAGAAGCTGCATACCATGGCAGATAAATCGCTTGGGTTTACACATACTATTCCTAGTGGGGGCTATCAACTATTTCAGGGAGATGGAAAAATAGTGGGGGCAATGAACCTTGACAATGCTGGTATTCGTGCCACAGGTCGTATTGACTATTTGTCGGCCAGTGTAGAATCTAAAGATTTTGTTTTTTATCCAGACTCTGTGGTAGGGCGCGGAAATGTCGGAGAGCTGAAAGAGAAACAGTTTGGCGCTGTTTGGTTTCCTCAAGTCTCTCTTACAGAATTCAAGCTGAAATGGTTGCCCAAGCAAGACAAATTCACTATTAAGAATTTACGCGATCCTTTTAATTTATACGATGCAAGTGCCCAGTTGGATGGGAGTCTTACCGTGTCAAAAATGGGAACCACGGGTGGAGGCAAATTAATTACACGCGGATCAGAAGCTATTTCTCAAGAGCTTTCCTTTTCCGCAAAGGATTTTGGTGCGAGGCATGCTGATTTTCAAGTGAAGACTACCAACCCGGATAAGCCTGCCCTATCGGGAGACGATGTAAGGTTGAAGTTTAATCTTCAAGAGAACTATGCTGACATTAGTCCGGAGATAGCAGGTGAGGCAGCTTTGGAGTTTCCGTATGCGCAGTTCAAGACCTCCATTCCAGAAGCGCGATGGGATTTGAACACACAAAAGATTGTAATGAATAAAGATCCCGATGTGCCGCTGGAGAACTCCTACTTCTACACTACCCGGAAGGAATTAGATTCACTTAATTTCCTGGCAGATCGGGCTGAATATGATATACAAACCCAGCAACTGAAAGTAAGTGGAATACCATTTATTGTGGTAGCTGATGCCAAAATTACGCCAGAGAATAATGAAATATTGATTTTGGAGAATGCGAAAATTGGGAGACTGACCAACACAACGATTGTAATGGACACCCTCAACGGTTATCACCGGCTTACCGCAGGAATTGTAGACATTATTTCCAGAAAGGAATTTTCAGGTTCTGCTACCTATCAATATGTAAATGCAGTGAATGACACCTTTGCGATTAAAATGACAGATTTCCATTTGGAGCCTATTGAAGATGTAGCCAAGGGAAGAAAAAAACAATTGGGGCTAGTGGCTACTGAACAAACGGTTGCCAATGGGGCGGTATCGGAAGAAGACAAAATTATTCTTGCTCCACGAATTTACTATAAAGGAGATATGGTAATGTACGCCACAAGGCCAGCCCTTCAGTTAAAGGGGAGCGTGAAGCTTGATCTTAAAAAGATTAAAAATTATAACACGTGGATTGTATATGAGCAAAGCGGTGACGAGAAAGAGGTGTTTTTAGATTTTGACAATGCGATTACAGAAGAAGGCAGAAAAGTAGAGGCGGGGTTGCACTTTTCGGAAGACAATAGCCTTTACATCACTTTTGTGTTCGATAAAAAAAACCCAGATGATGATGATTTTTTCTTGCCGAGCGGCTCCTTATTTTTTGATAAGGAAAGTCAGGAGTTTAGAATTGAAGATCGGCAGAAGGCCACGGGCGAAAAACTTACAGGGAAAGTATTTGCCTATAACGAAGACAAACAAGAGGTAAGATTCGAGGGTAAAGTTAATTTCTTTAATGGCGGCAGTAAGGATTTTAATACTACAGCAAGTGCACTGGGATCAGGGAATCTGGAGACCAACGACATTCGGATGAATACCTTTCTGATGGTGGATATGAATGTGCCTCCCCAGGCTTTGCAATTGATGGCGCTCGATTTGCAGAATGTAATTAAGAACGAGGGTGGTGATGAAGGATTAGGGGATCAGACTGAGCTGTTGTACAAAATTGCTGACATTGTAGGGGAGCGGGCAACAAAAGATTTTGAGGCAAAATCACTGCAAGCGTATACGCCACTCGCTAGCATCCCCGAATTAGCTCGACCATTGGTGTTTTCTAATTTTGACCTCAAGCGATCGCAGGAATATAAAGCGTTTTACAGCGAAGGAAATCTTGGCCTGAGTAATATATTGCGCAATGATATCAATGGGTCGTTTGAAGGATTTATGGAGCTGCGAAAAAATGAAGACGGTGGCGCTGTGTTCCATGTTTTTTTTAAGGCATCTCCTGATTCGTGGTATTACTTTGGCCTGGAGGATAACCGGTTAATGATCCATTCATCCAATCCGGACTTCAATAGCGTGATCGCAAAAAAGACCAATGCGGCCAAAGCCAAAATAGGGGAACTGGTGTTTATCCCAGGCAGTGATGAAGAAACCCTAAGTTTCATCAACAAATTCAGAAGCAAGTATTACGGCATTGAAGCCCCATACAGTTTGGGAGGAAAGGGTCCTGCCAAGAAAAAGGATGCGGAAGACGATGGGTTTTAGTTGATCTATAAATCCGGTTCGCCATTCATCACATCTGCATTTTTTTCAGGTCAGCCGTCTGTCTAACTTCGAATTACTTTCAGTTAAAAATTCATATGAAAAATCTTTTGTTGGTATTCTTACTGTCACTTTTGATTCAAATCGAAAGCAATGGACAAAATAATTATTTCTTTCCTTCTGGCACTTCGTTTGATCCGGCCATTCCTACTCCCGAGCAGTTTCTCGGTTACCCGGTGGGAGATTGGCATACCCGTCACGATCGGATCGTATCCTATTTTGAGGAGTTAGCAAGGGTTTCGCCAAAGGCTCATTTTCAAATTATAGGGTATACCTATGAAAGAAGGCCTCAGGTAGTACTCACCATCACTAGTCCAGAGAACTATACTAAAATTGATGCTATTCAAAAGGAACATGCAAAATTGGCAGACCCTTCACAATCGGTATCTATTGCAGACATGCCTGTGATTGTCACACTGGGATACAATGTACACGGCAATGAGCCCTCCAGCAGTGAGGCAGCTATGCTAACTGCCTATTATATGGTGGCCCGCCAGGGTGAGGAGGCCAACAAAACATTAAGCGAAAGCGTTATTCATATTGACCCCAATTATAATCCGGATGGCCGCGATCGCCATACCACTTGGGCCAACATGTACAAGGGATTTCCTCCAGTGGCGGATCCAATGGACCGTGAACATAATGAGGAATGGCCCCGAGGCCGGACTAATCACTATTGGTTTGATTTGAACAGAGATTGGTTGCCGCTTGTCCACGTGGAAAGCCAAAACCGGATGGAGTTTTTTCATAAGTGGCTACCCAATGTGTGCACCGATTATCACGAGATGGGTACCAATGGTACTAACTTTTTTGAGCCTACGAAGCCCTATGGATCTGAAAATCCTGTAGTACCACGCGACAACTATGACAAATTAAATCCTCTGTTTGAAAAATATTTTGTGAAGGCTTTGGACGACATCGGATCTTTGTATTGGGCAAAAGAGGTGTTTGATAACTCTTATCCAGGGTACGGTTCTACCTATCCAGATATCCATGGAGGACTTGGGTTGGTATTTGAACAGGCCAGCTCACGAGGACACGTGCAGCAAAGTTCTACAAAGATAGTTACCTTCCCTTTTACCATTCGTAATCACGTACGCACCAGTCTTGCCACTGTATTGGCATCTGTAGAGAATCGTGAGCTGCTATTAAAGCACCAGCAGGATTTCTTTAAGTCCGCATTAGAAGAAGGGAAAAAATCTTCTATTAAGGCTTATGTATTTGGCGACAGCCAGGACAAGGGCAGAACAAATGCATTTGTTGATTTGCTGTTGAAACATCGGATTGATACCTATCCATTATCGAGCGATCTTACTGTAGGGGCCAATCGATATGAAAAAGGAAAGGCCTTTGTGGTACCTACCGATCAGCGTCAATACCGTATGGTGCGGTCAATGTTTGAGAAGGTGACAAAATTCTATGACAGCGTTTTTTATGATGCCTCCGCTTGGACCATGTCACTTGGATATGGATTGCCAAATGATGCACTTTCTGCCTCGGTAAAATATACAAAAGGGGAGAAGGTAAAAGCTGAAGACATTGTAGCCAAACCAGCCCCTGTAGCAAAATCTGACTATGCTTATCTTATTGAGTGGAATGAATACTATGCGCCCAAAGCATTATATCATCTGCTTGAAAACAAAGTATTTGTGAAGGCTGCATTTAAACCATTTGTTGCTGTAGTGAATGGGGTGAAAAAGAATTTTGGATACGGTACTCTTGTTGTTTCAGTAGCCGATCAGAATCTTTCACAAGAGGAAGTATACACTTATATCAAAGAGGCATCCAAGATAAGTGGTCTCGATATTTATACTGTGGACACCGGAATAACTTCGGAAGGTGTTTACCTGGGAAGTGGGAATGTGCAGACCGTTGAATTGCCAAAAGTAGCAATGTTGATTGGCGAGGGTTCCTCATCGACAGAGGCCGGGGCCATCTGGCATATGCTTGATACCAAGGTGGGAATGCCTATTACCAAAGTAGATACTTATCAGTTTGATAGATTGAAGTTATCAGACTACAACACCATAATAATCGTTTCCGGTAATTACAGTATGCTGGGAGAAAAAGGTGTAGAACGATTGAAATCATGGATGCAAGATGGTGGCACACTTATCCTTCAACGCTATGCTGTGAATTGGGCAATAAACAATAAGCTGATCAATGAGCAACTCACTAAAGACAAAGAAGAAAAGGAAAAGACTATAAAAAGAATGGATTATGTAACTGCTCAGGATTATTTTGGGGCAAAACAAATTGGCGGCTCCATCTATGTGACCGATCTCGATATTACCCATCCGCTGGGGTTTGGTTACACGAGCAGAAACCTGCCGATGTACAGGAACCACACCATTTTCCTTGAGCCAAGCAACAATCCATTCAGCACTGTGGCGAAATACACAGCCAACCCACTTCTGAGCGGGTATGTACATGCTAGCAATCTTGAAAAAATAAAGAACTCTGTTTCAGTAGAAGTGAGTAGTGTAGGAAGGGGAAGGGCTATTCTTTTTGTAGATGACCCTACATTCCGTGGTTACTGGTATGGTGGCAATAAACTTTTCTTTAACGCTTTGTTTTTTGGGTCGCATATAGGTACTTCTCAAAGAGGTCAGCAAGAGCATTAGAAAATTGTTTGCAAAACTTTAAAGCTAATCGACTGCACCCTGATATGGGGTAACTGCTCGATTAGCTTTTTCTTTGCCAGATCGATTGGAGAGATGCATGCCTAAGCACTTTAGCACACAAGTTATACACGCTGCGTATTCTTTGCTGCCTCTGCGGTTATGAATTTAATTACTCAATGACCTCTTCTATTTGATCCAGTTTTGGCTCTGTATAAGGGCCAGAGGTAGCAAAGACTATTTTTCCATTTGGGTCTAAAACGAAGAAATACGGGATGTCTTTTTTTTCGAAGTCCAATTCATCTTTAAAACGCTTAAGCTCTCCTTTGTAGAACAGAATGTAAGGAAGCAACTGAGGATCTACTTTTTTTAGCGCTTTCTTTTTGGCGGTTCCGGTAGCGGCTACATTTATACCCGTAAACATTGGTATGAAATATACGTTTACATCGTAACCAAAACTTTCCATCAATCCTGTAGTCTTTTGAATAAATTTGCTAAAGACAGGTGAGAACCATCCGTTTAGTTCATCCTCCGATTTTTTAGAATAGGCTAAACCCAATAGCGTATATTTTCCTTTTGTATCATTAGGAACAGATACAACTTTGTTTTCTACAGTCTCGGCTTCCATTTCTGGAAATGTTTTGCCGATTACCTGTGCGAGTGAAGGAAATGAAAGTGCCAACAAGACGATGGATAGTGGGATTAAGCGCATATTTTTAAATTTATTCTAAGGTAATAATATTTCGGTTTACCAAAAGACTAAAACAACGGCAACATTAGTGCCATTTGTATTAAGTATATTTGTTTTTGATAAGAAATTATGAGCTATAAAAGACCCGCGCTCCTATTGGCGATTATTTTATCCAATGCATACTCAATAGCGCAAGAGATGAGTGCAACCGAAATTTTAAAAAAATCGATCCAATATCACGACCCGAAGGAACAATGGAATAGCTTTAATCATGTAATGGAATTTCTTTCTGAACGACCAAATGGAGTCGACAGACAATCAATGGTGTCTATTGATAATAATAAGGGTTACTTCAGTCTGGTGGAGGATGGAAGTGAGATGACCGTAACCATGGATAAATGCACAGCGATTCCGGAAGGAAAAACCTGTGAAAACATTAAGCGTACTCGAAATTATTATTTGTACTTGTGGGGATTACCCATGAAATTAAATGATGAGGGTACAGTGGTTGATCAAAATGTGAAAGAAGAAAAATTTGAGGGCATTGAGTGTTATGTGCTTCGGGTACCTTATGAGGAGGATGTTTGGTTCTTCTATATTGATAAAGTTACTTATGCAATGAAAGGATATATGTTCTACAAGGATGAGCCCACCAAAAAAGGAGAGGTAATATATCTGAAGAATGAGGAACGAGTGGGGGACATGAGAATTCCAAAAACTAGAAAATGGATAACCACTCCGAACGGTAAATTTTTAGGAACGGATATTTTAATGTTGGTTAAGTAATGGAACAGAAGTCCCTTGCAGAGAATTTAGTTTTTAGGATCATTTTGATCTCGATACTTATTGGGTTGTCCATATTCTTTATTATTTATTTTAAGGATTTATTAAAGCCATTTGTAATGGCCGTGATGGTTTGGTACTTGATTAAAACCATTTACAACTACATTGGTAAAATTAATATAATGGGCAGGCAGCTACCAAAGTGGCTCAAAGGCACACTTTCACTAGCAATAATTTTCGGGACGGTTCAGGTTACAATCAATCTCATCATCACTAACCTAAGTGCCATCGTAGCAAATTTTTCTACGTATAAGGCTACTTTTGATATTTTCTTAATTGATTTGGGGGAATCACTGGGTGTCGTAGACATTACCGATCAGTTACAAGACCAGCTTAATAAGATTGACCTTCAGGGATTTCTAGCCGGCACCCTATCTTCGCTATCGGCTACTATCGGCACAATCGTTATTGTTATAATTTATATTGTATTCTTATTACTGGAAGAGGCCACTTTTTCAAAAAAAATCGAACTGATATTTCCGGATCAGAAAAAGCGTTTACGCATTCAAGAGGTTCTCAATGAAATTTATGAGTCTACCAATAAATACATTACGCTTAAAACCGGAATTAGTATTTTGACAGGTGCCCTGAGTTATATTGTGCTTCGATTATTTGATGTTGATTACGCATTTCTCTGGGCCTTCTTGATTTTTGTCTTCAATTATATTCCCTACATAGGTTCTTTAATTGCCACCTTACTACCTTCCATCTTTGCCATGGTCCAATTCGGTTCTTTATGGTCATTTGTATGGGTGTTCATCAGTGTGGAAATAATACAATTAGTCGTAGGCAATTATATCGAACCAAAAGTAATGGGAAAATCCCTGAATTTGAGCCCATTGGTGGTAGTGGTTGCGCTGTCCTTTTGGGGATACGTGTGGGATTTATTAGGTATGTTTTTATCTGTGCCCATTACTTCCATCATGTTGATCACCTTGGCTCAATTTCCGGCTACACGCAATATTGCCATACTCCTTACTGAAAATGGCAATATCGAGAATGTATTAATAAAGAAAAAGAAAGACTAACCTCTGGTTTTTCCGATTGATAAAAAATCTCTAAGTATTCAAAAGTGTTTTTTACCGGTTTATAGTACCAAACGACCTAGAATCAAATATTCAAGATAATTTTAAAACTAAACCGCATAAATTGCGAATCATTAAAACCAAATTAGTGTATTTAAAATCATGAAGGATTACTTTATTAAATTGTATCGGTATAATCAATGGGCTAACAAGCGTGTGCTCGGAGGTCTTGAGGATCAGGAAGTAGAAGACAAACAGATACTGACTATTATGAGCCATGTGATCTCTGCCTTGTTTATATGGCTAAGTAGGATTGAAGGAAAGTCCCCTGAAGCTTATCCACTTTGGAAGCAATACTCGCTCATTGAATTGGCTGAAATGAATGAAGAGATCACTACACGCTGGCTAAAATTTGTTGAAGAGACGGAAGATTTTAACCGTGAATTGGTTTATAACAATTATGTAGGCGATCCCTATAAAAATAATGTAGAGCAGATTATGATTCATTTGGTAAATCACTCTACCTATCATCGGGCACAAGTGGCCTTACTATTACGTCAAAAAGGACTTGAGCCAATAAACACAGATTTTATCACCTATGACAGAGTAATTACAGGCCAGTGGAAGGATTAAAACTATTTGGACACTAAAACGTTTTTATCCATAACCTGTCAAATCTAAATACTATGAAAAACACATATCTAAGTTTTGCGCTACTGACGATTGCTACCATCAGCTATGCGCAGGATGACATTACAATTTGTCATACACCTGCCGTTGAAAAATTTGCTTTAATGGCTTCCAACAAAGCGTTTAATAGTCAGCATCAAATCCCTCGCGCCTATGTACATATAAGCGAAGAAGGCGGGAAGATGATTACGTTTGATTGTGCGGATGGCAAGAAGGCCAATGCATATGTTATTAAGCCAGACAAGAAAACGAATAATTGGATATTTGTTTTTCAAGAGTGGTGGGGATTGAATGACAACATCAAAGGATGGTCAGAAGACCTGTACAAGGAACTTGGAAACGTGAACGTAATTGCATTAGATATGTATGATGGAAAACTGGCCACAGATGGAGAGAATGCAGGTAAATATATGCAGGCTTTCAGTCAACAAAGAGGCGATGCCATTATAAATGGTGCATTGACTTATGTGGGTAAGGATGCGAAAATTGGAACCGTGGGATGGTGCTTTGGCGGTGGGCTTTCATTACAAGCCGCGCTACTGGCAGGAAAACAAACAGAGGCCTGCGTAATGTTTTATGGAATGCCGGAAGATAATGTGGAGCGTCTAAAAAAACTAAACTCTGATGTGCTCAATATCTGGCCCACCAAAGACCAATGGATCAACAAAGAGGTGATGGATAAATTTGAGGCGAATATGAAAGAGGCCGGTAAAAAGCTGACCGTTTATTCATACGATGCAGATCATGCTTTTGCCAACCCAAGCAACCCTATTTATGATGAGAAGGCCTACAAAGACTCAAGGGCAAAAACCATCGCTTATTTTAAAGCAAGGTTGAAATAGGCAATACTGCACACCGCGCCAAGGGAATGACGCAGTGCTGTTTTTGAATTTAATACTGCTCCAACATGTAACGGATGACATCCGTAGTCGTTACAATACCCTCCAGTTTAGTAGGATCATTTTCATTGACTACAGGCAGTGCATGAAATTCTGAAGTGGCAAAAATTTCTGCAACCTCTTTAATGGAGTCAGACCCTTTTACTACTTTAGGTTTGTGAGTCATCACTTGGCTGAGATTAAGCATTTCAAAGATAGCCTCATCGGCACCCTCCTGATCTTCAAACAATCCGCTAAATGATAAGCGATTGATATCAGTTTTGCTGATGATACCCACCAGTTGCTTTCCTTTCATTACCGGTACATGCCTGATCTTTTGTTGGCTGATCAGACCTTTTACCTCTTTCAGGTTGGTTCCAATATCCACACTGAATACATTCTCTGTCATGATATGACTTACTGGCTCTCTCTTTTTCATCTTAAAATTTGTTTAGTGTAAGATAGTTTCAGAAGAGTATTTAGTCTATGACATTTATCAACCGCGCCAGGGATATTTATCAGGCACTATTCCCACACTACCTTTCCTTCCTCAGCATACCATTTGGGATAGTTGTGGAGATGGGTCTTTTCGATGGCATTTCTTTTCAATTTCATGGAGGGAGTAACCATTTCGTTTTCTATGGTCCAGTCTGATTTCATGATAATTGCTTTTTCAATTTGTTCATGCGATTCAAGCGTTGCGTTAGTATGATCTATCGCATCGGTTAAGCTTTTGATCAGATCTTTAGTGTTTTTTTCTTTTCCATGGATGGATAGCACAGTAAGCGCGATGGGTTGCGGAACACCCATGCCGACAACACACACTTGCTCGATATCGGTATTTTGCATCAGCTTCATTTCAATGGGAGAAGGTGAAATATATTTTCCTTTGTCAGTCTTAAATTGATCTTTTACTCTTCCAATAATTGTTAAAAACCCTTCACTGTCAATTTCACCAGTATCACCTGTTTTCAAGTAACCATCTTCATCAAACATGGTAGCGGTAAGATCAGGGTCCTTGTAATATCCCTTCATTAAGCATGGACTCTTCACCCTTAATTCTCCATTATCAGCCAACTTTACTTGCAACCCCCCCATGGGCTGTCCTACTGTTCCAAATTTGTTGGCTCCAGGCCTATTGAAGTGAGCATATACGCAATCTTCCGTCATGCCCAATACTTGATAAATGGTAATTCCAAGTTTGTCATACCACTCCATCGTGCTTTTACTTAGGGGCGCAGCTCCTGAAATGAAAAGTGAAGCTTTATTAAGGCCTAACTTTTTCTTAATAGTATTTTTTACAATTGATCCTATAATAGGCAGGGGTAACAGCTTGTCTAGTTTTTTCTGCGGCATTTTTTCTAGAATCTTCTCCTGGAATTTGGTCCATATTCGGGGCACAGCAATAAAGTAATTTGGCTTTGTGTCCACCAGATTTTTAGCAAAAGACTCAAGTGTTTCAGGGAAACTGAATTGAGCACCTTTGAAAAGTCCCTCAAACTCCCCACCTAATCTTTCTGCTATATGGCTAAGTGGCAAATAAGACATAACACGCGGGCGATCAGGAAACCCAACTTCTTTCTGCGCCATTTTTACTGTAGTATCGAAGTTTCCCATGCTATGCACCACTCCTTTTGGAGTACCTGTAGTGCCAGAAGTGTAAATGATGGTAAGAATATCATCATGAGCCAATATAACAGGGCTTGCAATTGGAGATTGACTTTCAATCAATTCTTCCCAAACTACTCCATCCATTATTCCGTATGATGAAACGCTAATTTTAATTAAAGAATTGGGTATCCCAGATTGTTGTGGATTATAATTATCAAGTTTTCCAATGATGATAGCTTTTGATTCACTGTGCTCAATGATCTTCTGCACATTGTCTGCGGAAAGTGTAGGGTAGACAGGAACAGAAACATGACCGGCCATCATAATGGCTAGATCAGCCATGATCCATTCAGAACAATTTTTGGAAAAAATAGCGATATGACTATGTGCCGGCAGACTTAATGATTCAAGATACCCCGCCACTTTCCTTATTTCATTACCCGCCTCTTCCCAGGTCCTTGTCTTCCATTTGTCACCAAACGGTTGACGGAGAAAAATATCATTAGGAGCAGCCTTTTCCCAATGCAAAAAATATTCCAATGGTCCATTCATAATGTACTGATTTGGCGATGTATTTTGTGTCTCCTTTTGGAGGTTGATAAAAGTACAATTTTTATACAAATGTTTCTTTTCGTTGATTAAGTTGCTGATATGTCAAAAAATACCAAAAAACTCTTTTTATTGGACGCCTACGCTCTTATTTATAGGGCCCATTTTGCGTTCACTAAAAACCCCCGCATCAACTCTAAAGGCAGGAACACATCAGTGCCTTTTGGATTTACGAACACCTTGCTTGAGGTACTTCAAAAGCAAAAGCCTACGCACATCGCTGTTTGTTTTGATACAGCGGCCCCTACATTTCGAGATGAAATTTTTAAGGACTACAAGGCCACCCGACAGGAAACGCCAGAAGACATTCGATACGGAATTCCGATAGTCAAAGAAATTATTGAAGGATTTAACATACCCATTTTGGAAATGGATGGCTATGAAGCGGATGATGTGATCGGCACATTAGCTACCCGCGCAGCAAAAGAGGGCTTTGAGGTGTACATGATGACGCCCGACAAAGACTTTGGACAATTGGTAAAAGAAAATGTGTTTCTCTATAAGCCTGCCTATATGGGCAATGCTGTGGATGTATTGGGCATAGCCGAGGTGTGTGAGAAATGGGATATCGACAATGTTTCGCAGGTTATTGATATGTTGGGCCTGCAGGGGGATACCTCAGATAACATCCCTGGTATTCCGGGTATCGGGCCTAAGACTGCTTCTGTATTACTAAAAAAATATGGTACCGTTGAAAATGTTGTCAAACATGCTCACGAACTGAAAGGCAAGCAAAAAGAAAGAGTAGAAGAGTTTGGCGAGCAGGCAATACTTTCTAAAAAACTAGCTACCATTGTTACTGATGTGCCGGCAGAATTCAATGAGGAAAAACTTAGATACACTACACTCAACGAAAAGGTGTTACGACCTATTTTCGAGGAGCTTGAGTTTCGCTCCATCATGACCAGGGCTTTTGCCACTTCAGGAGGGGCTATACCTCCGCCAGAAGATAAGGCGAAAGGAAATTCTCAGTTATCCATGTTTGGCGGAGGGGCACCACAAAAAGCAGTGGGAGTTGGTAAAGGGAAGTACCATGAGGCAAATGATGCAGAAGAGCGAGGAAAGCTTATTTTAAAATTGGAAGGACAGCCTGAGTTTGCACTGGAGGTAGTGATCTCTAATGCGGCTAATTTTGATTTTGAATTAAAGGCAATGGTATTCTCCCTGCCCGGAGAAACCCATTACGCTCCAATTATAAATGAAAAGGAAACGAAATCTATTTTAGATGAATTTGCTCCTTTGCTTTTAGACGAAAGGATTGCCAAGTGCGGCCATAATATCAAACAGTCAATACTGGCACTCAAGAAATATGGCGTGCCATTGAGAGGAAATCTATTTGACACCATGTTGGCACACTATCTCATTGAAGCAGAGTCTTCCCATGAGTTGGATATTCTTGCAAATCAATTCCTCGACTATCAATTGATCGCCAGTGAAAATGAGATAGACAATGTGTGTGAGCGGACAGAAATTATTTTGCTGCTGAAACAGCGACTAAAAGTAGCGCTGGAGGAGAAGGGACACAGCAAGCTAATGAGCGATATTGAAATGCCCCTGGTGGAAGTGTTAGCAGCCATGGAATCGGAGGGGGTGCAGGTGGATACCAAGACCCTGGCATGGATGTCTGAAGCATTACAGAAGGACAGTGAGAAAGTACAAAAGGAAATTTACAAGCTTGCTGACACTGAGTTTAATATCGCTTCACCAAAGCAAGTGGGAGAAATACTCTTTGACAAACTGAAACTGGTAGATAAGCCAAAGAAAACAAAAACGGGTCAGTACGCAACAGGGGAGGATGTATTGATGAAGTTAGCAGGTGAGCATGAGATCGTTCGGAAAATGCTTGAGTTTCGTGAGTACGAAAAATTGCGTTCTACCTATGTAGATGCACTTCCAAAAATGATCAGTAAAACGGATGGAAGGATTCATACAGATTACCGTCAGGCGGTGGCAGCGACAGGCCGTTTGAGTTCAATGAATCCTAATTTGCAGAATATTCCTATTCGTACGGAAAAAGGAAGACAGATACGCAGTGCCTTTGTGCCCCGTGATAAAGATTATCTTTTCATGTCTGCGGATTATTCCCAAATTGAGTTGCGGATCGCTGCCTCATTTGCGAAAGATGAAATTATGATTGAGGCTTTCAGAGAGGGAAGAGACATTCACGCTACTACGGCCGCGAAAGTGTTTGATGTGCCATTGAAAAAGGTGACACCGGATATGCGCAGAAAAGCAAAAGAGGTGAATTTTGGCATTCTATATGGAAGTACCGCATTTGGATTGGCGCAGAACTTAAACATATCGCGCACGGAAGCAGTTGAGATCATTGAATCCTATTTCAAAGAATTTTTTGCCATAAAGCGTTATATGGATGATTCTATCAATATGGCAAGAGAGAAAGAGTACGTAGAAACAATTTTGGGGAGAAGAAGATACTTAAGGGATATCAATTCACGCAATGTATCCACCAGAGGATTTGCAGAGCGAAACGCTATCAATGCCCCTATTCAGGGGAGCGCTGCTGATATTATAAAAATTGCAATGGTGCATATTCAAGGCTGGCTTGAACGTGAGAAGCTGAAAACGAAAATGATCCTGCAGGTGCATGATGAATTAATTTTCGATTTGCACAAAGACGAGGAAAAGATTGTGAAACCGAAAGTGGTGGAACTGATGAAAACGGCCGTGATAATAGACGTACCTATGGAGGTAGAGGTAGGTGTAGGAAAGAACTGGTTAGAGGCACACTAAAAAATAACCGCCCCATTGCTGAGGCGGCTAGCTTAACCCAAACATCACTCTACCGTCAATTTTCCTTTCATGACTACATGAATAGAACAATAGTAATCGGCACTTTCGGTGACCACTTTACTCCACAATCCCCCAAGAGCAATAGGGCCTGATGTCCAAAGCTTTTTGTTCTCCTCAGTTGCATCATGCGCCACAAGGTCTTTGTTTACCCACAATACGGTATCTCCCTCGTGTACGGTAAGTTCTGCGGGTACAAACTTCATTTGTTTAATTTCAACCGTATGAAAGTGAGCTGTATTCTTTATGGCAACTTTAGTGTCATCGGTTGAATTCGGAGAGGCGGGTTGTACTTCATGTGTTTCTTTAAATGGGGGATACTTCTCTCCATTGTTCGATTCGTTGCTTGAGCAACTCACGAGGAAAAACAAAAGGACCGTTAATGAGAAATAGGCTTTCATGGGTTATTAGAATTACTTGCCGTTAAGCATTTTTTGCACCATCTCGGCATGGCCCAAATGGGTTTTTAAAACAGGCACCACACTTGTAAGTAGGTCTTTTAGTTCTGCGTTGTCAGTTTGCGGAATCAGAAGATCTTCAACGGCAGATATTACTGCTTTATGATAGGCCACTTCGTTATCTGCATAGGCGATATCAAAGGCCTTTCCAGATTTTGAGTTAAGCGATTTTTTGGTTGTCACTGCATCGGCCAATAATTGCTGACTTACCGGATTGTCTTTGGGAGTTACGCCCAGTTTTTTGGCTAGTGCGACAGCCTGACCAATGACTGCGTTGTGATCATTCATCATGGTTTCAGCAAATTTTAGAACCTCGACATTTTTTGACTTTTTCTTGGCGATCTCAGCGTAGGAGACATCAATTTGGTTGGCAACTACTGCCACGGAAGCAACTTCTGGATCAGACAATTCAGGATTACTTTGCGCGAAAACGGTTGGTACTGCAAAGAAGCAGGCAACCCATAAGATTGTATTTTTAAGTTTTTTCATTTTATTAGATGTTTGTTTATACTAAAGAGAGTAGGGGAGATGGCGAATGGTTACAGGCAATGTTGAAATTTATTTTTCTAACATTGGATTTTCGTTATTTTGATGGTTCTCTGTGTTAGTGTACATGATAACTATGAAAACAAGTCACTTTGCATTATTAGTTCTTCTCTTCAGTTGCCAATCCAAAAGCAAACCTAGCCTGACCATAGCCACTGCTGCCAATGTGCAGTTTGCCATGACAGAACTGACAAAAGCATTTCAGGATCAAACGGGAATTGCCTGTCATATTGTTATAGGATCATCGGGTGGCCTCACGGCACAGATTGCAGGGGGAGCACCATATGACGTATTTGTTTCTGCCAACATGAAGTATCCAGAAGCGCTCTACAAAAAAGGATTGACTGTTGGAGCGCCTGAGGTATATGGATTTGGCATACTGGTGCTTTGGGGTACGGATGGTATCCTTACCCCATCTTTCAACGAATTGGAGAGCGATACTATCCGACATATCGCTATTGCCAATCCAAAAACCGCACCTTATGGCGAAGCCGCCCTCGAAGTGCTTCAAAATCTCAATCTTCTAGAAAGGATAAATAGCAAATTAGTTTATGGAGAAAGCATATCACAGGTAAATCAATTTGTCATTTCCAACGCAGCAGAAATTGGGTTTACATCCAAATCAGTAGTTATATCGGATGAAATGGGCCAGAAGGGAAAATGGATAGAGGTTGATCAGCAGTTGTATACTCCGATTGCACAAGGAGCTGTGGTGATCAAGGGAAAGAACAGGGAAATGGCAGACAAATTTTATAAATTTCTATTTTCCGAACAGGCGAAATTGATTCTTAGAAATTATGGATACCATGTCAACTAGATCAGGCATAAATGAATACCCTTAAAGGCATTGTCTCCAACTTGAAAACTACTGGCCATATGACTTTGGTTGAATTGAAAGTGGGGAAGTACTTATTAAAATCCATTGTGCTGGAGACACCACAATCAGCTCCCTATTTGAAAATTGACAATACTATCAATGTCTTGTTTAAGGAAACAGAGGTGATCATAGCCAAAGGCGATTTAACTCCAATGAGTTTGCAGAATCGGATAAACGGAGTGGTGAGTAAAATTGAAAGAGGAGAAATACTGGGCAGATTGACTTTAGACTCTGATATCGGAGAAATAGTTTCCCTAATCACAACTTCTGCGATTGATCAATTGATCTTGAAAAAGGGAGATAATGTTACAGCAATGGTAAAAACCAATGAAATAATGTTATCAGCATGAGTAATATAGATTGGAGCCCTTTTGCATTGACATTTAAATTGGCGCTGATCACCACCGTTATATTGTTTGTGATTTCAATTCCACTAGCGTACTGGCTTTCTTACTCCAAATCTAAATTTAAACCTGTAATTGAAACTTTGGTTGCTATGCCGATTGTGCTCCCTCCTACAGTACTTGGATTTTATATACTCGTAGCCCTTAACCCATCGAGTATGATTGGAGGTTTTATGGAAAATACCTTTGGCTTGCGATTGGTTTTTTCATTCGAGGGCTTGGTGTTCGCCTCTCTAATATATAGTTTGCCTTTTATGGTTCAGCCTATTCAATCGGGATTGAGCAACCTTTCTGTTTCTCTTGCTGAAGCTTCTTCTTCACTTGGCAAATCAAAATTCACCACGCTGGTTAAAGTATTATTGCCCAATATTAAGCCTTCATTATTAACCGGAATTGTATTGGCATTTGCCCATACGGTAGGTGAGTTTGGCGTAGTACTCATGATCGGAGGAAGTATACCTGATAAAACACGTGTAGCCTCTATAGCCATTTATGATGAAGTAGAGGCGCTCAACTACGAAACCGCAAATGCCTATGCTGGTGTTTTGCTGGTTGTAACGTTTGTAATTTTATTTATCGTATATCTTGTTAGTGATCGACACCGAAGGAAAATTTCACAATGATATTTCAGTTCACTAAAAAACTTAATGCAGCCAATGGACATTTTCGTCTTGAGGTAGATGCAGAAATTACCGAAGGTAACTTGATTACTTTATATGGTGAGTCGGGTGCCGGCAAGACCTCTATTTTAAGAATGCTCGCTGGATTACTTCAGCCTGAGAGGGGATACTTAAAAGTTGGGGAAGAAGTGTGGTACAGCGCTGAGGAGAAAATTAATCTAAGCCCACAACAGCGAAAAATAGGAATTGTATTTCAGGACTATGCCTTGTTTCCTAATATGACAGTGCGACAAAATCTTGAGTTTGCACTGTATAAAAATCAAGACAAAAGGGTGATAGCAGAACTGGTAGACTTGATTGAACTTGGCGACTTACAATATAGACGACCAGAAACATTATCGGGAGGCCAGAAGCAACGCGTGGCGCTGGCCAGGGCACTGGTGCGGAGACCAAAGCTATTATTACTGGACGAACCACTTTCCGCACTGGACAAGGCCATGAGAGATAAGCTTCAGAATTATATATTGAAACTACATCGTAATTTCAACCTCACTACTTTTCTGGTAAGCCATGAGGTGAAAGAGGTATTTAAAATGTCCAATGAGGTATGGGTGTTAAAGGATGGTAAAATCACATCGCGCAGCACCCCTTTATCATTATTTTCACAAACAGATGTGAGTGGGAAATTTAAGTTTACCGGGGAGGTGATTGATGTTGAAAAATCAGATGTGATATTTATTATTACCATTTTGGTAGCAAATAATATAGTGAAAGTAGTAGCGGATGAACGAGAGGCATCTCAGCTATCTGTGGGCGATGAAGTGCTTGTCGCCTCTAAGGCTTTCAATCCACTAATTCAAAAAATTAACTAGTCTTAATTTTTTTCACGATTTTTGGACCATACCACAACCAAAAACCACTTAAAGAAAGGATCAGTAAACCCCAACCCATTAAATTGGTGTAGGTGATTTTTACAAAATCACTGATAATGGATCCATCATGTAGATGTTCTATCCAATCAGAATGACGCCTGAGTACGGATAGGGATTTCCCTGTGGTTCCATCCACCTGTACTTCCCAATATCCATCTTTAAATAGAACCTTAACAATTCCTTTGCTGGGTCTTACATCAAGCTTGTCCACTTTTATTGAGCGGCCAACGACCGAGTCAACAGCATATGTTGCCGACTTAACGATATCATCAATACTTACCCACTGACTTAGATCTGTGGAGGTTCCTTTTTGTTCTGGAGGCTGTAAGATATCTACATTCTTTTTCAAACCCAGAAGAATTCCGGTTGTTGCGGTAATGAGCATAAAGAATCCCAATCCCGTTCCAATAAACCGATGCCATGTTCTAAATTGGCGTAAAGAATCTACTATTTTTCTGTAATTCATAAGGTTAGGAAGCGGAGTGCTTAAGTTGAGCACCCTGCATTTATTTTTTTATAATTTGGCCGTCAAAAATAAAGCTTCTTTTAGAGGCTGAGATACCTGAGCCATACAGCCTGTATCGTTGATTGATTATGTTTATAAATCCACCGTATATTGTAATATACTTTGCGTGTGAGAATATATTTTCCTGAAAATCATTCGAGGCGGATTAGCAGCCTCAGAATCGGGGTGGCTGATACTCAATCGGAAAATACTGAGTCAGAAGATTTGAATTATAACAGTCGAAAGGATTTTCTTTTTCTGTTGAAACAGTTAATGTTAATGGATGAGGTGATAAATAGATGAGATTAAAAAAACTTAGCAATTGGGGAGGTATTGGATTGGTATCATTTGTAGATGAATTTATAATTTCGGCAAGGAAACTGATAAGATTGTCCTCTTCTGCATCATGGCGAGCAAATAAGGTGATTTTCCCATTTTCAAATTTTGGTCGACTATGGTCATACATTTTTCCATCAACCCTTACTTCAAAATCGTTTACCCTCACTTTTTCATATTCTTCGGAAGTAAAAACAAATGTTTCGAATTCTTCATCAGGTAACGTCCCAATGGATTCACGCATTTCCTGACGAATTTGTCCTTGTCGCACTACAAAATAAATACAGAACCCAATGAGGTGCGTCAGGAGTGCCGTAAGGACAATAATGGAAACAATCTTTTTCACGGGATACAAAAGTACCGAAAAGAACGAAGGCAGGCATAAAAATTACAAGAATGGATAATGGGCTGAAAAACCGCGTAGAATGACAGGACGACTGTTTAAGCAATAATTTTAATCGGAATTTTTAAATAACGCTTTTATGCACTAACACTTTTTTATCTATCCACTGAAAAAAACCAATCAGAAAACCGGCAACAATTAAAAGCCCTCCATAATTCACTATAAACTGAAAGGCGCCTAAGGCAGGCCTAAAATTGGTCAATATAATAGTAATAATTGCAGTAACGAATAAAACGAAGACGCCAGCACTAAGCCATAAATAATTCATACGGACAGCGTGTCTTTCTTTGACGCTCATAATTTTCTTAATCACACTATCTGCAAATTGTGTTTTCAGGGCGATGTCCGGGTCTTTTTTGAGGGCGCCAAAGACAATTTTATAAGCCCGACTATCCAGGTCGGTTAAATTTAAATCTCCACGCTCGATAGATTCCTGTAGTTTTTCGTCCAGTGTCTTCATCTGCATTTTTCTGTGCTAAGATACTTCTTGACTTTTTCTTTTAATAAATTCCGTGCCCTGAACAGATAATTTTTTACTGTACCCTCAGGCATGTCAGTAATTTTTCCAATTTCCTGATAATTCATTCCCTCTACATGGTACATCGTTAATACTGCGCGATAATGGATTGGGAGTTGATTGATATAAATCATAACATGCTCTTCCAGATCTTTGTCCGCCAATTCCTCTTCTAGGTTGCCGTCATCAATAAACCGTTCTTTAAAATCTTCCCATTCAACTTGTCCATTGATGGGAATGCGTTTTTTCCGTAAGTGATTTATAGCATGCCTGTAAGCAATGGTCGCGATCCATGTTGATAATTTTGATTGAAAACTAAACGTTTTCAATTTATCGTATACCTTAAGAAATACATCTTGACAAAGCTCTTCCTGATCTTCTGTATTCTTTACTATCCTGCCTACCATATGAGCCACGAGTCTTTCATGCTGCTTGATAAGCCGCCTGAAAGACTCCATATCTCCTGCTAGTATTCTAGAGACAAGCGCCTCATCTTCCGTCATTGAGGTGTTAGACACGCAATTCTAATATAAGGTTGCAGCAAATCTTCATTCAGTGATTATACGTATTTTATTGAAAAATTATCATGCTAACTGCAACATTGAGTGAGGCTACCAGTGTCTTATTTCCCGAAAGCAAATCGCAAAAATTTAAACTCAATAGATTATGAATCAGAATTTAAGAGAAGTACTTATGCCATTGGCCATTTTTGGAGGCCTTGGCACATCACTTTATTTTTTTACCAAAGTACTTACAGAGTATATTTTGAAAAAGAAAATGATTGAAAAAGGATATGTCAATGAGGATACCCAGGCAATATTCAAAAGACATGCCGATGAAAATAAATATGGGGCCCTGAAATGGGGGTTAATCATTTTCTTCGGGGGGTTGGCACTTATTATTATGGAATATATTCCTACCAGCCCTGAGTCCCCATTGCCATATGGGCTACTGGCATTCTTTATTTCATTTGGCTTCTTGATTTACTACTTCATTGTAAAGAGGGAATCAGACAAATAAATAATTAATAACATTTTATTCTTTACTTATGATTAAAAACTATTTCCGTACGGCAATTAGAAATTTGTTGCGCCATCGTTTCTTTTCATTCATCAATATTTTTGGATTGTCTGTGAGCATGACGATCTGCATGGGCATAATGATGCTAGTGGCTGACCAGATGACTTATGATTTGAACAATACAAAGCGGGATAGAATATATAGGGTGGTGAGTAGGCCATTACAACTCGATGGCCTGGATAAGGGGGGCATCGACTATGCTACATCGGCTTTGCCTATTGGTCCCGCACTGAAAGAAGGATATGCAGGTGTTGAGTCGTTTGCTAGATTGAAGCGAGGCTTTGGAAATGGGTGGATACAATTTGAGCAAGATGTAAACATTCCGTTGAGTGGATTTTATGCAGATGCATCTGTCCTTGATTTCTTTGAATACGAGTTGGAATATGGAGATTCAAAGACAGCATTGGTAGAACCCTATTCCGTAGTCTTAACAAAAGCGGCTGCACGAAAACTTTTTGAGCAGGAAAATCCACTCGGCCAAACCATTAAAGTGGGAGAGCTGGGTACCTATACGGTTACAGGGGTCATCAAGCAAACTGATCAAAAATCGCACATCGTTTTTGAGGCGCTGGCCAGCATGTCGACTACTGCAAGCCTTGAAAAGGCGGGCGTACTGAAGTCTGACCTGGACAATTACCTTAATAATTGGGGCGCGTGGACGTATGTCCTATTAGAAGAAGGCAAATCAGCAAAAGATATCCAGCCTTACCTGGATGATATTCATTTAAAACATATTGCTGGCATTGAAAATCCTGACATTACTAAATTCAAATACAGACTGCAAAAATTAAGTAACATCACGCCCGGAGAATTTATGAATAACCCTATCGGCCCGTTTTTACCCTGGATTTTCATTTACTTCCTGGGCGGATTGGCTGCGCTGGTTTTGATTACATCCTGCTTTAATTTTACAAATTTGTCTATTGCCAGGTCATTGACGCGTACCAAAGAGATTGGTATTCGCAAGGTTTCAGGAGCCGCACGTTGGCAAATATTCACTCAATTTCTTTCCGAAGCCATTATTACCTCTTTGTTGGCGTTGGCATTGTCTATGATTTTTTTAATAGCATTGAAACCCCTTATGCTCCATCTCAACTTCGCAAGAATTTTGAAATGGGATCTTGAGTCTAACATTTATGTATATGGCGCTTTTGTTTTGTTTGCTCTTGTGGTGGGAATACTTGCTGGAATATTTCCAGCTGTAGTACTTTCTGGTTTTCAACCTGTAAAGGTATTGAAGCAACTGGGAACTGTGAAAGTATTTTCTAAAGTGGGGGTAAGAAAGGCTTTATTGGTGGCTCAGTTTTCCCTCTCATTAATATTTATTTTGAGTGTAATTGTTATTTATAATCAGCTTTCCTTTTTTATACGAGCCGATCATGGTTTTGATATGAAGAACAATGTGGTGGTGCGATTGGGTGACACCCAGCCAAAGGAACTAAAAACTGAATTACTTAATCACGCCAACATTATTAACGTTTCGGCCTCATCGCATGTGCCGGCTGCGGGCACTACTTTTTCCAATGGATTCAAAAATTCTCTGGATGACAAAGACTGGACGGATCTTAATTATTTTGATGTCGATGAAGATTATCTTGAAAATTTGAATATTTCGTTAGTCGCAGGAAAGTACTTTACTAAAGAGGCGGGAGAATCCAATTCACACTTTGTTGTAATCAATGAGGCAGCTGTACAAGCATTTCATTATGACAGTCCCTTGGATGCGATAGGACAACAGGTGATTTATCAGCAAGACTCTATGCCAAGAGAAATAATAGGGGTGGTAAAGAATTATAACCATCAGATTTTAATGGCAAAAATAGAACCCATGGCGCTTATGTATAATCCAGAAGAGATTAATTTGCTGCAAGTTAAGTACAGTGGAGACTATAATGAAGCCATCAGATCCATTGAAGCAGCCTGGACTAAAATAAACCCTACTTTGAAGATTGATTACAAAGTATTTGAAGATGAAATCAAGGGATTTTATGAATTGATCTTTGGAGATATTGTTAATGTAGTCGGGGTAATTGCTGCGTTGGCTATTATTATTTCATGTTTAGGCTTGTTGGGTATGGCTACTTACACCACCGAAACGAGGATAAAGGAAATTTCAATTAGAAAGGTGTTGGGGGCAGACAGTAAAACTTTGATCCTGCTTTTGTCAAAAGGATTTATAAAGATTCTTTTGTTAGCCATTGTCCTTGCTGTACCGGCTGCTTATTTTATAAACAATCTCTGGCTGCAGCAGATAGCCTATCATACATCTTTTAGCGTAGGGGTAGTTGTGTTAGGGGTGCTGATACTATTGGCATTTGGGATACTCACCATTGGATCCCAAACATTCCGGGCAACCTTCGTAAACCCAGTTGATAACCTGAAAGGGGAGTAGCTATTTAAAATGTTTCAATTTTATCACTTCCTCGGGCTTGAGAAATCTCCATTCTCCCCGGGGAAGATCTTTTTTATCCAGACCAGCGAATATAACGCGATCGAGTTTTACTACTTCATATTCCAGCGACTCAAAAATTCTGCGAACAATGCGATTCCAGCCTATATGCAATTCGATGCCAATCGTTTTCTTGTCATCGCTGGTAATGACCAGGTCGTCTACTATTGCTTTTCCTTCTTCAAGCCTTACCCCTTCTTGGATTTTTTGGAAATCATTTTTTGTAAGGGCGCGATCCAATTCTACTTTGTAAATCTTTTTGGTATTGTAGGAAGGATGTGTCAGCTTATCTGCCAATTCTCCATCGTTGGTGAGTAGCAGTAAGCCTGTTGTATTGCGATCTAATCTTCCCACAGGGTACAAGCGTTCCTTGCAGGCATTGGCGACCAGATTCATTACTGTTTTACGCTCCTTTGGATCGGAGGTAGTGGTGATAAATCCTTTGGGCTTATTGAGCAATACGTACACAAGCTTTTCAGCTTTAAGTAACCTGTCTTCATAGCGCACGGCATCCCCCTGCTTCACCTTATGGCCCATTTCCGTAATGGTTACACCATTCACACTGATAAGCCCCTTCTTTATCATTTCATCTGCCTCTCTTCTTGACCCCAGCCCACTGTTGGCTATGTATTTATTGAGCCGGGTAAGCCCATCGATGCTCATCTTTGCCTTTCCAGTGTTTTCGTAGGAGGGGGCACTTTTAGGAGCGGACCTTGCTTTCTTAACAAATCCCAATGAACGATCTGATTTGGGTTTGAAAGTATCTTTGTTTGTGTCTCTTTTCTCTCTTGAAAAAGGCTTATCAGTGCTTCTCTTATCCGAACTTCTTTTAGTGAATTCAGACCTTTTGAACGGTCTTTCTTCTCCTTCTGAATGTCTTGGTGATCGTTTAATAAAACTCTTTTTAGGTCGCTCATCCGGACTGGATGAGCGGGGGGTATCCCGCTTTGAGAAACCACTATCCTCAGCGTTGAATTTTCTGGGACCTGTACCAGAAGGACGCCCAAAAGAGGGTTTTGGTTTATCGTCCTCTTCATTTCGCGCTCTGCGTCCCTTCTTTAAAAAGGATTTGTGAGGTGCTGTTTTTTTCCCGAAGGAAGTTTTTTTATCTGAACGTTTGTGTGCCATAGGTAATTAATTAGGCACTACTGCCTTTTGTGAGCTTACTGATTATCCTCAGAGGACTCCCCGATGGTGTTTACTTCTTGTGTGAAATCCTTAGGTGTGGGAAGCTCATTCAGATCATTGATGCCAAAGTACTCCATAAACTTTGTGGTTGTACCATATAGAATAGGACGACCTATGGTGTCGGCTTTGCCCCTGATTTCAACCAACCCCTTATCCAGAAGTTTTTGTACGGCATAATCGCAATTAACACCTCGAATATTCTCAATTTCTGTTTTAGAAAGAGGTTGCTTGTAGGCAATGATCGATAAAGTTTCCAGTGCAGAGGTAGACAACCTTTTTTTGGACTGCTGCTTGAGCATGATTCCAATACTAGCCTGGTAAGCAGGCTTGGTCAGGAATTGATAACCTCCTCCTGCTTTTGTCAATTGGAATGCATATTCCTCAGACTGATATTTTTCGTCCAATATAAGAATAGATGCCTGGATGTCCTCTTCAGGAACATCTGCGTTAAACATTTCAGTAAGACAAGCCTTTATGTCTATAAGCTTTGCTGGTCCTGGGGAACAGAAAATTAAGGCCTCGATATGGTTTTGTAAAAAATTCACCTTAGTCAGTTTGCATCATTTTAGCCTCGATGGATTGTGTGGTATGTGGCACAGCAATTAATCTTTCTTTAGGAATCAATTTACCGGTTACAGAGCAAATACCGTAAGTACCATTTTTGATACGAATTAAGGCGTTTTCCAGATTGGTAATGTATTTGAGTTGACGAGCTGCCAATTGGCTCAAGTTCTCCTTTTCAGCTGTCTCAGCACCATCTTCCAATACTTTTGTGCTTCCTCCTGACGTACTGTCGGTGCCTTCATCATTATTGCGATTAAGGGTTTCTTTTAAGATTTTGAACTCATTACGCGCCTTTTCAAGTTTTTCATTGATAAGCGCTTCAAACTCTTTTAATTCAGTCTCATTGTAGCGCGATTTATCAGAAGGAGCGGCTGCTTTTGCGGGTTTATGCGCAATGGGCCTTTGCGTTAATGCTGGAAAAATATTTAATTGTGGTGGCGTTTTAGGCAGTGGAGATATAGGATTATCCTTCTTCCTGCCCACCATGGGTACGGTGGGGGTAGCTGCTCTCCGCATTGGTTTTGCCGGAACTATTTCTTTTTTTGGTGCTACTTTTTTGACAACCTTAGTAGGCGTAGCCTTTTTTGCAACAATATCCTTCTTTACAGCCTTTTTAGGAGCTACTTTTTTTGCACTTTTAATTGGCTTTGCAACCTTTTTGGCTTGAGTTACCTTCTTTGCCTTCACCGCTTTCTTTTTCATTGCTTTCTTAGTCTTCACCACTTTCCCCTTCGTTTTAACAGTTTTCTTAGCCTTTTTCGGTGCTTTACTTACTTTTTTAGCCTTTTTAACTGATTTAGCCATAATTCCTCTGGTTTATCGTATTCAGAAAAGATGCGCAAAAATAACCGCTCGCCCCCTAAACAAAAAATGTATTGTGATTAATTCCAAATCATTGAAAATCATTGGATTTGGTAAATTTTTAGGAAAGTTAGGATTTTAAATTGAAAGGGGATTCTAGGGCTGTTTCGTGGCACCATTACTCTTTTGTGATGAGTTTATTTTGGTGAGATTGGTAAGTGGGATTGAAGACAGAATGAGTACATGAAAACCCTTTGCGGGCTGGATTTGCCAAAAAGACTTAGAATAGGTTTTAGCATTAGAGATTCTTAGTGCAAATGAGTGGATTGACTGAATTGAGCTATCGATAAAGACACAGATCGGATCCATTTAGACCCTGCCCCTCGACTCACTAGTATTTATTTATCGATTCACCACGATCACTCTTCTTCGAAAGGTTTTAACCAAACCATCCATATTAAAAACCTCAAACCACACAAAATAATAGCCGGCTCTCGCCTTGGCTCCATCTTCAAGGTCTCCATCCCATCTGAAGAAACCGTCATGACCAAGGGTTTCATTATTTGCCAGCGTTTTTATTAGCCGCCCCTGATAATCAAATACTTTAACGTTGGCAATAAAACCGGTTTGGGCAAAATGAAAATTGATTGTAGAGAAATCAAAGGATCCTGAATTGGGTGTAAAAATTTGCGGATCGATAATTACATCTTCATCAAAGGGAATGTTATCAGGTCTAGAATTAGAATTAACGTATCCAGGCGTGGCAAACCCGGCTACTGAAGAGGCAGAATTCCAGTTGGCCTTATCATTAGTAATACCTTCTAAAGATATTCTTTCCAATGAAACACCTTCTTCATCTTTAATCAATTCGGAGTGAAGACTTTTCTGATATAGAAAGTAATCGATAAGATTACTCTCTGCAGTAACTAATGCGACTGAGCCCTCGTCATCCGGGAAACTTGGAAGTTTAGTTGATATAAAGGTATTCTCAACCCCTTGTGGATAATTGTTTTTTAAAATGATCGGGTCACTTGTCAACACCAGATATTGTTGGGGCCTGATCATCATGTTTTGAGTGCTTATGGTTATGGGGTTGCTGATGGATTCTCCCTCATAATTTGAAATAATCCAATTTTTCAAATTGATATATTTAGAAGATCGGTTATAAACCTCTACAAAATCAACTCCGTTTGGCCTTGGATTAAAAAGAATCTCGTTGATTA
This sequence comes from Cyclobacteriaceae bacterium, assembly GCA_019638285.1. GTDB lineage: Bacteria > Bacteroidota > Bacteroidia > Cytophagales > Cyclobacteriaceae > ELB16-189. Next base: position 53,646 of record JAHBUB010000006.1, on the reverse strand, counting down.
CGACATCACCTGCTTCAGCCTCCTCTGGCAAAGCAAAATCAAGATGATCAAATGTTGTTTGGATAATATTTTCACTACAATCATAAAGATTTTTGATGGTAATTGTATAAAGCTGTTTTGTAACCAGAGGAGAGGATAAATTGAGAACAATTGAGCGAAGTGATTTTGACTCAAAGTGATAGTTAGTGACCTCAATGGCTGGTAAAAAAGAAAATGTAGGTGAATGTGAGATTGGGCTTTCCAGTTTCTCATTGAAGGAAAGCAGGAGCTGAATAGTTGAAAGCACGGTTACATTGCTAAGCTTTGGCCCTATGAGATCAGGCTTGTTGGCAAAAACGGAATTGACCTCTCCGGGCGTACCCCCTTGCTCACTTTCTGATGCTGCCCAATTTTCTTCTTCTGCACATGGATTGTTGGGGTCGATTAGCTCCAAAGACCAACCGCCTTCTTGCTTATCAATATCCCGGTACCACGACAGGTTGTAATTTAATGAATCAATGGTAATGCCATTGGGTGTTTTTAAAGTGAGCGTGTCGTTTGAATTATTCAGTGTAGGAAAATTAGACACTCCCAGCACCGGAGTACTCATTCCAAATTTAAAAACATTGGGAGAGGAGGTAATTACCCAATATTCATTTGGCAAAATTATTTTGTAAGGCAATGTGGCAATAGAGTTGCCATCGCTCAATTGCCATCCTAAAGTATTAATGGGGTTGAGGCTTCTGTTGTAAACCTCTACATATTCCGCATCTGGCAAATTTATCTGCGGACTTGGGTCAGCAAATATTTCTGTGAAAATGACATCCTTCATCTTAACAGGCATGGGCTGGAAGTAAAGAAAAGTACTGGATGTAGAAAGTATATTGCCGACCAGGTCTTTTAAGCCGCTGACAGTCAATGATTGCATAACCCCGTTTGGAAAGGGCTCATTGAATGAAAGCTTAATAGATTGCTCATCAGGTTGGAAAATAACCGCTGAAGGATGGGTCGTTCCCGAACCTAATGCGTACAAAAGCGGATTGGTAGCGTTGACAGGATCAATAGATTCATTAAAATGGAGTGCTATCTCTTGTGATGAAAGGACTTCAATGCTGGTCAATACAGGTGGGTCAACATCCACATAGGGATTACCGGTAACAACCAAATCATCAAAATAAAACTTATCTGAACGTGTGGAGGTATAAGTACACACAATTCCAAAATAAGTTGAAGCTTTGAAAGTATTGTCAACGGCTGTTCCCTCGGAATTAAAGTTGCCCGTTACCCCCACATCAGAAAATAATTCCCAATTGCCCTGGTCATCACGCGTCACTTTTACAGCCAAATCCACAATGGACAGATTTACTCTTCCATCTGGTCCATCTACAATTTTTATAATAGAAGATCCTGATTGTCGATAAAGACTTATCTCATCTTGTGGGTCTCCAATAAGCACAAAATATCCATTCAATGACCCCAAGAGATCAGCCTGATCTGACACCAGGTAAACACGCACATAATTACTACTCGATGGATTGAACTCAAGTCTTAGGGTAAACTCCCAAACCCCACTGTTAATGGCATTGTTGGTTGTTGAAAGATAAGCGGTACTGGTGGCCGCAGGTGCCTGTAGCCTTAATTTGAAATTGTCGATGGTGAATTTCGAATTATCTCCCGCCCAAGTCGGATTTAAAGTAAAGTCATTGTCGGAAAAATGATCTACTACTTGTGAATAGCTGATGTTGGTAAAAAGCAGAATCAGGAACGGAGCAAATATTTTTATTGATAAGGACAAAATTGGTAATTTTGCCCCTAAACCAATTAGATTATACAAATAATGAAACTGGCGATAGTAGGAGCAACTGGACTGGTAGGGCAGGAAGTGTTGAAAGTAATTGAGGAAAGGCATGTTGAGTTTTCAGATTTATACCTAGTAGCTTCAGCTAAATCAGTGGGGCAAACCCTATTATTTAAAGATAAAAAGTATATTATAAAAAGCCTAGATGAAACCTGTAATCTTGCACCGGAAGTAGCAATTTTCTCAGCAGGTGGAGACACTTCTCTTGAGTGGGCTCCGCGATTTGCTGAGAAAGGATGTATTGTAATAGATAATTCTTCTGCTTGGCGCATGGACCCCGAAAAGAAACTGGTAGTACCGGAGGTGAATGGCCATGTTCTGCGGATAGATGACCGTATTATAGCCAATCCCAATTGCTCCACGATTCAGATGGTGTTGGCCCTTGCGCCTCTCCACGTTAAATACGGAATTAAACGAATTGTAGTCTCTACCTATCAATCTGTTACCGGAACGGGCAAAGATGCGGTGGATCAAATGATGAACGAGCGCAAAGGAGATAAAACGCTTAATGTTTATCCTCATCCTATCGATATGAATATTCTTCCACACATTGATTCGTTCTTGGACAATGGATATACCAAGGAGGAAATGAAGATGGTAAATGAAACAAAAAAAATTTTTGGAGACCAATCTATTATGCTAACGGCTACAACCGTACGCGTACCCGCTGTGGGAGGGCATTCCGAGGCGGTAAACGTGGAATTTCACGATGATTTTGATTTGGATGAGGTTAGGAGTTTGCTGGAGTCCACACCGGGAATTATTGTGGAGGACGATGTGCAGAATAATATTTATCCGATGCCCATCAATGCACATGGAAAAGATGACGTATTTGTAGGGCGACTTCGCAGGGATGAGTCCCAGCCTAGAACACTAAATATGTGGATTGTTGCAGATAATCTTAGAAAGGGTGCGGCCACCAATGCAGTGCAAATAGTCGAATTTCTGAGGGAGAAAAATCTAGTGGTTTAATCCTGAAATTTTTGACAATAAAGAAATAGCTTTACCTAAATAATAAATTATGAGCAAAGGTTTAATAACGACATTAGCAGTCATTGGTGCCATCGTCTTATGTGTGATTGGGTTCTTTATGTGGGGTGCTGGTATTTTTGACAAGGCGATAGCACAGCAAGAAAATGTAAACGCCCAATGGGCCGATGTACAGGCCACGTACCAACGAAGAATGGATTTGATTCCAAATTTGGTGAGCACAGTAAAAGGCTATGCGGATTTTGAAAAGGAAACCCTTACGGGAGTGATAGAAGCCCGGGCTAAAGCTACCTCTGTGAACATAGATCCTTCTAATGTAACGCCAGAACAATTCGCACAATTTCAACAGGCACAGGATGGTTTGAGCTCTGCTCTTTCACGATTAATGGTAGTAGTAGAGCGTTATCCTGACTTAAAAGCCAATCAGAACTTTTTGGATTTGCAATCTCAATTGGAAGGAACAGAGAACAGAATCAATGTAGCCCGACAGCGATACAATGAATCGGTAAAAGGTTATAACACGTATGTTCGTGGATTCTTCAGAAGAATGGCACTCAGTATTTTTGGAGGAGGGGAAGACTTCAGTGTGCGAAAAGGATTTGAAGCACAGCAGGGTGCAGATACCGCACCAGTGGTTAAGTTTTAATTTCAGGGACAAGAGAAAACAAAAAAGCCCCATGAAATTAATCATGGGGCTTTTTTATTTATGCTACTTTCCAGTTACTTCTTCACCTCGCGATTCTCGTAACTCTCTATTACATCACCAACCTGAATATCGTTGAAGTTTTTGATACTGATACCGCAATCAAATCCAGCCTTCACTTCGGCTACATCATCCTTGAAGCGCTTCAGGGCTGTCATTTCACCAGAATAGATGACGATACCATCGCGAATGAGGCGAATAGGGTTGGCGCGCTTGATATAACCATCGGTTACCATACAACCGGCTACAGTTCCTATTTTAGAAATCTTGAATACTTCTCTTATATCCACATTACCCACAATCACTTCCTCAAACTCTTTTTCCAACATACCCTCCATGGCGGCCTTCACATCGTTGATAGCGTCATAGATAATTGAGTACAAGCGAATTTCAATTTCTTCGTTTTCAGCAATTTTTCTAGCAGAGCTGGATGGTCTTACCTGGAAACCAACGATTACCGCGTCAGAGGCAGAGGCCAACAACACATCAGACTCGGATATTTGTCCTACACCTTTGTGGATAATGCTGACTTGTATTTTAGGAGTTGAAAGCTTTAGCAAGGAGTCAGCCAAGGCTTCTACAGAACCATCGAAGTCACCTTTAACAATAATTCTTAATTCCTTAAATGAACCAATGGCCAAACGTCTTCCAATTTCGTCTAACGTGATATGCTTCTTAGTCCTTATACTTTGCTCTCTTTGAATTTGACTACGCTTGGCAGCGATTTCGCGTGCCTCACGGTCTGTTTCCATTACGTTAAACTTCTCGCCAGCTTGCGTTGCACCATCCAATCCAAGTACCAACACCGGGGTAGAGGGGCCAGCCGATTTTACTTTATTACCAGTAGCATCAAACATGGCTTTTACGCGACCAAAGTTAGATCCGGCAAGAATGATGTCACCAATTTTAAGCGTACCAGCCTGCACCATTACAGTAGTAACATAGCCGCGGCCCTTGTCAAGGGCAGCTTCTACCACTGATCCGGTAGCGGGTTTATTGGGGTTGACCTTTAGGCTAAGCAGTTCGGATTCAAGGAGTACTTTTTCCAGAAGATCATCAATACCCTGCCCTGTCTTTGCCGAAATCTCCTGGCATTGATATTTTCCTCCCCAGTCTTCCACAAGAATGTTAATTTTAGATAGGGACTCTTTAACTTTCTCCGGATTAGCGCCAGGCTTGTCAATTTTATTGATTGCAATTACAATGGGGACACCTGCTACCTGCGCGTGGTTAATCGCTTCCTTAGTTTGGGGCATCACATTATCATCAGCTGCCACCACGATAATGGCCACATCTGTAATTTTGGCACCGCGCGCGCGCATAGCAGTAAACGCCTCGTGGCCTGGGGTATCTAGGAATGCTATTTTTTGATTGCTCTTTGTGGTTACGTTATAGGCACCAATATGCTGTGTAATTCCTCCGGCTTCTTCATCAGTAACTTTTGTATGCCTGATGTAATCGAGTAATGAAGTTTTACCGTGGTCTACGTGACCCATAATGGTTACAATTGGGGCACGTGGCACCAAATCTTCTTCTGCATCCTCTTCCTCTATTACAACCTGCTCTTCTTCAGAAGATGAAAACTGCACGTCATAACCAAACTCATCAGTAATTACTGTAATGGCCTCTGCATCCAATCGCTGGTTGATGGAAACGAACATACCCAGGTTTAGGCAAGTAGAGATCACGTCATTGACCGATACGTTCATCAAAGAGGCAAGGTCGTTGGCAGAGATAAACTCTGTCACTTTTAGTGTTTTTGAATCTTCCTGTTCCTGTAGTAGCCTTTCATCTTCTGCCTCAGATACAGCCTGCCGTTTTTCTTTTCTGTACTTAGCGCCACCCGTTCTTTTCTGGCCACCACTCAGTTTTGCGAGGGTCGCACGAACCTGCTCTTGAATTTCTTTTTCTGTGGGTTCTGCTTTTTGCGTACGCGGGGCAAACGGTTTTTTACCTTTACTGCTTCGATCGTCTTTAGGAGGTATAATCCTTTTGCGAGGTCTTCTTTTTCTCGATTCATCCCGTTTGTCAGAAGAAGCGACAGGTTGGTCCTTTTTCTTCTCGACAGGTAATTCGATTCTATCCACCACTTTAAGGCCTTGCAACCTATTGGCTTTTGCCTTGATGACCTCCTGCTCTTTCTTTTCTTCCTTTACGGGAGGAATCTCTTTCTTCTCCTCTTCTTTTATTTCCTTTACCTCCTCTACTTCCTTTTTTACTTCTTTTGCCTGTACAACGGGCGCTACCTCTTTGGGTTTTTCCGTAACCTTTTTCTTTTCAAGGTCTATTTTACCCAAAACCTTAATACCCTCAAGTTTTGTTGTCTCTAACTCAACTCTTTCAGGTTGCTTAGGCTCCTCCTTGGGTTTGATTTCACTGGAACCGAGATTCTTTATTAAAATCTGCTCATCTTCATCAGATTTCTTCCGGCTAGCCTCGTTCTCTGTTTCAATAGTGACATCTTCCGTATGCTTAATGCCGATTGTTAAACTAGAAGCTTCCCGCTTTTCAGAGGCTGAACTAGCAAACTCCTTTGAAAGCATGGCAAACTGCTCTTCGGTTAATTTGGCATTGGGGTTGTTTTCCACATCAAATCCCTTTCCTGAAAGAAAATCCAATATGGTATTGTGTCCCACATTTAGCTTTCTAGATGCCTGCCCCAACCGTATCATTTTATTTTCTGCCATGTTGCCCAAATATCGGTATTTTTTGGTTTTCTATTTGTTCTATTCTTGTTCGAACTCTTTCTTAAGTGCTTTTAGAAGGAGCTCTACTGTTTCTTCTTCCAAATCGGTTCTTCTTACTAACTCTTCTGCATTCAATGCCAATACACTCTTTGCTGTATCCAAGCCTATTCGGTTGAGCTCATCAATCACCCAACTTTCAATTTCATCAGAGAATTCATGCAGGTCAACATCTTCGTCTTGAAGTTCCATGTCTTCTCTAAATACATCTATTTCCATATCTACCAAACGACTGGCCAACTTTATATTTAAGCCGCCTTTACCGATGGCGAGTGATACCTGATCCGGTTTTAAATAAACAGATACACGCCCATTGTCTTTATCCACTTTAATGCTGGTGATTTTAGCAGGGCTTAACGCACGTGTAATGTAGAGATCAAGATTTTCGGTATAGTTGATGACATCAATATTCTCATTTTGCAACTCTCTCACAATGGCATGAATCCTTGAGCCTTTCATTCCCACACAAGCCCCCACAGGGTCAATCCGATCGTCATAAGACTCTACGGCTACTTTTGCTCGTTCGCCCGGCTCACGGATTACCTTCTTGATGGTAATCAATCCATCGTATACTTCCGGTACCTCTTGTTCGAACAATCGTTCCAGAAATACTGGAGACGTTCTGGAAAGAATAATTTTCGGATTGCCATTGATCATTTCTACTTTGTGAACGATCGCCCGTATCGACTCGCCTTTTCTGTAGCGGTCTTTTGGAATTTGTTCGCTACGCGGTAAAGAAATTTCGTTGCCTTCACCATCGATCAGTAACACTTCGCGACTCAGTACCTGGTACACCTCACCGGTAATAATCTCGCCAACGATTTCTTTGTATTTTCGAAAAGGATGTCTTTTTCAAGGTCCTTTACCTTTTGCATAAGAGTTTGGCGTGCAGTGCTCACGGCTCTTCTGCCGAAATCTTCAAGATGAACCTCTTCTGCCACCTCTTCACCTACTTCAAAGTCAGGCTCAATTTTCCGTGCCTCACTTAAACTTATTTTGTCGTGATCCCAAATGTCTTCAGAGTCGTCTTCTACAATCTCGCGAAAGCGCCAAATTTCAAGATCACCCTTGTCTGAGTTCACTATGATGTCAAAATTGTCATCGTGTTCGTATTTCTTCCGAATCATGTTCCGAAAAACATCTTCCAGAATTCGAATCATGGTTGGTCTGTCTATATTTTTTTGCTTTGCAAAGTCTGCAAAGGATTCTACTAAGGTTGAAGCATCCATGTTATTTACTTATTTAAAAGAAATTTGTACTAATGCCTTGTCAATCATATCAAATGGTATTTCCATTGTTTTCACTTCTTTCTTTTTATTTATTTTTTCCTCAATTTCTAATTCAATGAATTCTTCAGTAGAGCCAATCAACTTTCCTTTTATCTCAGACTTATCAATTAAAGAAATCTTGAATCCCCTGCCTATGTGTTTCTTATACTGACGTTTCAGTTTGAGCGGAAAGTCAACACCCGGAGTGGTCACTTCAAGGGCGTAATTTTCGGGAACAAGCTCTTCATCATCCAATTCTGCAGATAAGGCCCGGCTCAATTTCGCGCAATTCTCGATAGTTACTCCTTCGTCTCCATCAATAATTACAACCACCTTTTTTTGAACCCTGTTTCCAGATATAACTATGTCCACTAAAAAAAGGTGAGGCTCCTTTAATAATAAGGAGGCTACTAGTTCAGTGATGTGTGTGCTCAAATCCATAAGTTATGATAAACAAAGAGGGGACTTTTTAGTCCCCTCTTACTGTTTTCCACATAAGTTGTCGCAAAGGTAATCGATTTTTAATTTATTGCAAAATATTGTCAGGATGTCGAAATTGAGGTTATGATGAATAAAAAGAGGTTATGTTTATTGCTAGGGCAACTTATGCTCCTATTTTTTTTAATAAGTTGTGGAGGCGGGGAGAGCAAATCGGAAGAGGAGGCAAAACCTACAAGAATTGTTAAAGTACCCAGATTTAATGCAGACTCTGCCTACTCGTTCGTAAAGAAACAGGTTGACTTTGGCCCAAGGGTGCCCAATAGCAAAGCCCATAGGGATGCGGGAGAGTTCTTAATCAGCAAATTAAAAGGATATGGAGCCTCTGTAACTACTCAGGAGTTTAGGGCGCCCTCTTATCAGGGGCAACAACTTCAGCTTAGAAATATTATAGCCTCCTTTGGAATAGAAAAGCAAAAGCGTGTGCTCCTTGCTGCACACTGGGATACCCGGCCATTTGCAGATAAAGACCCGACCAATCCTATTGGTCCAATGGATGGGGCCAACGATGGAGCCAGTGGAGTGGGAGTGTTACTGGAGGTAGCCAGGCTACTGAAAGCGGACACTTCAATTCAAATAGGAATTGATATTATCCTATTTGATGGTGAGGATTGGGGGGAGCCAGAAAGTATCCAGGGACAACAAAAGCCACCAGGAGATTGGGACAGTTGGTGGTGCATGGGTTCTCAATATTGGTCGAGAAATAAACACAAACCAAATTATTCGGCCTATTATGGGATATTGCTAGATATGGTCGGTGCGAAAGGATCTCAGTTTTTCAGGGAAGGTGCCAGCTTGCAATATGCCCCTAATATTGTAGCTAAAGTTTGGGATGCTGGGGCGAGGTTAGGGTACTCAGATTATTTTGTAAAGCAAAATGCTCATGCCATTACAGATGATCATATTTATGTAAATGAATGGGCAAAAATTCCGATGATAGATATTGTACACTATCAGCAGGGCATTGGGTACTTCGGTGATTACCACCATACGCAAAAAGACAATATGGATTTAATAAGTAAGGAAACGCTGGAAGCCGTGGGAACAACTTTGTTACACGTGATCTACTATGAGGAGTAGTTGGCAATCATTTTTAAATAGACACCGTACCCACTTTTCTCGAGGGGTTGAGCCAACTCAAGCAACTGTTCTTTATTAATAAACTTCATGCGATAGGCCACCTCTTCAATACAACCTACTTTTAAGTTCTGTCTTTGTTCAATGACCTGCACAAAGTTGGAGGCCTGCATCAATGAGTCAAATGTACCGGTATCCAGCCAGGCCGTTCCCCGGCTCATCTGGGCTACAGTAAGTTTTTCTTTTTTCAGGTAAATGTTGTTGATGTCAGTAATTTCTAGTTCACCCCGCTTACTTGGTTTAAGTGCTTTGGCTATTGAAACTACCTCGTTATCATAAAAGTATAGTCCAGGCACCGCAAAATTTGATTTGGGAGTTTGAGGTTTTTCTTCAATGGAAATTGCTTTGTTGTCTTTATCAAACTCCACCACACCGTAGCGCTCCGGATCATGCACATGGTAGGCAAAGACGACTCCACCCTGTGGATCTTTATGCGTCTGAAGAAGGTTGACCAAGCCTGATCCGTAAAATATATTATCGCCAAGAATGAGCGCGACCTTATCTTTACCAATAAATTTTTCACCAATAACAAATGCTTGTGCAAGGCCTTCAGGTTTTGGCTGTTCTGCATACGAAAACGAACATCCCAATTTTGAGCCATCACCCAGTAGCCTTTCAAATAATGGCAAATCTTGTGGGGTAGATATAATAAGAATCTCCCGAATGCCAGTCATCATCAACACCGACAATGGGTAATAAATCATGGGCTTGTCGTACAAAGGCATAAGTTGTTTGCTGATCACCAATGTTAAAGGATGCAAACGTGTGCCGGATCCTCCTGCCAGAATAATTCCTTTCATCTCTTTTCGTACATTTGAGTGTAGTAGGCTCTATACTGCCCGGAAGTCACGCGGCTCAGCCACTCCTTATTGTTGAGATACCAATCCACAGTTTTCTCTAAGCCAATTTCTAAGGTAACTGAAGGCGCCCAGCCTAAATCGTTTTGTAATTTTGAGGAATCAACGGCATACCGCAAATCATGGCCGGGCCTGTCCTTCACATAAGTGATGAGTTTTGCTGAGGCTCCTTCAGGGCGCTGAAGTTTTTTGTCCATTACACGGCACAAAAGATTCACCAGGTCAATGTTTCTCCACTCATTATTTCCTCCAACGTTATACACCTCACCTGTTTTTCCTTTGTGGAAAATTATATCGATAGCCCTAGCATGATCCGCCACATATAACCAATCCCTAACATTTTCACCTTTTCCATAAACTGGAAGGGGTTTGCTTTCGAGGAGGTTGTTGATCATTAAAGGGATCAGCTTTTCAGGGAAATGATTGGGGCCGTAGTTGTTCGAACAGCGGCTAATCAAAATGGGTAAATTAAAGCTATTATAAAAAGCTTTTACAAAATGGTCGCTTCCGGCTTTAGATGATGAGTAAGGGGATTGAGGATCGATAGCAGTTTGTTCGGTAAACAAGTCGCTCCCCTCAGCAGAACCATATACCTCATCTGTAGAAATGTGATAGAATCTTTTTGAAGAATCTGCCCCCCAGGTTTTCAAAGCGGCCTGAAGCAGATTCACGGTTCCAATAATATTGGTCATTACAAATTCATTGGGATTTTCTAGGGATCGGTCTACGTGCGATTCAGCGGCCAGGTGAACTACTCCATCAAATTTCTCTTCTGAGAATAGCTTTAACATTGCAGGAGTATCCACGATATCACCTTTGATAAATCGATAATTCTGTTTGTTTTCTATGTCTCTTAGGTTTTCCAGGTTTCCTGCGTAAGTGAGCTTGTCCAGATTTACAATTTCACAATCAGGATATTTGTTTACAAACAAACGGACGACATGCGATCCAATGAACCCTGCGCCCCCAGTGATTAATATTTTTTTTAAAAGACTCACCTAATATATTGCTCAAAGTTTTTATGGTCACGATCAAACAAGACTTCTTTAGGCAGAGATTTAAAATAATCATAAGTTATTTTTAACCCCTCCGCACGATTTACCTTTGGCTCCCATTTCAAAAGGGATTTGGCTTTGGTGATATCGGGCCGCCTTTGTTTTGGATCGTTTACAGGTAATGACTTTCTAATGATCTTTTGTGTAGTTCCAGTCAGCTTTACGATTTCCTCCGCGAATTGAAGGATCGTAATCTCATCAGGATTCCCAATGTTCACAGGCAAGTGGTAATCAGAAAGAAGAAGACGGTAGATTCCTTCCACCAAGTCATCTACATAGCAAAATGATCTTGTTTGAGATCCGTCCCCAAAAACAGTTAAATCTTCACCCCTCAAAGCTTGCCCGATAAACGCAGGAAGCACCCTTCCATCATTGAGTCGCATGCGTGGGCCATAGGTATTAAATATTCTTATAATTCGGGTTTCCAGTCCATGAAAGGTGTGATAGGCCATCGTCATGGCCTCCTGAAAGCGCTTGGCTTCATCGTAAACACCACGTGGGCCGACAGGATCAACATTGCCATAATACTCCTCTACCTGAGGGTGAACAAGCGGATCGCCATACACCTCTGAAGTAGAGGCTACTAGAATTCTTGCTTTTTTGGCTAAGGCTAATCCTAACAAGTTGTGAGTGCCCAGCGAGCCAACCTTTAACGTTTGTATGGGTATTTTCAAATAATCTATTGGACTTGCGGGGGATGCAAAATGCAGAATGTAGTCAAGTTTTCCAGGAACATAAACAAACTTTGAAACATCACTATGAGAAAACTCAAAATCAGGATGTTTAAAAAGATGCTCTATGTTTTTAAGATCACCAGTTATAAGATTATCCATAGCGATTACATGATAACCTTCTTTGACATACCTGTCACACAGATGAGACCCAAGAAAGCCTGCGCCCCCTGTGATTAATATTCTTTTTTTACTCATACGGATTTTCTTCCAATGCTTGTATAGGTGAATCCAAGTTCCTTCATGGTACTTACATCATACAAATTTCTTCCATCAAAGATCACCTTATTTTTCATAAGCGTCCCTAATCTTTCAAAGTCCGGAGCCCGAAATTCTGGCCATTCTGTAGCGATAAGTATGGCATCGGCTCCCTCTGCTGCATCGTAAGGATTAGAGAAATATTTAATTTTTTCTCCTAATACCTTTTTCACATTCTCCATTGCTTCGGGGTCATGGGTGGTTATTGTAGCACCCTCTTTTAATAAATATTCAATATTATAAAGTGCAGGAGCTTCCCTGATATCGTCAGTGTGAGGCTTAAAAGCCAAACCCCATATGGCAATCTTTTTATCCCTCAGGTTTCCGTTGAAATGTTTTTTAACGCGATCCATCAGTTTGGTTCGTTGGATCACGTTTACCTCCATTACGGAATTTAAAATTTTAAAATCGTAATTGGCATCGGAGGAAGATTTAGCCAATGCCTTAACATCTTTTGGAAAGCAACTCCCGCCATAACCTATGCCCGGAAATAAAAAGCGTTTGCCAATGCGGCTATCAGAACCAATCCCTTTACGCACCGAATCCACATCAGCTCCCAGTAGTTCACAAAGGTTAGCAATCTCGTTCATGAAGCTGATCTTGGTTGCCAGAAAAGAGTTGGCGGCATATTTGGTTAATTCTGCAGAGCGTTCATCCATAAAAATGATGGGGTTACCCTGACGAACAAAGGGTGCGTATAACTCCTCCATTAATTTTTGTGCCCTATCAGAACTAGTGCCAATAACTACGCGCTCCGGCTTCATAAAGTCATCAACGGCAACACCTTCTCTCAAAAATTCAGGATTGGAAACCACATCAAATTCTACCTTCGCATTGACAGCAATGGCCCCTCTTACCTTTTCGGCCGTGCCCACTGGGACAGTACTCTTATCAACAATGACAGTATAAGCATCCAATAGAGGGCCCAGATCGTTAGCTACCTTTAATATATACTTAAGATCAGCAGAGCCATCTTCACCAGAAGGAGTGGGTAGGGCCAAAAATATGATCTTAGCATCTTTTATTCCTTCTTTTAAATGGCTGGTGAATGAAAGACGATTTTGTTTCACATTCCGTTCAAACAAAAGAGTAAGTCCAGGTTCATAAATGGTAACTTTTCCTCCCTGAAGAGTTTTTACCTTTTCTTCGTCTATATCTATACAGGTTACCGTATTTCCGGTTTCGGCCAGGCAAGTACCAGTGACCAATCCCACATATCCCGTCCCAACAACTGCAATTTTCATATTTTCAAAGTTTGAAAGAGGCGTAAAAATAGTGTTTTCTGGGCTCTGAGGGTAAAGTCATCTTACTATAAACCACCAAACTAACATTCGTTTGGTTAATTCAATTTTACGAAATACTTTTGAAGCCCTAAAAAATATAGAAAGAGATGACAACAATGACAGAACCGGCCGTGGGCATAAACTTTGACGAATCAGAGAATCAAAAAATGATTGCTCAGATGATCAAAGATTTTGGTGAATTGGAGATTAAACCCAACATTATGAAATGGGATGAGAGCCAGGAATTTCCTGTTCCCCTGTTTCGTAAAATGGGAAATCTTGGGCTAATGGGTGTTTTGGTTCCTGAGGAATATGGAGGCTCTGGGTTTGGATACCCCGAGTATGTGACTGCGGTTTCTGAAATTGCCAGAATTGACGGCTCGATTGGGCTATCTGTTGCAGCTCACAATTCTCTCTGCACGGGCCACATTTTACAATTTGCCAATGAAGAGCAGAAGAAAAAATATTTACCCAAGTTAGCTTCTGGCCAATGGATAGGTGCGTGGGGCCTTACGGAGCCAAATACAGGCTCTGATGCAGGGAATATGCGCACGGTTGCTGTAAAGGATGGAGATCATTACGTGATTAATGGGGCTAAGAATTTTATTACTCATGGTAAGTCAGGGGACGTAGCTGTTGTCATTGTCAGGACAGGTGAAGTGGGGGATTCTCACGGGATGACAGCCTTTATTATTGAAAAGGGAACTCCTGGGTTTAGTGCAGGTAAGAAGGAAAACAAATTGGGGATGCGTGCCTCAGAAACAGCAGAACTCATTTTTACTGATTGTCGCGTTCACGAAAGCCAGGTAATTGGAAAAGCTGGAGATGGTTTTGTACAATCTCTTAAAGTGTTGGATGGAGGAAGGATTTCGATTGCAGCACTTAGCTTGGGTATAGCCCAAGGAGCCTTTGACGCAGCGCTTCAATATTCCAAGGAGCGCCATCAGTTTAATAAGCCTATTTCTTCTTTTCAGGGTATCTCTTTTAAGTTGGCAGATATGGCAACCAAGGTGGAGGCCGCTAAGCTGCTTACTTTTAGGGCGGCTGATCTGAAAAATAGAGGGAAAAGTGTGAATCTGGAATCGGCCATGGCGAAACTCTATGCTTCTGAGATTGCAGTGGAGGTAGCCAATGATGCTGTTCAGATATTTGGTGGGTATGGTTATATCAAGGATTTCCCAGTAGAGAAGTTTTACCGTGATGCAAAACTTTGCACCATTGGTGAGGGAACCTCTGAAATTCAAAAACTGGTAATTTCACGAGCTGTTTTAAAGTAAAACTTGCAAAATTCAAGTGGATCTGGCTATATTTGCAGCCCGAATAGAAATTTTACATTATGCTGATTATCAACGTAAAGGAGAACGAATCAATAGACAAGGCACTTAAACGCTTCAAAAAGAAGTTTGAGAAAACGGGTGTTCTAAAGGAGCTGCGCTCAAGGACATCTTTTGAAAAGCCCTCTATTACAAGAAGACAAGAAGTGTTGGGTGCTGCTTACAGGCAGAAAATGTACGCCAACGACAACTATTAATAGTTTAATAACTTCGAAATAATTAACATATCCCCTTGGGTGCTTTACCCAAGGGGATATTTTTTTTACATTGCTCTATACGAAGGGATGGAAGCAATGGTGGACTCATTTTTTAAATATCTTCAATACGAAAAAAGGTATAGTCCAAAAACGATCTTGTCTTACCAGACAGATATTCATCAGTTTTCTAAGTTTCTTGAAACATCTTATGAGGAAAAACGCCCAGAACTGGCAACTTATGGGGCAATTAGAGCTTGGATTGTAAGCATGGTTGAGATCAAACTGGATCCCAGATCAATCAACAGGAAAATCGCCTGTCTCCGGAGTTTTTTTAAGTTTTGCCTTAAACAAGAGGCAATAGAAAAAGATCCGATGCAAAAAATTAAAATACTTAAGACCTCTAAAAAACTTCCGCATTTTGTCCATGAGGAAGATATGACCAGGCTCTTGGATAATATTGAATTTGAGAATACACTGGAAGGTTGGCGCGATCGCTTAATTATAGAATTATTTTATGGAACGGGAATCCGATTATCTGAATTAATTGGCTTAAAAGAGCAGTATGTCAATTTGCAAGAGCGCACTATTAAGGTTTTGGGGAAAAGAAATAAGGAAAGGGTAATACCTTTTTCAAAGAGTATCGTTTCTATTATAGAAGAGTATAGGAAAGTTAGGGATAGAGACGTGGAGAAAAAAAGCCATGGCTTGCTATTTGTTAATGACTCAGGTGGGCCTGTTTACCCAATGATGATCTACCGACTGGTGCGAAAATACCTGGATCAATTTACCTCGGTGGAAAAAAGAAGTCCGCACGTGCTACGCCATTCGTTTGCCACTCACTTATTAAATAAAGGAGCGGAGATAAATGCTGTGAAAGACTTACTGGGGCACACTAGTTTGGCTGCCACACAAGTGTACACACACAACTCAATGGAGAAATTGAAAAAAGTTTTTGATCAAGCGCACCCTAAAGCATAAGATTGACTAAATTATAGATAAATAAGTAAAACGTTTATGATGTAACCCCTACGTGTAAATCAGGCGCACACCTTACAAAGAAATAATATTGTTTAACCTTTAAATAAATGTGTATGAAGTTGCAAGTTCATTCTATTCGCTTTGATGCAGATCAGAAATTGATTGATTTTATTCAGAAAAAAGTGGATAAGCTGGAGACATTTTATGACCGCACGGTAGATGGGGAAGTTTTTCTTCGTTTAAATAATGAAGGAACAGAAAACAAAACAGTGGAGATTAAATTGAGGGTGCCTGGAAGTTTGTTATTTGCTAGCGAGCAGGCCGTTTCATTTGAGGCAGCCACAGATCAAGCCACAGAGGCACTGCGAAAACAGTTACTTAAGTTTAAAAAGAAGATAACAGTTAGCCGATAAAAAAATAAAGGCCCCATCACTGGGGCCTTTATTTTCATGTATCATTAGATATTGAATTATACTTTAAAAGCCTTTTTAAGAGTATCTACAAAATCAAGTTTCTCCCAGGGAAATAACTCTACCTTTATTTTCACCTGATTCTTTTTTCCTTTATTGAATACTTTTTCTACAATTTTTGGTTCACGCCCCATGTGGCCGTAGGCTGCTGTTTCGCTGTAGATGGGGGTACGAAGATTGAATCGCTTTTCGATAAAGTACGGACGCATGTCAAATATCTTACCGATCTTTTCAGCGATAGCTCCATCATTCATTTTCACTTTGGAGGAGCCATAGGTGTCAACATAAAGACCTACAGGTTTTGCTACACCAATTGCATAAGCCACCTGCACTAGCACTTCGTCACAAATACCAGCAGCTACCATATTCTTGGCAATATGGCGAGTGGCATATGCTGCAGAGCGGTCCACTTTTGATGGATCCTTTCCTGAGAATGCACCTCCTCCATGTGCTCCTTTACCACCATAAGTATCTACAATAATTTTTCGACCCGTAAGGCCTGTGTCACCATGGGGCCCACCAATTACAAATTTACCAGTTGGGTTGATGTGGTATTGAATTTTATCTGTAAAGAGCTTTTGAATTCGCTTGGGTAATTTCTTTTTGATCCTGGGGATGAGGATAGAAATCATATCCTCTCTTATTTTTTTTAACATGAAACTGTCACTTCCAAAGTCATCGTGTTGAGTAGAAATAACAATAGTATCAATGCGTTGAGGCTTTTTGTCGTCACTGTATTCAATGGTTACCTGAGATTTCGCATCGGGGCGGAGGTAAGTCATTATTTTTCCTTCCCTTCGTATAGCTGCCATTTCTTTTAAAAGTAAATGAGCAAGCTCTAAAGGCAACGGCATGTAGTTGTCCGTTTCGTTAGTTGCGTAACCAAACATCATTCCTTGGTCACCGGCACCCTGATCTTCTTTTTTCTTTCTCTCAACGCCCTGATTAATATCGGGAGATTGCTCATGAATGGCGGAAAGGATTCCACACGAATTGGCCTCAAACATGTATTCGCTTTTGGTGTAGCCAATCTTGCGGATTACTTCTCGCGCAATGTCCTGTACATCCAAATAGGCTTCTGACTTCACCTCACCAGCGAGTACAACTTGCCCGGTGGTCACCAATGTTTCACAGGCCACCTTGGAATTGGCATCGTAGGCCAAAAAGTAGTCTATTAACGCATCGGAAATTTGATCGGAGACTTTGTCAGGATGACCTTCGGAAACTGACTCTGAAGTGAATAAATAAGGCATATAAATAGTTGAAATGGAAGCGGCAAATTTAGACGTAATGGGCTTAAAACAAAACTCAGAAAGCCAGAAATAGGAACAGTGCGGGCTGGCGAGGCAATGTGATTTCGGTATTTTTCCAAGCTTTAATGGTCTGAGTCTTAATCATCTCTGACTCACCAGTAATATTTACAGCAATACACAACAAAGTTTCGTCATTCAGGGATTTGAGTAGGTGACTCACCAGGGAATTGTTCCTATAAGGAGTTTCAATGAAAATTTGTGTTTGATTCTTTGCTCTTGATTCGCCCTCTAATTTCTTTATTGCCTGAGTTGCTTCTTGCGCTTCTACCGGGAGGTAACCATTAAAAGAAAAACGCTGACCATTCAATCCCGAAGCCATCAATGCCAGCAAAATGCTTGATGGGCCAACTAGGGGCTCTACAGAAATTCCTTTTTGATGGGCATAGCGAACAGCCAATGCTCCAGGGTCTGCTACCCCAGGACAACCCGACTCTGAAATGATTCCAATAGGCTTCCCTTTTAATAATGGGCTCATCAATTGTGGGAGATCGGCTTCTGCGGTGTTTTTGTCAAGAGTGTTGAAATAAAGCTGCTCGATATTTTCAAAAATTGACAAACTACTTAAAAACCTTCTTGCCGTGCGGATATCCTCCACTAGGAAAAACCGAATTGGCTTAAGGGTTTCACGCACATAGGTGGATATTACCTTATTAGTAGTGTTGTCAGCAATAACTGTAGGTATCAGGTATAATTTTCCTGTAGCCTTCATGGTCTCATTTTTTAATTATTTATTTACGAAGTTAAAAACTACTTCCGCAAAACCTTTGGGGTCTTCAGCTTGCACCCAGTGGCCTGTATCCAGTGTTACAATCTCTGCGCCTGGAAAATACGACCTTATCAACACATCATCACCTGCTCTAAAATAATTTGATTTGACACCCACAATAAACAGGGCGGGTCCCTTAAACTTGCCCTTATATTGGAGTTCTGCCCCCATGTCTTCAATATGCTTTTCCAATACGGGAATATTTATTCTCCATTCAAACTTTTGATTATTGTCCCTTGCCAGATTCTTGAGCAAAAACTGTCTCACGGCAGGCTGGGGTACGTATTGACTTAGCATTTCATCGGCTTGGCCACGTGATTCAAGCAGACCAAGATCAATTGAAGTAAGGCCTTCTAAGATTGAATCGTGATGGACTGGATATGTCTTTGGCACAATGTCAACCACTATTAGTTTCGATAATTTCTCTGGGAACCTTATGGCAAAATTCATGGCTGTTTTTCCTCCCATTGAATGCCCCATAACAATTGGCATCTCAATTTGATGATCATCAATAAATTCATTCAAATCATCTGTCAACGCTTTGTAGTCATGGATTGGATCGTGAGGAGACTGCCCATGATTTCTTTGGTCAACAACATAAACCTTATACTTTTCAGCAAAGACTTTTGATAAGCTATGCCAGTTGTCAGAGGAGCCAAATAGCCCGTGAAGGATAATAAGTGGCTGACCCTGGCCCAATTCTCTAAAAAATAATTTCATAACCGCTTTTTTACAAATTAAAATTCAGGCTTGAAGATACAAATGACCGTACCATTCATGATATATTTGTTGATTGCACACCGCAATATTACATGGAGTAATCTAATAATGCTTGCCAATGATGGAATTGACCAATGGGACTTATCAAATACAGGGACTGAATGTGCTTGATATTTGCAGTGAATATGGAACTCCCCTATATGTGTATGATGCAGAAAAAATAACAAAGCAGATTCAAAGCCTTAAGAATGCTTTTTCTGACAGTGATTTAAAAATAAAATACGCAGCAAAAGCGCTCACCAATCTATCCATTCTGAAACACATTCGGCAACAAGGTTGTGGCATTGACGTGGTTTCTCTCAACGAGGCTAAACTAGCCCTAAGAGCAGGATTTAAACCAAATGAGATCATGTTTACACCAAGTTGTGTAGATTTTGAAGAGATAGTCGCAGGAGTGGAGATGGGCGTCCATATCAATCTGGATAATTTGTCTGTGCTTGAGAAATTTGGTAAGAAATACAAAGGCGATTACTCATGCTGCATACGACTCAACCCGCACATACTCGCTGGCGGCAACTATAAAATATCTACGGGGCATGGTAATTCAAAGTTTGGAATCTCGGTATTCCAAATGCCGGAGATTATTGAAATAGTGAATAAGTACAATATCAATATCAATGGATTGCATATTCACACAGGGTCAGAAATTTCTGAAACCGATGTGTACCTGAAAATGTCAGAGATTCTTTTTGGGATAGCCAGAGATTTCCCCTCACTTAAATTTATCGACTTTGGAAGTGGGTTTAAAGTGGCCTATAAATCAGACGATATGGTTACCAATGTGTATGATCTAGGCCTAAAGTTAGGAAAGGCTTTTAGGGATTTTTATGAAAGCTATGGTCGCAAATTAGAATTGTGGATTGAGCCAGGAAAATATTTAGTAAGCGAAGCCGGTTATTTGCTGGTAAAAACCAATGTGGTTAAACCCACACCCTCCGTCAATTTTGTAGGCGTTAACTCCGGTCTCAACCACCTTATCCGGCCAATGATGTATGATGCCTATCACGAGATTATAAATGTGTCGAATCCTACAGGTACTCAAAAGGTATACACCGTAGTAGGCAATATATGTGAAACAGACACCTTTGGCTCAGATCGCAAACTGAATGAAGTGCGAGAGGGGGATGTTTTAGTGCTAAAAAATGCTGGAGCCTACGGTTACTCAATGGCCTCTACCTTCAATTCCAGATTAAGGCCTACAGAAGTAATGATTAAGGATGGAAAAGCTCATCTTATCAGGCAACGAGACACGTTTGAAGATTTGGTTCGTGGGCAGATTGAAGTGGATTAAGAAGCTCCTTCATTATCATGGAAACACCTGAATCATTTGACTTAATTGTGATCGGGGGTGGAGCTGCTGGCTTCTTTGGAGCGATCAATGCTGTCTCAAACAACCCAAAGCTGAGTGTGCTCATACTTGAAAAGACCAATAAAATTTTATCTAAGGTAAGTGTATCTGGTGGAGGCCGTTGTAATGTAACACATCATTGCTTTGAACCCACGCCCTTGTCCAGGCATTATCCTCGTGGGCAAAAAGAGCTGAAGAAATTATTTAAAAGCTTTCAAGCCAAGGATGTCGTTGCCTGGTTTGATCATAGAGGAATAAAACTTAAAGCAGAAAAAGACGGGAGAATGTTCCCCATAACGGATCAGTCAAAGACAATTGTTGATTGTTTTCTTTCGGAGGCAGACAGACTCAATATTAAAATTGAAAAGAATTGTGAGGTGACTAAAGTGGAAAGAGAGGATGGGGGGGGATTTCAGATTGAAGGTTCAAACCATAAACATTATTTTTCAAAGAAGATATTGATTGCCAGTGGCGGCTCTCCAAAGCGGTCGGCTTATCAATGGGTCGAGCAATTGGGGCATAAACTGATAAGTCCCATTCCATCTCTTTTTACCTTTAATGATAGCAATGGACGATTCAAAGATTTGATGGGTGTGTCAGTAGAAAAGGCAAGCGTGCAAATTGCAGGAACTAAATTCCGGGAGCTTGGGCCAGTATTAATTACCCATTGGGGGTTAAGTGGACCCGCTGTAATAAAACTTTCTTCTTGGGCAGCAGAATACTTGTTTCAAAAGAAGTATGAATTCACCGTCCTAGTCAACTGGACAGGTCAAAGCACTGAAGATGAAGTGAGAGGGCAATTGAATGAGTATAAGACCAGGCATCCGAAGCAGAAAATTATTGCTCACGCATTGTATGATTTACCAAACAGGCTCTGGGCAAGGGTATGTGCATTAGCGGGAATAGAGGCCACAAAGATTTGGGACGAGATGCCCAAGAAGTATTTGAATAGATTGATCGAAAATCTTGTGAGGTGTGAATTTGAGATTAAAGGCAAAACTACTTTTAAAGAAGAGTTTGTTACCTGTGGAGGTGTAAACCTTGACGAAATCAATCTCGATACATGTGAAAGCACTATTGTTCCAGGAATCTATTTTGCTGGTGAAGTACTTAATATAGATGGTGAGACAGGGGGTTTTAATTTTCAGTCCGCTTGGACCACAGCGTATGTGGCAGCAATGAGTATTGCGAATTAAATAGAGTAGCTAATTGAATAACAAGTATAAGCACCTCACTTATGCTTTCCCCCAAGTGGAATAGGCCATAAACAAAAATGCCTTCTTAAAGAAAAGGAGGCATTTGTGGTAACGGAGGGAATGCTGACGCTTCGGTCAGCATCCTGACAGGCGCTGTGCGTCTCCTCAGGATTGAACTATTTTTTCCCTGTATTTTCGATTGGGTATATTATTAACCCACGGATGTTTTCGGTAACAAGGTGCTTTACTGTGAACTCAATTGTTCTATTAACAGACAGGTTTTTTAGTTTCATCTCAAGAGCTACTGCCTCAGATCGATCTTTCTTTAACCTATACCAAACTAGGCGCCACGGTAGAAACCTTCGAGTAGCAAAATCTTTTCCACTGTTGTGTTGATCAAATCCTCTCAAAAGATTATCAGTTGATCCCTTATAGAAAGAACCGTTATTTTGGCTTTGAAGGATATAGACAAAGCACTCCTTGTCTAATAAAAAAATGCCTCCTTAAAGAAAAGGAGGCATTTGTGGTGACGGAGGGAATTGAACCCCCGACACAAGGATTTTCAGTCCTTTGCTCTACCAACTGAGCTACGTCACCGAAAAAATCCCATCTCTCATTTTAGATGGGGCACAAAACTAGACAAATTTAGTTTTGCGACAAAAATTGCTTAAATTTTTCTGGTTAAGAGAATTATGTCACTTACTTTCGTTGCATGGCCGTAGTTCAACAAATTTTATTTTTGATTACCCTGATTGTTGCCATCTTTTTTATCTGGAAAAGGATAGTCAGGATCAAGTCCAACATACAACTGGGCAGGCAAACGCCAATTAATGGTAATAAAGCAGCAAGGTGGAGAAATGTGCTTTTGATTGCTTTTGGCCAGAAGAAGATGTTTAAAAGAATCATTCCAGCCTTCCTGCATTTTTGGATTTATGCGGGCTTTATCATCATCAACCTGGAAGTATTAGAGTTTATTTTAGATGGCGTACTGGGGACTCATCGTCTTTTTGCTCCGCTATTGGGCAGCTTTTACCCACTGCTCATGAACTTCTTTGAATTTCTGGCGGTGGCAGTGCTTATTTCTTGCATTGTTTTTCTAATCAGAAGAAATGTCTTAAGAGTGAAGCGTTTCTGGTCTGCTGAGATGACCTCTTGGCCAAGACTGGATGGTAATCTGATTCTGGTTATTGAAATTACTTTGATGTTGGCCATTCTTACAATGAATGCATCCGATCAACTCCTGCAATTAAGGAATGATCATTATGCACAAACCGGCAGGCTTTTCTTTAGTTCTTTTTTGATGCCGCTTTTTGATGGACTTAACACTTCCACCCTGATTGTTTTGGAGCGATCGACTTGGTGGTTTCATATCGTTGGTATTTTAGGTTTCGCGCTATATGTAACGTACTCAAAGCATCTGCATATTTTTTTGGCTTTTCCGAACACTTATTTTTCCAAGTTAGGTCCAAAAGGACATATTGATAATATGCCTGTTGTAACCAATGAAGTAAAGTCAATGCTTGGATTGGGAGCTACCGAAACCCCTCTAGGTGAACCAGGAAGATTTGGTGCTAAAGACATAAATGATTTGAGCAGAGTCAACCTGATGGCAGCCTATGCCTGTACCGAGTGTGGCAGATGTACTTCAGAATGTCCTGCCAATATTACAGGCAAAAAACTTTCTCCCCGCAAGGTCATGATGGATACGAGGGATAGAATGGAGGAGGTGGGTAAAAGCATTGCTTCAGGCGGGCCTGGATTACAAGACGGCAAATCTTTATTGGGAGACTACATCACAAAAGAAGAGATCAATGCCTGCACTACTTGCAATGCATGTGTAGAGGCTTGTCCTGTTTTGATCAACCCGCTAGATATTATATTGGAGTTGAGAAGATATGTAGCCATGGAGGAGTCAGGATCGCCTGCCCAGTGGAATAGTATGTTTCAAAATATTGAAACCAATTTTGCTCCCTGGAAGTTTTCTGCAAGCGATCGGTTTAACTGGGCGAATGAATTAAAGTCGAAATCGTAATAACATAATAATGAGCGAAGAGAGCAATACTGTTCCAACAATGGCTGAAATGGCAGCTAAGAATGAGTCTCCCGAAATTCTTTTTTGGGTGGGCTGTGCCGGCTCGTTCGATGACAGATACAAGAAAGTAACAATAGCATTTGTTAAAATATTAAATGCAGTAGGAATAAAGTTTGCCGTGCTGGGTCCAGAGGAAAGCTGTACAGGGGATCCTGCAAGAAGAGCAGGCAACGAATTCTTGTTTCAGATGCAGGCAATGAGCAACATTACTGTTTTGAATGGCTATAACATCAAAAAGATTGTAACGGCATGTCCACACTGTTTCAACACTATTAAAAATGAATATCCTGAACTGGGTGGTAACTATGAAATGGTTCATCACTCCACCTTTCTTCAACAATTGATTGACGAAGGCCGGATTAAGATGAAAGAAGGAGGGGCTTTCAAAGGAAAAAAAATCACTTATCATGATTCTTGTTATTTGGGCAGGGCAAACGGTGTATATGAGGCTCCCCGGAAAGTGTTGGAATCATTGGATGCAGATTTGGTAGAAATGAAGCGCAACCGCTCTACTGGCTTGTGTTGCGGGGGAGGCGGAGCCCAAATGTGGAAAGAGCCTGAAAAAGGAAATAAAGATATTAATGTAGAACGCACAGAAGAAGCATTACAAACAGGAGCCACTACTGTGGCAGTTGCCTGTCCCTTTTGCCTGACCATGATGAGTGACGGAGTAAAAAATAAAGAGAAAGAAAACGAGGTGGTGGTAAAAGATTTGGCCGAACTAATAGCCGAGTCGCAAGGTTTATAGGAGTAAAGATAAAAATATGTTTATTCCTTTTAATGAAATATCAGATCAGGCTAAGGTTTGGGTCTACCAAATGAACAGAGAAATATCTGCTCCCGAGATGGAGGAGATGGCAACTGCAATAGAGACCTTTTGCTCTCAATGGCAAGCGCATGGTGAGCCACTGCAAACATCTTTTGATATTGCCTATAATCATTTTCTAATTCTTGCAGTAGATGAAAATGCAAGTGAAGCCAGTGGTTGTTCTGTGGATGGATCTGTACGTGTACTAAAAGAATTGGGAGATAGAATGGAGATTGATTTTTTCGATAGAGGACAGGCCGCATTTCTAATTAATGGTAAGATTGATCTCTATTCAATTTCAAAATTGAAGGAATTATTTAATGCTGGGACGCTAAATGCATCAATGAATACGTTCAATAATTTAGTAACTACAAAAGCAGACTATCTTCAAAATTGGAGCGTAAGTGTAGCGGAGTCCTGGCTGGCTAGATATCTACCTAAAAGCACGTTAGCCTGAGCGTTTTTCTTTTTTGTAACTTTAGCTGCTTTTTGATGAGAATATGAGATTACGAGCAGTATTTTTTTTTGTAATTATTTTTCTGTTGGGCTGTGGCCCCGAGAAGAAGGCAATGAAATCAATGCGTTTTGGGAAGTACCAGAATGTAATTAACTACTATAAACATGTTCTGGAAAAAGACCCCAACAATAGTAAAGCCAATTACTACATAGCAGAGTCTTACAGATTGTCTAACCGAATTAGGGAGTCGGAGCCATTCTATGCAAAAGCAAAAAGCCGAGATATAAACCGAGACTCTGTTATCCTGTTTTATGCCCAGGCACTGAAGGCAAATGGAAAATACAATGAGGCAAAGGCTCAGCTGGAAGACTTGGCAGTAAACACAAAGAATGAAGACCTCAAAGGGCGCGTGGAAAGAGAGATAGATGGAATCGACTACATTGATGAGCTTTCCCGAAAGCATAGCTATTACAAGATAAAAAATCTTGATGCCATTAATACACCCCTCAGTGAATACTCCCCTGCTTACCTAAATGGGGAGCTTTATTTTACAGCAAGTCGTGACGATAGTCGGGTTTACCTCGCCACGGGCACACCCTTCACAAAATTGTATAAGGTTCAAACATCTGGGGCCAATGTGGATGCGTCTACCCTTGCTCCGTTATCCGAAATATTAAATACGCCCAATGTCAATGATGGCTGTATTACATTTTCTCCCGATGGAAGAATAATGCTTTTTGCGAAAGGCAATACAGGTAAGAAAAAGGGCAACCCGGATGTGGATATCTACATGTCTCGATTTAGAAATGGAGAGTGGGAAGAGCCAAGGCAGATCAATATTAATCAACCCGATTCCTGGGAGTCAACTCCTGCTTTCAGTCCGGATGGCAGCACTATTTATTTTTCATCCAATCGCAAAGGAGGGTATGGAGGGTTGGATATTTATACAGCTCGAATGGACTCCAGAGGTCGTTTCTCAAGAGTGAGAAACATGGGGCCGGACATTAATACTTCAGGAAACGAAACGTTTCCCTACGTAAGCGAGAGTAATAAACTTTTCATCGCCTCTGATGGCCATCCTGGCTTTGGTATGCTGGACTTGTTTGAAGTTAAAAGAGCAGATGGAAAATATGTAGTAGAGAATCTGGGGCAGCCTATGAATTCTGATGCGGATGACTTTGGAATATTTTTATTCAAACCAGATCGTGGTTTTTTTACCTCCAATCGTGATGGAGGTAAAGGAGATGATGATATCTATACTTTTGTAAATGAAGATCCAAATTTGAAGGTGGTCAATTACTATCTTGAAGGCATCACCATGACGCCCAAAAAGGACAGCACGCTCGAAGTATTGGCCAATACAAAAGTAACGCTGCTCGATTCCAGAGGTGAGCCAATGCAGGATTTTGTCACCGGAAATGACGGAAAGTTCTTTTTTAGGGTTTATGAAAACGAAGACTATACCCTTGTGGGTGAAACCGATGGCTACCTTGTGAAAAGGCAATCGTACACAACGCATGGAAAATCCATTCCACTTGAATCACTAAAAGAGTTGGTGACCAACGTAACATTGGATACACTTATGGTGCTCGACAAGATGGAGAAAAATAAGATTTTCGTACTTAACAATATCTATTTCGATCTCGACAAATCGGACATACGGCCCGATGCTGCCATTGAGCTTAATAAATTGGTGGACTTGCTTATGGACAATCCTGAGATTAAAATAGAAATGAGTTCACATACCGACAGTATAGGGACCAACTCCTACAACATTCAGCTTTCACAACGCAGGGCAGAGTCTACCGTGGCCTATTTAATTTCTAAGGGTATTGCTCCTGATCGATTGGTAGCCAAAGGCTATGGTGAAGAAAAACCTATTGCAAGAAACACCCATCCTGACGGTACTGATAACCCTGAAGGGCGCCAGCGCAACAGGAGGACAGAGTTTAAGATACTTGAGATAGGAGCTACGCAAAAGAAGAATTTCGATGAATTTGATGAGGACAAGTATTTTAAAAACGAAAATTAGCTCCCTTTACTTGACTTCAACGAAAGAATAACCCTTAACACGGTAGTTGGAGATCGAACAATAATTGTAGTTTTATTGCGATTGGATTTTTCTCATTTGGTCAAATCAAATGTTTTAAGCAATTGATTTGTTTGTCTGCCAAGTGTGTTGCATCCTGTAACCAATTGATCCTATGAAAAAAATCTTTACCTCCTCCCTCCTTTTTATTATGCTACTTCAGTTTATCTCCTGCAAGGAGGAAGAATTACCACCACCCGCGACCTTAACATTTGCCACCAAGGCAACGATTGTATCTGAAAATGAGGGATCAGCACTGATAACATTAAACCTTGATAAGGCTGCTTATCATGATATCGTTATAGACTTCACCATCAGGGGTTCGGCACAAGCTGGTATTGATTATGAGACTACAGCAAGTGCAACCATTCCGAATGGCGCCACTACTGGGGATTTATTAATTACCATTATAGATGATTCGGAATTTGAATTTGACCGTGATTTGATTGATTTGGCAGGCATATTTGGCAAATCATTGGAAATAAGTCTTGCGCGTATTACTGGTAACGCATTGCCCTCTGAAAATGAGGAAGAGACATCACATTTATTAATTATAAAGGAAAACGAACAGATTGAAAAGTCATTAAGTATTGACTTGTCATGGGATTCGGGAGATGGAACCCCTGGAGATGTAGACTTAGATTTGATTTTATTCTTAATCGACCCAAAAGACGGCCCAGTCTTTTTAGCCGCGTCTGCTACAATAGGCACTGGTTTTGAAAAAATTGCGATAGGTACACCGGCACCTGATGGCATCTATGGTTTGGCTTTTAGGTATTATGAAGGAATGTCAGATCATGTAACCCTCACATCAAAATTTGTTTCAGCGAAGGGTACTTTACCGGGAGGGGTGACAGAGGCCTCTCATACGGGAGTCTACACCCAAATGAATATCAATGGAGAAGAAAATAGGCCTGTTCAGATTGTTCAAACCTTTGAAAAGAAAGGACCTGACTATATAACCATTTCAGACATTATTGTTCCAGCTTCGGGCAGTAGAGAAAAAGCGATGCAAGGAACATCTCCGGCAAGGGGGATGCTTTCTGGAGTATTTTTTTAGAGTTAATTAGTATTGAAATTCTCCTTTATCGCTCTTAATGGTCACCTTCTTTTGCGAAGAAGCTTCAACACGACCGATTACTTGAGCTTCAACACCAAATGATTTGGAGATAGCGATCACCCCCTCAGCATGTTTTTCGTCAAGGTAAATTTCCATGCGGTGCCCCATATTAAATACTTTGTACATCTCCCTCCAATCCGTTCCTGACTGTTGTTGAATCAATTTGAACAGGGGAGGAATAGGTAACAGATTATCTTTTATGATGTGAAGATTTTCAATAAAGTGTAATACTTTCGTTTGGGCACCACCACTGCAATGTACCAATCCATGAATTTGGTTACGAGGATTTTTTAAAATCTCAATTATAATGGGTGTATACGTACGAGTCGGGGAGAGGACTAACTTTCCAACATTAACAGGAGTATCTGCAATTGTATCATTAAGCTTACATTCACCACTATAAATAAGATCTATGGGAACATTGCTATCAAATGACTCTGGATACTTATCTCTATAGATTTTTGAAAACACATCGTGGCGTGCAGAGGTGAGCCCGTTGCTACCCATGCCTCCGTTGTATTCTGTTTCGTAAGAGGCCTGTCCATAAGAGGATAAACCAACAATAACATCACCAGCTTTTATATTGTGATTAGAAATCACCTCGCTTCGTTTCATTCGAGCAGTTACGGTACTATCAACAATTATGGTTCGAACTAAATCTCCCACATCGGCAGTTTCTCCGCCAGTGCTTCTTATGTTCATTCCGTACTTTCGTAGCATGGCCAGTACTTCCTCGGTGCCATTGATAATTTCCGAGATAACTTCGCCCGGAATTAAATTTTTGTTGCGGCCAATGGTGGAGGAAAGCAAAATATTATCGGTAGCACCTACACATAACAGATCATCGACATTCATGATAATGGCATCCTGTGCTATTCCTTTCCAAACCGAAAGGTCCCCGGTTTCTTTCCAATAGATATAGGCAAGAGATGATTTGGTGCCAGCACCATCGGCATGCATTACGGTGCAGTATTCAGGATCTCCACCAAGATGATCCTCTACGATTTTGCAAAAGGCTTGTGGAAACAAACCTTTATCCAGCTTGCTGATGGCTTTATGAACATCTTCTTTAGATGCGGAAACTCCTCTTTGATTATATCTGTCTGACATAAAATTAGATGCTTCACAAAAATGCAAATAATACTTGACTCTGTCTCATAGGCAGGGCATTACGCGACCTATTCTAAATAAATTTTTTAGCCATCTCCCAAACAACAATACCTATACAAACAGAAACATTAATGGAGTGCTTGGTACCTGATTGAGGGATTTCAATAGCCAAATCTGCTTGATCAATCACACCATCACTTACGCCATTTACTTCGTTGCCGAAAACGAGGCAATATTTAACGCCATCAATGGGAGCGAAATGGTGTAAGGCTACACTTTCGGAAGTTTGCTCTATAATAATGATGGTATAGCCTTCGGATTTTAGTTGCTGAACCAACTCAGATTCACTTTTAAAATATTCCCAGTCTACAGATTCTGTAGCACCTAATGCGGTTTTTTGTATTTCACGATGAGGGGGTTGGCCAGTAATACCTGTAAGGAAAATTTTTTCAATCCTAAACGCGTCCGCAGTTCTAAAAGCAGATCCTACATTGTGGAGGCTCCGCACATTGTCCAGAACAATAACGATGGGAAGCTTGACAACTGATTTATACTCTTCAGTCGAAACTCTTCCTAACTCTTCCAGTTTTAGCTTTTTCACAGGGCAAAAGTAGAATGAAAAAATTACTTTGAGCGCTATCGTGCTATTTTCGTAATTGTAAGTAAAAAAGGGTCACTTTGTAATATGATGAAGACTATTCAACTTTTTGGACTTTTAATTTTTGCAGGGTACACTGCCTATGCACAAGACCAATGGAAAAATATTTACACCCAGAACGCATGGAAAGAACGAGACCAATGGCAACGAGCTGACGACATCATTACCCAATTGAATCTGAAAGATGGAGATAAAGTAGCGGACATCGGCTGTCACGAGGGTTACATGACCATGAAATTAACCAAAGCTGTAGGAATGTCAGGTAAAGTCTATGCAGTAGATGTGCAGCAAAATCGGCTGGATAAATTGAATGGCATTCTTAAAGACAGGGGGATTACCAATGTAACCGCTGTAAAAGGTGATTATGACAATCCTCATTTGCCTTCTAATAGTTTAAATGGGGCGATAATCATTGATACCTACCATGAAATGGCTGATCATGATGATATGCTTAAACACATAAAAGCAGCCCTTAAGACAGGCGGAAAATTGGTTATTTGTGAGCCGATAGCGGAAGACCGGAGAAATTGGTCAAGGGCAGAACAAGAGCGACAACACGAGTTGGGGATGAATTATGCTATGGAAGACTTACAAAAGGCAGGATTTAAGATTGTATTCAAACAAGACCCCTATATTGATCGCGAAAAAATAAAGGGAGATAAAATGTGGCTGATAGTGGCTGAGAAGTAGAATATAATTTCGACTTCCACCTTGCATCTTGCGCACGGATTTTATCTTTGCCCTTCATGGCCTCAAGCTCCTCTTCCGAAACCCCCTTAATGAAACAGTACAACGCGATCAAGGTGAAATATCCTGGGGCGCTGTTATTATTTCGTGTGGGAGACTTTTATGAGACTTTTGGTGAAGACGCCATCAAAGCAAGCAAGGTTCTCGGCATTGTGCTCACAAAGCGGGGAAGTGGATCGGCATCAGAAATAGAATTGGCCGGATTTCCTCATCACGCATTGGATAATTATCTACCCAAATTGGTGCGGGCTGGTTATCGTGTGGCCATTTGCGATCAGTTGGAAGACCCCCGATTTGTAAAAGGCATTGTGAAGCGCGGAGTTACCGAATTGGTTACGCCTGGCGTTTCTTTTAATGATAATGTTCTTGAAAAGAATCAGAACAATTTTCTGGCGTCCGTTCAAGTGGGGAATAATTTATTAGGCATCGCTTTTTTGGATATCAGCACCGGAGAATTTTATGCCGCAGAAGGGAACGAGACTTATGTATATAAATTAATTCAAAGCTTTTCGCCTGCTGAAATTATTTTCAGCAAGTTGCATAGAGAGAAATTTGAAAACCAGTTTGGTGAAGCATATGCCACCTTTGCATTAGACGAGTGGGTTTTCGCTTCTGATTATACTTACGAAAAACTTACCAATCAATTTGAAACAGCCAACCTCAAGGGCTTTGGTGTAGATGGAATGGCAGAAGCCATTGTAGCGGCTGGCTCCATACTTCATTACTTAGAGGTTACCGAACACAAGGAGACGCATCATATTTCATCCATATCAAGAATTGATGAAGACAAATATGTGTGGTTGGATAAGTTCACTATACGCAATTTGGAAATTGTAAACCCTCAACAAGAGGGCGGAGTGCCACTCATTCATATTCTCGATAAGACCGTCACAGCGATGGGCTCAAGGCAGTTGCGCAAGTGGATGATCCTTCCCCTAAAAGAAAGGTCAGCAGTACAAGAACGCTTGGATGTGGTGGAGACATTTTACCATGAAGGTGAGCTTTTGGAAAAGATAGTTGAACAACTCAGCCACATTGCAGATTTAGAGCGTCTTATTTCAAAGGTGGCTGTAGGGAGAATCAATCCGAGGGAGATGATTCAAATGAAAAGGTCGCTTCAGGCTGCCATTCCTATTAAAGATTTGCTCATGGGGCAAAAATCAATAGCGCTGAAAAAATTGGGCGACCAACTAGAGCGATGCGAATTTTTACTGGATAAGATTGAAAAGGAATTGAAAGAAGACGCACCCATGTTGGTGCATCAGGGCGGAATAATCAAAGAAGGTGTTGACGAAGAACTGGATGAGCTTCGCAGTATTGCTTTTTCGGGCAAGGATTACTTGTTAAAGCTTCAAAAGCGGGAAATTGAAAAGACTGGAATCTCTTCAC
Source organism: Cyclobacteriaceae bacterium (assembly GCA_019638285.1). GTDB lineage: Bacteria > Bacteroidota > Bacteroidia > Cytophagales > Cyclobacteriaceae > ELB16-189. The sequence goes on along the minus strand of JAHBUB010000006.1, from coordinate 21,433 downwards.
TGAAAATTTCTTACAATAAAGTATTTGGCTACTATTTGGAAGTAAGCAATGTTCACAAGGCCAAGGTGCCTACGGAATGGATTCGGAAGCAGACTCTGGTGAATGCAGAACGATACATTACTGAAGAACTAAAAACGTATGAAGAGAAGATTTTACATGCAGAGGAAAAGCTTACTGTAATTGAACAAAAAATCTTTCAAGACTTGGTGCTCAATGCGACAGACTTTATTTCACAAATACAGCAAAACGCAAGAGTAATTGCGGTGTTGGACTGTTTGCTTTCATTTGCCAGGGTGGCCAAAGCCAACCGATACAGCAAACCAGAAGTGAACGACACTATGATAATTAACATAAAGGAAGGACGTCATCCGGTGATTGAAAAACAGTTGCCGATAGGTGAGAACTATGTACCCAATGATATTTACCTCGATAATGAATCACAACAGATATTGATAATTACAGGCCCTAATATGGCCGGTAAATCTGCCTTGTTGCGACAAACCGCTTTGATTGTATTGATGGCTCAAATTGGAAGTTTTGTTCCGGCAGAGACAGCAAAGATTGGAATGGTGGATAAGGTATTTACCAGGGTAGGGGCTTCTGATAATTTATCAAGAGGGGAGTCGACTTTTATGGTAGAGATGACGGAAACAGCCAGCATTCTCAACAACCTTAGCAATCGCAGTTTGATATTAATGGATGAAATTGGTCGGGGCACCAGCACCTACGATGGGGTATCAATTGCCTGGGCCATCGTGGAGTATTTACACAACCATAAAGAATTTAAGCCTAAGACCCTTTTTGCAACACACTATCACGAATTAAATCAATTGGCTGAGGATCTGGTTCGCGTGAAAAACTTTAATGTTTCGGTTAAAGAAACAGGAGAGAAGATCATCTTTATGCGCAAGCTCAAAGAAGGGGGGAGTGAACATAGTTTTGGGATCCATGTAGCACAGTTGGCAGGGATGCCCAATCGAATTGTAATCAGAGCCAATGAAATTCTTCGTTTTCTGGAAAAAAACAAACAAAAAAACCAATCCGCAAAGAAGATGGAGGAATTGCCTAAACCAACAGCGCAGATGGGATTATTTGAGGTTGATCCCAAGTTAAAGCTGATGGAAGATACATTGACCAAAATCGACATAAACACCATCAGTCCGGTGGAGGCTTTGTTAAAACTGAATGAAGTCTTATCCCTGCTAAAGAAAGGCTAGCGTCATTCAACATTGTAAGCTAGCGTTAAAACCTTAATTGCGGAGTCCCGCATCTTTCTGTACCACTTCTTATCTATGTTCCGCGGGTCATTGAATAAAATCGGGAATTTGTGGCTCAATAAAAGGGAAATCGCACTTAGTCTGCATTATTAATTATAAAACAATCACTTCATTTAGTATCTTACCTGAATGAAGATCAAGAAAATATTAGTAGCCAATCGTGGCGAAATTGCCATTCGTGTTTTTCGTGCCAGTGTGGAAATTGGCCTTAAAACCGTTGCGGTTTATACGCATGAAGACAGGTACTCACTGCACCGATATAAGGCGGACGAAAGTTATCAGATAGGCAAAGAAGGAGATCCTCTAAAACCTTATCTCGATATTGATGAGATCATTCGTGTAGCATTGAAAAGGAAAGTGGATGCCATCCATCCCGGTTATGGATTCCTTTCTGAGAATGCTGTGTTTGCAAAAAAATGTGAAGAGAATGGGATCATTTGGGTGGGTCCCAATCCCAAGGCAATGAATTTGCTGGGAGATAAAATTTCGGCTAAAAAAATTGCTGAAAAAAATGGCCTGCCGCTTATTGAGAGTAGCAATGTGCCATTGACATCGGCAAAGATAGCGGTGAAGGAGGGTAAGCGGATTGGGTTTCCTTTGATGCTTAAGGCTGCATCGGGTGGGGGTGGTAGAGGGATGAGGGTGGTGCGTTCTGAAGAGGAGTTAGAGAACGCTTACAACGAAGGAACCCGAGAGGCCTTGAATGCATTTGGTGATGGTACGGTTTTCCTTGAAAGATTTGTGGAAGAACCAAAGCACATCGAAATTCAGATTGTTGCAGATAAGCATGGAAATTCGGTGCACTTGTTTGAGAGAGACTGCTCTGTGCAAAGAAGATTTCAAAAAGTGGTCGAGGTAGCGCCTTCTTTTGGATTAAAACAAAGCATACTTGATAAGTTGTATGATTATGCGTTGAAGGTGACCAGGGCTGTGATGTATGATAATGTGGGCACAGTAGAATTTCTGGTAGACAAAAAAGGAAGTATATATTTCATTGAAGTGAATCCACGTATTCAGGTGGAACATACAGTTACCGAAATGGTTACTGGAATAGATTTAGTCAAAACTCAGATTTTTATTGCCGGTGGATACAAACTATCTGATGAACAAATTAAGATTCCTTCTCAGGACTCACTGCACACCATTGGTTACGCTATGCAGTGTAGAATTACTACTGAAGATCCTGAAAATAACTTTAAGCCGGATTATGGGACCATTCTCACCTATCGAAGTGTAGGAGGGTTTGGTATTCGTCTCGATGCGGGTAGTTTATACCAGGGCGTAGAGATCAGTCCTTTTTTTGATTCAATGTTGGTAAAAGTTTCTGCTCATTCACGTACCCTAGATGGAGCAAGCAGAAAAATGTACCGTGCACTTCGTGAATTCAGAACGCGTGGAGTGAAAACCAACGTAGCCTTTCTTGAAAATATTATCAATCACAAGGTTTTTAGATCCGGTAAGGCCACGGTTGATTTTATTCAGAAGCACAAAGAACTTTTTAAATTTGATCAGCGCCAAGACCGCGCTACCAAAGTAGTAAAGTATCTGGCTGATGTAATTGTAAATGGTCATCCGGATGTGAGAGTTGTTGATAAGAACAAACAATTTCGAGTACCTTTTATTCCAGAGTTTGGCTATGACGCACCTTATCCCAAAGGCACTAAAGATTTACTGACTGAATTGGGGCCTAAAAAATTCAGTGAATGGTTGCTTAAGGAAAAGAAAATTCACTACACGGATACCACCTTGCGCGATGCGCATCAATCATTGCTGGCCACTCGTATGCGCACGATTGACATGTTGGATGTAGCTGCAAGTTTTGCGCACCATCATCCACAAACGTTTAGCCTGGAGGTGTGGGGTGGCGCTACATTTGATGTGTGCATGAGATTTTTGTTGGAAAATCCCTGGCGAAGACTCAGAGAATTGAGGAAGGCCGTTCCCAATATTTTGCTACAAATGTTAATCAGGGGCTCCAATGGAGTTGGATATACAGCCTATCCTGATAACCTCATAGAATCTTTTGTGGAGAAATCGTGGGAGGAAGGCGTGGATGTATTTCGGATTTTTGATTCGCTCAACTGGCTTAAAAACATGGAGCCTTGCATCAAGTTTGTAAACAAAAGAACAAAAGGATTAGCAGAAGTATCAATTTGTTATACAGGAGATATACTTGACCCTGTGCGTACCAAGTACTCCCTAGATTATTATGTAAAACTGGCCAAACAAATTGAAGATAGCGGTGCCCATATTCTTGCCATAAAAGACATGACAGGATTGTTGAAGCCCTACGCTGCCAAAGAATTGGTATCTGCATTAAAGGATGCTATAAAACTTCCTATACACTTGCATACCCACGACACCTCTTCGTTACAAAGCGCCACTTACCTGAAAGCCATTGAAGCAGGCGTGGATGTTGTTGATGTGGCGCTTGGCGGAGTATCCGGTCTCACCTCTCAGCCCAATTTCAACGCAATGGTAGAGATGATGAAGGGACAGAAGAGAGAAAATAAGTATGATATTGCATCACTCAATCAATTTTCAAATTATTGGGAAATTGTGAGAGAATACTATTACCCCTTTGAATCAGGGTTAAAAGCGGGAACCGCAGATGTGTATCATCATGAAATCCCGGGTGGACAATATTCCAATCTGGGGCCACAGGCTCGTGGGCTCGGATTGATTGACAAGTTTGAGGAAATCAAACAACGGTATGCAGATGTCAATGAATTATTTGGTGACATTGTTAAGGTAACACCAAGTTCTAAAGTGGTAGGTGATATGGCATTGTATATGGTCTCCAATGGTCTCACTAAGGAAGATATAATTGAGAAGGGCGAATCGATTTCTTTTCCCGAGTCTGTTCAATCTTTTTTCAGAGGAGATTTGGGGCAGCCTACCGGAGGCTTTCCTCAGAAGCTTCAAAAAATTATTTTGAAAGGTAAAAAGCCATACAAAGACAGACCGAATGCACACCTCGATCCGGTAGATCTAGAGGGTGAATTTAAATCTTTTCGGAAAAAATTTCAACCAGGCTATCTCCGTGAACTTGAATTTGTGGATTTTCTTTCATGGAAATTATACCCAAAGGTGTTTGAAGATATGTTGAAAAAGCTAATTGAATTTGGGGATGTGATGCACATACCTACTTTAAATTTCTTCTATGGGATGGATCTTCATGAAGAAACTATCGTGGAGATGGGGGAGGGAAAGAAAGTGATAATTGAATTGCTTTCTATTGGTGTCGTGAATGAGGAGGGTATGCGAACTGTATTCTTTAAAGTAAACGGACAAACGCGAAATATTGAGGTAAAGGATAAGTCTGTGAAGATTGAAAGAATAGAGAATCAGAAGATTGAATCAGGGAATACCAGACACATCGGTGTTCCACTTCAGGGTCTGCTTTCTAAGATTTTGGTAAAAAAGGGGCAGAAGGTAAAAAAGAATGAACCACTTTTCGTTATTGAAGCCATGAAGATGGAAACAACTATTACGGCAAGTGAAGCCGGTGAGATTAAGTCGATACACTTGAAGGAAGCCACCATGGTGGGAACGGATGATCTCGTGATATCATTGATATAGACCGAGAAGCCTCAGCTATCTAATGATTCTGATTCCTCCAAATTCTTTTTCATTACCATCGCAGAAGTAAGTACACTTATTTCAAAGAGAAGGTAGAGGGGTAAAGAAATAAGCGTAAGTGTAAATGGATCTGCTGTAGGGGTAATGACTGCTGCCAATATTAGAATGACAACCACCGAATGCTTTCTATATTTTCGCATTAGCTGTGGTGTCACTATCCCAATCTTGGACAGGAAAAATATGACTATGGGAAACTCAAACAATACGCCACAACCAATCACTAGACTGGCAATGGTTGACACGTACGAAGTGATGTCAAATTCATTTACAATGATATCGCTAATGGAATAGGTTGATAAAAACCAAACCGACATGGGGCTAAGCAGGTAGTAACCAAAAAATACACCGAGAAAAAAAAGGAGTGAAATAAAAAAAGTTGCGCCTCTTGATAATTTAATTTCTCTATCCACTAGCCCTGGTTTTATAAATCGCCAGAACTCCCAAGCTATGTACGGAAAGGCTATAATTAGACCAATAACAAACGATGCAGTAATAGACATCATGAATTGACCAGTCATATTCCGACTTTGAATTTTAAACGGCAGTTCAGTTATGCATAAATCTTTTATTCCAGTCCACTCACTGAGCTGACACATGTACTTGAAGGTAGGAAAGTCCAATTTCGCAGGCGCGAAAATGATATGATCAAAAATCCAGGGGATGTATACAAATGCCAAAATGGTGAAAACACCTATGGCCAGAAGTGAGCGTATAAGATGCCACCGCAGTTCTTCAAAGTGATCAAGGAAACCCATTTCATTCTGCCCTACCTTCATCTCACCAATAGATTTCTAAATGTTAATTTTTTCTAAAGATAGTAATACTGGACTTCCCAAGCCTTTGTTCTTGTTGTTTTCTTAATTCCTTTTATTTTTCCGTAGGAAGAGATTCTATAATATGTGTATGCCGAGGGGTTAATGGATATGAGATCATTCCAATTGTAATATTATTGGTATTTTAAATAAAGTGATCAGTCTTATCTCATAAATAATTTGGAGAGCGGGCCCGATAACTCAAGATAGTGCCATTGTTAATTTTAATAGCGCATCAAAAGATATTAACTTTGGAGGCTCAACTCTATTTAAATGACTGGTTATCAATAGAATGTTTTTCAATCATGGGCAGTTCAAAGAGTCATTTTTACGTTTTGTTAGGCGCTTTTTATGTTATAACTTAATAGCATTGCACTGTAATTATTGAATTATTAGGGATTACTTTTGTTTTACTATATATCATGGAAACTACAGCCACCCCTGAAGCACGAAGAAAGCCTATTTTGAAGCAGGAAATTGCTTTTTTGGTTATCCATTTGCTTCCCTTGGCTGCAATATGGACGGGAGCCACTCTTTTTGATTGGATGGTTTGTATCTTCTTGTATGTCTTTCGTATGTTTTGGGTTACAGGCGGGTACCATCGTTACTTTGCGCACAAGTCATATAGTACATCGCGTTGGTTCCAATTTGTGATTGCATTTATGGCTCAAACTTCTGCTCAAAAGGGAGCATTGTGGTGGGCTGCTCACCATCGTCACCATCATCGCAGTAGCGATACTCCTGCCGATCCACACTCCATGAAAATTTATGGATTCTGGTATTCTCATGTGGGTTGGATTGTAGGGCCTGACTTCAAGGAAACGGATTATAAAGTAATCGGAGACTATGCAAAATACCCAGAGTTAGTTTGGTTGAATAAGCATTATCTGGTGCCTCCTGTATTTTTGGCAGTGGTGGTAACGGCATTGGGAGGGATTATTAATGGTGGAAGTATTCTTACCATGTTTACCTCTGCCGGACTATCCACTTTGTTCATTGGCTTTTTCTTAAGTACTGTTTTATTATACCACGGCACCTTTTCTATTAACTCTATCATGCACAAGTTTGGTAAGCAGCGTTATGAAACCGGAGATGAATCCAGAAATAGTTTATGGCTTGCATTGTTAACATTAGGAGAAGGCTGGCACAACAACCATCATTATTATGAAGTGGCTTCCCGTCAGGGATTCTTTTGGTGGGAGATTGATATTACCTGGTACATTTTGAAGATGCTGTCGTGGACAGGGCTGATTTGGGATTTGAAAGGAGTTCCCAAGCACATTAAGCTATCAAAGAACAAAGTCGAGGCACGAGAATTGAAGAGAGAGTTCGAAGAGGTTCTAGAATCTGTCTAAATGTCAACAGAAATAAATCAGAATTTTTTACAAAGCATCATCAAGCTTTTTAACAACTATAAAAGCTTGAGTGAAAAAACATTCGACCAGCTTACTGATGAAGAATTGCAGTGGAGACCTAACGAGGCAAGTAATAGCATTGCAGTAATCGTGCATCACCTTTCAGGAAACATGCTTTCTCGATGGACAGATTTTCTTACCAGTGATGGAGAAAAACCGTGGCGCAACCGGGAAGCTGAATTTGAAGTAGGCTACCAGGACAAAACGAGAATGATGCAGGCCTGGAGCAAAGGATGGACGTGTCTACTTACAACACTTGAAGGATTGAAACCTGAAGACCTTGAAAGGATTATTTTTATAAGAAATGAAGGCCATTCTGTGGTAGAGGCGATACACCGGCAACTGGCACATTATGCTTCACATGTGGGTCAAATTATGTTTATAGGTAAACAAATAAAGGGCAAGGATTGGAAATCACTCTCTATTCCAGTAGGGGGAACCAGCGCATTTAATGCAGATAAATTGGGTAAGCCTCCAGAGCGTAAACACTTTACAGAAGGCCTAAAATAAGCTTTGATAACTGAGTGAATGTGACTAAAATCACTGTTTTTAGAAGTCGTTGTTACGACCTTTGCAATTGAATAAACTATGAGCGATGCAAGTTGAACAAATATATACAGGCTGTCTTGCGCAAGGCGCATACTATATCGAATCTGAAGGAGAGGTCGCAATTATTGATCCACTAAGGGAAACTGCTCCCTATTTGGATCGGGCAAAAAGGAATAATGCAAAAATCAAATATATATTAGAAACTCACTTTCATGCGGATTTTGTATCGGGGCATGTTGACTTAGCCAAAAAGACAGGAGCAACTATTGTTTATGGCCCTACTGCGGCACCAAAGTTTGAATGTCACATAGCCAAAGACGGAGAAGAATTAAAAATCGGAAGGGTAACTATCAAGGTATTGCATACACCCGGGCACACCACGGAATCCACTACCTATTTATTAAGAGATGAGAGCGGAAAGGACCATGCTATTTTTTCAGGAGATACACTCTTTTTAGGAGATGTGGGCCGGCCCGACCTGGCGCAAAAGGCAGCGCACATGACTCAAGAAGAATTAGCGGGAATGCTATTTGACTCCTTGCGCAATAAGATTATGCCTTTGGCAGATGAGATAACAGTTTATCCGGCTCATGGTGCTGGTTCAGCATGCGGAAAAAACATGATGAAGGAGACAGTAGATACGCTGGGCAATCAGAAAAGAATGAATTATGCTTTGCGGGCTGACATGACCAAGGAAGAGTTTGTAAAAGAGGTGACGGATGGCCTGCTTCCACCACCCGCTTATTTTCCTGAAAACGTGAGAATGAATAAGGAAGGTTATGAGAGCATTGATAAAGTAATGAGACAAGGACTAACCGCATTGAGCCCTGATGAGTTTGAAATAGCCGCGAATGAAACCGGTGCGCTCATTCTCGACACTCGGGCAGCTCAGATTTTTGCAAAAGGTTTTATACCAAATTCAATTAATATTGGAATTGATGGAAGTTTTGCACCATGGGTTGGAGCGTTGATTCTTGGGGTTGATCAACCACTTTTGATTGTGGCAGCCGATGGACGGGAAGAGGAAGTGATTGCAAGATTGGCCAGAGTGGGATATGACAATTCAATTGGTTTCCTAAAGGGAGGAATAGTGGCTTGGCGAGAGGCGGGTAAAGAAATTGATACCATTGAATCGATATCGGCAGAAGAGTATGCAAGGTGCGTCAAGAATGAAAGCACTAAAATAAAAGTAATAGACGTACGAAAGCCTACTGAATTTTCTTCTGAACATATAGAGGGTGCCATCAATTTACCACTGGACTTTATTAACGAATACTTGGCAGAATTTCCAAAAGAAGAAAAGTTCTACATGCATTGTGCTAGTGGCTATCGTTCTATGGTGGCCGCCTCCATTCTCAAATCCCGTGGATGGGAAAACTTTATAGAGGTCTCTGGTGGGGTAAAAGCATTGTGTGAAGCAGGGATTCCTATGACCGATTACATTTGCCCTACAACCTTTCAGAAATAAGTGCAAGAATACTTTGATCTTTTTCTGGGGTCGTTCACAGGATATTGGAGCTACTTTAAAAGCGAAATTCTATACCCCAGCTGGCATAATTATTTTTATTGGCTATTGGGTCTTTCCCTGACGGTGTGGCTGCTGGAAATAATTATTCCGTGGCGAAAAGGGCAGTCAATCTTCCGAAAAGATTTTTGGTTGGATGGATTTTACATGTTTTTCAATTTCTTCCTTTTCTCACTGATCGGATACAACGCAATATCTAACATAGGTGTACATGCCTTTAATGATTTTTTAAACTTATTTGGCATTACAAACCTAGTAGCTATAAATGTTGCCACCTGGCCTCATTGGCTACAACTGTTGGTTATGTTTATAATCGCTGATTTTATTCAATGGAATGTGCACCGTTTGCTACACAAGGCACCAGCCTTGTGGGAGTTTCATAAAGTGCATCACTCTGTAAAGGAGATGGGTTTTGCGGCTCATCTTCGCTTTCACTGGATGGAAACAATCATATACAAATCCATTCAATATATTCCTTTGGCCATGATCGGCTTTGGAATAGATGATTTTTTTCTAGTACATATTTTTGCAGTAGCTATTGGCCACCTTAATCATTCTAATCTTTACATTACTTATGGACCATTGAAATATTTTCTCAATAACCCTGCCATGCACATTTGGCACCATGCCAAACATTTGCCGGACGGAAGCTCTGGGGTAAACTACGGTTTGAGTTTGAGTGTCTGGGATTATCTCTTTGGCACGGTTTACCTACCATCCAATGGGCGAGATATAGAATTAGGATTTCCAAAAGATGAGAATTTCCCGAGCCAATTCCTTGCGCAAGTCACCTATCCCTTTATTAAAAACAAGAAATGAAAATTTTTAACGATTGGAAAACAGTAATTCTCTTTTGTCTGACCCTCGGTTTGGCACCGTTTTTTCCTGAGCCGCACATCTGGGGAAAATTAAAGTGGATTTTAGGGGGTGCGACAGGAATGAAGCCCATGGATTGGTTTGACACCTTTTTTCATGCCTTGCCATGGATACTTTTGGTAAGGATTGCGATCATAAATCTGTTAGGTCTTGTTAGGCCAAGTCAATCTAATAATTGATTTTACCTGAATCCCTTTAGGTCAAAGTAAAGCGAGTAGTGGTTTTTACATTTGGGATTGAATGATGCCTTGCAGTGAGGGCAGGTGTTTTGACTATTCAGGTACTGACGAACGGTAAGCTCTGTTTTACACACGCCACATAATATTGCCTTTTTATCAAAATCGACAGAAGGCCATACTTCGGCCTCATGGTTGGCTTCCTCTGCGTGGCATTGATAACAGGGATAGTATTGGTCACAACATTTGAACCTAATGGCGATCACATCGTTAGATGAATGGAAATGAACACATCGTGTTTCCTCGTCAATTGTTTTGCCCTTAACCTTTATCTCCATCAAACTTAACATTTTTACCCACCACTGATACTTAAAAACAGCCACCTTACATGCAATGAGGTTGCAAGTAGCACCTCAAGCATTTACATTTAGGTGAAATTAGTGAAAATTTAACCCTGTGCATTTACCTCGCATCATTCAGGATAAAAGAAAAAGGAGCAGCTTTGTGCTGTTTACTGTCGTTCTTCTGTTGGTTATATATTTGGTGGGCACGGTTGAGATCAATTCGGTTCATGCTATTTTTCATCAAACGGATAACCAAAGTGAGTTACACTCAGCCGTTAATGAATCGAATGGTTGCCATCAATGGGTATATCATAACAATAAGAATCAAGATTGTGAGCACAAGGCACATCTTGTAGCTAACAAAAACTGCCCACTATGTCATTTATCACTTCAGTCTTTTCATTATGCCTGCATAAAACCTGCTGATTATTTTTCTATTTCTATAGAACTACCCAATGGTGATGTGTATGCCGCTGCTATAGGCGAAATATTTTCCCTTCTCCCTGGAAGGGCGCCCCCGATTGCTTAGTAAGTATATCCCGGAGTGGATTTTATACATTCTGGAATTAAAAGAATTCCGACTAAGCTTGACCAATAAAATTATTAATGACTGTGAAAAAAATATTTACACTAACCATAGTGTTAACACTCTTTTACAATTTTGGCTATTCGCAAAACAGATGTAATGGGGTATTGTCGGGGCAAATACTTGATGAGCAAGGCAATTCGTTAATAGGGGCTACGATTGTGCTGGAGCCGACCGGCAAGGGGGTGGTTTCTGATATTGATGGAAAATTTGAATTGAAAGGAATATGCGAAGGCGTATATCATGTAACGGTGCAGTTTCTTGGCTACACACAACAAGTATTAGAAATTTCGATTACCGGTAAAATAAAAAAGACCTTTACTCTCCAGCCAGATGTGGAAACACTACGCGAGATAGTGGTAAAAGATAAAGTTGCTCACCTGGAAACGACACAAAACTATACTGTATTAAGTGGAGAAAAACTGGCGGAAACTGCCGGTAAGTCGTTGGGTGAATCACTCACTGAAATTTCAGGAGTAAATTCTATTCAAGCAGGCCCGGGAATTTTTAAGCCTGTTATTCATGGGGTTCATAGTGAACGAGTCTTGATACTCAATCACGGAATCAGGCAGGAGGGTCAGCAGTGGGGGGCAGAACATGCTCCGGAAATTGATCCGTTTATTGCTTCTAATATTGTGGTTGTCAAAGATGCTTCTGCTATTAAATACGGAACAGATGCATTGGGTGGGGTGGTTATTGTGAATCCCGCAGATTTACCTGAGGCTCCGGGTATTGGAGGCACACTCAATATTATCGGACAAAGCAATGGAAGGTCAGGCACGGTATCCGGATTATTGGAAGGAGGCATAAAAAATCACGATGGCTGGGGTTGGCGTGTACAAGGCACAGGAAAACGCTCTGGAGATTTTCATACACCGGACTATTCTTTAACTAATACCGGGATTAAGGAACTCAACTTTTCCAGTGCTGTGGGTTATCATGATAAAAAGAAAGGGTTTGAGTTTTTTGTGAGCCATTTCAGAACAGAACTTGGCATACTTAAAGGAACAGCAATCAGTAACTTAGACGATTTGATTTCAGCCATGGAAAGAGAACCGCCACAATCGACCAGCGGATTTAGTTATAACATAGGCGAGCCAAGACAAAAAGTAAGCCATAACCTGATTAAGCTCAGTGGACATACACAAACTGAAAACGGAAATTGGCGTGTGCAATATGGATTTCAAAATAACAACAGGAAGGAATTTGATATCCGCAGGGGTAACCTGGCAAGAGTGCCAAGTATTGATTTGCAATTGAATACCCATACCATAGAGGCAGAGTGGGAGACACTGAAAGGTGGGAACAATGAACTATGTGTTGGGTTAAATGGAATGTACCAAAACAACATTAACATTTTTGGCACACACCGCATTCCATTCATTCCAAATTATGTCAATTTTTCCGGTGGAGTTTTTGGTGTAGCAAAATTTATTCGCAACGACTGGGTTTTTGATCTGGGAGGCAGATACGATTATAGGTATTACAATGCGAAGGGATTTGATTTCAAAAATGCATCCTATGATGAAACCCTTAACTTTGATAACTTCAGCGTCACTAGTGGCGCCACAAAAAAAATGGGCCCCAATCAGTCACTGGCACTTAATCTCAGCAGTTCATGGCGCCCACCACATGTGGCAGAGTTGTATAGCTTGGGGACCCATCAAAGTGCAGCAGCAATTGAGTATGGATTATTACTCAATGATCTCACCAACGAAGTGATGAATATTAAAGATGTTTCGTTTAAGATTGAAAGAGCACTTAAAGGAGTGAGTACTTACAAAAGACAATGGCGAAATCTCCAATTGGAGTTGAGCGGATTTGCCAACTACATTTTCAATTACATCTACCAGCGGCCAACTGGAATTACTCAAAATTTGAGAGGAACCTATCCATATTTCAGATATACCCAAACAGACGCTTTATTTTTAGGTACGGATATGTTAGCGATTTGGAATGTGACAAAGCAAATTAAAGTAACGCCACAGGTTTCTTTGCTTCGTGCTTCGGATGTCACAAACAAAGATGTGCTGGTATTTATTCCATCCAATAAATATGAATTGGCTCTTCGCTTTGAAGAGCCTAATCAGTTTGTGATGAAACGATTCTTTGTAGAGGCGAAGATAAAGTATGTGGAACGGCAGGGCAGGGCTCCAAGGGTGATTACTCCACGCCAAATTAAAGAAGCTGCCGATCAAAATATTAATTTATTCTCAGACAACAGTGAAATTTTTGATTTTATGGAAGCGCCCAATGGATACGCACTCTTGAATCTAAGCACTGGATTCTCTATTCATAGAGAGAAAGTGCGTTATGATGTAAGGTTGGCGACAGAAAATGTGTTGAACACATCTTATCGGGAATACACAAACAGATTTCGTTACTACGCAGATGATATGGGAAGAAGTTTTTTGGTAAGCCTGAAATGTAATTTTTAAGACTTAAATGATGGATGGAATATTTTATATTATGAAGAAAGCCTTGCTGGGCTTTACATTTCTAGGTGTAATCTTTTTGATTCTGAGTGGGTGTGAGGCCGAAGACCCCGTTAAGGAAAATACCCCTGAGTTGATTACCAGAGTCACGCTCACATTTGTTCCGACAGATGGAGGCGCACCGGTTACGGCTACTGCTTCTGATCCTGACGGAGACGGGGTACAAGATATTGCTGTGGATGGTCCAATCAATTTGACTGCTAGTGTTAGTTATACCCTAACTCTTTCATTGATCAATGAATTAGCCGAAACCTCCTCACCAGAATACGACATTACTGAAGAGGTAGAGGAAGAGGGTAACGAGCACATGTTTTTCTATGGATGGACACACAACGTATTTTCGGATCCAACTGGGGATGGTAATATTGATAACCGCGATGGCATTGTCAATTATCAGGATGTAGATGCGAAAAACTTACCAATTGGCATTATTACAAAATGGACAGCAGGAGCGGCTTCTTCATCTTCCGGAGTATTTCGAATTGTGTTAAAGCATCAACCCGAACTAAAAACATCTACCTCTGATGCGAATACCGGTGAGACTGACTTGGATATCGAGTTTGAGATTAATGTGAATTGAGAGTAGGTATGACCGATTTTAATGTTATGGATTCTTAGACAATCCAAAAACATCAGGTTTAGTCATTTGCGTATTATTCATTTATTCTCAATTTTTAGTTCCATCCTCCACCCAATGCTTGATAAATATTTGTGACCGCATTAAATTGTCTTTTTCGTGCTTCCACTAATTCTAATCTGGACTGGAGTACATCGCGTTGTGTGATTAAAACCTCTAGATAATCAGCTCTGCCTGACTTGAACAGGTCGTTGGAGATTTCTATAGATTTTATTCGCGTTTCCACCTCTTTACTTTTTAGATCATATAATTGCTCCAGGTTGTTAATGTTTGATAGTTCATTGGACACTTCAATATATCCGTTTAAAATCGCTTTTTGAAAATCATACATGGCCTCGATTTGATAAGCTTTTGCTTTATTGAATTCTGCTCTTATAGCACTTCGGTTGATTAAGGGTGCCGTTAAATCCCCCACTAAGGAGTAAACTAATGATTGAGGGGAGTGAAACAGATAGGAAGAATTGAATGCCTGAAAACCCAGCGAGCCAGATATATTGAAAGAAGGATAAAACTCTGCTTGCGCTGCTTTTACATCACACTTAGTGGCAAACAACTCTAATTCTGCTTGCTTAATATCAGGGCGATTTATTAATAATTGCGAAGGAATACCTGCCTTTATTTGAGGTGGTATTTGAGTGATGAAGGTAGACTGATCTCTTACTATTGCCTGAGGGAACCTGCCTAGCAAAAAATTTATTTCATTTTCATTCACTCTTATTTTTTGAAGCACCTCAAATTCCATGCTTTGCGAATTTAAGACCTCTGCTTCAAATTTCTTTACGGCCAGTTCGGTGACCACCGAGGCATCTTTTTGCACTTTGACAATTTCCAAAACACTTTTTTGTAATCGAATGGTTTCCTTTATAATACCCATTTGATTATCCAATGAAAGCAATTCATAATAAGCATTGGCAATTTCAGCAACCAAGTTGGTCACTACGAAATTTTTACCTTCTATGCTGGCCAAGTACCTGGTTATTGCAGCCTTTTTAGAATTATGCAACTTTTTCCATATATCTACTTCCCAACTGGCATGCAGTCCAAGCAAAAGATCATTAAGTGGATCTGGAACTAATTCACCGGGAGTGATTTCGGTGGCAGCATCACCTGCGCCTTCGCTGGTATATCGTCCAACTTTGTCATGGGCCACTCCTGCTCCAACTGTAACGTAGGGAAATAACTGCCCCCTTCTATATTTTATTTCATTTCTTGCAATTTCAACATTCTGCAAAGTCATTAAAAGATCAAGATTGTTTTTAAGGGCGGTGTCTATAAGGTTGACTAGATTTTTGTCTAAAAAAAAATCTTTCCATTTTATTTTTGCTGAATTTGTAGAGTCATTTGATGTGTTGTACGACAAAGGCAGTGCATTTGTGTTCTCGCTTTCAATTGGTGTAAATGTTTTACAGCCTGAATAAATGATACACGTTAATAGAATCCCGATGCATTTGTATTTGTTGGATAAGTTCATGCTATTTAATTTCTTCGGTTAGAGGATTTCCTTCTTCATTTTCGATGAGCTCATGCCCTGAGGAAATACGGGCAAAAATGTAATAGAGTCCTGGGACTACAATGACTCCGAACACAGTACCAAATAACATACCTCCGGCAGCAGCGGACCCAATAGTTCTATTCCCTATTGCTCCTGGGCCAGAAGCAAAGACAAGAGGAATCAGGCCAGCCATGAAAGCAAATGACGTCATTAGAATCGGACGAAGTCGAACAGCCGCGCCCTCTACCGCTGCTTGGAATATATTACTTCCCCCCCGGTGTCTCTGAACTGCAAACTCTACAATCAACACAGCATTTTTCCCCAATAACCCAATCAGCATTACCATAGCCACCTGAGCGTAGATATTATTCTCTAACCCAAAGGCCGTTAGAAAAAGAAATGCCCCAAAAATTCCGGTAGGGAGGGAGAGTATGACTGGAAATGGTAAAATAAAACTTTCGTACTGTGCGGATAAGAGTAAGTACACGAAGGCGAGGCAGATGAGAAAAATATAAATGGCTTGATTCCCCTGAGCCACTTCATCTTTTGAAATCCCCGCCCAGTCAATACCAAAGCCTTTGGGTAGCTTGTTTTTAGCCACATCTGATATGGCTGCTATGGCCGCTCCACTGCTGTAACCAGGGGCAGCGCTTCCACTCACCTCTGAGGCATTATACATGTTGTGCCTGGTAATTTCTGATAGGCCATAGACCTTATCTAATTTCATAAAAGCAGAAAAAGGCACCATTTCATCACGATCATTCTTGACATAGAGTTTCAGGATGTCTTCCGGTAGCGCCCGATATTGGGGCAATGCTTGCACCATCACTTTATACTGTCGGTCATACTTAATGAAACTAGTTTCATAATTACTGCCGATCAAAGTAGACAAAGTGTTCGCTGCATTCTCAATGGTAACACCCTTTTGTTGTGCCTTATCATTATCAATATTCAACATATACTGAGGGAAGCTAGCACTGTAAAAAGTAAAGACAGAGGCGAGTTCCGGCCTTCTGTTTAGCTCAGTCACAAACTCATTGCTTACCGTTTCCATTTTTTTATAATTGCCACTACCTGCCTTATCTAAGAGTCGCAATTCAAACCCACCTGCGGCACCATAACCTGGAACAGCAGGAGGAGGAAAGAATTCAATGGTAGCACCTTTGATGTCCTTTGTTTTTTCTTCCAGATCCTTCATTACTTCCACAAGAGAATGCTCTCTTTCATTCCAACTTTTGAGATTTATGATACAACTTCCTGAATTGGCCCCTGTTCCTTCAGATAGAATTTCGTAGCCCGCTATGGAGGAAACTGATTTGATATCCTTTATATCTGAAGCGATTTTTTGTATCTGAGAGCTTACTGCATCAGTTCTTTCTAAGGTAGAGCCGGGTGGTGTAAGGATAATTGCATAAAAAACGCCCTGATCTTCATTAGGGATAAAGCCGGATGGGAGGAATGAATTTAAACCCCATGTTCCGAGACAGAAACCTAATAATATTAAAATAGTCACTACCCTCCTGTTGACGATTAATCTCAATAATTTTTTATACTTCTCATTTATTCCATTGAACCAAGTATTAAACCCTTGTAAAAGAGAGTTTATCCATATTTTTTTCTTTTCAATTCCGTGTGTACTTTTTAACATAAGGGCACACAGAGCGGGGGTCAATGTCAATGCAATAACCCCTGATAGGATAATGGACGTTGCCATAGTTATGGAAAATTGCCGATAGAAAATACCTACCGGACCCGACATAAACGCCACTGGAATGAAGACAGCCGCCATTACCAAGGTGATGGCAATAATAGCTCCACTTATTTCTTCCATCGCTAATTCTGTTGCGGTGATTGGATCAAGATTTTTTTCCTCCATTTTTGCGTGCACCGCTTCTACTACTACGATTGCATTGTCCACCACAATCCCTATGGCCAAGACCAACGCAAAAAGAGTTATCATATTAAGAGAGATTCCCAAAATTTGCATAAAAATGAATGTGCCCACTAAGGAAACCGGAACAGCAATGGTTGGTATCAAGGTAGAGCGCCAATCGCCTAAGAATATAAATACAACCAATCCTACGAGTAGAAAGGCTTCTATAAGTGTATGAATTACTTTATCAATAGAGGCATCTAAGAATGAAGATACATCATAACTTATTTCATAATTCATTCCTTTAGGGAATGTGGTTGCTTTTATCTCCTCCAGTGTTTTTTTAATGTTGGCTATGGTAACGCTTGCATTGCTGCCATACGATTGTTTAACGATGATAGCAGCAGAAGTTTTTCCGTTTAGCTTGGAGTACAGATCATAGTATGAACTGCCAAACTCAACATCGGCTACATCTTTGATGCGAAGAATTTCCCCATCGGGACTTGATCTCAATATGATGTTTTCATATCCTTCAGGGGTCGTATATCTTCCGGGGTATTTTAAGATGTATTCAAAGGCTTGAGATTTTTTCCCGGAGCTTTCGCCTGTTCTGCCCGGTGATGCTTCTAGGCTTTGCTCGTCCAGGGCTTTTAGAATTTCATCAGCTGAAATTTTGTAGGCAAGCATTCGGTCAGGCTTTAGCCATATCCTCATCGAATATTCTCTGTCTCCCAAAATATCGGCAAACCCTACACCATCAATTCGTTTTAGTTCAGCTAACAAATTGATATCAGCAAAATTGTATAAAAACTTGTCGTCCAGGCTGGGGTCGTCACTGTATAAGTTGATATACATCAGCATATTTGATTCTTGTCTGGTGATCTTAACGCCTTCCCTTACCACGATGGGAGGCAGTTTATTAATCACTGCAGCCACACGATTTTGAACGTTGACGGAGGCAATATTTGGATCAGTTCCTAAATTGAAAACGACTTGTATGGCTGCTTCTCCATCGTTACCCGCATCAGAGGCCATGTATTTCATTCCGGGAACTCCATTGATGGCACGCTCTAATGGAATGATGACTGATTTGATCATCAGCTCTCCATTAGCGCCTGGATATTCTGCATTGATATTTACTTTGGGTGGCGAGATAGAAGGAAACTGAGTGATGGGTAATTGAACAACAGCCAAAACACCCAACAGTGTGATGAGGAGTGAAATAACAATGGACAGTACGGGCCGATGTATGAATTTATTAAACATACGATTAATGTTAGATAAGAATTATTAAGACCCTTAGGGTGTTGGAATCAGTTGTAGTTTTCCAATGACAGATCTGAGCGAAACATAATTGGCCAATATCTTGTCATCATCTTTTACAGATTGGACTCCTTCTAAGAGAATTTTATCTTTTTCCGAAAGCCCGGACTCAACGATGTATATATTGGGTAAGCTCTGTTTTATAGAAATGTTTTGGGATTTGACCACATTGTTTTCATCCACTTTATACACATATACTTTACCCTGAATTTCAAAGGTTGCTTTTTGAGGGATTATTAAAGCGTTTTTGATAGGAATTGTCATTAAGATTTTCCCTGTTTCTCCGTGCTTTAGTAGTAAGTCGGGATTCGGAAATTTTGCACGAAAGGCAATGTTTCCCGTGCTATTGTCAAATTCACCCTCGATGGTCTCTATCGTACCCTTATACTTATGCATCTGGTTATTTGCCAACAAAAGGCCTACCTTAGCTTCTCCATCATTCTTTGTTTTGTATTCCAAGTACTCCGATTCGGACACATTGAAATAGGCATACACTTCTTTGTTATTTGAAAGCGTGGTTAATAGGGTTCCCTCATCTATTAGGCTTCCTATTTTAAACCGGATCCTGTCAATTACTCCATCAAATGGGGCTTTGACTATAGTGAAGGAAAGATACAATTCAGCAAGAGCTACTTGAGCTTTTGCTTGGTCAAGTTTTGATTGAGCAATTGCTAATTCCGTTTGCGAAACAATACTTTTTTCTTCCAGAGTTTTTGTATTCAGCCATTCCAACTCAGCTGTTTTAGCTTCAGCCTTTGCTTTTTGCAATTCCGCCTCATACTCCTTAGGCATAATAGTGAAAAGAACCTGACCGGATTTAACCAGCTGACCTTCGTCAACATTTATGGTTTGTATAAACCCTTTCGTCATCGCCCTTAACTCAATATTTTGCAGCGATTGAATTTGTGTAACATACTCCCTGGTGAAGGAGGTGTCGGTGACAATCGGGCTTGTAACTTCAAATTTTCCGATTTCATCACTTGCTTCTTTACTTGGAGTACAACCTGCTAAACCCACAAAGGCGCATATGCCAATTAGCAACGCTATTCTATTCATTTATTTTAAAATAAGAGGTGAAAACAATTGTTTGTTAATCGAATCTTTTAGGAATCGATCAATTTTTACAGCTTTGACAGCGGGCTAAATCAGAGCCTCAATACTCTCAAAGAAAGATAACTGAAGGAGGATGTTGTGGGGTGAAGTGGGTAGCAACTAACATTGCTATATAACCTATAGCTTATTAAATTCAATTTAAATTGGCCATTGTCACTGAGTGTTGGGTAAACCGAAAGTTTACCTTTTCTTATAGAAGTCGTTTGATCAGAGTCGAATGAATCTTCTTCGAAAAGAAGAGTGTCGTTTTGACAATGCCTTGCTTCCTGAAAAGAATATTTGATTGGAGAATCATGCCTTGCTTCGAATGAAGCCATGGAGCCCGAAAGGAAAAAAGAAAAGCCCAACAAAAAAGCGTACTGGACTATTGTCTTCATAACTTGATTATTCTAAAGAGGGCGCAAATTTAAATGCAGTAAATTAGGATTCCGCATCATTGATAATTTTAATTATCAATAGCACTCAACCTCTACTTCTGCCTTTGAAACGTAAAATGTTTTAGAAAGTTTTCTCGGGAAGGCAGCCCGCCTATGCGGGAGTAGACGAGAGGGAAATAAATTAAACTTTTACGATAGCACAAAATCCTTTGCTACCATTCTGAATGCCTAATGGGTTGGAAAGCACTGATATTCAGAGCCTTACTTTATACATGTACCCGAGACGGGAATACAATACTTTTTAAACCCGTCCACATGAGCTAAAATGTATGAAAAAGACACGATTGCGTGAAATGTTAGCAATTTAAATCAGCTATCATTAACGCGAATTGGTTTTTTGGTCACACTATTAGCCACACGTAAAATTATCGGGTATGATATCAGTTTTCTTTTTTCTCAAAAAAGAGCGCCAATACAAAGATGGTACTTGCCCTGTTTTCATGCAAATCAGTTTCAATGGGAACAGGATAAGGAGGCCGGTGCAAGGAGTCAAAGTAAAACCTCAACATTGGCTCCAAGATAAAAATCGGGTCAGGAAGCCTACCAAAACAGAGGCTGATAATCAATATCAGGAATTTAACACCAGGCTAGATGAAATTCAGAGCAAAATTGGGGAGGCCAAAAAGCATGCTTTCTTAAACCGCATACGAATTAACGAGAAATTTATTCTCGAATGGCTTTTCAAAAAGGATAGTGTACAACTCGCTAAAAAATTTTTCGAGCCATTATTTAGCGAATACCTGGATTCTATAAAATCAAATTCAGCAGCGCGCACAATTACAGGTAAGACAACAGTGAGAAACTTTCTTATGGATTATCAGGAAGCAAAGGGCCTTGAGTTGCACTTAAGTGATTTTGATG
>JAHBUB010000059.1 GCA_019638285.1 Cyclobacteriaceae bacterium | reverse complement strand
CGGCAGTGCGAGTAATATTTATTTATTCGCTTAGAGCGGACCAAAGCCTTGCTGTAAGACAGGAGACTCAATATTTATGAGTAAGCAATGCATATTCATCCGTAGATTGTCATTCTTTCTTATGACTTGTATCTTTCGTAATAATTGTAATTAACAAGAAGTTAAGTGAGGCGAACATCCATATTCATAACGATAGGCATCATTTTGATAATGACTGGAATAGTATGGATATATCAATTTACACAAAAGGAAAAGGCCACTCTGTGGGATATTATAAGCAATGATGCGGTATTGATCATAGAGTTTCCGGGCATCAATTCAATGGATCAGAAGCTTAAAGAATTACCGGCTCTCGATAAAGCACTATCCTCAAATAAAAATATGAGGAGCATTTTGAATAACAAGCTCTTTCAAGGGCGTAAAGTATTGCTCACCATTCAACCCATTGCACGAGATGATTTTGGTTTTCTTGTTTATACCGAGGTTAGTGCTACTACATGGCAGAGCGAGCTTAAGAATATTGGTTTTCCTTTTTCTGATTCTAATATAAAGAAAAGAATTTATAATGGTATTGAGATAAATGAATTGGCCGGAGAAAAATTTCATCTTTCGTTTGCCTTGATAGATGATATTCTTGTTTTAAGTGAATCTTCTTTTTTATTGGAGGGCGTGTTAAGATTACGGACTTTGAACACAAGCAATTTATTCAAAAATCAAAATCCGGGTTTGTTCAAGCTACCCACTCTCAAATCTGATGAAGGTAATATCTACATTAATATTTCAAGATTCACTGATTTTTTGACCTTATTTAAAAAATCAGATTTAGGAAAAGGCAAACTTCTTTTGAATGGTAGTGGCCTTGCAGACATTAAAATAAGTGAGCAAGGTGTATTATTAAATGGATTTCTAATTAATTCTAAAGATGGCTTGCTAAATCTTTTTGAAAAACAAAAGCCTCAGCCGATTGATGTTGAGGATTTGATTTCTAACAAGGTTGCAGCAGTAACACACTTTGGTATCTCTGAAACGGAGCAATGGTTTAATGACCAGAAAGAATTGGCAAAAAAGGGCGGTATTACCTCCATAGATAGTCTTGAGGAAGAAATGTTGCGTTTGTCTGTAAGTATAGAATCTTTACGGGGGTCGGTTGGCAACCAGTTTGCTAATTGTTATTTAGACAAAGATGATCAGGTTGTCAATATTTTGAAGCTGAATGAGGAACCGGGAAGAATATCGGTTTTTGATGAGTTGTCATCAAAGCTCTCGGATCAGAAGAGGGATTCCTTGTACATAGAAAATTATGCTGGCTACCAGATAAAGTTAATTGACTATAAAAATTTTCTCTATCAGTTATTTTATCCACTTGCACCCCCTTCTGAACAAACCTTTTTTGCTCAAGTGGGGAAGTATTTGATCTTATCAGAAAGTGTAGAGTTAATTAAATCTTTTATTGATGATATGGATACTGAAGATACTTGGGGTAAATCAGTAGAATGGAATAAATTTTTGAATACGACACTTCAGGAATCTAATGTTACTGTTTTTTTGGACGGAAAATTAACTTCTGTCTTTCTGCGAAATAGGCTTAATACTAAATGGAGATCTATTTTTGATGCAAACGATTTTATGGGTATCGACAAAGGTGCTTTTCAACTCAGTCGATTGGAAACAAATTACTATCTTAATACATCACTTCAGTTTTTGAATCCATCTCATACACAAAGCAGTTTAATAAAGACGACTTATAATTTTGGGGCTAAAATAGTTACGCAACCTAAAATTGTTAGAAACCATATATCCAAAGATATTGAAATCGTAATGCAGGATTCTGCACATAATCTTTATTTGCTATCTAAAGACTTAAAGACTTTATGGAAGAAGCCTATTAACGACCATATTGTTGATGTAAAACAATTGGATTTTTATGCCAATGGTAAGCTTCAGTTATTTTTTACTACCAAGAAGCAGGTTCATGTTATTGATAGGCTTGGGAACTACGTAGATGGATTCCCTAAATCAATTGATGCCAATAGCAGAATTGAGCACTCACAGTTGGTGGATTATGACAGGAGCAAAAGATATCGGTATCTCCTTACGGAGGAAGTAGGAGATTTACTACTTTCGGATAAGAATGGAAACCTTTTGGAGGGTTGGAATCCTCGTAAGCTTAATGGGAGAATGCTTGTGGCTGCAAGACATTATAGGATTTTAGGAAAAGACTATTTCCTTGCGGTTACTCGGAATGGAGTTGTAAATCTGATGAATAGACGAGGTGAGATGATAAAAGGATTTCCTTTAAATTTGTCTGTGCGGCCAAAGGGCAATGTTTCGATTACAATGGGTAATGGCATATCATCTACATATTTTACCGTAGTATCGAAAGAAGGCCTTAAAGTACAGTTTGGATTGGATGGTCAGATAAGAAAAAGTGAAGTGCTTCTAAAGAGAACAGCCTCATCCGAGTTTAGTCTAGTGAAATCGATATCGGAGGATGCTTATGTGTTTTTAAGGGTTGACCCAGAGAAAGTGGCAATACTTGACACGGAGGGAAAGGATTTGATTGAGATCGAAAACCCAGGATCTGTAAATTGGAGTCTTACTTATTTGGAGAACAGACTAAAGGAAAGGTTTTATTGTCTTTATGATGAGCAGCAAAATTTTTCCTACTACCTAGATTCTACTGGTAAATTATTGCTTCCTCAACCATTGGAGTCTACTCAGTTACCTTCATTGATCTATGATGAAAAGCAAAAGAGTTTGTCTATTTACAATACAGATGAATCGAGTCTGAGCTTGATTTCGATTAAAATGTAAATTACTTTCTATTTTTTTCAAGTTGATCCCACACCGATTCAGGAATGTGTTCGAGGTGACTGAACTCCCCTCCACTTCTAAGCCATTCTCCGCCATCAATTGTAACAACCTCTCCATTTATATAAGCAGAAAAATCAGACATTAAATAAGCTGCTAGATTGGCCAGTTCACTATGTTGACCGACTCGCTTTAATGGAATTCGATCTGCGGGATTGAACTGATTGGACAAATCGCCAGGTAATAACCTACTCCATGCTCCTTCTGTTGGAAAGGGCCCTGGAGCAATGGCGTTGCTTCTTATTTTATATTTTGCCCACTCTACCGCAAGGGACCTCGTTAGCGCCAGTACACCTGCTTTACTACATGCTGAGGGCACCACATAACCGGATCCTGTCCATGCATATGTTGTGACAATATTCAGAAACGTTCCTGGTTGCTTTTTAGCAATCCAGTTTTTCCCTGCTGCCAGGGTAAAATAGTAGGTTCCTTTAAGGACAATGTCGACTATGATATCGAATGCACGATGAGAGAGCCTCTCGGTCGGACTTATGAAATTACCAGCAGCGTTATTGAGAACTCCGTGTATCTGACCAAATTCATCTTCAGCTTTATTTATCACATTTAGGATTTCGTCATACTTACGAACATCACATGCGACTGGTAATACTTTTCCTCCCGTTTGTTGCAAAAGCTCCTCAGACGTTTTTATTAAGACATCTTCTTTACGGCTGGTAATTACAAGATTTGCGCCCAGCTCCAGCATATACTTCCCCATTGATTTTCCAAGTCCAGTGCCCCCGCCAGTTATAATTATGGTTTTGCCTTTTAGCGTCCCTTCTTTTAACATTCCTTCCATTGAAAATTTTGATTTGCTTACCTAAATGTAAGGATGTTATTAAGAATTTCAGATCATTGAAAATTGAAATGAATCTTTCAGGTATCGCCCCAGCGGATTTCTCAGGCTATTTGTGAAACTATTTTGCTCTTTGTCTCAATATCAATCCCCAAAAATTTAGCCTGCCCTGCTTCTGTGAATAATTTAATAATAACGGCAAATCGTTTTCCGAAAGAAGATGTGGATGAGTGTTTATATGGAATAATTTCGCCAACATCATACTTCACTGTATCATTGGGACTTAGAGGCGCAAGAATGCGTATTTTTTCCCAGAATGGGGTGGCTCCATAATATTCACACTTCATCAAGCGATGTTTATGCTCGCTGTCTGACCATACTTCAAATTGGGTAGCATTTATTTTTATCAGCCAATTCATATTTTAGTTATTTACGAATGCAAATTTTGCCATACCTTAGACTTTAGCTGGGTGTGTGAAGGTTTAAATGATTGACAACTTTATTTTCTTATTTTTGAGTAACATTAAACATACTATATATGTGTTTTGTGTTTAATAGGTAAACGAATTTTATATGCGAAAATTTTTGATGATTCCTCTTTTAATACTCTTTACCCTTCAAGGTTGTATTGTTTCAAAAAGAAAATTTGACGACTTGCTGGCTCAAAAGGTAAAATCGGAGGGTGAGTTGGCGGAAACTTCGGCAAAACTGGATAAGGCCACTTCAGAATTGGCGGTATTAAATACATCGTTGAATCAGTTAAAGAGTGATACCACTAATATGGGTGAGGTGCTTCGTTTCACAACTCAAAAATTGGTGGGACTTAATACGGAGTATGATCAGTTGAATGCCTATTATAAGAATCTGCTCAATAGCAGCGGTAAGCTTAATCGTGATCTGACGATACAAAAAGAACAGCTTTTGGCTATACAAGATAATCTCGAGAGAACCAGAAAGTTAAACGATTCACTCAGTGTAAGTCTTGAAGAAAGAGAGCGTAAGGTAAAAGACCTCGAACAAGTGTTGGCCAATAAGGACAAGGCAGTATTAGATTTAAAAAATAGAATTAGCAATGCTTTGCTTAATTTTAAAGAGAATGACCTTACTGTAAACGTAAAGAATGGGAAGGTTTATGTGTCTCTTGCTGAGCAGTTGCTGTTCAAGTCCGGGAGTGTTGAAGTGGACAGTAAAGGAGTAACTGCTTTACAGCAATTAGCAAAGGCCTTAAAAGATCAAAAAGATATTCACATTATGGTGGAAGGCCATACTGACAACGTTCCTATTTCAAAAAAGTCTGCTTATATGCAGGACAATTGGGATTTGAGCGTGATGCGTGCTACTTCTATTACCAGGATACTTACTAAAGGTGGCGTGTCCCCCAATCAAATTACAGCCTCGGGTAAGGGAGAGCATTCTCCGTTGGCTCCCAATACAACTTCAGTGAACAAGCAGAAAAACAGGAGAACCGAGATCATTATAACTCCAGATCTCGATGAGTTATTTAAAATCTTAGAAGTAAATTAGTAGCATGATTAGATTACTTGGAATACTGATTCTTGTTTTGGATGTTATCGTTGTTCTTGACATTTATAGGAGCAACAAGGATACCGAAAAGAAAGTATTATGGATACTTGTTGTATTCTTTCTGCCTCTTGTTGGTCCGCTGCTTTATTATGTGATTGGCAAAAACCGCTAGATAATTTGTCATTCAATAACTAAAATGTTGCTGAATTGCTAGCAATAAAAAGGGAGCCACATGGCTCCCTTTTTATTTAAGTATTTGCTAATTCTTATTGAATTACTACCGGCTTTACTTCCTTCTGCCTGATCAAGTTATTGAATTCAGGAATCTGTTCTGTAAAGATCGTATTCAGGGTTTTTAATTGTGTGTCTATTTGTCCTGATATTTCATCGTATACTGCCTTGGCCTGATCTGTTGGCCTGAAGTCGTTGCCTTCAACCTCACCTCCTAACGCACCAATCTTATTATTTAACCTAATTGGGAAGTTGAGAGGATCCTGACCACTCCTGTTTTTTGTTTGGTAGATATCTTCTTCAACATCTTTCACATTGTCAAGAATGTTTTTGGCCATGTCATTTACATCCTTGAATGCGGGGTCATCTTTCATGGGCTCAATTACCCTGGAAATTTGATCTCTTGCGTCACGTATTTTTTTAACGGCCTTGTTGGCATCAGATAGCTTGTCCCTTACTTTGATGGCGAAATTGAACTGTTCCTGAATATCGGCTATTGTTCCCTCTGTCCGTGGATCTTTCAGGATTTCAAATTCGGTTTCCATTGCGTTTCCATTTACAGTAAGCTTTGCTTTGTATTTGCCAGGTACTGCCTTTGGACCTCTCAACGAGGCACCCCACATAATCAATCCGTCAAAACCTTCTGCATCGGGATACCTCATGTTCCAGATATGGCGATTCATACCCGGCTGGATTTTTAGCAATTCCTCTTTGGCCTTTTTATTGGGCTTAGTTGCAAATTTTTTGATTAATGTTCCGTTCATCTCCATTATCTCAAGACTGGCTGTCGTTTTTGCTGTGTCTTTTACATAATAGTGAACCATTACACCATTAGGGTGATTCATACCATGATTGCTAGGTACTGGATTCCATCCTCCACCTTGTCCACCATTCATTCGGTAGCTTGGCATTGGTTTAAACAAGTAAGCACTACTAGCAGCAACAGCATCATTCAATTGATGCAATGGTGTGATGTCATCGATTAACCAGAAACTCCTGCCTTGGGTGGCTGCAATCAAGTTATCATTTTTAATGGTAAGGTCTGTAATGGGTACAATTGGAAGATTCAATTGGAATGGTTTCCAATTAGCGCCATCATCAAACGAAATATACATACCTGCCTCTGTTCCCGCATAAAGTAATCCGGCACGTTTAGGATCTACTCTTACTACGCGGGTAAAATGTTCAGCGGGTATACCGTTTGTAATTTGCGTCCATGTTTTTCCGTAATCTTTAGTCTTATAGAGATAAGGTCGATAATCACCCAACTTGTAGCGGGTAGCAGCAATGTAAGCACTGCCTTTTTGGTGCGGATCAAATTCTACACTATTTACCATGCTCCACTCAGGCATCATTGGAGGTGTAATCTTCTCCCAATTTTTCCCTCCGTCTTTGGTGATATGTACCAGTCCATCGTCAGACCCTGCAATGATCACATTCTCTTCATAGGGAGACTCCATTGCTGCAAAAATTGTAGCATAGTATTCTACACCGGTATTGTCTTTTGTGATCGGACCTCCAGATGGACCTAGCTTTGAGGCATCATTGCGGGTTAAGTCAGGGCTAATTAACTCCCAGCTTTGGCCTTCATTATAGCTTACATGTAAATGCTGTGAAGCGGCATACAGTTTTTTGGGATTATGAGGAGAGAAGAAGAGCGGGAAGTTCCACTGGAAACGATATTTCGCACCTTCTGCACCATGCCCCATTGGATTGTCCGGCCATGCATTTACACTTCTTGATTCCTTTGTTTGGTGATTCAGTCTTTCAAGTGTTCCACCATAACTTCCACCATAAATAATGTCGTCATTAGTAGGATCAACTGCAAGGAAACCACTTTCTCCTCCAGCAGTAACATCCCAGTCTCCTTCACCTATAGAGTTTCCATCCGTGCGATGGAGTATTCTTTGGGTAGAGTTGTCCTGCTGTGCTCCTAAAATTCTGTAAGGAAAGTGATTGTCAGTAGTAACCCGATAATACTGAGCCGTAGGCTGGTTCATGTAAGTTGTCCAATTCTCACCTGCATCATAGGATACCTGCGCTCCTCCATCATCAGCAATTACCAGACGCTGATTATCTTCAGGTGCAATCCATAAATCATGATGATCTCCATGGGGAGCATTGTAGGACTTAAAGGTTTTACCACCATCCTTAGATTTATGATAGGATACGTTCATCACATAGACTATGTCCTCGTCTTTTGTGTCAGCATAAATTTTGGTATAGTACCAAGCCCTTTGGCGTAAGTCTCTTTCTTCGTTAAGGTATTGCCAAGTTGCTCCGGCATCATCAGAACGGTAAATGCCACCTTTATCATTTTCAATAAGGGCAAATACTCTGTTGGAATTAACGGGTGATACCGCCACCCCTACAATACCCCATAGGCCTTTTGGAAGGCCTTTATTAGAGGATATATTGGTCCAATTGTCGCCTCCATCAGTACTTTTCCATAACGCAGATCCCTCTCCTCCACTTTCGAGACTATAAGGTGTTCTTTTGATTCTCCAGGTAGATGCATAAAGTATTCTTGGATTGTTAGGATCCATAATCAGATCTACAGCTCCTGCATCATTATTTGCAAATAGAATTTTTTCCCAGTTTTTTCCTCCATCTTTTGAGCGATAAACACCGCGATCAGGTGATGGTTTAAACAGATCACCTAAAACAGCAGCATAAACCAAATCAGGATTTCTTGGATGGATACGGATACGTGGTACATGTCTTGAATTTTTTAACCCAATATCTGACCATGTTTTTCCTGCATCGGTTGATTTCCATAGCCCGTAACCGGACGATACGTTGCCCCTTACTGTTGCCTCACCGCCTCCAACATAAATCACATTGTTGTCCCACTCACTAACGGCCACAGCTCCAATAGATCCACCAAAGTATCCATCAGAGATGTTTTGCCAGGAGTTTCCGCCATCTTGCGTGCGCCAAACTCCACCCCCTGTAGCTCCCATGTAAAATAATAATGGTTTACCGGGCACCCCTGTCACCGCACTCGCGCGACCGCCCCGATATGGCCCGATACTCCTCCACTCAAGGGCATTGTATAGTTTTTCGTCATAGGTTGTTGAGCTTTTGGCCGGGGGAGATTCGCCTCGCTTTCGCTGGGCCTCGGCAGCTATCACTATCAGCATAGAGACAGATAGAAGCAATAAAATTTTTTTCATTTTTTGAATTGTTTTATGTTTTTCAATAGTGACCCAATAGGGAGTAAATTCCCCATGGATATGGATTGGAAGCTGCTGACTGATCAGTCCTTGCATAATTATTAATCAGCACACTACCACCCCTATATGCGCTAATTTAAGAGTAAATAAATTAGAATGCTTTGCCTTTTCTATAGATGGTCGATTTGAACTTGCAGTAGGATAGTTGGATTCTAACGAATCTGAGCTAATATTAAGCAAATTTTTTCTTCAGAAATGAAAGATATTAAACCTCTATTTGCTCTGCCAGTGATTGTTGCAGCGCTCGGATATTTTGTGGATATCTATGACTTGCTTCTTTTTAGTATTGTCCGAATTCCAAGCCTTCAATCTTTAGGCGTGTCATCCGAAGCACTTCTTGATAAAGGTGAGCTTCTGCTGCAAGTACAAATGACCGGGTTGCTTGTTGGTGGAGTGATTTGGGGAATTATGGGAGATAAGCGTGGGCGTTTGTCGGTACTATTTGGCTCCATTCTTCTTTATTCTCTGGCCAATATTGCCAATGGTCTTGTAACCAGTGTAGAGCAGTATGCGATCCTTCGATTTATAGCAGGAGTTGGGCTCGCGGGAGAACTTGGTGCTGGCATTACATTGGTTTCTGAAGTATTGCCAACCCGATTGCGAGGTTATGGTACAGCGCTGGTAGCGACAGTTGGATTATTTGGTGCTGTACTTGCCAATTTTGTAGCCAAGCATTTCGATTGGCAGACAACTTATTTTATAGGTGGGGGGCTTGGACTTTTACTTTTGATTGCACGAGCAAGTGTATTTGAGTCGGGATTGTTTATAAAGGTGAAAGAGGCTGCGGTAGAAAGAGGTAATTTTTTTATGTTGTTTACCAATTCTGCCCGGTTTAAAAAATTTATTGGATGCATCCTAATAGGGTTGCCCATTTGGTATGTGATAGGGATTCTCATTACGTTTTCTCCTGAGTTTGCGAAAGCATTGGGAGTAGATGGAGACATAATAGCAGGAGACGCAGTTATGTATAGTTACTTGGCGCTTGCTGTGGGAGACTTTGCAAGTGGGTTTATAAGTCAAATGATAAAATCCAGAAAGAAGATCGTGCTTATCTTTATTTTCCTAACGCTCGGGGCAATTCTCTTGTATCTTTTCCTTCCGATTAAAACAGTTACCTTCTTTTATATCGCCTGTGGTATTTTAGGTTTTTCTATTGGTTATTGGGCACTGTTTGTAACCATAGCTGCTGAGCAATTCGGAACTAACCTAAGGTCCACGGTGGCTACTATTGTTCCTAATTTTATTCGCGGTACCGTGGTGCCAATTACTTTAGGATTTAAATTTTTAAGGGGAGAGATGGGGATTGTCTATGCCGCTCTGATCGTTGGTGTCATCACGATAATTATTGCCCTGATAGCTTTAAGAAGCATTGATGAGACGTATTCCAGAGAAATGAATTACCTCGAGGAAGACTGATTAATCAGTGGGTTAAAGTTTTCTTTTGTTTCTTTTAAACCTAAGGGTCAGATAACAGTCAAAGGAGAAACAAACATTAATATCTATGAAAAAGTACAATTATGTATTGATAATCGCGGTGATGATCTCTTTGATGGCGATTACTAATGAGTCAATGGCTCAGACGAAAACTAAACGTACGGATGTGCGCCAACATGCCCAACGTGCTCGTATTGTTGAAGGCAAAAGGAGTGGTGAGGTTACTCAAGGGGAGGCTGCTTTGCTTAAAGGTGAACAGCGTCATATCCGAAGGGCAGAGCGAAGAGCAAAATCTGATGGTGAGGTGACTGGAAAGGAAAAGCTTAGATTGGAGAGAAAGCAAGACCGCGCCAGCAGACATATCCGAAAGGCAAAACACAATGGAGTTGACAACAATCAATAAAAAAAGGGCCTTTCTGGCCCTTTTTTACTAAACTACTTTTAGTGCGGTAGTAAGGTCTTCTATCAAATCTTCTATATCTTCAATGCCAACACTAAATCTAATCAATGAGTCACTTAAACCATTTTTTTCTCTTTCTTCTTTTGGAATGCTTGCGTGTGTCATAGAAGCTGGATGGTTGATTAGTGATTCAACACCACCTAAGGATTCCGCCAGTGTAAAAAGTTTTACTGCCTCCATCAATTGTGTGGCTTTTTGCAGACTGTCATCCTTAAGAGTAAAGGAAAGCATCCCTCCAAAGTCATTCATCTGTTGCTTCGCAATTTCATGATTGGGGTGGTTAGGAAATCCAGGCCAATAGACTTTGCCTACTTTTGGGTGATTGGCAAGAAATTCAGCAATTTGTTTTCCATTGCTACAATGCCTTTGCATTCTCAATTGGAGTGTTTTTATACCTCGCAGTACGAGAAAGCAATCGTTAGGTCCAGGAACTGCCCCGCATGAATTAAGAATGAAGAACAGCTCGTCTCGTAATTTTTGATCGTTTACTACCAAAGCACCCATGATCACGTCTGAGTGACCACTCAGATATTTAGTCACAGAGTGCATTACTATATCTGCACCCAATGCAAGTGGGTTTTGTAGGTAAGGAGACGCAAAAGTATTATCCACCGCAACCAGCACATTGTGTTGCTTGGCCAGTGCTACGCAAGCTTTGATGTCAGTAATCCTCATCAACGGATTCGATGGAGTTTCCAGCCAAAGGAGTTTTGTATTTTCGTTAATGTAAGTAGATATGTTGTCTGCGTTGGACAAATCTATAAAATGGAATTTTATCCCAAACTTCTCAAATACATGTCTGAACATTCTATAGGAGCCTCCATAAAGATCTTTGCTGGTAATTACCTCATCTCCAGGGTTAAGAAGCTTAATGACTGCATCGGTTGCCCCCATTCCAGACGAAAAGCAAAGCCCAAATTTGCCGTTTTCCAGTGCTGCAATACTTTTTTGAAGTGCATCGCGCGTAGGGTTTGCACCACGGGCATAGCCATACCCTTTATGTTTTGATGGAGACTCCTGTGCATAGGTTGAGGTCTGGTAGATGGGAGTCATAACCGCTCCAGTTAATGGATCTGGCTCTACCCCGGCATGAACTGCTTTGGTTCCGAATTTCATAACATTGAATTAATTCTTATTTTCGATACAATCTTAACTACCCAAAGGTGCTTTTTTTTTCACGATATTCTTACATCTGGAAGTTTGACAAAGGGCAAGAAGCAAAGTATGAACAGTTTATAAAACCCTCCAATTTAACATCTCTTAAACTGGTAACGTTCCTTACCATTTTTGGCATGTCCATCTTTCTTATCATCGATTCTTTTAGAGAAGTAGACTTTACCATAATACTTGACACCCGGATAGGGGTGCTGGCGATAGCTTTTGGCATCATGTGGTTTGCCTATAAAGACCTGTCTTTCAATGCGTATGTATTTTGTGTAATACTGATAGTAACAATAAGTCTTGGGTCGGCCATAGTAACAGCTACTTTTGCTGAAATGCCACCCTACTATTTGACCAACTTGCTTTTTCTTATATTCGTGTTGGTGGTGACTGTCAGTGGGCTCCATCTTCGATATGCTTTAATCCTAAATTTGGCAGCTCTGGGCACATTTTTATTTTATGCCCATTATGTAAATAGAATTCCGTTTTACTATAGCCAATACCCCCATTTGTTTTCAATTTTTATTTATATCCACATTGCGGGAGTAGTGTTGGAGGGAAGAAGGCGCAATAATTTTCTTCAGTTTAATAACTTAACAGAGCAAAAAGTGCTGGTCGAGGAGCTAAACCAGCAGAAGAATAAGGTTATTTCTATACTATCTCATGACGTGGCTACCCCGATGAATTCGTTATCTACTATTTTGTATTTGCAAAGCAGAGGTAAAATTGATGAGAAGAATCTTAAATCATCCCTCAAGGAATTGAGTGACGAGTTTAATAATGTTTCCTTTCTATTACATAGTTTAGTACGATGGTCCAGATCTCAAATACAGGGCTTTGTTTTGGATAAAACAACAGTGAGTGTGTTGGATTTGTTAGAGAATAAGGTCAGACTTTTTCACACACAGTTAACAGATAAGAATCTTGAGCTGAAGATACAGGTGGATCAAGCTGCCTATTTAAATGTAGACGAGGATATGATTCGAATCGCTTTGCGCAATCTTATTTCCAATGCCATAAAGTTTGCCAAAAAAAACAGTGTTATTCACCTGGAGGCAACCAAAAATGGAAATGACATGGTGCAAATATTAATCACGAATCAGGGTAACCCAATACCACCTGAATTGCAACGGAAATTATTTACCTACCAAATGCCCTCTTCTGCCGATACCAAAGGCGAAAGGGGGGTTGGACTGGGGTTGGCTATGTCTGCATTTTTTGTGCGCTTGAACGAAGGGAGAATGTACCTCGTACATTCAGAAAAAGATGTAACCTCTTTTTGTATGGAATTGCCCACTGGGGTTTATCAACAATAACAGGGCTAATTCCTCTGAATTCAAGGGTTGTGATTTTCGGGGACAAGTATGTTAAAATTCTAATAAAGTGGAGTTACTTTTTGGTGATTTCCTGGATGAAAAAACGGATCTCAGTTGCTTTTTTCTTCGAAACCTCACTAATTTCAATGTCTTAATTTTTACGCTGATTCTTTTAGATTAGTCTTATCTTAATTAACTCCATGGTATGAATAAGCATATACAATTAGGGTTTATCGCCTTTTTTCTATTGATCCTGCAAATTGGCGCGGTAGCACAAAATTCCGTTGGTATCGGAACTTCCACTCCAAACCCACATGCCGTTTTGGAGTTGGTGTCACCGGGCAATAATCAGGGTTTTTTGGCACCAGGATTAACAACATCTCAACGCACCACTTTGGCATCTTCCTTATCGGCTAATGACAATGGGTTGCTAGTATATGACACTAGTGATAATAAATTTTACTATTGGCAAGACGCGCAATGGCTTCCTATAAAAAGTGGTTCGGATTTAGTGGCAGGGAATGGGTTAGAAATAAATGGCAATACCATTGAGGTAATTCCTGATGGTGATGGAGATCCCACCAATGAAATACAGGATCTAAACTTATCTGGGAGCACTTTAACACTTACCAATAATCCATCAGCAACCCCTATTAATTTATCCGCTTTTACTGGAACCAATTCTGATGATCAAACACTGACCTATAATTCCTCAACCGGACAATTGACTATTTCACGATTAAGCGGTAATCAATCGCAAACTATTACTACTGCCGGATCTGCCAGTGGGGATCTTACAGGTTCTTATCCCAGTCCAACCATTGCCAATAATGCAGTAACTACAGGCAAGATTAACAATGCTGCTGTTACTTCTGCCAAAATGGATGCAAGTGGTGTAACCGCAGGAACCTATGGGTCATCAACACAGACATCACAAGTTACTGTCAATGCACAAGGGCGCGTCACCTCTGCAGCCAACGTGACCATTTCTGGTGTAGCTCCAGCAGGTGCTGCCAGTGGAGACCTTACAGGATCTTATCCTAATCCAACTTTAGCAACTACTTCAGGCAATAGCTCTGTTGCGGCCATTAATAATGCAGCAACAACCAGTACCATAAACACAAATAGATTAAACGCTACGGTAGTGCTTGATACCGAAGCTCCTGCTGCAGCTGATATAGGTGGAACATTCGGAACTGGCTTATCGATTAATGCCAATGCAATTAATTCGGCAAAAATTGCAGATGGATCGATTGTAAATGCAGATATTAATGGAAGCGCAGCGGTGGCTGTATCAAAACTGGCTGCTGGAGCTAATACCTATGTATTGACAACCACTGGTGGAGTACCTACCTGGCAAGCACCTATTGATAATAGTGCAATTAATGAAATTCAAAATCTGGCACTTGGAACTCCAAGTGGCGTGAACAGAACCATAAATATTTCAGGAGGCACAGGGGTTACTTTCAGTGTAGCTGACAATGATAATAGCTCCAGTAATGAAATTCAGGGTTTGAAAGATGTGCTTTCAACCAGTAATGATGCAAATGGATTGGCTGCTGTTAATTTATCAGCTATTACTATTAATGATACGGCCACACCGGGAAGCTTGAATGTAATGGGTTCGCATTACATGAGTTATACAAAGTTGCCGGCAGGCCAGGAAATCTATGATGTCAAGAACGATGAATATATAATCTATGGTAGGTCTACCACTTCAAAGCCTTATAATATTAACCTGCCAAGTGCGGGAGTAAGTAAAGGCAGGGTGTTGATAATACGTGCTACGGGCACCAGTACTTCAGATGGACTTCAGGTGAATGCAGCGGATGGGATAGATGGAAATGGAAGTACCGGAATTTTGTATGGTGGGGAAGCCAATATTGTTTATGCAATCACAGTCTTTTGTGATGGAAAGGAGTGGTGGACAATCTCTAAATCAAAATATTGATGAAGCAAATATTACTCACATCAATGGTTTTGATCTTGGCTTGGGCAGTACGAGCCCAAAGCTTTTATAATATCAATTCCAACGTATTCATTGGCACGGGTACCACCTTCACAGTTGGCGACAGCCTTGTCAACAAAGGCACACTTACCAATAATGGCAATATGGTGATGCGCGGAGTTTGGATCAATACGGGTACTTATAATCCGGGAAGCGGAGAGATCACCTTCAATAATCTCCCAGGGGAAAAACCACAAATCATTAATCACAACAGTCAATCATTTAACAAGCTTACTATCAGTGGGGGAGGTGAGAAATTGATTTTAGCCGATCTGAATGTAGTTGGTGAACTTCATCTGGTCAGTGGGATTATTGCCAATCAGAATAACTCCAAAGTGATATTTGAGCCCGGGGCAACAATTACCGGAGGATCTGACCAATCGCATATTAACGGACCAATAGAACAACAAGGCGCTGGCACCTGGCTTTTTCCTATGGGTAACGGAAGCATTTACCTTCCCTTTGAAATTTCTGGAGTTACCGATAATACAGCAAAGGGAGTCATTCAACTGCATGA
>JAHBUB010000058.1 GCA_019638285.1 Cyclobacteriaceae bacterium | reverse complement strand
ACGACATAGGAGATTTTATTCTTCCCATTGCTGCCATTCGAGGTGAAGGTACTTCTAATGATTATTTTCCTCCCGAGGTACCCGCCTTGCCTGCATTTGCCCTCCAGAAGGCCATATCCACTACCATAAGAGACTTTAATCAAGACTACTGGACAGGAACCATCTATACCACCAACAGGCGCGTATGGGAGTGGGATGAGCCATTTAAAGAATACCTTAGAAAAATACGAGTAATGGGTATCGACATGGAAACAGCAACTATTTTCTCCACAGCCTTTTTCAATGAAATTCCTGCAGGGGCATTATTGCTTATTTCCGATCAGCCGATGATTGTGGAGGGAATAAAAACCGAAAGTAGTGACAAAGAAGTGACCGGTAGCTTTGTGGATCTGCACCTTAAAATTGGTATTGAATCACTCAAGCAATTGATCAATAAAGGGATCACAGTAAAACATCTTCGCTATTAGTTCTTTTAAGATTTTCTGACTTTACCAGGATAAGCATAAACATTCCGATCACAAAAAATACTGCTAACACCAGAGCACTGTTTCTCATGCTACCCGTCAACTGATTAATCAGTCCAAAAGAAAAAGTGCCAAATACGATAGAGAGATTGTAGGTCACATCAAAAAAACTAAAATAAGAAGCATGGTCAATCGTATTTTCTGGAATTAACTTTGTGTAAGTGGCCCTTGCCAGAGATTGAACGCCTCCCATAATCATACCTACCACAAAAGCCAATGCATAAAATTGATACTCAATTAAAATAAAGTAAGCGGCCAAGCAAACCACCACCCAAATACCAATCATTGTCAATAGTACCGATTTGTTACCATAGACGGCAGAAAACTTGGCCGATAACCAGGCTCCTGCTGAGGCCACCAACTGAATAAATAAAATGGTCATGATCAACTTACTGCTTTCCAAATGAAGTACATCCGTGCCAAACAGGGTAGCCAAATACATGACTGTCTGTACACCCATGTTGAAAAAGAAAAAGGCAGCCAAATATTTCTTTAGATTCGGAGAGGCTTTCAAACTTTGCCAAACCTTTAAAAGTTCAGCATATCCTTTGGTCCAAATATTTCCAGTAGCTTTTCGACCATATGGATTTTCAGGTACATATCGGAACGTAATCATTGAAAAACCCATCCACCACAGGCCTACCAATAAAAATGTAAATCTTACGGCATCTCCTTCAGTACCAAACCCAAACGAATCAAAATAAGTAATAATAAATAAGCAGACCACCATAAGTATAACACTTCCATAATATCCCATAGAATACCCACGGGCACTGGTGGCATCATATCGATCGATTGTAACAATTTCCGGTAGAAAGGCATCATAAAACACAAGGCTACCAGAATAGCCCATACTTGCTACGATTGAACAAAATATTCCCCATTCCAAATCAGAGATGTCCCGAAAGAAATAGAGGCCCATACAGGCAAGGCTACCCATCCCAACAAATACCTTCATATATGCCTTTTTATTACCCGCATAGTCCGCCATTCCAGACAACAGGGGTAAAATCAATGCCACAATCAAAAAGGAAAAAGAGAGGGAGTAAGTATAAAGAACCGAGTTGTTAACAGAAAAGCCAAGAAACTGAACCAAATCACCGTTTTCGGTGACGGCTATCGATTTGTAGTAAACCGGAAAAATTGCAGAAGTAATAACAAGAGAATACACGGAATTGGCCCAGTCGTACATGCACCATGCTCTAACTATACGGGTGTTATTCAACTGGGGGATTGCAACAGCCATAAATCAAAAAAAAGCCCCTTCCAAGAATATTCAGGAAGGGGCTATTTATTTCAAGTGAAAAAATTACCTTTTTTCCGTTTTTTGCAAGGCAGCGTACAAAATCTTACGGGCATTGGCCTTTCTGAGTTCGGTTTCTACATCTGCAATAATCCCTCGCTTGGCTTCACTGTCCACTTTCATGGCAATGGTTAATTGCTCGCGCTCATTTTCAGGAAGTTCATCTTTTTTGCGATTTACCCACAAAATGATATCTCCCGTTTCAATAAACGTATCATCGACCTGAATTTTTGGCTCTGTTCCGTATTGTTCAGACTTCTTAGGTTCACCAATATAAAGATTAGTTACCAATGTTTTGCGTTGCAACTTTCTTAGCTGCGTTGCCTGGGGTATGCGCTGTTGCACATCCACCGCAGTCTTTCTCAACTCAGTAGTCACCATGAAGAAGAACAACAACATGAACACCACATCCGGCATTGACGAAGTTGGAATGTCCTGTTTTACTTTCGTTTTTTTTCTA
This sequence comes from Cyclobacteriaceae bacterium, assembly GCA_019638285.1. Classification (GTDB taxonomy): domain Bacteria; phylum Bacteroidota; class Bacteroidia; order Cytophagales; family Cyclobacteriaceae; genus ELB16-189. The sequence goes on along the minus strand of JAHBUB010000058.1, from coordinate 13,835 downwards.
AACTTTGACATAATTCAAATTTTATCAGTTCCCTCCAGCCTTGGTAGGCTCTGCAATAGAAATATTCATAGGTATCCCCTCCCTGCCTTTATCATATATTCGCTTGTTTTCAGGATCATTTAGGTCTGAGGCTACTTTTCTAAATTCCTCATTCGTAACTCCAGCCTGATCAGCATATATATCATAGTAAGCAGCCTGGGCAATATCCAGGATTTCAACGAACCTCTTGTGCGTGGTGCCTCTATCCGTCTTTAATGATACAATAGCCTTTTCAGGACTATCTGAATTTTTAGGATCGGCACCATTATTCAGAATGAACTTCTTAATCATGTCTTTCAATCCACTCACATCGGCCATAGGCTCACCTTCAACCAAAAGGGCATCAGATGAGTTTACCTGAATCTTAAACATGTTGCGCTCCGGAATTTTAATGTCCTCCGTCTGCGCCTCCGGTGGAGGAGGAAGTTGCATACTCAATCCTTTGTCATTGGGCATCGTGGTGGTAACCAAAAAGAAGGTTAACAACAAGAATGCAATGTCAGCCATTGAGGCATTCGGTATTTCGGGTAGCGGCTTTGCCATTATTTAAGGGCTTTATTGATTTCTGAAACTACTATTCCTAGGAGTGCAATTATAAATACGAAGTAAAACATCGTCAATCCTGCACCAATCAATTTTGAGCTACTTTCTCCAACTCCCAGAGAGGTGTATTTTGCTGTAACTTCTGCTCCGGACAAGCCATAAGCGATAAGAAACAACACCAATAGCGCACCAACTCCCATAGCTGACTTTAAAAGCTCTTTAGGAGCTTTTAAAGCACTTACTAAAGGAAGTATTATTGCTGCAGCTAACCCCACCAACAGTAGGCCATAGCCTAAATATAATCCAATATCTACCATATTATTTTACAATTTTATGCTTCACCAACATATCAACCAGTGTGATGGAAGCATCTTCCATATCATTCACCAGATTGTCAATTTTAGAAACCAGATAGTTATAAAAAACTTGAAGTACCATACCGACAATAAGACCACCTACAGTAGTCAACAAGGCAACTTTCATACCTCCGGCTACAACCTGAGGTGAAATATCACCAGCTGCTTCAATGGCATCAAATGCACCCACCATACCAATTACAGTTCCAAAGAACCCAAGCATTGGACCCAGTGAAATGAAAAGTGAAATCCAGATCAATCCTTTTTCAAGACGACCCATTTCAACACCACCGTATGAAACGATTGATTTTTCAACCATTTCCATTCCTTCTGATGACCTCATCAATCCTTGAGTAAAGATAGAGGCTACCGGGCCTTTTGTATTTTTAGTTACATCTTTTGCGGCTTCAATTCCGCCTTTAGACAAGGCATCCTCAATACGTGTCAAAAGTTTTTTGGTATTAGTTGTAGCAAGGTTAAGTGTAATGATCCTTTCAATTGAAACAGCCAATCCTAAGATCAAACAGATAAGGATAGGCCACATAAAGGGAGCACCACCCTCAATAAATTTCTCTTTAACTCTTTGGTGGAAGCTAGCCTCTCCTGTAGCTGCATCTGTAGCAACATCCATCGTTGGTGCTTCATCCTGTTCTGAAGTGACAGCTTCAGTCTGTTCGCTCGCTACTTGGGCAGTATCTCCATCCTGAGCCTGAGCCAAGGTGAAGGATCCAAAAATCAGAGCTCCGAATAAAGCGAGAATAGCAAATTGTTTTTTCATGGTTTAAGGTTTAAGATATTACTTGAAGTGGCCAAAATTAAACGTTTTGTTCATTTCTAAGCAAAGTTTCCAAAAAAAAATACAAAATAATATTCAGGGTTTCCACACCACTACCATAGAATGCCCAATCAATCCGTTAGTCACACAGAATTTTATTTGTTGGAAAATTTTACATACCCCAAAATGATGGAAAACCGTACTTGTTCAAGGATTTTATTATCCATTTCTTTGCAATCTAATTTTCGGAGAGGTGGCAGAGTGGTTGATCGCGCTCGCTTGGAAAGCGTGTTTACGGAAACGTAACGGGGGTTCGAATCCCCCCCTCTCCGCATTTGAATTATAGAGCCCAATCTTGCTAACGGAGGTTAGCCTCTTTAATTATTCTTCTGTTTTGGGGTGCATAAGTACTGAATTTTATCTCACTACACATTCTAATGCTACAATGCGCTTGCTCTGTGTAAGTAAGGATGATTCAATCCTCAGTCAATTCTCCAGCTAAAGATCGTCCAATCCATTTTCGAGCATACGCAATACCACCCTCACCCAATAATAACATTAGTTTGGTCACTGCTGACTCTGTTGTCATGTCCGCTCCACTAATTACACCAATCTCCTCCAGCGCTTTGCTGGTTTCATATTTTCCCTGTGTTACCATACCACCGGGACACTGAGAAATATTTAGGATGAGTACATTATCTGATATTGCTTTCTTTAATATATCCAGAAACCAGGACGCGCTCGGTGCATTGCCAGACCCAAAGGTTTCCATCACCAATGCCTTCAACCCCGGTGTGGTCACTACCGCCTTAATGGCTGCTGCACTGATACCAGGAAATAATTTTATAAGGGCTACATTGGTATCGAATTGTGATTGTATTGATAGCTTGTCATCCAATGGTACCCTAATAGCCTCAGTTGCATAGTCAATCTTTACTCCTGCTTTCGCCAATGATGGGTAATTTTCCGACTGAAAAGCATCAAAGTGCATGCTCTCGACTTTCTTGGCACGGCAGCCACGGATTAACTCATAGTCAAAATAAATACACACTTCCGGCACAATAGGTTTACCGTTGATTTTTGCAGAAGCAATTTCCAAAGCAGTAATTAAATTTTCCCGTGCATCCGATCGGGGTTCACTAATTGGCAATTGAGCTCCAGTAAAAATTACTGGTTTAGCCAATCCTTTACACATAAAGCTCAATGCGGACGAAGTATATGCCATGGTATCTGTCCCATGCAACACTACAAATCCATCCTGATCCTCATAGTTCTCAAAAATAATTTTTCCCAAGGTTTGCCAATGGGCAGGCTCAATATTGGACGAATCGATAGGATCCTCAAAAGCAATCACGGTAATGTCGAGCAACAAATTTCTTAAAGTGGGCAAATGCTCTAATATGTGATTAAAATCAAATGGAATAAGTACCCCATTGGCATTGTGGGTCATCCCCAGCGTACCTCCGGTATAAATGATCATTACCTTTGCCTTTGGGCTAGCCGGAAGTGCGGTGTTAATATTTATTTTATTATAATTCATTGAGTAAATAATTTCATGGCACTCGAAGTAGTGGTCAATTGCAATTCTTCTAATGTGATCTTCTTTAATTCAGCCACTCTTTCAGCTATAATTGGAATATAACTAGGCTCGTTTCTTTTTCCCCTGTATGGCACAGGACTTAGGTAAGGACTGTCCGTTTCCAATAAAATAGAATTAATATCTAACTCAGGAATGACCTTATCCATACCCCCATTTTTAAAAGTGCTCACTCCACCAAGCCCCAGATAAAAACCCAACTTTGTGATCTGACGAGCCTGCTCTGCGGTTCCTGTAAAACAATGAAAGACCCCCTTTAGCTTGTCATCATGAAGTGCTTCCACCAACGCTATGGTTAGATCCATTGAATCCCTGCAGTGGATTACTACAGGTAAGTCATATTGTTTAGCCCATTTTATCTGAATGTTAAATGCTTCCTTTTGTTGCTCCCAGTATGTCTTATCCCAATACAAATCTGTTCCAATTTCCCCAACAGCCGCAAAAGTGCGTTTGGACAACCAGGATTCTACCAAATACAATTCTTTCTCAAAATCCTTTTTAACCGAACAAGGGTGAAGTCCCATCATTGAAATACTTTGGGTAGGATTTTTTGCTTCTACCTCCAACATGCTGTCAATTGATGTATGATCAATGTTGGGCATGTAGATTTTTTGTACGTTATTTTCCGTACACCTATTCAAAACCTCTGCTCTATCGTGATCAAATTCTTTCAGGTAAATATGCGCGTGACTATCGATCCAAAATTTCATGGTAATACTTCTTCAATGGCTTTATTTAGCAAATTAGTTTGCCACGACTGTCCCACAAAGCCTGTATAGTTCTTTATTTCCTCTAGGGCCTTTTCAAGATTAAATTCATTCTGGTGCTGACAAAGAGCCACCCCTTTCTTCATAAGTTGAAATCCTATGTATTCCTGCTCCGTTTGCCCGGGGGTAGGCACAAATAAAGCTTTCTTCTCAAGTCTTGCCAGATCCATCACTGAACTATAACCTGATCGGCACAGGATCAATTCACTCTTTTTAATTACATTTTCTAAATCCTTTGCTAATAAGTAATCTACCACCCTCAAATTCTTTGGCACCGTCTTAATATCATCTGCATTAAGTTTACCTCGCACCAATATGGACTTTATATCGAGGTTATTGAGTTGAAATATAATTTCTTTTTCAAAAACAGATCGTTGTGGCTCTGGTCCTGAAAGAATAACCGCCAATTGAAATTCTTTATCAACATGTTCAGTCACCTCAAATCGAGACAGAATTCCAATCCATGTGGAATTGGGCAGCGATGGAACCGACAACCTCCCTGTCAGGTTGATCGATGGATCATCCGGTATCCAGCATTTATCAAACCTCATGATCCATCTGTGATTAAAAAAGTTAACAACCGGAGCAAACCAGCCTAGCCATTTAGGCATTATAATATTAAGTTGATGACAGATAAAGACAGATTTAATATTTGGAAGATAACAACCATATCGATTATCGGAAATAATCAAATCATAACAGTTTTCAATTGCGATTTTTTCTAAAGCTTTATGCTCGCTTCTGATCACCCTCAGAAATTTTGGTAACTGAAGAAATACCTTTAGCATAAAAGGCCATCTTCTACTGTAGCTCGCCTTATAAGAGGGCAACGTAATGTGTTTTAGCTGAGGAAACTCCAACTGCAAAAGATGCAGGGCATCTCCGCTGGACGCCACTTGCACTTCGTAATCTTTTTCTAAAAGAAAACGAATAACTGGAATACACCTGGTCGCATGCCCCAGTCCCCAATCCAATGGTGCAACAAGTATCCGATAAGTTTTCATTTATGCGTTTTCTTCTAGTTCGGAAAGTGACTCGAACTTATATCCATTTTGGGTGAAGTGATCCAGAAAACGCGGTAAGGCATAGGTCATGTTTTTCTCTGCCTTATAGCTATCGTGAAAAACAACAATTGATCCCTTCCTTGTGGCTTTTATCACACCCTGCAAACAACGATCCCTATTCATTGCATTTGAGTAATCATAAGACAGCACATCCCACATTACAATCTTATAGTTATCAAGTTGTTTTATTTGACTTCGCCTTATTCTACCATAGGGAGGCCTAAAGAGTGTGGTGGCTTTCATTGTTTTTTGGCAAGCAATTACATCATTGAGATATTCATCATTTGGTGTGCCCCAGCCCTTCTTATGGTTTTGCGTATGGTTTCCTACCGCATGTCCCTGTTCTACAATTTTTCTAAAAATGGATTCATTTTGAATCACATTATTCCCAATGCAAAAAAAGGTTGCTTTGGCATTAAATTTATCTAATTGTTCCAATACAAAATCGGTGGGGCCAGGCACAGGTCCATCATCGAATGTAAGGTAAATTATATCTTCGGAAGTGGGTATTCTCCATATTAGCTTAGGGTATAGCAACGGGAGTATGAAGGGTGTTCGAAAAATCAAATCGAGGTACTTTAAATAACCCTGCAAGAAAGCATGGTGATATCATCTTTATAACTGTTCTTACCCTTAAACCCATCCAGTTTTACAATAATATCTTGATGCATGATTTTTAGATCCTTATTAAGGTTTGCTTTTAAGTAATCCATCAATGCTTCCTGACCAAACTCCTCATCCTTCTCATTGACGGTCTCAGTGAGACCGTCTGTATAGGCAAACAAGAAAAATTCCTCTATGTCAGGAATAAAACCTTCATTAATAAACGGCAAAGGATGCATAGCCCCAATTACGGTCGATCCCTCTTCCAGCAACTGAAACCCATTCTTTCTAGTATACAAAATGGGTGGATTGTGACCTGCATTTACGTATACCATTGTCTTCAAGCTTAAGTCATAAATGGCGCCAAAGAAAGTTATAAACTTTTCTCCCTTGGTATTTTCAAGAACCTGATAATTTAATGCTTCCAAAATCTCCGTAAGATTTGGTGTATGCCTCACAAGCGTTCTCAAAGAGGCCTGGAAATTGGACATTAACAACGCAGCTGGTATCCCTTTCCCACTTACATCGGCCACACAGATTAAAAACTGGTTCTTGTTGATAGGAATGTAGTCATAGTAATCACCTCCTATCAGGTCGTGTGGCAGGTAACTGGCCTCTATCTTAAGCCTGTCCGTATTGGGGAGTTTTTCAGGGAACAAAAATTGCTGCACATCACTGGCAATTTCAAGTTCCTTTCTAAAAGCCTCTTGCTCCAATTGTCTTCTGACGAGCTTCTTGTTCTCAATTGCCACAATAATGATATTGCTCAGCGCCTGGATAAATTTAATACTCTCATCACGATCATGGTCAGATTGTCGTTTCTCAGTATCTCCAACAAATATTAATGCCAACGTACTGTCCTTGTGTGCTACAGGTATCACAATGTCAAACTCATGAAAGTTGCATTTTTCAAATTCACTCATGCTGTGAATTTTTCTGATCATTTTAAAGTGATCGTCTAATGTGACCTTAAGAAAATTTTTCTGGGTACCGAAGTTTACCTTGCAATTCCACGCTTCATCAAGGACAAAAAGTGCCAGCTTGTTGATGCTTAGATTGGATCTTAGTGTGAAATTAAAAATTTTATACAATGACTCCTCCGAAACATTGCTGTTAATGGCTTGAGTGATTTCAAGAAGTGCGTTAAGCTCTAACTCCTTTTTCTCAATTTTCTTTTGTAGTGTGCCTTCAGATATCATTAGAAAACAAAAATAGAAATTCCTCCCCTGCTATCACATTTTATGTGATAAACTTCTACCCTTCCATTGATAAGTCATGACCTGCGATAAGATACCGATCCCAATAACGTAAAAGGAGTAAATTAATTGCAATACGAGAAAAGCTCCCCACGACCACCTGACATTCAGAAATCGGGTTACAGGGTAAATAAATGCGATCTCCAATATTATTTTTACACCTATTAATAAGAGCACAACCCATTTGGCTTCAATTGGAAGAAAAGCCAAAAGAATCAGTCCTATGAAAACAATCTGAACCAAAAAGATTTGGACCGCCAATAGTTGAGATCTTATTGACGAATTATACTTCCATTTTCCCGCCCATCTCAATCTTTGATGCACAAATTTTTTTAGGTTAGCAGCAGACCTTGAAGCCACAACCGCTTCTTTATCATTCAAAAAGTGTATCGAACCCGGAAATATCATTAATATTTTTCTGGCCAGAAACTCATCATCCCCAGAAGGCACCTCTATGTTTCCCTCATATCCATTGACCGCCTCAAATGAACTCTTCCTAAAAGCCAGGTTGGCGCCATTACACATTGTAAACACACCAAACCCTAAGGTGGCGGCTCCAGAACCTATCAAACTGGAGAATTCGATGGCCTGTAGTTTTGAGAAAAAAGATCTTCCATTGAGTCGAACTCCACCAAAAACCATTTGAATGTGATCCTTTTCAAAAGACGCATTAATTATCCCCAACCAATTGCGTGGAACCACACAATCAGCATCGGTAATAGCAGCTATTTTGCCTTTGGCCAATTCCACCCCTTTTGTGATTGCACTCTTTTTACCACTCAGGTCATTGTCCAAGTTGACCAGCAAATAATTGAGTTTATCATGTATCAATGATTTAACCACATTTTCAGAATTATCTTCTGAGTGGTCATTAACAAGAATTATCTCAAACTTATCTACAGGATAATCCAAAGCCGTTAGCGATCTAATCAAAAGATGTATCTGGTTCGATTCGTTGCGAAAAGGGACTATGACAGAAATAAACTCTGATTCAACTTCCTGGTAGATAGCCGGTGCCGTTAACTTATGCCATCCGAAAATCAAAAAAAACAGCAGTAAAAAATAACTGGCCATCACGAATGTGAAGAATGCGATCATTCCATCATTGTAGTTAAATTGCAGAGGGAAAGCAAAATGGATAAAAAAGTTGTTAAAGAAAAAATAATCCTTGGTCTTGACCCTGGCACCAATATAATGGGCTATGGGATCATTCTGGTGAAATCCTCAGATCTTACCCTTTTACAATTTGGGGTTATCCACCTCAGCAAACTTGATAGTCACGAATTAAGGTTAAAGAAAATATTTGATAGGGTGCTTTCCATTTTAGATGAATTCGGACCTGATGAGGTAGCTTTGGAGGCACCCTTTTATGGTAAGAATGTACAGTCCATGCTGAAGTTAGGGCGTGCTCAGGGAGTCGCCATGTCCGCTGCACTTAGCAGAGGGATACCCATTGTAGAATATGCGCCAAAAAAGATAAAACAATCAGTTACGGGAAACGGAAATGCCAGCAAAGAGCAAGTAGCCAAAATGCTAAAGACACTTTTTAAATTTAAAGAAACGCCAAAACTAATGGATGCCACAGATGCATTGGCAGTGGCACTGTGTCATCATTATCAAAATGGAGCCGATAAAGGCAAAAAGAAGACGTGGGCCTCTTTTGCCAAGGAGAACCCAAAGAGGGTGAAATGATCAATTCATATCCTCAAGAATATTCACAATTCTTTCAGCAGCCTTCCCGTCCCAAAGTTCAGGTGTCTCTCCTGTTTTCCATTTTCCATTCTTGAGATTGGCCAGGGCATTTTTTAACGCATCAATATCATCCCCAATCATTTCATTGGTGCCCATGGTTACGGTTTCCGGTCTTTCTGTATTATTCCGTAACGTTAGACAAGGAACACCTAATACGGTTGTCTCCTCCTGCACTCCACCGGAGTCTGTGATTACTCCCCTTGCATTTTTAACGAGGTAAATAAACTCCAAATAACTGAGTGGATCCGTTGGTACAACAAATTGAGGCTTAATGCTCAATTGATCATAATTTTTTTTGGTACGCGGATGTACTGGAAATATAACAGGTACACCCGCACTCTCATCTATTGCATTGATAAGAGTTTCAAACTTTTTAAAGTCATCCACATTTGAGGGCCTGTGCAAGGTAAGTACAAGGTAATTTTTATCTTCTAACCTATGTTTGCCCCAAACCTCTGGTCTTTTGATTTTAACCAGATTGGTTAAAAGGGAATCGATCATGGTATTGCCCACAAAGAATATCCGATCCTCTGAAACCCCGGTATTTTTAAGATTATCATTGGCAACTCTGGAGGTGGTGAAAAAATAATCTGCCAGGGCATCCGTTGCCATGCGATTAATTTCCTCCGGCATGGTCATATCCCATGACCTGATGCCGCCTTCCACATGGGCTACTTTGGTATTGAGCTTTTTGGCCACTATTGTACAGGCCATGGTTGAATTGACATCACCTACTACAACCACCAGGTCAGTCGGGTTTCTAATTAAATCGCGCTCGAACTCCACCATTATCCTGGCGGTCTGCTCAGCCTGGGTGCCTGAACCAGCTCCAAGATTTACATCAGGCTCCGGGATCTCCAGTTCTTCAAAAAAGACCTTGCTCAACTTGTCATCATAATGCTGCCCAGTGTGAACCAATCGGTAAGAAATATTGCTCTTTTCCTTGCTTGCCGCCCGGATCGCTTTAATGATAGGCGCTATTTTCATGAAATTGGGACGCGCACCTGCTATTAGGGTAATTTTCATTTAACCAGCGATCTTTTTTAATTGAAGGTGCAAAATTCCCTTTCTTTGCGGGAAATCAAAATAAATGAACAAAGCATTCAATAGCTGGGGCAACAAGTGGTCTAAAACAAGACGCTACCAAAAAACCTGGGAGTTCATGGTTCCCTCTATTAAGGAAGATAGGATTGTGCTAGATATTGGAACGCCAAATATGTTTTCTAACATCATGATCCAGAATGGGCTAAAGGTATTGAACACCAAGGGTGAAGACCTTGATCAACATCCTGAGGTAATAGCTCAATATGACACAGAAATAGCAACTGCCTTCGAAATATTTGAACACCCTCTCAATCCATTAGGTGTTTTAAAAGAAATCAAAGCAGAAACACTCTTTGCGAGCATCCCCTTATCTCTTTGGTTTGCCAAAGCCTACAGGAACAAAAATGATCAATGGGATCAGCATTTTCATGAATTCGAGGATTGGCAATTTGATTGGCTGCTCGAAAAAGGTGGTTGGGAAATTGTACGTAGAGAGAAATGGACCAGCCCAGTATTTGTACCAGGGATCCGCCCCATTCTTCGCTTATTCACTCCTCGTTATTATATAGTGGAAGCCAGAAGAAAAAAATGAAGTCCATTCTCATAATAGCTTTTAGTGACCTCAACCATGATGCTCGTATCAATCGACAAATTAATTTCTTAAAAGATTCTTACGATTTATCGATAGCAAGTTTTGGTCCAACAACTAGCAATGACTTCAATTCCATTGCATTACAAAGAGTTAAGCCGGGGATATCAGACAAAATTATTGGAGGAATTGCACTTTTAACAAATAGTTTTGCTTTGGCCTATAAAATCATTTACAAGAAAAATCACTACCTAAAGATATTATCTAAAAAAAAATATGATCTCATTATCGCAAACGATATTGAAACATTACCACTCGCCATAGAAATTGCAAAAGGAGGCAGCGTACTCTTTGATGCACATGAGTATGCGCCAAGACATTTCGAAGACAAATTTATTTGGAGAGTGTTTTTTAGCAAGTTCAATCAATTTCTGTGTAAAAAATATTTACCTCAAATTGAAGCGATGCTTACTGTAGGGCAGGGATTGGCAAAAGAATACGCCAAGCATTTTCCTGTTAAACCAATTGTGCTAACCAATGCTAATTACTTCCAGAATCTAAGCCCAAGACCAACTGATACAAATGAAATAAAACTCGTTCATCACGGTGCAGCAAACCCATCGCGTCAACTCGAACTAATGATTGACAGCATGAAATATCTGGATGATCGATTTACCTTGGATATGATTCTTTTAACTCCGCCCATTGCCAATAAGAAAACCAAAAAGTATTTAGATGCCATAAAGGAAATGGTTAGCAACAATCCTAGGATTAAAATATTACCACCAGTAAAAAGTAGTGAGGTAATAAACCTCATTCATTCTTATGATGTTGGTATTTTTCTACTGCCTCCTATCAATTTTAATTATAAGAATACATTACCCAACAAATTATTTGACTTTGTACAAGCCCGATTAGCAGTTGCTGTAGGGCCAACGCCTGAAATGGAAGAGCTAGTCACAAAATATGATTTGGGAATAGTGTCTTCAGAATTTACAGCAGAAAGTTTTGCGGAAGCCATTTCTCAGCTTACACCAGAAAAAATTGATTACTTTAAAAATAAATCGAACCTAGCTGCAAAAGAATTATCGGCAGAAAGCAATAAAGTAATACTAAACAAGGTAGTCTCAGAACTTCTTGCTAACTAACTCCTATGGGCATAGTCTTTCGTCAAAGCGCGATCATTTCCGTCAATAACCTTCGTGCTCAGAAAACCAAAAACTCACTCAAGCATCAAGGCTTGGTGAAATTTATTATCAGGGGTTCTTAAAAATTATCTCATTTACTGATGATTATATGTCTTTAGTAGATTACAATCCGAAAAAGTTATATCTTTAAATGATTATGATCGTCAGGATACTAGAAAAAACGATAAAAAACCACCTTGACACTGGAAAAGCGGTTGTACTTATTGGTGCAAGGCAAGTTGGCAAAACCACATTGTTAGAAACCCTTGCTAACAAAATTGGTGAGCAAGTGCTTATCATCAATTGTGACGAGCCAGATATGAGAAGTTGGCTACAAGACAAAACTTCCACAGAACTGAAAGCTCTCATCGGAAATCATCGATTAGTGATTATTGACGAAGCACAACGTGTAAAAAATATAGGCATCACTTTAAAGCTGATCATTGATAATTTAAAAAAGGTACAACTCATCGTATCCGGATCATCCGCATTGGAATTGGCTAACGAAATCAACGAGCCATTAACAGGCAGGAAATGGGAGTTTATTATGTATCCCTTGTCAACACAAGAAATGATTGCGCATCATACTGAGGTGAAAGAGAGAAGATTACTTCAAACTCGCCTGCTTTATGGTATGTACCCCGATGTGATTAATAACCCTGGAAGGGAAAAAGAAATACTAAAAAACCTGACTGACAGTTATTTGTATAAAGATTTATTTTCTTTTCATGCCGTTCGGAAGCCCGAAGCAATTGAAAAGCTTCTTCAAGCCTTGAGTCTCCAATTAGGCGCTGAAGTCAGTTACAATGAAATTGCCGACTTAGTTAAATCCGACCCACTAACGGTAAGTAGGTACATTGATTTATTGGAAAAAACGATGGTCGTTTACCGCCTCCCCTCGTTTAGTAGAAACCTGAGAAATGAATTAAAGAAAAGCAGAAAAATATATTTTTATGACAACGGAATACGCAATGCCATCATTGCCAATTTTCAGCCTATTGAGTTAAGAAAGGATACCGGGGCGTTATGGGAAAATTTCCTAATGGGTGAAAGAATGAAGTTTACCAGTTATAATAAAATATGGTCAAACCGATATTTTTGGAGAACTAAACAACAACAGGAAATTGACTATATAGAAGACAGGGACGGAATGCTTTATGCATTTGAGTTTAAATGGAATGCCTCAAAAAAAGTAAAGCCCTCACTTACCTTTACCAAAGCTTATCCTGAGCACGAATTTAATTTAATTACTCCCGATAACTACCTTTCCTTTATTACCTAACCATGGGCATAGTCTTTCGTCAAAGCGCGATCACAACTATCATTTCCTACTTTGGAGTGGCCATCGGCTATATAAATCTACTCTATCTCTATCCCAAATTCCTTGAGCCCGATCAAATTGGATTGCTGCGAACCATTCAGGATGCGGCCATTTTATTTACACCCTTTGCTCAATTTGGGCTCGCTCAAAGTATTGTTAGGTACTACCCTAAATTGGTAACTGGAAAAGAATCATCAGGAAGTTTTATTCGGCTGATGCTACTTCTAGCCCTGGCAGGATTCGGTATTTTCTTTATTGCATTTAAAATATTTGAAACTCCCATTCTCTCCTACTTTGAAACCAATGCTCAGGAAATTATTGGATATACTTCATTGGTGCTGTGGCTGACGCTTATCCTTTTGATCACAGCCATACTCGAAGCCTACTCTCGCTCATTGCTCAAAACAATAGTGCCGAATTTGCTGAGAGAAATTGTGGCCAGATTATTACTTGCTATTTTGGTTACCCTTTATTTTATGGGTTACTTAGATTTCAATCAGTTCATCATCAGTACAGCTGTGGCCTATATGGTATGTTTGGGCATACTGGCTCTTTACTTATGGACATTAGGAGAATTTCAACTCTATCAGAATATAAGTCAACTGGATAAATCTGAAATACCCGGACTTTTGAAATACAGTCTCCTTAGTTTTGCCGGCATGGCGGGACTGATTATTATCGGAAAAGTTGACAGCATTATGGTCACTGGACTGATAGGCCTATCGGCTAACGCTATATACACTACCGCCTTTTATATGGCTACTGTAATCGAAATTCCCAAACGCGCCTTGATGCAAATTTCCATGCCTCTGATCTCCAGGGCATTTGAAAAAAATGACATGGTGGACATCAAAAATATTTATCAAAAAACATCGATCAATCAGTTCATAGTAGGCGGACTAATTCTCATAGGTATCTGGGCAAACCTCCACAATATATTTT
>JAHBUB010000057.1 GCA_019638285.1 Cyclobacteriaceae bacterium | reverse complement strand
CCACCACCTACAATCACAAAATCCATCAGGCTATTCATAGCGGCATTGTCATCGGTGAGTAGCGCAAATTCAAGGTTGCGAATAATGCGATTTCTCAACGTAATGGCATCTGTGATGGTTTTCATGGCCATTGCGTGGTGTTCCAATTCCTTCATCCCGTAAAAATTAGTAGTAGCGCCTGTGGCAATGATGAGATAGTCGTAGTGTATACCTCCGATGGAAGTCTCTATGTAGTTTTCCTCAGGTTTGATCAGGTTGACCTCTCCTAACCTAAAATAAAAATCAGCCTGACTGGCAAAGCGTTTTCGGAATGGAAATACGATAGAATTGGTCTCTAAACCGGAAGTAGCTACTTGATATAATAGAGGTTGAAAGGTGTGGTGATTGTATTTGTCAAATAGTACTACCTGCGCTTTTACTTTTTTCAGTCCCTTTACTAACTCCAGACCCCCAAAGCCACCTCCAATTACGATAATTCGAGGTATTCCCTGATCTTCGATGCGGGTTCTTGTGATGATCAAATCGGGATTCAAGACGCGTTTTTTCTTTGAAAATGGGGGCTAAGTTACATCAAGGGATAGGAATTAGGGCAAAGAAAAAAAAATATTTTGGCCTCATTCTATATATCATTCATAATCACGGTATTATTGCCTAATAAATATGAATTAATATGATAAAAAAGCTCTTTTTCGTTCTGATTATTGGCATTCTTTTTATGAGTTGTGGAGGGGGAGAAAAGGAAAAGCTTCAGCTTGCTGTTGATAGCCTGACACAGCAATTGGAAGAGAGTAAACAAGTAGCCAATACACTCCAGGATGTAGGTGTATTGATGGATTCAATAGATGCCAACAGACAGTTATTGAGGATCAATATGATTGAAGGCACAACCTATACTGACTACACGGCCCGAATGAAGGATATCAATAATTACGTAAAGGATAGTCAGAGAAAAATTGAAGACCTTGAAAAGGCGTTAAAAAAATCAAGAGGAACTTCTAATATATTTTCTAATACTATTAAAAAACTGAAAGCTGATATAGAAGCACGGAATAAAGAAATTCTGGAGCTTCAGGCCCAGGTAGATAAGTATAGAAATGAGAATCAAAATCTCGTTCAAACAGTAACCCTTCAGGAGGCTGAACTTGGTGATAAAGAAGCAAAAATCATTGAGAAGGAGCAGGAGTTGGCACTTATTGAAGCACGTATTCAGGAGTTGATGATTCAGAGTAAAATGAGTGAGGGAGATTCTTACTACGCAAGAGGAGAGGCCATTGAGGAGGCAGCCAATAGAACCAAACTTGCACCTAGGAAGAAGAAGGAGACTTATCAGGAGGCATTAGAGATGTATAAAAAGGCCCTTTCACTGGGAGTTTCTAAAGCACAAACAAAAATTTCAGAGCTGGAAGAAAAGGTAAGGTAGCACTGTAAACTTTATACATTAAGAAGGGCCTTGTTGAGAGGCCTTTTTTTATACAGGGTTGGCAATGAGATATGTGGTGTAGGCGATATATCCAAAAAGAAGAAGGATAGCTTCCCATCGGTCTAATTTTCTTTGACTAAGTGTAAACATAAAAATCAAAAGCACGATACTTGCGATGAATACGATAAACATATCAAAATTCAATGCAGTGTTATAAGACAATGGGCTGATCAATCCTGTTGTTCCAAGGATCAGACAGATATTAAAAATGTTAGAGCCAACTACATTTCCTATTGCAATATCAGTGTTTCTTCTGTAGGCGGCTACCGCAGATGTTGCAAGCTCGGGTAGCGAGGTGCCAGCTGCCAAAATGGTAAGTCCAATTAATCTTTGACTTAACCCAAAATGTTTTGCAATAGACACTGCATTATCTACGGCTAATTTGCCTCCGCCCAGAAGCATGGCAATACCCAATGCAAGATACCCAAGTGAAAGAGACGTTGGGTATATTTTTATAGAATCACTCTCCTCAAAATCGCTTGCAGATTTCATGGTTCTTGCAACGTAAACCATAAACAAAACAAAGAAAATGACAAGTATGAATGCATCTAACCTACTGAGTGAATTGGTACTGCTCCCGAATAAAATCCTGTCATTTGTGAGGATAAAAAGAAGAAGGATTGCGGCTATGGAGATTGGGATCTCATACTGAATTGTCTTGCGCTGGACAATAAGTGGAAAAATAATCCCAGAAACACCAAGAATTAATAGAAGATTAAAAATATTACTTCCCAAGATGTTGCCGAATGCCACATCATTGTAGCCCTTGGTTGCAGACATAATATTAACCAATAATTCGGGAGTGGAGGTACCCATTGAAACCACCGTAAGTCCTATGGCAAGGCTTGAGACCCCTAATTTTTTCGCAATGGACGAAGCACCGCTCACCAGTAAGTCCGCACCCTTGATTAGAATAGCAAAACCGACAAGCAAGAGGAGAGATTGTAAAACCATAGATCAGGCTAAGCTATAAATTTATCATCATTTTGGTGAAATGAAACTCTTTACTGGCCAAAAACGCATCAACTTTGATAGGTGTCATATACTGTCTAAGAAATGGATTTAGGAAAGAAGAGGCAGATTGCGAATTATACCCTTATGACTTAGAAAGCTATCATTTATAGCCAATGCGGGCTATATTCTTGGTTTGCAATGCGTATTATTGCATTTCATGGACTTGACGCTCGAAGAAATTAAAACTCCCATTGCCAAAGAAATGGATGAGTTCGAAGTGAAATTTCGAGCCTCCATGAAAACCAATGTCTTTTTGCTGGACAGGGTTATGAGCTACATTGTGAAGAGAAAAGGGAAACAGATGCGCCCCATGTTTGTCTTTTTGAGTGCAGGGGCAAGCGGTTTGATATCAGAATCTACTTTTCATGGAGCTTCTTTAATTGAGCTTCTTCATACGGCCAGTCTGGTACACGATGATGTGGTAGACAGTGCCAATTATAGACGCGGTTTCTTTTCTGTCAACGCACTTTGGAAAAATAAGGCCGCAGTTTTGGTGGGAGATTTTCTGCTTTCAAAAGGCTTGTTGCTTTCTTTGGAACACAATGAGTATGAACTCTTGCGCATCGTGTCGAATGCAGTAAAGGAGATGAGTGAAGGGGAATTACTTCAATTTGAAAAAGCAAGACGTCTCGACATTACTGAAGAAATATACTATGAGATCATTCGGCAGAAAACTGCCTCTTTAATTGCCTCTTGCTGTGCAGTGGGTGCGAGCTCTTCCGGTGCACCGAAGGTGGTAGTGACACAGATGAAACAATTTGGTGAGAATGTGGGTATGGCTTTTCAAATAAAAGACGACCTGTTTGATTACGGAGATGATGAAATAGGGAAGCCTTTAGGGATTGACATTAAAGAAAAGAAAATGACACTCCCCCTGATCTACGCATTGTCAAAGTCATCATGGCTTGAGAAGCGCAAAATAATTGGAATCGTTAGCAGCGAAAGCCATAAACCAAAAAAGGTAAAGGAGGTAATTGAATACGTAAAAGCGTCAGGAGGTATAGAATATGCAAAACAATCAATGAATCGCTACCATCAGAAGGCATTGGTTTTACTTGAAGATTTGCCAGCTTCCGTATACAGGGATTCTCTAAAGCAACTGGTTCAGTTTACTATTGACCGGAAAAGCTGATAATGAGTGAGAGGATAGTTTACGCGGAAACCTTATCTTTTCCCGCCTCCTGAATGGCATAAGTTTCTAAAGCCTTGAAAGTTCCTTCGTCCAGATAATCAGTGGCGGGCCCTGTCTCTGCTGGCTTGAAATTGCCTTCATTCTCCCACCATTTTTGAGCATTTTCTCGTGCTTTGGATTTATCCACGTTAAAGTAACCAATGACAGAGTCCGATACGATCCAAGGCTTATCAATAGTGGCGTATTTGTCGAATATCATTGAGCGCATCTGTGTGCCCATGGCATCATGTTGAAAATGAGAGATGGTGTAGGACATTGTCTCAGGCTCCGTCATAATCATGTCCCAATATTTTTTCGACTTCACCACCTGGGCGGTAGTGAGTAGATAGCCATACCCTTTTTCAAGAGGTTCTTTGGTAATGAGACAAGAAGCTTTGAAGGTTTTTTTCTTTTTTCCGAACAATGTATCGAGAAATGCCATGATGGTTTCAGTTTCTTTTAAAAAAATGTACTTACTACATACTTAGATACTCCCAAATAGGGAAATGGTTGCATCGATCTGTAGGTTTTTTGAATGAAACGTTGTTTAAATGCTCTGAGCTATGAATTTTTATCACATTTTATTCATCTCCTCCTGTTTCTTGCTTGTGCTTTTGCATTCTTTCATAGTTTTCCAAGAAATCTGTCAATCGTTCAATCGGTGGCTTTTTGGCTATGATTTTCTTTTTCTTATCCAAGATATACAGGGTGGGTGTAGAAAACGCATCGTATAGGTTTTGATAGCTCCCTACTGTACTGCGGGGCCCATTTACTGTTATCCAGGGCATCTTCATTTCTTTGATGTAGTTTTTCATTTTCTGCATAGAGGTATCGGCACTCACTGCATATACCTCTAGGTTAAATCGGTCTTTATTGTTGTTGTAGAAGTTGACAAGTTTTGGCGTTTCTTCTCTGCAATGCCCACAGTCTGGATCAAAGAAAAAGAGGACGGTGTATTTTTTATTAATGTCATACATGGATTTGAGCACCAGATTTTGATCCTGCATGATAAGGTTCTTGGCTGTTTGCCCCACCAGACTCAGTCTGAGCTTGTCTGCATGGTCTTTTAAACTTTTTTTAATGGAATCACTTATCCAAAAGTCCATTTCCCCGGAAGCAAAATAGGTGTCATATAATCTTACGTACACCTCATCAAGGCCCATAATTTTTGGATTTTGATAGTTCAACATTGCTGTCCACACCAGGTACTTGTACGTCTCCGGATTGCTTTTCACTTTGGCTACCAAGCTTTCGATGGCATTCATTACGGAGTCAGGCTGCGGCACGATCAATTTTTCCAGGTATTCGGTTACTTTTTCTGTATAAAAAGGTTTAGGTAACCGTATGAGGGCATCATCAGAAATGTCGAAGTTGTCAAAAAAGTGTTGTCGATAATATCTGTATTGGAAGGTAGAGTCTATACTGCCATCCGCTTTTTTTGGGGGATCAGGAACTTCAATGGGTTTGGTAGCTTTTAGCATTCTTGCAGTCATGGAACCTGGATATCTTTCCAGAAGGCCATTCTGATAAGTATGCACTTTTTCATTAATTGCTTGCAAGGAAGCCCGTGCTGTGTTTTTTGCTGGCTCTGTGGATGAACTGTCGTTCATTATTTTAAAAAGAGGAGAAGCCTCCTGGTTTCTGGCCATATTGAACAACATATTCTCAAAAAATATTTTATTGTCTTCATCACCAGTTACTTTCATGTTTTTGATGTAATCGACAGTAGATGTCTCCATCATAAAATGTTGATCTTTGCCTATGACGAATTCGAAGATTCTTGTTTTGTCGAGCACCAGAAAATAAACACCTTGTGGAAGGTTTGTAGATGATGAGAACTGGAAGTTGCCTGTGCTGTTTACGCGGGCAGTATCTTTCACATAGGTGCTCTCCCCATAATAATAACCGAGGTAGGTCGTTGTATCCTTCAGTCCTTTGATGGTAAAATCTATCTTGTATCCGGTTTGTGCCCATGAAGAAATGGACAGTATCAGACCTGTAATTATGATTACTATTCGCATAATTTGGTTATTTGAGAGGCAAATTTTAGAAAATTCAATGGTGTATACAACGGCAATTAATAGGCCAAGTTATAAATTGGTGACCGAATTAAGTATTTTTTAACACCATATCCATAGTTTAGGATAAATGGCACTTTCAGCTACTTTTGTGCCCACATAATTCATGTCATTACAAATACAAAATCTCACTAAAATTTATGGACAGCAGAAGGCTGTTGACGCTGTTTCTTTCACCGTAAAGGAGGGGGAAATAGTTGGATTTCTTGGCCCTAATGGTGCGGGAAAATCCACTACCATGAAAATCGCCACTGGCTATCTTCCGCCTACCACGGGTGGGGTGAAGGTGGGAGGCTTTGATATAAAAGAGCAACCACTTCGTGTAAAGAAGATAATTGGATATTTGCCAGAGCACAATCCATTGTATTTGGATATGTATGTTCATGAATACCTCAATTTTGTAGGTGGTTTATATGGACTCACAGGCAGAACACGCAAGTCACGTGTGGAACATATTATTTCCCTTTGCGGACTTACCCAAGAGCAAAACAAGAAATTGGAATCCCTTTCTAAAGGATATCGCCAACGAGCGGGGTTAGCGCAAGCCTTATTGCACGATCCTGAAGTGTTGATTTTGGATGAACCTACATCGGGCCTGGATCCAAATCAGATTATTGAGATAAGAAAAGTGATCAAAGAAGTGAGTCGCAATAAGACGGTGCTCTTTTCTTCGCACATTATGCAAGAGGTGCAGGCATTGTGTGATCGCGTAGTTATTATTAACAAAGGAAAAATCGTGGCAGATGATCAATTGAGTAGTCTGCTTCAGGATAAAGGGGGGGGTACATTGGTTGTTGAATTTAAGGAGGAAGTTAGTATTAATGAGTTGAAAGCAATTCATGGTGTGGCCGATGTGACCTCCCTTACAGCATTCAAATGTAAAGTGCATGTAAGACAAGGAATGGATGTGCGGGGAGAATTATTCAAATATGCATCTGATCAAAAAAGATCGTTGATAGAATTAAAAGTGGAGGAACACTCCATGGAATCTATTTTTAAAGAACTTACTTCGGAAGAGCAGGAAAAATGATTCAAATCTTCGCAAAAGAGTTTAATGGTTTTCTCAATTCACTGATAGCCTACATTGTTATCGGAGTATTCTTAACGGGCATCGGGATGCTCATGTGGGTTTTTCCTGAAACTTCTATATTGGATTATGGCTATGCAGACATGGATACCCTCTTTTCCCTTGGCCCCTATGTATTTATCTTTTTAATACCTGCCATTACCATGCGCAGTTTTGCGGAGGAAAAGAAAATTGGTACGATGGAGTTTTTACTGACCAAGCCACTATCAGAGTGGGATATCATTATTGGTAAGTTTCTAGCGGGGTTTGCCCTGGTGCTGGTGGCTGTGATACCCACCTTGATATATTATTACTCTATTTACTTATTGGGTGAACCCACGGGTAATATTGATACTCCGGGCGTTATTGGCTCCTATATTGGATTGGTACTTTTGGGTGGTGTGTTTTGTTCGATTGGCATTTTCGCGTCCTCAGTCTCTCCGAATCAAATAGTGTCATTTGTGGCGGCTGCATTTTTATGTCTTATTTTCTATTCCGGTTTTGATTCTTTTTCTTCTTTAGTAACACAAGGTACTTGGGCGCTGCAAATCAAGCAGTTGGGCATACTCGACCACTATGATTCGATGAGCAGAGGATTGGTTGATAGCCGTGATTTATTTTATTTCTTATCTGTGACAGGGTTAATGTTGTTGTTAACCAAAACCGTTTTGAGCAGCAGGCAGTGGTAAAGTGGAGAAGCAAAAAACTAGGAGACCTTTTATTACTTGCCAATGGTATTGTGTTGGCGTTAGTGGTGAATATGGTGGCTGTCCACTTTTTTTTCAGGCTTGACCTCACAGAGGAGAAACGTTATAGCATTAAGGAACCCACGCAAACATTATTGGAAAACCTTGATGATGATGTGTACATTGAGGTGTTTCTTGCAGGAGATTTGAATGCGGGGTTCAAACGCTTACAAAAGTCCATAGCAGAGTTGCTTGCTGAATTTAGAATTACATCCGGCAATAAAATACATTACACTTTCACCAATCCAGAGTCGGCATTAAGTCAAAAAGCACAAAGTGAATTCATGAAGGATTTGGTGTCGAAGGGTATTTCGCCAATGAATGTAATTGATAACAAAGGAGGTCAGCGAACGGAGAAAATTGTATTTCCAGGAGCGGTTATCAGTTATGGTGGATTTGAAAAGGGGGTGATGTTGCTAAAAGGGGACCGTGCCAGTAGCTCTGATGAAGTTTTGAATCAATCCATCGAAGGACTAGAGTATGAATTCGCCAATGCTATTCAAGAGCTTACCAATACCAACCCTAAACGAATAGGATTACTTACCGGCCATGGTGAATTGGACAACTTAGACATAGCTAGTTTCAACAACGCACTGCTTGACAAGTATGGAGTATTTAAAGTGGATTTGGAACGTAAAAAGGCCATTGAAAATTATGATTTGTTAATTATACCCAAGCCCACCCAATCGTTTAGTGAATTGGATAAATTGAAACTGGATCAGTATGTAATGCATGGTGGAAAACTTTTGGTGTTGATCGATAGATTGGATGCTGTGATGGACAGTGCTTCACGACAAGACTATTTTGCGTTTCCATATACGCTCAATATTGAAGATCTATTATTTAAATATGGTATTCGGATCAACCCTGATCTTATTCAGGATAAAATTTCAGCCCGATACCCGATTGTGACAGGGCAGGTTGACAATCGCCCCCAGTTGATGCAGATAGATTGGCCATTTTTCCCATTAGTTAATCAGTATGCGGCACATCCTATCACCCGAAACTTAGATGCAACGTTGTTGCGTTTTGTAAGCAGTATAGATACAGTGAAAGCAACAGGTATAAAGAAAACACCTTTGCTATTGACTTCGCCTCTCTCTCGTAAGCTGGGTACGCCTGTTAAGGTGGGTGTAAATGATTTGAGAAATAATACGAATCCTGATTTGTTTCAGCCGGGATTGATACCAGTGAGTTACTTATTGGAGGGGGAGTTTACTTCTCTTTATAAAGATAGGTTTTTGCCAGACGGGAGCGAGGGTATCACATTCCAAGAAAAAAGCACACCCACAAAAATCATTGTGGTAGCAGATGGGGATGTGGCTAGAAATGATGTCAACCCCAGAACGGGACAACCCCAACAACTTGGTTTTGATCCCATCTCATCTTATACTTTTGCCAATGAAAACTTACTGATGAATATGGTGGCTTATTTGGTGGATGAGAATGGATTGATCAGTTCACGCAGCAAAGAAATTAAAATAAGGCCTTTGAATAAGACCAAAGTGCAGGAGGAAAGAGCATTTTGGCAAATGGTTAACCTGATACTTCCATTGTTAATGCTATTTGCTTTTGGGTTGATCAGAACTTATTTCAGGAAACGAAAATATTCAAGTCATTGAATCAGGAAAAGAAGAATAAGGTGTTAGTTGCTTCTCTGGGTGGGCTGTTGATGCTTGTGATAGTACTGTTCTTTTATCAAAACGACCGACCGGAGGTAAACAAGAATATCTTTAAAGTAGACGACTTGGCGCTGGTAGATCGGGTTGTTTTGTCATCCGTTGGTTCAGAGGTAGAATTAAGTTTTACGGGATCAAAGTGGCTCGTGAATCAAAATCAACAAGCAGATGAACAGCTAATAACCGTATTATTTGCTACACTCCAGCAGGCGGAACCCAAGAGACAGGTGGCCAATAACCTGAAAGATTCCATTTCGACCATGTTAATTAAGAAGGGTATTAAAGTAACCTTATATGAGGGTGGAACTTCTGTGAGGAGTTTTTATGTAGGAGGAAATGCAGCTAAAACGGAGGCATATTTTCTGGATGAACAGCTTGGTCCCTTCGTGATGACAATTCCAGGGTACAGAGTTTATGTTACTGGTATTTTCGAATTAGATGCCGGGGGCTGGCGCGACAAGCGAATATTTAATTTTAATTGGAGAAACTTTAAGAAGTTAGAAACTGATTTTGCTAAACAGTCCAATCAAAGTTTTACTATTGAGGATCAGGGATCAGGATTCGATTTAATAGATAGCCCACCGTCCGATACCACCAAAGTGAATGACTACCTTGATGCGGTGTCGCTATTAATGGCAAAGCAATATTTGCCGGTAGGGCACCAATCAATGTACGATAGCCTTATTCAAACCTCACCACTTGCGACCATTCGCGTGTACGACCTGGGTGATAATGCCCTCGTTTTAGAATTATACCCACCGATTGATAAGGATCCAGAAGTATTAGGTAGGTTGAATGGCACAGATAGAGTTCTTTTTAGCAGAGAGCAAATAATACCGATCTTAAAGAGGCGCGATTATTTTAAAAAATAAAGTGGCCATAAGCCCCAGTTTAGGGGGTTAAAGTTCATTTCCAGAATTGGTTTTTCTTCCTAACTTTACCGCCATTACAACCAATAACCACTGACTTAGATGAAGTTTATCGTCAATTCAAGCTACTTGCTAAAGCAGCTTTCCAATATTAATGGTGTTATCACTACCAACCCCGTTGTTCCGATCCTTGAAAATTTTCTTTTTGAGATAGAAAAAAGCATACTTACTGTCACCGCCTCCGATCTCCAGACTTCCATGATCACAGAGATCACGGTGGAATCAAAGGAAAAGGGAAATATCGCTGTGCCGGCCAGAATTTTACTCGATACATTAAAGAATTTGCCTGATCAGCCCGTAACCTTCTCTATTGATGAGTCTACTTATAGTATTGAGATAAGCTCAGATAATGGCCGTTATAAATTAAGTGGTGAGAATGCTACTGACTTCCCAAAGGTACCCTCTGTATCAAATGACTTTTCCGCTGTGTTATCTTCTGATGTTTTAGCCAAGGCGATCAACAATACCATATTTGCTACCAGCAGTGATGAATTACGCCCTGCTATGACGGGAGTATATGTTAACCTGGGCGAGAAGAACACTACTTTTGTAGCTACTGACGGTCATCGTTTGGTGCGCTACCGCAGAACAGATATTAAGTCAGATAGTGGCAACGCCATTATTATTCCGCGTAAAGCCCTAAATTTATTGAAAGCTACTTTGCCTAGTGAGAATACGGATGTAAGCATTGATTTCAATATGTCGAATGCGTTTTTCAAGTTTGGCACTATCCGAATGATTTGCCGCTTGATTGATGAGCGCTTTCCTGATTATGAGAATGTAATACCTTCTCAAAATCCAATAAAAATGACCATTAGCCGCACCGACCTACTAGGTTCCTTGAGGCGGATTGCGATTTATGCTAATAAAACTACGCACCAAGTGAGATTAAAAATTACTGGTAGCGAGCTTCAGGTATCTGCTGAAGATCTTGATTTCTCCAATGAGGCCAATGAAAGACTTTCCTGTGAACACGAAGGAGAAGACATTGAAATTGGTTTTAACGCAAAGTTTATCATTGAAATGTTGTCCAACCTGGATACCGATCAAATTAAATTGAACATGTCTGCCTCCAACAAGGCAGGTGTTATTCTGCCCATTGATAAAGATAAGAATGAAGATATTTTGATGCTGGTGATGCCGGTGATGCTTAATCAGTACGTGTAGGCAACTGATAACCAAAATAAAAAAAGGCACTCTCGAGTGCCTTTTTTTATTTTCAAGAAGTAGATGCTCTATTTTAAATCATCAAAGTTAAAAGACGTTTCCAGAAAGCTGGTGGTAAACTTACCTGATCTGAAAATTTGATTGTCCATCAGCTTTAAATGGAAGGGAATGGTTGTTTTAACTCCCTCAATCACAAACTCACTCAAAGCACGCTTCATTCTGGTAATCACTTCTTCTCTCGATTGTCCACTCACTATAAGTTTAGCAATCATAGAATCGTAGTGGGGTGGTATGGTATAGCCGGCATATACATGACTGTCTACGCGCACTCCGTGCCCTCCAGGTACATGCAGGTTTATAATCTTGCCTGGAGAAGGTCTGAAGCCATTAGCAGGATCTTCTGCATTGATACGGCACTCCATAGCAAATAAGTTAGGAAAGTAATTGGTGCCTGAAATGGGTACCCCTGCAGCCACCTTGATCTGTTCTTTGATAAGGTCGTAATCAGTTACTTCTTCAGTGATGGGATGCTCTACCTGAATACGGGTATTCATCTCCATGAAATAAAAATCACCATGCTTATCTACTAGAAACTCTATTGTTCCCGCTCCTTCATATTTTATCGATTCCGCACCTTTAATGGCTGCTTCGCCCATTCTTTCACGCAACTCCTGTGTCACCACAGGCGAGGGGGTTTCTTCTAGCAGTTTCTGATGTCTTCGTTGAATGGAGCAATCACGTTCCGACAAGTGACATACCTTGCCATATTGATCACCCACAACTTGAATTTCAATGTGCCGTGGTTCTTCAACAAATTTTTCCAGATAGAGGCCATCATTACCGAAAGCAGCAGCAGATTCTCTTTTGGCATCATCCCAGGCTTTCTTAAATTCAGCCTCATTGTGAATGATCCGCATTCCTTTTCCACCGCCACCTGCTGTGGCCTTTATAATTACCGGGTACTTTACCTTTTTAGCAATTTTGAGTCCTTCCTCAATAGAATTAATTAATCCATCCGAGCCAGGGATCGTGGGCACTCCGGCTTTCTTCATGGTATCTTTTGCAGTGGCCTTATCACCCATGAGGTGAATCATTTCTGGTGATGGACCTATAAACTTGATGCCATACTCATGACATACTGAAGAGAATTCTTCATTTTCAGACAGGAAACCATAACCAGGATGGATGGCATCGGCATTGGTAATTTCAGCTGCGGAAATTATTCTTGGAATATTCAGATAAGAATCTTTGCTGGGGGGGGCTCCAATGCATACTGCTTCATCCGCAAAACGTACGTGAAGGCTTTCGCGATCAGCAGTAGAATAAACGGCTACCGTTTTGATGTCCATTTCCTTGCAGGTTCGGATAACGCGCAAGGCAATTTCACCGCGATTTGCTATTAATATTTTTTTAAACACAATGCAAAATTTAGGTTGTTGATAAAGAATTGAGGTTAATGCCGACCCTAATCAGGTTCTACCATGAAGAGTATCTGTTCGTACTCTACCGGAGTAGCATTTTCCGCTAATACTTTTACAATTGTTCCGGACACCTCTGATTCAATTTCATTGAATAATTTCATGGCTTCAATGATACACACGGTTTGTCCTTTAATGATTTTATCACCCACGGACACCAATGGGGGCGTATCTGGATTTGACGATCGATAAAATGTTCCAATCATGGGAGATTTTACTTCTATCAAATTTTTACCCGCTGGGGCGCTTGCTGGCAGAGGAGCAGGGGGTGCAACAGGCGCTATTGATGGTGCTGCCATCGCAGCTGGAGGCATCATTTGAGGTGCAGCTGATTTAAGCACTTTTTGATCCGGCTCTCTTTTTACATGAAGCTTTAACTCTTTCGTTTCTAAATTAACTTCATTCAGCCCTGATTGAGCAATAAAGTCTATGAGATCTCTAATTTCTGCCGTTTTCATTTCTGAGGAGTTTTGAACCGAATTCTTTTTTGGGGTTTGTTTTTGCCCTGTTTTCAATGGAGTTTTTTTTGTCTTTGCCATAATTTACTTTACTCGTTCTAAATACTCACCATTTGCTGTATTAATCTTCACATTATCACCTGTATTAATAAACAAAGGCACCCTTACCTCTGCTCCAGTCTCTACCGTGGCAGGTTTTAATGTACGGGTTGCAGTATCCCCTGACAATCCCGGCTCCGTATAGGTGACATTAAGGACCACGTGAGGAGGTGGCTCTGCAATAATAGGATCCGTTCCGTTTTCAAAAGCAATAACCAGAGTTACGGCTTCTTTAAGGTACTTAAATGAATCTCCTAATAACGCTTTGTCGAGGTATATCTGTTCGAACGTTTCATTGTCCATGCATACGAGGCTATCTCCCTCTTCGTAGAGATATTGATATTCTTTTGTTTCTACACGAAGAAGGTCAACGGACTCGCCCGGACGAAATCTGTTTTCAACGATTTTACCAGATCGGATATTTCTCATTTTTACTTGATAAAATGCACGAAGGTTTCCAGGGGTACGATGTTGCAATTCTTCCACCTTTACCACCTCGCCATTGTATCGAATAAAATTTCCTTTACTTAAATCAGAAACAGTTGCCATAAAATTTCAGCCTATAATTTACAAATGAAATGATTAATAACAAGATGAATTAATTTGTGTCATATGACCACTTTACATAGATGGAGCCCCATGTAAAACCACCTCCAAAAACAGCTATGATAATATTATCACCTTTCTTTAATTGTTTCTCATAGTCCCACAAGAGAAGAGGTATGGTTCCTCCAGTTGTGTTTCCATACTTTTCAATATTCATCATTACTGTTTCATCCGGGATACCCATCCGGGAGGCGGTAGCATCAATAATTCTCTTATTTGCCTGATGAGGGGCCAGCCAGCTTATATCCTTGGCTTTCAAATTATTTCGCTCCATTATTTTGGCTGCAATATCAGCCATGTTGGTAACGGCAAACTTAAACACCGCTGAGCCCTCCTGGTAAACATAATGTTCTCTGGCATCTACCGATTCATGAGAGGCTGGCTTTAAGCTTCCACCTGCTTTAATATGGAGGTATTGTGCACCTGATCCATCACTCTTGTGGATAGAATCAATAATGCCTGTATCATCTTTTGAGGGTTCCAATAAAACACAACCCGCTCCATCGCCAAAGATAATACAAGTAGTGCGATCGGTATAATCAAGAATGGATGACATCTTGTCCCCTCCGATTATAATTACTTTTTTATGCATACCTGCCTCAATGTATTTTGCTCCGGTTGTTAACGCATAAAGAAACCCAGAACAAGCAGCACTTATATCAAAACTAAATGCATTGGAAGCGCCAACTTGCGCGGCCACCAAATTGGCTGCTGCAGGGAATGGCATGTCGGGGGTAATGGTAGCAAAGATAATGAGATCGATTTCCTTTGGATCTGTGTTCGTTTTGGCAAGCATTTCTTTTACTGCCATAGCACCCATATAAGATACACCCAGGTTTTCTCCTTTTAAAACCCTTCTCTCTTTTATTCCAGTTCGGGAGGTGATCCATTCATCACTGGTCTCCACCATGGTCTCCAGCTCTTTATTGGTAAGAATGTAATCGGGGACATATCCCCCCACTGCTGTGATCGCTGCTTTGATTTTACTCATTTACCTATTTCGTTTAAAAAACAAATGCCCGATTGTGTTAATCGAGCATTTGGTTCAATTTATTTTCTCTAATTTTTCTCAGTTGTAGACAACAAAAAAATTAGTTTAACCCTTTTTTGGTTAGAGAGGCTCATGACTTAGGCCAAAACTTCTTTCTCCATTACCACATTGCCTCTGTAGTATAACTTACCCTCGAGCCAAAAGGCACGATGGGGTAAATGTTGCTCTCCCGTAGTAGGGCAAACAGTAAATTGCTTTGGTTCAGCTTTGTAGTGAGTTCTTCTTTTATCTCTTCTCGTTTTTGAGGTTTTTCGTTTTGGATGTGCCATGCCTAAATTGTTTTACTTTAAATTTTTTAACTTTTCCCATATTGGGTCTATCGTTTCTTTATCTTCTGTGTTATCATCAGATGCTGTGCTATAGACCATTTTTCCTTTCTGATTTTCGTCTTCGTCTTCGTCTTCGTCTTTGAACCTGGGGTGTAATTTCTTTATTGGAATTGATAGTCCGATGAATTCGTAGATCAATTGCCCCAGATCGAGACTAACGCAATCTCTACTGATCAAAATGATCTCATCGGTCAATTCTTTATCCTCCTCCCCATACTTGAAAAGGATTCTTTTTTCCTGTTGAATTGGAAAATCGAATACATCAAGACTTCGATCGCAGGTTAATTTTGCGATACCTTCAATTTTAAAATCAGCTTCAATGAACGTTTCGTGTTTATCCAACACGACTTCTGCGCTGAACTGACCACCCGGTAGATAGCCTTGACCATACAATTTTAAAAACTCATCATCCAGTTTAAAACTGAATTGATGGGCCTTCAACTCCAACCCTATGATGTTAATGCTAAATGGTTTCACCCTTAGGGCCTAAAATTAGCCTGCAAATTTAGGACGTTTTACCGGATTTCCCCCCTCTGAAATTGATTTTCTTGTTGGCATGATTGCTATTATCAGTGATAATCCCCATCCACTAGACATATTCCGCAAATATGCGGGTTTTTAGCTCCTCTTTGGATATATTTTCTCTTTCGGTTACCATAAAGTCAACCACGGTTTTCTTGAATCCCAGCTTAATTGCCACTCCTCTGCAAAAGATAAGTTCACTTTCAAAGAGCTTCTGATCCACAAATATCAATTCTATGCAGCCATTGAGGTATTGAAATTTTTGATCATCGGATAGGGCTCCCAGGGAACCTATGGGTTCTGGGTTTTTGATAAGGTCGTCCACTGCTTTTTCAGGAAAATTGCGATCTCTGGCGATTTTATAGATCATTTCTCGCTCTACCTTAGCAAAATGCTTGTCGGCCTCAGCCAGCTGAATGAGTATGTTAAGCTGCTTTTTGGTTACAATGTCCATATTTTTGCCTTTCTATCAAAGCTAGTAATTAATGATTGCTTATGGAGTCAACCAGAAGCAACAACTTACATAGGTTGTCTTTTATCTTTTTTCCACTAATTGTAATGCACGATGCTTCGCGATATCTGCAGCTAA
>JAHBUB010000056.1 GCA_019638285.1 Cyclobacteriaceae bacterium | reverse complement strand
AATTTCCATCTTCTCAATAATCTCGCGAATAACGGCCTCACTGGCTTCTGAGCGTTCCAATGAATTCCTGAGCTTTGACTGGTCAAATTCAACCACTTCACCTGACATTTTTGTTACTCTTATTTTATCATCGATTTCTTTCATCCCTTTCTATTTCTTTAAAAGATGTTGCATTTCTTAAATTGTTACTCAACGTTAATGTTTACGCTGAGCACTGGTACTTCCGAATGATTGACCAGGCTTTCTGTAATGCTTCTTGAAACCAATTTCATGAATCCGGATTTGCCATGAGTGGTTAAGGCTATGACATCTGCTTTGATTGAGTCAGCAAATTTCTGG
The DNA here is from genome assembly GCA_019638285.1 of Cyclobacteriaceae bacterium. Classification (GTDB taxonomy): domain Bacteria; phylum Bacteroidota; class Bacteroidia; order Cytophagales; family Cyclobacteriaceae; genus ELB16-189. Next base: position 16,389 of record JAHBUB010000056.1, on the reverse strand, counting down.
ATGCCTCTTTCTTCATTCAATGCATTGTAAACATTAACACTGCAAGTGCCTCTTGGGCATTTTTTATGAAAGGCGTGCATGTTTGCCTCTGCCTCATCTGTTTCTTTAAAATTGAATGGCATGTTTACATAGAGCAGGTGAATGTGCGCATTCATGAGGTCGGCAAACTCAACAACCCTTAGAAATTGCTTATGGACATCTTCTTCAAAAGAGGACGCAAATACAACATTCTTAAATTTCAATTTTTCATTTCCTACCTTAACCGCGAGCACCGGAACAGGTGATTCACGGACTATGCGCTGAGTGTTGGAACCGGAAAGAAATTCTTTTAGCCCACTAGCACCACGCGAACCCATCACAATAAAGTCAATTTTGTAAGGCTCAACATAGTCCATCATCCGCTCATTGCCGGTATTTATTACCAACACTGGTTTTGCATTCACACCCATCTTTTCTGCTTGCTGAACAAGTTTAGCCAATTCACTTTTTGCATGCCCTTCATCAGGGCAGTGTTGCAATCCGGTTGATGAACCGCCTCCATGCATGTGTGCATGACCACCTTCTGAAGCCATTTTATGCATATGAAGGAAATAAACTTCGGCTTGTGCTTTACTGGCAATGTTCAGTGCTACTGTTGTAGCCGCATTGGCGCAATCAGAAAAATCGGTCGGTACTAATATTCTTTTCATACGTCTTGGATTTATTGATGATTGAATTATACATGGCCATCACTTTTCAATGAACTTTTGTGTTATTCCTAAGCTTACATTCGTCATTTGAATTGAGTTGGTGGCGAGTTTTTCTATAGTTGTCAATGCCCTGATGGCATCAATGGTCTCAGGGATTACGATGGCCTGGTTATCGACAACGTAAGCGTAAAACAACTCATCATCGACTACTTTAAGCATATCCTGCCACAACGCAACCTCATACATATCTCCATAGGGTCTGCCCATTGCCAGCATGAGCTCTTTAATCGTATTGTTTGAGGATAATCCATCTGCATAGTTTATCATCGAAATTCTTGTCGATTCTTTGAATGCTGCTATTACCTCTTCTTTACTGGCTTTTCTGGTCAACTGAACATTCCAATAGTGTAGGTGGCTCAATGTTTCAGGCACTTTTACCGCAGCCGTTATTACATCCAGTTCATTATCCACTGTTTGCGCATCAGGCCCTTGGTGGCTGGGAATTTCCGGCTCGGGAACCAGTGTATTCATAATGCCACCCAAGTGGCTTTCCCAGGGATCAGTTGCTCTTCTAAGTAAAGTACCTCTTGCTTTCCTCAACAGTCCTGCCTTTTTTAAAGCGGTCAATGTGCGAATTATGGAAGTTGTGTTACAAGAAACTACACGCGTAGATTCAAGGCCTATTGCGGTTGCATAGTTATTTTCAGCACTAAATGAATGCCCCGTTACTTCGTGTTTCTCACCTCCTTGAACAATGAATTTTATGTTTGCCTTCTTGTATTTTTCAATGTTTTTGGATGCAATTTTTTTCGGTGTACAATCAATTATTATATCAGCAGCACCGATGAGATCGTCAAGATTACCTTTTGCGTTGACTCCTGAATTTGTCATTTGCTTTTTGAAATCTTTGTTGAAAGCAAATACAGGGTAGTTCTTTTTTTCCGCTACTCTTATGCGCCAATCGGAAACCACATCACACACCCCTGCTAATTCCATGTCATCCTGGAGGACTACCGCATCGGCAACCCTTTTACCAATGACACCATATCCGTTTACGGCTACCTTTATCTTTTTCATAACTGTTAGTGTTGTTTAATCAAAGTATGTATGTTATTTATATTAGAAAGACCAAAAACTATAAGGACAAAACTTTGTCCGATTTCTATAATCACCAACACCTTAGAAAATACAGTTGTCGGTACAATATCACCATATCCAACGGACGCAAAGGTTACAATACTGAAATAGAAATATTCAAACAGCTTTTCGAATTGACTGGAGTTAGTAGCCAAGCTGTATTCTTTAAAAGAACTTGCATTCGCGAACGACAAGCATGCATAGTCTGCTACAAAGGAGAAGATAATCAGAAAGACTAGTGTGCCAAATATCCATAGTAACTGGGTGAAGGAATGACACTCTTCAACTGACCTATTTAGTTTTTTGAAAGTAAAGAACGTGAAATAAAGAGTTTTGGTGGCCGCAAAAAAAACGACTAGATATGGAACCCAACTAAGTGCATGATCTACAAATTGCATCATGTACAAATAGACAACCACGATAGCACCTACTAGCAAATAAGCTGAACTTACTCGCTTGGCGAGTTCCAATAAGAAATGAGAAGATTGAACTTTAGTTGTCATTTATCCGATCCAATTCTGAAGGGTTAAGACTCGTTTTTCATCGTCATATTGTAAAATGCAGCTAAACATGCACCGATCAGCCAGGCAAGAATAAATGTTTCAATAATTCCGAGGGCCGCTTCCCACAACGGAACATCCATTCGTACGATTGAAGAAACATCCAGTCCATGTAATAGGCTATTGAAAAAGGTTATCGTACCGGTGTGCCCGACAGTTACCATCAGCACGATGCAGCCCAGGTAAAGCAGGGCCCCAGTTAATCCACAGGCCAGTCCAAATTTTTTAATGTTAATGGTGTTCATGATTTTCAGATTTAGATGTTTCAGAATGTTTTTGCTGTTTATGGTGTGCTTGTCCTACGTGATGCATAGGCATCAATAGATGACAGGCAAACATGGCAACAATGAAAATCAAAAGGGATGTATTGCCGCTTAAGCCTAATGCCGGTGCAAAGAATATCAGCAGCAACGGAATGGTGCATCCAACAATCATCCATAAGATGTGCTTTTTCATTTGTTACCAATTTTTGTTGAATCAAAACTCTGACGAGTCGTCATGTAAGTAAAATACGATAATCACCGTTTTAAGCGGTGGAATAATTTTGGTTAAAAGTTATACTTAATTGACAAGTGACTAAATACAGACTTAAGTCTATTCGAAAATTGTTCCGAGAAATGGAATCAGTTTGCCGATAAATAGGCAAATGAGTTACAATCGTAGTTATGGGATGTTTTTCTCAAGCCTTCAGACTGCTGTTAAGCGTAAATGGAATACCACCGAGATGTTGTCTGTGACTTTAATCGCTCCAAATAACTTTTCAGGAGATGTTAAACCAAAATCACTCAACCTAAAATCTTTAAGGCCCTCAAGGTGTTTTTCTGTAGCGTTGGATGATTTGATCATGCATTTGATACGGTAGCTTCTGCATATCCCCGCCATCGATATTTCTATTACTCCGGTTTGTCTGTTCCTTAATTCGGGTCTCTCTTCTAACAATGATAATTTTATGGTTAATTCTGGATAGGTGTCTTGTTTCAATGTCTTTTTAAGGTCCCTTGTTATTAGTGCATTTTCACAGTCGAAACCTGCTGTGTTAAGTGAGATTACTCCCTCTAAAACTTTCAGGCCGTCTCTATAGCTAGACTCTCTTAAAGTATCAACCCCTGCGTAGTCGGTCGATGAACATCGGAAGCGGTTTATATTTGTTGTGCCAATAATCTCCAATCTGCTGCTTGAAGTAACGAGCCACAATTTGTCTTCCAAGTTGGCAGAGCCCGCACTGAGTTGTATAAAAAGCAAAACTATTTGAAGCAATGAGATCATAGAAATATTTCGATTGAGGTATAAAAAGGAGACGGATATGACTCACCATCAATATCCGCCTCTGTTCTAAGACCAGAATCTTTTAGAAGCTAATCACCGCCTCAACAACCACACCACTAAACTCCGCTCCGGCAAATCGTCCGGTCCAGCCGTTTCCTTTATACTCTTGCTTCACATACTCTACCTTCGTTAAGATATTTTTAGAAAGGAACCAACCGCCTCCGACATTTACGCGGCTGATCTCAAGGTTTTCGGTAGCGCTTTCCAATTGCTTTCCCTTTATGGTATTATATCTTCCAGCTACATAGAAGTTTTCATTGGCGCCAAACCGGTAAACAAGTTCTCCCGCAAGTTGAGTGAAATCTCCTTCCGTATCTGTTTGAGGTGTAGTGAACTCATTGCTTCCATTTGCCAGCTCATAAACACCAAAGAACTCCAGGCCTTTGAATTTGATAAAAGGATTGAATTGTATGGCAGTTATTTTGGTAAAGCGGGCATTGTATCTACCGTCAAAGTTTCCGCCCTGTGTGTTACCATTTGCATCGGGGATAGTGTACAAAACATTATAGTATCTAGAACCGGCACGGTCACCGCCATAAAGCCACGTACCAGTAGTTGTTCCCTTGTTGATGTACCAGGAACCGGTAAGTCTAAATCGAAGATCATCATTAAACTGTTTGTCATATCCTAACTTACCGTAAAATGATGGCTTATTATCAGATGTACTGGTAACGGTTACATTTTGATTAAGCTTTCCATTGGTTAGTCCAACCACAGCAAGAAGACCATTGTTCTGAACTGTTATCTCCCCAAAAGGTTCGGTTGAGAAAGCGTCCATAATATAGTTTTCAACAAAAGGGTTGAAGATAGCCCTTGCATTATCTGATCTTCTGAAGTGCGTGTCTCCATAATTAAACTCATCATATCCGAATTTGATAGTTGTGTACTTCATCAATCCTTCCAGGAATCCAGGCTTAACGAAGTCGAGCTTGTCAATCTGGAGATAGCCACCCTTGACATAGTCATTTGTATGATTCCGAGAAGACCAGTAGCCTCGCAAGTGCATCCTCACGCCATCCAACAGTTGAACATCCATGTTTAGGTTTGCCGTGGGTAAATTGAAGTCTGAACCCAGTTCTACGAGGTTATTAGCCGTGTTAGATTGGTTCAGTCCCTGAAACTGAATGGCAAAATCACCACCGATTCTTACCTTCAATCCATTAAAGGTTGCGGTATCAGTTTTAGACGTCTCATACACATTTAAACCTCGCGCGTCATTTGGACGCCAGTATTGAAGCTGCTTGTCTTGAGCGTTGGATGATATAACGACACCAACCAACAGCATAACGGTTATACTTACATTTTTCATTGCTTTGTAATTTTAGTTGTATGTTTAAAAATTGCATTAAAGGAAAGAGTAAGATCATCCCCAGTCTTGATAGTACCGAAAACGGCAGAAGGAGGATCTATATTAAAATCAGAAAACCTAATGGAGCAATCACCTGAGAATTGTATTCCATTTTCCAGGATTGTATAATTCACTTCAAGACTCTTGGAACGGGAGGTTCCAATAATTATAAGTCTCGCCTTTACCAATATTTTTTGATCGGTAATCTTTTCAACAGCCGTCAGTTCAAAGATTATATCTGGATAGTGTTCAGCTTTTAACGCCTTGTATGCATTGGTGTCCATCTGTCCTTTGCCGCTTTTAAGTGATATCACGGGCATTGTAACTTTGAGAAAATCAATACTAAGGAGCTTGCTGTTTTCTAAAATTATTTTTGCCGTTCCAGATGCATCATGCGATTCCATCTCCCAGTCATGAATCGTTGAGGTGCCACTCACTTTTAATTGTGGTTCACCTTCAATGACATAGGTAGCCTGTGCATAAATCTGTGTGACATTGATAGTGAGTGCCAGAATCAAAATCAACTTTATCGCTGAAAGATTCGAATACCAAAGATTTGCTGCAGTAAAAATATTACCCGATTTCATCTGACACTTATTTGCTACTTTCTAATAGCAAAGAACAGAGGACCAGGCCAGAACGTATGAAATAATTTTGGCTATTATTTATATATAATTGACTTGGTGAAAAAATACGAATACGTTGCTTTGAATAAGATATTCTGAAAATGGGTATTTAGGAGGAGAGTCTGATATTGGTAAGGGTGGATAACGCTAGGAAAAAATATCTCACTTTAAGCTAGCTGAGTATGTTGCCAAGAGCCTATACGCTTTACTCTTTTTGCTGTACGAGATAAGATCCAAATCATCTTTAAAAGTCTCATCTATTAACATATGAAACCGATGGTTATCAGGAAAGGCCTCCTTCAAATTAGTTTTTGTTAATTCAATAACATCACCGTCACTACCCACACTGAAGAAATAATCATTAATAGGATCTTTCGGAATGTATACAAAGTAGCGATAGAGAACAATTAGGTCTTCTGGATTAAGAATGGTGTAAACCTTTTGATCAACAAATCGGTACACGTTCTCATCACAATCCTTATAACCGTACACCTCAGATTTCTGTAGTGTATACGAACTGTCATTATGGACTACCACAATATAGGGTTTACTGAAAAACTCTTTCAATTTTATTTTATGTTTTTGCGTATTGCAATTGATTGCATAAACCAGATGTCGGTTCTTGAAATCGGAAGCGGTAAAGTACACTCCGCTGCTGTCTTGTTGCGCATACACGCTAAAGAAATTGATTGTACCAAAGGTGAATAAAAGAAAAAGTTTCATATTGATTTTATGCAAGTACATTCCACACCGTTTTTAATTTTCAAGTTTGCATTTCAATGAGTTCGTCCATATTGGCATCCAGCATTTTTGTATATTCTTTACCGTACCAATTCAGGGCATCCTCCTTGTCCTTCTTCAGGTTTTTTGATTTTGACGAAGCTTCAAAAGCATTATACCGGGCAGCGGCAAACATGATGGCAGCACTAACCCTTTCCTTTGATTCCGTTTTGGTAAATTCGTTGGCTAGTTCAATGAACTTATCAGCCATGATGGCTCGCGATATTTTTTCAGATTTTTCCATTTGATCAAGTCTTTTTTTCATATTTTCCCAGTCAGCCTGATGAAATTCAGGATGGCACTCGCTTGCAGCAGCACGGAACTGATCATCAAGGGATTGGTCATAAGGCTCGAGAAATATTGTTCTCATGTATTAAGATTGTTATTGTTTTAACGTCCTGATGTAGTTGATGATTAACCATCTGTCTTCCTCATCAGGAAGCTTTTTAGTGAAACTAGACATATCACCCCGGCCTGTCTTTATTTTATAGAACAATGCTCCATCACTTTGAGCTTGAAATTCTTCGGAGGAAAAATCGCCCATATCACCCTTCATTTCTTTTGCCTTCGGTCCATCGCCATAGCCTTCCTTACCATGGCAGGATTCACAATATTTTGAAAACAAGGTCTTACCAACAGCCAAATCACTTTTGTTTGATGGGTCAGTAGGGTTTTTCATTTTTTTGGCTGATTCCGGAACTACCCAATCTTTGGACTGATCCAACTGGGTGAATGAGAGTAGTGCTATTGCAAGGAAGATTGCTGTAAAAATTAATACCTGGTTTTTCATAGTTTATTAAGTTTTAGATTTTGAAATTCTATAAAGGTTAATCGTTAATATAAGCAGCGGAATCCATACGCTTAGTATTATCAGATTCGGAAAAATTAAGAGATAAAGAGGTGTCTTCGTTGGGGGTGACCACATGGTTCGTTCATCAAACGTGGATTGATCAACAATCGGAATTCCTATGGGCGCATTAACTTCGGCTTTTATTGTACCATACGTATCGCTTTCGCTCAACACAACTTCATAAGTCAAATTACCATCAACACCCGGCATCGGTTTTTCAATGGGTACAAGTATTGCCCCATCCTCGTCTGTCTCATAACTATCTTCGCCAATCTGAAGTGATCCGTACAAACGTTTAAGTCCAACTTTTAGTAATTCACCTTGTACGGGATTCCCGGCCCCATCAGTTAAAATAGCCGAGATAGTGTTTACGCTATCAATTTTTGTTATTTCAGCACTCAGGCTTGCATATGAAAAGCTCACCGATGCTTCTCCATCTTCGAATCGTTTATCATTTTCAATTCTCACTATATAGTTAAATGCATCGTTGGAATTTTTAGGGAGATCAGCAGGCACATTGAATTTTGCTTTACCGTCACTATTGGTTTTAACTTTACCCAAATAGGCAAGCGAATCGGTCGATTCATCCATTTGGTATACGCTAAATTCAAGATCAGCGGCTTGTGCAAATCCATTTTCGCCTTTATACTTTGCAGAAATGGCGATGTAGGATTCTTTGTCCATGATATGAGTATACATCAACGATACCCTTGCCTTGTATTTCCCGGCTTGCGGATAGGCCCGAATACTAATGCCTAAAAAGATCAAGAAGATTATGAAGACGTTTTGATAGTTGAGAAAGACTTTCATGATTCATTGATTTGCGTAACACGGATAATTCCTTTCTCCTCGGCTGTTTCCTGAATGGGTATGATGGGTAAGAATCTCACCAGTATGGTGATGATCAATAAGGCTGCCGCGAGCGTAGCAAGTGTGATTGACCATTCCATCCACGTAGGCGAATAGTGCCGCCAGGATTCAGGCACACCTTGAATCGGTAGAAACGGATGACTTAAGGTGGGAATCACGATTATATATCTCTTCCACCAAGCACCTATTACCACCGCCAATGACACAATGAATAACGGAAGTGGTCTTCGTCCTTGTGGAAAGAGCAATACAATAACAGGAAGTACTAAACCTCCGATAATGGCCGTCCAAAACAAGGATGCGTATTGACCTGTAAACAGGCTGCGAAGATGCACGGCTTCTTCTTCCGTAGATTTGTAAGTAGGCATTAAGTATTCATTGATGTTGAAATACAAATACACCAGGCACAGCAAAACGAGAATTTTTCCCATTTTGTTAAAATGCTCATCCGTAATGTAATTTTCTAAACTATATGTTTTGCGAAGTACGAACATCACCGCTACAACAGCTCCCGCTCCAGCAACAAATGCACCGGCAATAAAGTAGGGACCAAAGTTAGTACTGTCCCATCCGGGTCTGTATGTAGTTTCAAATAGCCATGCTGTTACCGTGTGGATTGCAAAGGCAACCGGTATGATCAGTACCGAAAGCGCTTGAATGGATCGTGAATAGATTCTTCGTTGATCGTTTGTACCGCTCCAGTTCAAAGAAAGTGTGGAATACCATTTTCGTATTCTCGGGCTTTCTTGTGCGTGTGTCTTAAGGATACCAAAATCGGGCAATAGAGGATAGTACAATAAAAGAATACTTATTGCCAGATACGTAGTAATTACAATCACATCCCAGATAATGGGAGACTGCAACCTGCCATGAAAAAACAAGTTCAGCATCCTGTCGGGCCGGCCCATGTCAATGATAATGGTGAGACCAGCCATGATGATTGCTGCAACAGCAATAATTTCGGCAATCCGGGTTAATGGCGTGCTCCAATGCACACCGGATAATCGCAGAATAGCAGTAATCAACGAACCCACGAGGCTAATGGCTACGAAGAAAACAAAATTGGAAATGTAAACACCCCACAATGCGTAATCTCTCATGCCAGTAATAATCAACCCCTGCCGCAATTGTTGAATGTATGCGTATAGTCCGATAAGAATTACTATTACTAGAAATACTACCCAAAGCTTTCCTTTCCAACTAAATTTTTTAGGAGCAAGGTCATCGACCAGTTGATCAAAAGTTATATTCATATTTCGTCTGTCTTATCTACTGACTTGAATTCCGTATAATTTTCCAGCCCTTCTTCAAATTCAACAACTCGGTTGCTGGGTGGTAAATAGTACACGCTAGGTTGGGTTCCTAAATTTTCCATCAACCTGTAACCCGCTCTTTCTTTCAATAATTTACTTAACTGAAAAGTTTGGCCACTTCCGTTTGTTACTGCGTCTTCATACAAATCACCAAAGCTGAAAACATCATTAGGGCATGCACTGACGCAATGTGGCAGCTCGCCTTTATCAATCATGTGGGGACAGAAATCACATTTATCAACTGTTCCCTTTGTTGTTTCCTGAGTAGTCAGGGCTATACGGAATACTTTCTGCCGTTTCACCTTGCCAGGGATCTGACCAATTAAATATTCGCACAGAGTAGGGACAAGCAGCCATACAAAACCGGCAACCAATGCATCGATTATTATCGATTAGGACAATACCGTCTCTTCTCTTGAATGTAGCATCAACCGGACATACTTTAACACACGGTGGTTCATCACAGTGCTGGCACAATGTAGGTTGCCAGTAGGGCGCACTCTTTTCATTGTCCTGCATTTTATAAATCTTGATCCATGCATTGTCACCAGTGATGTAATGATTCTTGTTACAGGAGCTTTGGCATTTCTTCGCATTTCTACATTTGGCCAGATCGACTACCATTACAAATTTTCGTTTTGGAAATCCTTCTCTTGGATTATGGTCAATCTTTTTCTCTGGATGAACTTCTACTTGCGAGGCGGGTACTTGCATCAACGTACCATCCGTTGACATGAGTTCAACGGTTTCCTCAGCAAATGCTTCTTTTATCCCAAATACTTTTGCAATTGCCACGCTACCGGCTGCAGCCAGTACGCCCATTTTCAATCCCTTGTCAAGAAATGTTCTTCTGGACTTGTTGTCCTTTTCATGATTATGTTCCATGATGTGAGGTTCGTTACTATCCTTTTAGTTTAAGCCAATCAAGCAGAGACTTATTCGACATATTCTTTTTAACAATCTTTGCATTCTTTAATGCACTTTTTCGCACTCTTACTACACCACCTTTGGCAGTAAGCATCGTGGTGTATTCATCGTCCTCTTCTTTATTGGGGATCGTAGGAGTATTTTGTGCCGCGCTCAGAAACGGTAACAAAAGACTAGCCCCAAGGAAACCTCTTCTTGAAAACCATTTATTTTCTTTATGCATGAGCGTAAGTTTTAAAAATTCCAAAGTCGATTGATATTGAATCCAATCAAGAATTGTCCATCCGCTATTTTGTTAGGATTGAACATGTAATTTTGCTGTGGAACTATTCCCTTATAGTTTCCCACAAAAACCTGGAAGGCATGTAGCCCTGTAGACATTTCAATACCCAGGGCAAGCCCGGGGTTATCCGAGTTCTGATCCAATGGCTGGCTGTAATCCACCAGAATGGCTGTCTTATCGCTTATTTTTACCCTTCCACCAACAGCCACAGCAAATTGGTTGTTCGACATGTTTTCATCAACAATGTTATAGTGCGAATAGCTTGGTGCAACCTGAATGGAAATAGCAGGGCTGAACCTGCGGGTAATTATAAATTGACTAAAATAGGAAAGTCGGTTAGATGCCGTGGGAAAATTATCAGCTTCTCTGGCATCGATGGCTACGTCACCATAGTAGGTTATGCTTACCGGTACACGACCCGACCTGGTTTGGCGAATCAATCCTGCTTTTAAATTAAAATCCTGTAGCAGGTTACTTTTTGTTGTTCCAAAGCCCAACGTTATACGGTTGGATATTGCGTAACTAACCGCCAATCGAATGTTGGATGTTCCCCACATGCCAAGCAGATCGCGGTTTCCACTTTTGATCACACCAAAGCGGTGTTGAATATCAAATTGAAAAGTTCCTTTGGAGTTTACCACTCCGGTTGGATTATCGATAAGCCATGCACTTTGAAACGCGGCACGTTCAGGTTTGTCAATTTTCTTTTCACTCAGCGTATCGGCCTCCTGAGCAGTTACAGAAATACAAGCTAAAGCCAGAACAATTAAGAGTATTGTATGTTTCATATTCGAGGTTGTTTCCTTTTTCTTATGTATATATATTATCAATTATTCTTTGCCCCTTCATCAATCCATTTTTTGATCAGGGCGATGTTAGTCTTTGACATGGGGCCAGAAGGAGGCATGGTATTACCATCCGCGCTTTTTCCTTCTAACATTTCTACCAATTCACTCCCTTCGGCATCACCGGGTATGACGTCTCCCTCCGTGATGAGTTCCTCGAATGAATCATAAGCAAAGCCTTCACGAAAATCAGGCTCCACCTCTGTAGGGTTGTGGCAGGTAGCGCAATTATTTGTCAGGATAGGCTGAATGTCCAAGGCAAAAGAAACGTTGTCCTTGACTTCCGGCTCAGGAAATTTATCATTATCGCAAGCCGTTAAGCCCACGCTTACGATCAACACTGTGAGGAATAATTCAAAAGATTTTTTCATAAGACTACATTTTGTTTATTTAAGAAATTACGAAGCCCTTTTCAGGTTTATAAAAGTCGGTTTTTTGGTTTTGACACTCTCTTACAATTTTGACTTTATGTTATACTTTAATGATTTTCTATACGCTCATTCTATATTCCTATTGACATATCATAAATCCCTTTAGCCCCTCTGTGGTCTCTACTTCGAAAATCGCGGAATGTCCTCCGCTTCGAGGATTATCTTCAAACCGGTAAATTTCTTTCATATTAACATCTCTTATACTTATCGTGAATGACAATTCGTTACAACGAAGGACATTTCCGCTCGGAATAAAATGAAGACAAAAACCACGGGACTTTAAATCTGACAAAACTTCGCTGATTGAACCTAGTACTAGCTTCCTTGTAGCTATTTGCTTCTTGAATTGCGTTACTGTAATTCCGGTGATACGTCTGAATTGGGCAGACAGGTGTTGTAAACTTGAATAGTGAAGACGCTCGGCAATTTCCTTAAGTGAAAGTTCATTCTCATGAATAAGTCTCTTTACTCGCTCAACCTTCTGCGAGATGATGTACAGTTCTAGTGTAATGTTTTCAGTGTCTTTGAAAAACTTACTGAGGTTATAATAACTTTTGCCGATCCTGCGTTGCAAAAAGCTGGAGAATTTTCTGTTTCGTGTGTGTTGTTCAAGGCCATCAAGAAATCTTCCAACTTCGCGTTTAATTGATTCAATCAAGATTTCTTCCTTTGTTCTTAAAATTGATAGTCCTACCTTTTTTAATTTTACATCAAGGGCTTCTTCTATGTTTTTACGGGATGTTACGAATGAAGCGGAACCAAGACAGACTTCGGCCTTTTGCACCTTTAACTGCTTTAAACTTTGTTCGACAAAATAAATGCATCGGTCGCACACCATATTTTTGATATGCACTTGATATGCTTTCATTGGGTTGTGGATTCTCTTACTTTCATTTTGATTAATGACTCATTGAACTGGTTTCAAGATGCCAGCGAGACAAAGTGGTAGCATGCAACTATCCTTTCATAAGGAAAGAGCCGCTCAAAAAGAAATGAGAATCAAATAAGGAAGGAGTTAATAAGAACCCGCACGAACCTACCATTGATATTTGGTGGTCCATTAGGCGGGTAATCAAATTTTGAAATGAATAGATTAGAGGAATTAAAATGGTTAATTCCTTCAGGCTGTTGAAGTGTTAAAATAATCTTGAAAATCTGAACAGGTGTAATAAAAACACCATTGGGAGCTTGGTTTGTTAGCGATGAATAGAAACGTTTGGTAAGATCATCGCAACAATCTTCTTGCGAAGATTCATCAGGATGGTGTTCAGATTGTTCTATTGCCGCATGATGATGCTGTCGATCTGGATGATGCCCAGAAGAATGGGCCTCGTGACCATCATGTGTATTCGAATGTGCATCGGCAAATGAAAATGAAACCAGACCTATGTCACAAAAGAAATCACATCCCAAAACTGTTACTAAAGACAGGATAGCAACCATAGCGATGGCGGTCTTACCTTTTCGTATCGTCTTTAGTTTGATCATCTTTTCAAGAATGCTCAGACAGATAATTGTGTCAAGTTCAATTTACAAAAATTATAGGAATGCTCAATTTTTTGAGGAGCTTTCCTATAACCGTCTATTCAAAGAAAAATTTATGTATCTAATCCTTCGGATTGTCAATTGCATCTGCTTCCTCGTTTTCTTCACTAAAAAAGCAATGAAGTGCACAGCCATGAGCCTTGTTCTTGTAGGCAGTATCTACATGCCCTACCATCTTGCCTGCTGCCATAACGGTGCCATCACCACCAGTTGTAACCACATATCCACTTTTTGATTTAAAACTCCCGTCTTTTTGCATAACTCCGATAATTCCTTTACCATTTGCTGTCGTCACATTGCCAGATTTCGCAATAATGCCAATTACCTTACCCGTCACATCACATACCTTTCCGTCTTTTGTAATGTAGCCAAGTTGCTTGCCATTCTCGTCCACAACTTTACCGTCTTTTTGCAAAGTAGGATGCATTCCTCTGTGTTTTGGAGGTAGTTCCTGGGCTTGAAGAAGTGTTAACATGGATAGCATTAACATTACTGTTAGACGCGATTTAAAATTCCATAGCAGTTTCATAAGGGTTCATAGTTTAGTTTGTTTGAAATTGATTTTAGATTTGATTCAGTAAAGGTCTTCGAATATCTTCTCAGTACTTTATCGAATTATGGTTACTTGTTATATTTAATTGGCATTTTCACATTTCCCTTCCTGATATAAGTTTATTCCTACTTCCGTGAAGATTAGTATTAAGTTACAGATACTCGTCTCAAATTCAATATTTTTTGCAATAAGAATCAGCGGAAACGATTGAGATTACGTCAAACTATGTTTGATAGTCGTTGAAATTCTTACCGTAAGGAAATGTTATGTGTTGATCTTTTCACTAAAATCAACACGATATAAATCAAAGCCAAAATTATTTCAGTACAGTCTTAAGGCTTCACGTTACTTTGAAGTAACGAATCAAACACATGGGCAGACTTGAATACAGTAAGGAGATTTTACAAAAATTGAGCTTTGATAAAAGCCTTCTTGAAAAGGAGTATCCAAAACTAATCAAACTTCTTACCTCTAAGGAGATTGAAGCTTTGAATGCCTGGTACAGAAATAAATTTGGGATTGACCCTGATCGGTTTTTAAATACTAAAAAGTAAAATACTAAAACATATGAAAACGAAAATGAAAGTGATGATGACGGCCGCCATTGTAATGATTGTGGCTGGATGTTCCGTTGTGAAACCTGGATACAACGCAATGAAGTGGAAGCCCCTGAGTAAAAAGGGATTGGTCACGAACAAGATATATTCCAACGGAGTCGTTTGGCATTGGCCGTGGGATGGAATTGTTGATTACAATATGCAATGGCAAACGTACAATGAGGATGTGTCTATACTAACGGAAGATGAGTTACACATCAACATGACGGTATCGGTTACCCTTCGACCCGTGGAATCTGAATTGCCCCAACTAGAACTTCAGGTTGGAGAGAGTTATTATGAAGAGGTGGTTAAACCTGAATTCATAAGTCTTGTGCGCAATGAGTTCTCGCATTACAAATACAGTTTGGTTTCTCCAAAGAGCCCGGAAATCGAAGCAAAAATTCTTGCCCGTCTGGTGGAATTGACAAAGGGTAAACACCTTGAATTTGACCGGGTGACCGTAAAGCACATTGAATATCCTAAAGTAGTAACCATGGCGGTGGATGAAAAGTTAGCGGTGCAACAAGCCATTGAACAAAAGGAATATGAAATGAAGATCGCAGAAAAGAACGCGGAGATACAACGCATATTGGCAAAGGGACAACGCGATGCACAACAAATAATAGATGCGGGTCTTACCCAACGCTATTTGCAATACAAAGCATTGGAAGTACAGGACAAATTATCAACGAGTCCCAATACCAAGTTCTATTTTGTTCCGCTGGGAAAGGATGGATTACCCATCATCGTGGATTCAGGAAGTCATGACAAATAAAATTTCCAAAGACAAAGCAAACAAACAAAACGCAATGCCAACATCTCTTGAACATAAAAAAGTAGCCTATTTCTCGATGGAGTTTGCTATCCATCAATCGTTGAAGATTTATTCTGGAGGGTTAGGCTTTCTTGCCGGATCGCACATGCGCAGCGCTTATGAACTTGGGCAGAACATGATCGGCATTGGAATCCTGTACACGAATGGATATCACGATCAGATTCGCAATGGTGAAGGATACATGGAGAACAGGTTTGTTAAAAAAAGGTACTCCTACTTAAAAGACACTGGAAACATTTTCTCCATCATAATACACGGAGCAACGGTAAACGTGCGGGCTTATTTGCTTTCAGAAGACGTTTTCGGTACTGCTCCCATTTATTTGTTAACGACCGACATTCCAGAAAATGATTTTTTGAGCCGATCCATAAGTTTCAGATTATACGACAATGACCTGGCGGCTAAAATTGCCCAATTCATTTTGCTCGGGGCTGGTGGCGCTAAATTACTGGACATATTAAACGAGCAGCCTGACATATACCACATGAATGAAGGTCACGGGCTTGCACTTACATTTTATTTGTATTCCAAGTTTAAAAGCCTTGACGAAGTCCGCAAGCGAGTTGTGTTCACAACGCATACCCCGGAAAAAGCCGGCAACGCTGAAATTGAACTGAAACTTCTCAAAGAGATGGGGTTTTTCAGTTCCATCCCACTTGATGAGGTGAAAAGAATCGCAAACGCTAAGGGAGATACATTAAATTTTACGGTTACTGCCCTGCGGATGGCAAAGATCGCCAATGGTGTCTCCAGAATTCACCAGCGCGTAGCTACCGAAATGTGGGGAAAGAATGAGGGAGTAAGTAATATTATCAGCATTACAAATGCCCAAGATAAAAACTTCTGGATGGATGAGTAGCGTGTGGAAAGCG
>JAHBUB010000055.1 GCA_019638285.1 Cyclobacteriaceae bacterium | reverse complement strand
AGCAACATGCAAAATCCGAATTCACTCCAGTTAGTCGCAGATTTCCATCGTACTTTCAAACATCCAATTTTATCCTCTCCGACAATTCCGGACGAAGGGAGGTGCAAGCTCAGGGTAGCATTGATTGCCGAAGAACTTAAGGAATTGGAGGTGGCCATTCTTGAAAAAGACATGGTTGAAGTGGCAGACGCTTTGTGCGACATTCAATATGTACTTTCTGGAGCAATACTAGAATTCGGACTCGGAGACAAGTTTAAGGCTTTGTTTGAGGAAGTACAGCGATCGAACATGAGCAAGGCCTGCGAAAGTGAGGAAGAGGCAAAGGCTACTGTAGCTCATTACCAGCAAAAAGATGGTACAGAATGCTACTACAAACAGGTAGAAGGGAAATGGCTGGTGTACCGTAAATCGGACAATAAGACGATTAAATCTGTTAATTACTCCCCGGCTGATCTCGAGAAAATACTTAACGACTAAGTGTAGAATTCGAACTGAAATACATTTGGACTTTCTTTGTCCTGCAGAGGCTTCATGGCGATAATACTTTGTGTGTTATAGGCCTCTATAAACTCGTTCCTCGCAATGCGTAATTTACTGCGCCCTGGTTGAATTTTATGATATTGCATTCTTCCCGATTTATTGGCAGTAGCAGTGAATAATACCTTAAACTGTATCGGGATAGGAGAGGGGATAAATTTCATAACCCTCTCATTGATAAGTTTTTACAAACTCTACATAAACTATTTCATTCTGTATCTGGTTGTACTGCGCCAATAGCGAATAAGCCCAATTGGGCACATAATTGAACCGCTTTTCGCACTCCTCAATCTTTGTGCATAACTCTTTCACGTAATATTTTATCTGATCAGGATTCTTGCATTTACGCGGGCTTTCAAAGTTCCTATCGGTAAACTTTTTGAGGTCTGATTCGATCTTGTTTCTTTCAAAAATGCTCATGATTTTGTGTATTATTACACATAGATATGTAATTATAATTAAATTTTCAAATTTTTATGTGTAAAATTTCACAAATATTTAATAAAACAGCGATTCTGATCCATTTTGATTCTTTTAGAATTAAATTAATAGTGTCATCCAATGTTATTTTTATGCTTTATAACTGATTATTAATAATTTATAGACTATTAATTCAAGCAATAATTGATATTGCTTTCTTATTGTTTCATGGGTATTTGTCCTTACCCCTATCCACCCGTCAGGTTTAATCTTATTTCATTTTAGGTTGGGCATGGAGCATTGCCCTTCACAACCACCGGTATTTCTTAGTGAATGAGGAGGCAAGTAAAATTGTCAACAGGGAATGACAGTTGTAATATTCGTGGGGTAGCAGAACAAGGGAGTAGTTGGTGCTAATCCAAATTGTTTTTTGTGACCCAATAACGATAGCCTACTATGATTTTGTCGATTGAAGAAAGCTTAGTCACGTCACGCTGGCTATACCTTGGTAAAATCAATTTATTGACCTTAGCGAGGAAGTTGAATAGGAGTCGCCTCATATGGGGTAATTGGTTTTTACGTCAACAAGTTATAGAGAAATATCATTACCTTTAAAAACAGATTTTATGAGCTTGTAATTGTATGGAACAAATCCCCGAAAGTCCATTTCTGGAAAATTGGAATGATGCAATGGTTATCCTGGCCATTGTCATGTTTGCCACAGGAATCATTGTTTATTTGGTATACAAGTTTCGTGTATCACTCATTCATGACTACAAGGAAAAGTATGATTTTATCAATGCCAACGAGATAAAGTGGTATAAATGGGTACTCTATATTTTTGGATTGGGGGCCGCCATGATTATTAATCTCTATGGAGCCGGAAGAATACTTGAATTTGGAGTTTGGTTTTATGTGCGTTTATTCATGTCCTTCGCAGGAGCCACTTTGGTAGGTTATATAGGGGCTTTGATATTGGAGTATTATTATCCAACTAAGTTAAATAAGAAATTAAAGAAATGGAGATATCTCCCACGCACCAACCCAAAGACCAAGAATAAAATGAGACTATTGAGTGAGTCTGAAGAAGACGTTCACTTGAATGAGGGGATGCAGGCGGAGGAAAATGTATTTTCAATTGATTATGATGTCTGGGTTGATGAAAAGACGGGGGATGTAAAAATAGAGAAGTATGATGGGCACCTCATTGCACTACAGTGTGGAAATTGCGGATTCTACACCATGAAAGTCGTGCGTGAAGAAATCATTGAAAATTATGATGACGGAGGCCCCAGTGAGTTAATAAAGCATTATCAGTGTACTTACTGTAAAAATGTAAGGGCGACACAATTTCATATCTCCAAAAAGGAAGGTGCAGATTACAAGCTAGAGAAACCACATTTTGTACGCAATACCAAGGATATTGACCTGGTACGGATTGAAATTCACTCCAGCCTAAAGGGGAAAAAACATTATGAATTTCAGACAGTGGAACAAGCTCAACAGTTTCTTGAAGAGTTTGACTTTGATAAAGGAAAGTAACCAATCCCATTTATAATAATAAGGCATCTGATTTGCTAAGTTAGCCGTATACTATCCTTATAGGTAATTTTGTAGTTATGAATAGAAATAGAACCATCCTGACTTTTATACTTGGTATTGTGGCCTTTATGGCCCATGCTGGTATTGTATCCGACACCACCAGCCTTAAACCAAAGGCAGTTTATGGCAAAGAGGCCAGGGTAGTTTCATACATATTGGATAACAATCATTATCGTAAGCTTAAACTGAACGATTCTTTGTCCTCGGCTATTCTGGATAGTTATATCTCGGGCTTGGACAACAACAGAACTTATTTTCTTGCATCCGACATTAAGTCATTTGACAAATACCGATTTGAAATTGATGACCTTACGCGAAATGAAGATATCACCCCTGCATATGTTATTTACAATGTATTTCGCAAAAGATACTATGAGCGAATGGACTATGTAAAGAATAAATTGATTGGACAAGCTTTTGATTATACCAAAGATGAATACTACGAAACCGATCGAGAGAAAGTAGCCTGGGCGGACCATTCAACGGACCTGGATGAGTTGTGGAGAAAAATAATTAAGAGCCAGGCCCTGAGTCTTAAATTGACGGGTAAAACGCAGGAAGAAATTGAAACAACACTTCACAAAAGATATGATCGTTTTATAAAGAACATTGATCAGTTTAATGGTGAGGATGTATTTGGTGTTTATATGAATGCGATCACTGAATCTTATGATCCACACACAAACTATCTTTCTCCCAAAGCTTCAGATTTGTTTAAGCAAAGCATGAGCCTTTCATTGGAAGGAATTGGGGCACAGCTTGTGATAGACGGTGATTATACTAAAATTTATGCGGTTCTTCCTGGTGGACCTGCTGAAAAATCAGGCAAACTTCATGTCAACGACCTTATCGTTGGCGTTGGGCAGGATACAAGTGGGGAAATTGTTGACGTGGTGGGATGGCGGTTGGATGACGTAGTGAAGCTGATTAAAGGCCCAAAGGGTACAACGGTTCGTCTTCAAGTTTTACCTGCCACAACAGGCGTGAGCGGGTCCTCCCAGGAACTGGTGTTGGTTAGAGATAAGATCAAACTAGAAGACCAGGCAGCCAAAAAGAGTGTGATCAACTATCAAAAAGGAAATAAGCCAATGAAGCTGGGGGTTATCTCTCTCCCAAGTTTTTATATGGATTTTGATGCTTATCAGAAAGGAGACCCAAACTATAGAAGCACAACCCGCGATGTGAAAAAACTAATTCAAGAATTGCAGAATGAAGGCGTGGATGGATTAGTAATGGATTTGAGAAATAATGGGGGTGGCTCTCTAGCGGAAGCTATTGATCTGACGGGATTGTTCATTAAAGAGGGCCCTGTGGTTCAAGTGAAGAACTCTGCAGATAAAGTAGAGGTAGGTATGGATGATGACAAAAGCGAACAGTATAAAGGACCACTCGTAGTAATAACCAATCGTTTTAGCGCCTCTGCTTCAGAAATATTTGCAGGTGCTATCCAAGATTACAACCGCGGGGTAATTGTAGGAGAATCTACCTACGGCAAGGGTACAGTACAAACTGTTTTAGATCTCAAGCGATTCATAAATGATAAGGAAGAAGTAGGGGAGTTAAAGCTAACTTTCCAGAAATTCTACAGAGTAACAGGGAGTAGTACTCAAAACAAAGGGGTTACGCCTGACATTATTTTTCCTTCGGCTCTTAGCAGCAAACAATACGGAGAGAGCTCAAATCCAAGTGCGCTTCCTTGGGATGTAATTAAAAGTACTCCCTTTAAAAAAACACTTGATATTAATGCCAAGGTGATAACAAGTTTAAATAAGTCTTACCAGGAGAGAGTAAAGCACGATCAAAACCTTAAACAGTATATCAATGAAACTGAAGATTTAAAAAAGAATCTGGCAGAGACTAAAATATCGCTCAATGAGGCCAAGCGCAAGGAGGAAATGGTAGAGGCGGACCGCAAGAAGGCCTTGAGTAAGGACATGGCGACTAAGATTGAAAAAAGCGATGGATTGCCTGAAGATGAGTTGATAAAACTTAAAGACGAGTACTTGCGTGAAAGCTTGCTGATCCTGACTGATTTAGTGAGCACTAGGGTAGGTTAGTTTATTAGAAATAAATGATATCATTTCCACGCTGACAAAGTGAAAACCTAATACACAATCGTTTTGCTTGGTATTTGGATTTACCGGTAGGCAGAAATATATTATTTGATTGTAGTAATTCAGAAGCCTAATTTTTTACTATTTTGAACCTTATTTTATTTCAGAAAAAGGTGATAAAAAATCAAACGCAGAGACTAGCTTAATGAGTGAGGAACTACTTAAGGCCATCATTCAACTTTTTGCAATTGTGGCAAAGGAGCGGATCACTGAAGATGAACGCTCCAATATCAAAGAATTCCTTGGACTGCATCTCAACCAGGAATTAACACGTCATTATCTCAGCCTTTTTGATGATTTCTGTAAGGCTTCGAATCGTACTGCTCAGGATAACATCGCTGTGGATGAAGATACCAAGCAATTTGTTGACGATTGGTCACAAATTATGCAGATCTCAAAAAAAGTCAACCAGGCGTTGACCATGCAGCAAAAAGCCATACTTGTTGTAAAAATAATTGAACTGGTTTATGCGGATGGTTCCATATCCGAACGTCAGGAAAATCTAATATTCTATATTGGAGAAGCATTAAAAATTCCACAAAAAGACATAAAAGCCATGCGGCTTTTTGTGGTGGGGCAAGATCTGGAAGAGTTGGCTTCTAGAAATATTATGGTAATTGATGAAGGGTCTGATGATTTTGATTATCCCGGACCAAGGATTACCGCCAAAAAACTCACGGGATTGGTTGCCATCCTTAGGCTACAGGACATTGAGACCTACCTGATAAAATACCTGGGGATTTCTACTCTTTACCTTAACAGTGTTCCGCTGAAAAGTAGAAAGATTGATGTGTTTCCGACAGGCAGCACCATTAGGGGAAACAAAATTGATACGATTTATTACAGCGATATCGTTGGTAAGTTCCTGGTGGAAGAGGTAGAGAATGAAGTAAGCTTTGTGGCCGAACATATTTTCTATCATTTTAAAAGTGGTCGTGCAGGACTTCAAAATATTACTATCTCTGAAAAGGGCGGGAAGCTAATTGGTATAATGGGAGCGAGTGGTTCAGGGAAATCAACACTTCTTAATGTACTCAATGGATCAGAGAAACCCTCAAGTGGAAGGGTATTGATCAATGGTATCGATGTGCACGAAGATCAGAAAAAGATTAGGGGTGTCGTGGGGTTCATACCTCAGGATGACTTGTTGATGGAAGACCTTACTGTTTTTGAGAACCTCTATTACGCAGCAAGGCTTTGTTTTGGGCACTACACCAAAGAGGAAATTGCTGAAGTAGTAGAACGCGTACTTCTTTCACTTGGTATTGCTGAAACGCGGAATCTAAAAGTAGGTAGTCCATTACAAAAGACCATTAGTGGTGGGCAGCGAAAGCGACTCAATATTGGATTGGAATTACTCAGAGAGCCAACTATCCTATTTGTTGATGAGCCGACATCTGGATTGTCATCGCGAGATTCAGAAAACATTATGGATTTGTTGAAGGAGCTTGCGCTGCGGGGGAAAATGATTTTCGTTGTTATTCACCAGCCTTCTTCCGATATATTCAAAATGTTTGACACTCTTATCATTTTGGATGTGGGTGGCTTTCAGATATACTATGGAAATCCGGTGGAGTCGATGACCTATTTTCAGGAGATCGTAAATGCGGCCAATAGAATTCCCGGAGCCTGCCCTGAATGTGGTAACATCAACCCGGAGAAGATATTCAGTATCATAGAAACCAGGGTAGTGAATGAATTTGGAAGATTTACCCATACTCGAAAAATATCGCCAGGCCAATGGTATCAGTACTTTAAACAGAAAATAAAAATACCTAAAGTAGAGCCGTCTGAGGATAGCATTCCCAATTCCCTGTATCTCCCCAGTTGGCTCATACAATTTGGTGTATTTGTAAAACGTGATCTCAAGTCCAAGTTTTCTAACAAACAATACCTGGCAATCAACTCTTTGATTGCACCAATTTTGGCTTTGTTTATATCTTATTTTGTGAAATATTATGACGCGGTAGGTGTAGAAGATCCTCACTATACTTTCTTTCATAACAATAATATTCCTGTTTATTTCTTCATGAGTGTAGTGGTTGCCCTTTTTGTGGGCTTAATAGTGAGCGCTGAGGAAATATTCCATGACAGAAAAATATTAAAACGTGAAAGGTATTTGCATTTGAGTAAAAGTGGATACCTGATGTCGAAAGTGTTTATCCTTTTCGGTGTGTCCGCCCTGCAATCCCTTGCGTTTATCCTTGTAGGTAATTGGATTCTTGAAATACCCTTATCTGAAATTAGGTATTGGCTTATCCTGTTTTCATGCAGTTGCTTTGCAAATATACTGGGCCTTAATATTTCATCTGCATTTGATTCGGCTGTGACGATTTACATAATTATTCCAATCCTTATTATTCCTCAATTGTTACTAAGTGGAGTGGTCATCGACTTTGATAAGTTCAATCCCAATGTAGGAACACCAAAAGGTATTCCGTTGTTGGGAGAGTTAATGACTTCACGATGGGCATTTGAAGCCTATATGGTTACGCAGTATAAGGATAATCCTTTTGAAAAACAGTTCTATAAACTGGATCAAAAGGAAGCTTTGGCTAATTATAAACGCTTGTATTATATACCTACTTTAGAGTCTAAACTGGCCTTCGTGCGCAATCATCGGAGTCAGTGGCGTGACATAAATGATAATAACCCGGTAAAAGAAGCCTTACAACTTATTAGAAATGAGCTTGCACGTGAGGTTCAAATTGTAGGTGCAGATAAATTCCCTGAACTGGATAAGTTGGTAATAGGCAAGTTTGATTCTGTTGCTTACGATAATACAGATCGATTTGTGGAAACACTAAAACGATATTATCAATTAAGAGGCAATGATGCCAAGAAGGAAAAGGAATTGATGATTGATTCCTTAACAGATACTCCTGAAAAGTTGAAGGCATATAATGAGGCCATTCTGAAATATCAAAATGAGTCGGTGACCCAAATGGTAGAAAACTTAAATAGCCCTGTGCGTATCCTGGAATGGAACGGTGAGTTGATTCAAAAAATTTACCCAATCTACTTTAATGACCATCGGCCCAAAAACTCATTCGACTTCTCGGCCAATTTTTATTCCCCCACCAAAAAATTTTTGGGAAGGTATCATGATACTTTCTATTTTAATATCTCGATAATATGGTTTATGAGTTTGGTTTTGTACATTATTTTATATTTTGATATGTTAAAACGAGGTGTTGAGAGCATTGGGAACAGGATTAAATATAGAAAGAGAGATAAAAAATTCTAACGATTATGAATGTATGAGAATAACCAGCGTATTGTCCGTAACTACATTTATTTTTTTTATCTGTTGGAGTTGCTCGCCTAAAGCAGAATCATCGTCTGACTCGACCAATGAAGCAGATAGGAAAGAGTGGAAAGGCATGGAGAATTTTCATGTGCTAATGGCTGAGAGTTTTCATCCTTACCGTGACTCAGCAAATCTAAAACCGGTAAAGCGCTTGGCAGGGAAAATGATTGTCTCAGCGAATAGTTGGATGAATGAGAAAACTGCCCAAAAAGGTAGATACAGACCAAGTGACACACTACTGATTGATTCATGAAGAAGCCCAGGCTTTGGCTGATTTGGTTGAGGTGGGAGATGATCTTGCGATTGGTGAATCTTTGACATCTATGCATGATACATTTCACCTTTTGCAAGAAGAGTGGAATAAGAAAGAGAATTAGCTGCTGGCCGTATGTTGAAGGTTGCCTGGGACCCTTCCTATGTTTTGACTTTGCCACCTCATCACAGATTTCCCATGAGCAAGTACGAAGTGCTGCCGGAGCAATTGCTTTATGAAGGCACAATTACACCTGCAAATATTTTTAGCCCAGATACGGTTGATGAGAAATGGATATTGTTGACACACGAACTTGATTATTGGGAGAAACTTAAAACTTTGAGTTTAACTCCCAAAGAGATAAGAAGAACTGGGTTTCCCTTAAATCACGAATTGGTTAATCGTGAATGCATGATTATGGGAGGCACCCTACAGTGCACTCATTTTGCACTAACACACGGTATGGCAATGAATATTGCTGGTGGTACACATCATGCATTTACATACAAAGGAGAAGGGTTTTGTTTGCTGAATGACCTAGCCATAGCTGCTAATTACCTACTGGATCAAAAGTTGGCTATGAGGATCCTTGTGGTAGACTTAGACGTACATCAAGGTGATGGTACGGCACAAATATTTAAGGATGAACCGCGGGTATTTACTTTTAGCATGCATGGTGCAAGTAACTATCCATTGGTCAAGGAAAATTCAGATTTAGACATTGGCCTTCCAGACGCCACTGAAGATCAATTTTATTTGAAAACACTTCGATCCAACCTGAATAATATTTTAGATCAGTTCGATCCCGACTTCATTTTTTATCAATCAGGTGTGGATGTGTTAAAGACCGATAAACTAGGAAGGCTGAGCTTGACCAGAGAAGGCTGTAAGGAGAGGGATAGAATTGTTTTGGCAGAAGCCAAAGGAGGTAAAATTCCATTGGTGGCAAGCATGGGGGGTGGTTATTCTTCTGACTTCAGGGATATCATTGAGGCACATGCCAATACGTACCGCCTTGCCCAGGAAATTTTCTTTTGATCTTTTTTCTATATTTAAGATCAGGATACCTACCTAACCCTAACTCCTTATTTAATGGATAGCAGTGCAATCACCAAAGAAGACAAGAAAAAATTATGGTCGGTCATTGCTGCCTCTTCGGTGGGTACACTCATTGAGTGGTATGATTTTTATATTTTCGGAAGCCTTGCCGCAGTTCTAGCCACTAAGTTCTTTCCTCACACAAATCCTACCGCAGCATTTCTGGCTGTCTTAGGGACATTTGCTGCTGGCTTTATAGTTCGGCCATTTGGAGCGTTGGTTTTTGGTCACCTGGGGGATAAGGTGGGCAGGAAGTACACTTTTTTACTCACCTTGATTTTAATGGGCGGCTCTACCTTTGCGATAGGTTTGGTGCCGGGCTATGATTCAATTGGAATTTTTGCACCCATTATTGTTTTAATATTCAGGTTAGTGCAAGGTTTGGCTTTGGGTGGGGAGTATGGTGGGGCGGCCACCTATGTCGCAGAGCATGCGCCAGCTGCAAAAAGAGGTTACTATACCAGTTTTATACAGACCACTGCCACGTTGGGTTTATTCGTTTCTTTGAGTGTGATTTTGATTGTACGCCAATCCATGAGTACAGAGTCATTTAGTGAATGGGGTTGGAGAGTGCCTTTCTTACTTTCCATTGTGTTAGTAGCCATCTCTATTTATATCCGACTACGAATGGAGGAATCTCCTTTGTTTGCCAAAATCAAAGCGGCAGGCAAACTTTCAGTAAATCCTATAAAAGAAAGCTTTGGTAAGAAGGAGAACCTGCGTATGGTGCTCATTGCGTTGTTTGGAATTACAGCAGGTCAAGGCGTTGTATGGTATACCGGACAATTCTATGCATTGTCATTTATTCAAAACACTTGTAAGGTGGAGTTTGTGCAGTCTAACTACATCATTGCAATTGCGCTACTTATTGGCACACCACTATTTATTGTGTTTGGCAAATGGTCGGATAAAGTAGGCAGGAAATATATTATGATGGCTGGTTTGATCCTGGCTGTTGTGGCTTACCGTCCGATCTATAAAACCATGTACGCACTTACGGACGTGACCCTCAAAACAGAAATAAGCAATAGCGAAATGGAGGGTACTTCAGATGAAGTGATAACGATTAGGAAAGGAATATTCGGATGGCTCTTTTCTTACTGAAAATATTGACGATGCTGGTGTTGCCACAGGTAGACAGATTACTTTGGGCTCATCACCCTATTGGTACATGGTGTTGTTGGTAGCCATACAAGTAATATTTGTTACGATGGTGTATGGCCCTATTGCGGCATTTTTAGTTGAATTGTTCCCAACAAGGATTCGATATACTTCCATGTCATTACCTTATCATATTGGTAATGGCATTTTTGGAGGACTTACTCCTTTTATTGCCACGAGTTTGTATGAATACAGCAAAACGGATGCATTGCCGACAGGAGATCCGATCGCTGGACTCTGGTATCCAATTGGTGTGGCAGCCATATGCTTTGTAATAGGGATGATCTTCCTAAGTAATAAGGTGAGAGGAGAGGTACTGGATGACATCACCTAAGCAGTGTAGTGACGATTCAATGGGCCCATGTGTAGGTGCCCCATCTTGGTAAAGCCCTTTTCACCAAAGTCCAGGAGACAATGACAGGAATCGTTCAATATTATCTGACCATTGCTTTTATTTGAATTATTAGTTCTCTAAGGTTGTTGCTGATGGAGAACAATTCACTTTAGAAACTTTCATGTCGACAACTAAAAATATCCCTTACTCCGTGCTGGAGTTGGCCACAGTGCCTGCCGGAACATCCCATCATCAAGTCTTTAAGAACAGTCTTGATCTTGCACGGAAAGCAGAGGGGTGGGGATACACTCGCTTCTGGCTGGCAGAGCACCACAATATGATCAGCATTGCCAGTTCGGCTACCTCGGTGCTCATTGGTCACATAGCCGGAGGCACGGAAAAGATCAGAGTGGGCTCAGGTGGGATTATGTTACCCAACCATTCTCCCTTGTTGGTGGCCGAACAATTTGGCACACTGGGTTCTTTATTTCCGGGTAGGATAGATCTTGGTTTAGGAAGAGCGCCAGGCACAGATCCATTGACAGCGCAAGCCATTCGCCCGGATCGGATGAACTCCGTATATCACTTTCCTCAGGAGGTAGCACAGATACAGCAGTACTTTTCTGTAGACAACAGAGAGGCGCAAGTGCGCGCCACGGTGGCAGAGGGTGTGGATGTGCCGCTGTATATTTTAGGATCTAGTACGGACAGCGCCCATGTGGCTGCGAAGTTAGGACTCCCATATGCTTTTGCCAGTCACTTCGCACCGGATCAGATGTTTGATGCGTTGCAAATCTATTACACCACCTTTCAGCCTTCGGAATACTTGGCGACTCCCTATACAATTGCCTGCATCAACGTGATTGCAGCGGACACCCCTTATGAAGCAGAGAAAATTTCTACTTCCCTAGTGCGTATGATGTTGGGAGTGCTCACCAATAAAAGGGATTATATACAACCACCAGATGAGCCCAGTGACGAGATACGTGAGTTGGTACAAAACCCTGCGTTTCAACGCATGTTCAAGTATGCGTTCATTGGAGATAAGGAAATCGTTAAAAACAAAACACAACAATTCTTAAAAGATACAGGAGTGAATGAAGTCATGGTGGCCTCTCATACGTATCATCACGAGGACAGACTTAAATCGTACCAGCTCTTTGCAGAGGTAATGAGTGAGTTGCGTTACGAATACCCATCTTAGACAAAGCCATTCTGCCCCCCATTTCCAGGGTAAAAGGACGTGTGCCTGCGGGAGTCAGGGGTGTGGTAATTTAATCAATTCTTCACCTTTTTATCAGAAATGGTTATCTTTATTCAACACAACCCACCTGAGCACCATGAAAGAAATCAAGAAGGAAGACATCAATCAGGAAGTATTTAATCTGTACGACAAGTATGCGCATAACAAGCTTGACAGGCGATCATTCATAGAATCATTGAGAGCACATGCTGTGGGAGGAATAACAGTAGCTGGCCTGCTGGCTTATTTGCTGCCCAAATATGCGACTGCCCAAAAAATCAGACAGAATGACCCGAGACTGAATTCGGAGTACATGGAGTACGATTCACCGAAGGGTGCGGGGAAAATGCGAGGCCTGCTTACCCGACCAATCAATAGCACTAAGAAATTAGGAGGCATAATCGCAGTGCACGAAAACCGAGGACTTAATCCATACATTGAAGATGTGGCTAGAAGAGCTGCCCTAGAAGGTTTTATTGCCTTTGCTCCAGATGCATTATTCCCATTGGGTGGCTACCCTGGCAATGACGATGAAGGCAGGGAACTGCAACAAAAGCGCAATAGGGAAGAAATGCTGGAAGACTTTTTTGCTGCTTACGAATACCTAAAAACACATAATGAGTGCTCCGGAAAAGTGGGAGTAGTGGGATTTTGCTATGGCGGGTCGGTAGCCAATGCGATGGCAGTGCATATACCCGATCTTAAGGGGGCTGTTCCATTTTATGGCGGTCAACCCGACACCAAAGATGTCCCTAAAATCAATGCACCGCTGATGCTGCATTATGCGGGTTTGGATACCAGGGTAAATGAAGGATGGCCTGCTTATGAGGCGGCTTTGAAAGAAAACAAGAAGGAATACACCGCTTATATGTATCCTAATGTAAATCATGGATTTCATAATAACACCACTCCACGTTACGATGAGGCGGCAGCAAACCTTGCTTGGCAGCGTACCATGGATTTCTTTAAGAAGAAATTGTTATAGCCCGCAAGTATGAGGATGTATGTTCCTTATATATTATTAAGAAGGCTTATCTCGGCCTGAATGGGTATTTATTGACCAAAGCAAAAAGGACTGATTTTGCTGCTTTTTTGATGGTTGAACCTCGTACTGGTACCAGTAAACCGAAGGATTTATGGCAAACCGATTAGGGGTAAATAACTCTTAATTTTTTTTTAAATCTAATATTCTCATCTGAATTTTTGTAGGTAGCTTGCAAACTGGTTTTAATCTAAAAGCTGGTAAATGGAACAATCGTACGGTTGGTGGATTGGTTTTAATATTTTCATTCTTGTCATGCTGGCACTGGATCTGGGTGTATTTCATCGCAAGTCAAAACACATTTCTGTTAAAGAAGCATTTCTATGGACTGGCTTTTGGGTATTGCTGGCTTTCGCTTTTAATGTATTAATATATTACACACAAGGCACTGAAAAAGCATTCGAGTTTTTTACAGGTTATTTAATTGAAAAGTCACTCAGTGTTGATAATATTTTCGTTATCATCTTAATTTTCTCTTATTTTCAGGTAGCTGATGAACATCAGCACAAAGTATTGTTCTGGGGAATACTGGGTGCATTGGTGATGAGAGGTATATTCATCTTTGCAGGAGTCGAATTGATACACAGATTCCACTGGCTTGTTTATATTTTTGGTGCCTTTCTCGTTTACACCGGAATCAAGATTGTAACAAGCGGTGACATGAAAATTGATCCGGAGAAGAACCCTGTGACGAAACTAGCAAGGAGGTTCTTTTCAATAACAGACTCCTATGAAGGAGATAAGTTTTTTGTAAAAAGAGATGGAAAGCGCTGGGCCACACCTTTGTTTCTGGTAGTGATGTTAATAGAATCCACCGATTTGATTTTTGCAGTAGATTCTATCCCAGCCATCCTTGCCGTATCTGATGATGCATTTATAGTATATACCTCCAATGTGTTTGCCATTCTTGGCTTGCGTTCATTGTACTTTGCATTAGCCGGAATAGAGCGGTATTTCAAATATTTAAAGTTTGGTGTGTCTGCTATTTTGATATTTGTCGGAATAAAAATGGCCATCGTTGATTTCTATAAAATACCGATCGAGATTTCACTAACATTTATCTTTGTCGCCTTGTCATTAGCTACTTTGGCGTCACTGATTTTTGTAGGTCGGGAGAAGAAAAAAGAATGATGATAATGGAAGGCTAACCTTAAAAAAGAGTATGACCGATAACTCATCCGAGAAAAATCAATCATCAGGAACAGAAAGGGATAAGTCATAAAACCAAGCAGAGCCGTGGATGATTTTTGCTGTAGCCATCGTAATGATAGTGGTAGGCATTGGGTTTGGCTACTATAAATTCAACAATGAAGTACAAGCCAGTTACCTGAAAGACGATGGGGTTGCGGTGAAGGGTATTGTGCTTGAGGAATCGAAGAGCGGAAGGTCAGGTTCTAGTAAAACCCATTACTTTGATATAGGATATCAGTGGGAAGGGACTTCCTACAATCATCAAATTTCAAGCAAATTCAATTTGTATGATGTTGGGGAAGGAGTTGAGTTGTTGGTTGATCCTAAACGCCCTGAGGAAGCGATGGGGGAAGAGGACATGAACCAGGGTAGCTATAATTGGTCTTTAATCATTATCGCCTTGGGTGGTTTAATCTTTTTGCTTTGACTAAAGAAAGTGAAAGAAAAAAAGCTTACCGCCTCTTTAAAGAAAATAGCAGTCTAGGTAGTGAGAAGCTTTTCGAGCGTATCCTTTTGTTTTAGGGCAGCCTCATATCCGATTTTATAAATCTCATCGATGTGACTTACACCAAATGTATCGTATTGGCTGAGTTCATTGGGTGAGATGAGGATATCAAAGCGGTCGAATTTTTGAATACATGAGGCCCCAATACTTAAGTGATAGGATCGTTCCAAAACAGATAAAGAAGAAGTGATATCTTCTTTCTTTAAATTTTTAATAGGATTTACATAGACACCTATGATCCTATCACAAATGCCTTCCAGCGGTTCAATAGGAAAGTTATTCATAATACCCCCATCTGCATAGAGTACATCGTCTATGGTAACAGGGGAAAAGACCATGGGAAAGGCAGATGAAGCCAGGATAGTCTTTACCAGTGGCCCAGAGTGAAATACTTTACTCTTCGCGTGCTCCAGATCGGTAGCTATGATATACAATTCCTTTTGAAGGGATTCGAAGGAGTCCTCCTCTAAGTACTTATTGAATACCTGTATGAGCTTGCCGGTATTAATAATGCCAGGCTTGAAGATGGCATAGTTGGATATTTTAAATATGGAAGTGTTCTTGAAAAACTGAAGAATGTCTTTAGCTGGATGCCCCGCTGCAAATAAAGCGCCTACGATAGAACCTGCGCTTACTCCGGCTACATGGGTGATATTAATCCCTAACTCCTCCAACACCTGCAGGATGCCAATATGTGCGACACCTCTTACGCCACCACCAGATAATACCAATCCTATTTTTCTTTCCATATTTCATTAGGTATGTTTCTCTTCAAAAATAAATATAGTGAAAGCATCATTGGGTGTTGCATAACAATCCGAAAGCATTGGGATAACATTAGGCAGGGTATATCCGCACAAGTCGCTATCTTGTTAAATTAAGTTTAAGATAGCGGATGATGTTACCAACAATTCATAAATCAACTTTTGATTTTTTAAAGCAGCTTTCAAAGAACAACAACAGAGAATGGTTCAATGCCAACAAGGATAAATACCTGACAGCCAAAGAGAATGTGGAAATGTTTGTGGAAGGACTATTGGCAAAAATGATAGCCCACGATCCAATAGAAACACCTACAGGCCAAAAGAGCATTTACCGCATCTATAACGATATTCGATTCTCCAGTGATAAGACGCCCTATAACCCCCGATTTGCTGGATACATCAGGCGTGTGAAACCTATGAACAGGGGGGGCTATTACTTTTGGATCAAACCAGGAGGAACAAGGTTGGCTTGTGGTTTTATACATCCTAATTCTGAAGACCTTTTAAGGTTGAGGCAAGACATCGACATCAATTTTGGGGATTGGAACAGGATAATTAATTCAAAGTCAATAAAGAATACTTTTGGTAAAATGACTGGGGATCAGGTGAAAACGGCACCCAGGGGATTTCCAAAAGACCATGATGCAATAGAATTACTCCGCTACAAACAATATTGGTTTGAATGTTCTTTCACAGATCAGGAAGCTCTGGCTGCTGATTTTTTGAATAAGATGAATCAGACTTATAAAGTCATACGCCCATTCTTTGATTATACCAGTAGGGTGCTCACTACCGATTTTAATGGAGAATCGATTTTTAATTGATAAAGAAAAAACCTATTATTACCAACTAAAATCACTAAGTCTAAAAGCCTGAAAATGGATATTCTTGCCAAGATGAAAAACAAATACATCAACATCGTTGAAAGGCAAAGAGAGACAACTACTTAGATTGGCGTTAGGGGAAGATGATTAAATATAAAAGGGAGAGATTCAAGCTTCAAATCATTACAAACATAACCACAATTGACGTAGTTATTAAGTTTTAAAAAATGATATAAACTTTATTATGAATATTGAAAACAGGCTCGTAGGACTTGTATAAGTTAAAAGAATTATAGACCCTATCCACTATGCATACTTTTTATTATATAAAAAACGGATTTTTATTCATCATCTTTCTTTTAGGATTTACATTATCTTATTCACAAGGAACAAGACTATTGCGAGAACCCACTATCAGTAGTACCCATTTGGTCTTTACCTACGGGGGAGATATATGGATTACGGATCTCAGTAATAACCGCACCCAACGCATCACCAGTACCCCCGCAGTAGAGTCAAATCCACAATTATCACCTGATGGACAAACCATAGCATTCTCCTCAAACCGCTCTGGAAATAATGCTGTCTATACAGTTTCTATAAAAGGAGGTGATCCTAAACGCTTGACCTGGCACCCCAGTTCTTCTAGTGTGAGAGGCTGGTCACCCGATGGCACTAAAGTTGTTTACAGTACCTCACGGGACAGTGCCCCTGGAAGTGTAGGGTATTTATGGACTGTGGGTGTTAATGGAGGTCCCTCGACTAAAGTTTGTGAGCAGTGGGGTTATGATGGGTCTTATTCTGCGGATGGCAAGCAAATGGTGATCGATCGGGTTTCCAGATGGGAATCTGAATTTAGAGGTTATCGTGGCGGACAAAATACGCCATTGATTATTTTAAATCTTAATGACTGGTCTGAAGTATTGATCCCCAACAATAAATCCAGGGATATACATCCTGTATGGTTAGGAGACAATATCTACTTCCTGTCTGATAGGGATGGGATTTCAAATATCTGGTCCTATAATACAACTAACTCAGTACTTAAACAGCTTACTACTTTCAAAGGCTCCGATGTGAAATGGCTAAATGGTAGTGGTAACCGATTGGTTTTTGAGAGGGATGGCTATCTGCATACTTTGGATTTAGCAACCAATGCATCCAACCAATTGGCCATTACTGTTGTTGGTGATTTCCCATGGGCGGAAACAAAATGGGAAGATGTAAGTAAAAACGCTACTCATGCTTCTCTTTCAG
>JAHBUB010000054.1 GCA_019638285.1 Cyclobacteriaceae bacterium | reverse complement strand
TGCCACGTATAAGGTGCTTCGTTTTCAGTCGCATGATATTGCGTTTCCTTTTCATTTTTTCTGGTAATCATTCGCTTTTACGCGTGCATTTCGCAAGCGATCTAAACTAGGTCATTGGTTGCCTTCTTCCGGAGTGCAAGTAATCATGATCTGATTATTCACATTAAAAAGACTAAAAAATGTATTTAGGAACAACCATCACAAGCGTGCTGCTAATAGCAGCATGCGTATTGCCTATTGTAATAAGTAATAGGAACAGATCAAAAAGAATGAAACTTTTTTTTGATAAGCTGAACGATTTTGCAACGCAACATAGTGGCCAAATTGATCAGCATGACGTGTGGAATGGTACCGTTATTGGAATTGATAAAATCAAATTAAAATTATTTTATATCCAAACGAATGGGGAAAGCCAAATTGAGAAGGAAATTGATCTTAAAAATGTTCAGCAATGCAATGTGGTAAATAAAAGCAGGACTGTTAATAACAATGGAGATAGTACCAAGGTGATTGAAAGACTGGATTTATGCTTTGTTTTTGTAGGCAAAGTCACACCAGATATATTATTGCCATTTTACGATATTAACAGAGACAATCTCTCTATCGATCTGGAGCTTGAGTTGATTAATAAGTGGGCCACATTGATTAATGCATTGTTGGACGAACATCTTAGTAAAAGTCAACGTCACTTCTAAAAATCTGCATATCATGGTCAAGTAATTTGTAAACCTAGAGTATAAGCGGATCGTTTCATATATTTGAAAATGAAACGATCTGCTTATTTTATGAAAACATACATTGCCTTGTTATTGGGTGTCTTAATCAGTGGGGTTGCATTTGCCCAAATTAGTGTGCCTGCTGCCAGTCCAACTTTTGAATTGAAGGGCACAGTTGGATTTGCCGAAGTAAAAATTATTTATTCCAGGCCCAGTGCAAATGGAAGAGTAGTAGCGGGAAATTTAATTCCATACAACGAAGTGTGGAGAACGGGTGCGAATGCCTCTACTAAAATTAGTTTCAGTGAGTCAGTAAAATTGGATGGTCATCCGCTACCTGCTGGTGAGTATGCACTTTACACCCTTTTCACAGAGGACAAAGCCACTATCATTTTAAGTAAAAACCTTACCTGGTGGGGAGCAATCGGCTATGATCCTGCAGAGGATATTTTACGATTTGATGTACCCGTAAAGCATCCCAGCAGTAACTATGAAACTTTTACCATTAGCTTCTCTGACTTTACCAGGAATTCTGCTAACATGAATATGAAGTGGGAGCACACCAAGGCCATGTTCAACATAGAGTCTGATGTGGATGCGCGGGTTATGTCTGATATTAAAGCTCAGTTGATTGATGGTAAAAACCCAACTGCCAGAAGTTATTACGATGGGGCTGCCTATTACTTTGATACTAACAGAGATGCTAAGCTTGCATTGAGTTGGGTCACCAAAGCCATCGACATGGATAAAACCCCTCAATACTGGATGTGGTACCTAAAGGCACAGTTACTGGCAAGAAATAAAAACAAGTCGGAAGCAATTGCTACTGCTAAAAAAGCAGCTGAGTTGGCCAAAGCAGCCGGTAATATTGATTATGTAAAACTTAATGAGCAACTGATTGACTCGCTTAAATAGCTATAGGCAGAGACTTACTGATTGAACGAATGATGATTCTTAAGTACCGCAACCTGATTATCACATTGGGTGCTGTGATCTGTTTTATTGAGTTTTTATCGATAGGAAAAACTCCCTCTCCGGAGTCGGCACAAACCATAGGCATACTGCATCTCATGGCCTCGGCTTACTTATTGTTGGCCCTTGTATTGTACATCACTACCTGGAGGATGGCCTGGATATTAGTACTTCGTGTGTTGTTTGCGTGTTTTATTGTATTGATGATGGGCAATGCCTTTATAGTAGGACTTGAGTTATTAAAGAATAGCTAAAATTAAAAAGGGCAACATGATCATATTGCCCTTTTGTTGAGTATCCGATTATTTAACAATCGGAATCCGTATCACTGAAGGATATTTCTTGGAGTGGTGAATAATGTTGTTCGCCACCACACCCTTCGATTCATCATAATTGTTGCCTCCGGTATTCATATTCCTGTCAAAACGCGGAAAATTGCTACTGGATATTTCTATTCTGATTCGATGGCCTGCGTCAAAATAATTACTGGTAGACATCGGTGACATCTTAATAGGATAGACTTTTCCTTTTTCCATAAACACTTCCTTGTCGTAACCCTCGCGGTAGCGTACGCGCTGAATGGTTTCATCCAGATTGTATGCTTTTCCAGAGGGGTCTACATCAACGAGTTTGATGGTTACATCTGTGTCTTTCACATCGGAAGATAGGTACAGCATGCTTTCAATAAATCCACTTACCTCAATGCCCTCTTTCAATGGCTCTGAAGTATAAACTAAAATATCATTGCGCAATTCCATTTTTGATTGATCGAATGCTCCTCCCTGAATGGCG
Source organism: Cyclobacteriaceae bacterium (assembly GCA_019638285.1). Taxonomy (GTDB): domain Bacteria; phylum Bacteroidota; class Bacteroidia; order Cytophagales; family Cyclobacteriaceae; genus ELB16-189. The sequence goes on along the minus strand of JAHBUB010000054.1, from coordinate 15,238 downwards.
TTGCCTGTGCAGCACACATTACCCCCATAGGAGTTGACCGGAGTCTCAGGATCATAGGTAAAAGAATCAGGTGCGTCTTTGCTGGATGTTTTGGCAACCAGTAGTCCGTCACCGTTTCGTGTATTTGCCTTTCCACCGCTGGTCAGGTAAAAATCTTTCATCACAGCACCCTTGGGTGGCCAGGTGTCAGAGGCTTGCCATTGGTTGCTTCCCATGGTATAATACTGAACCCGCGGTGTGGTGGATTTAAAGTCGTTGTCTTCTCCCTTCAACGTAAGGTCGAACCATTTGTAAATCTGCTCGTCATAATTGAGTCGTGCATCACCTACGCTGCGTTCACCCACAATTGTATTCTCCGTAGCCCGCTTGTAAGAACAGTGCAGGGTAGGAGCGATGACCAAATATTGATTGTCTGCTGCTTGTGGGTTGGTAATATTATTGCGCACTTTATTAAAAAGTGCCAGGTTAGGACCGGCAGACACATCGTACCAGGAAACGAAATAAAAACCGGGTACATTGATTTGCTTATCGTCATGGTACAAGCCCCCTTCAAACCACGCGGGATCATTGGGCTTGCGCACAATCATTTTATCAAAAATACCTTTTGACCCATTTACATTTTTCATGATATCCTGAACGGGGAGGTGTTTCAGTCCACTAACCCAATCTACAGGGGGCATCTCGGGTGCAAGGTCAAACCACCGCTGCACTCGTTGCAAGCCTTCTTGGGTAATATCTTTTGGAAACATGGGACGGAATTGATCATTCTGCGTACCATACAGCCAGGAGATAAACAACATTTGAGTAGCTCCTCCACGATACCAGTTGCCTTGTTCATTAAACTCACCCACACGACCTACACCTGCACCAAACCCTTGTGCCACCATAGCGCCATGGGCAGGATGGTCCAAAGCAGCTACCGCCATTTGCCATTCAGCAGTGGATGAACAACCCAACGTTCCGATTTTCCCATTTGACCAGGATTGCTTTGCCATCCAGGAGAAAGCATCATAGCCATCTGTTTTTGGCGTGCCTAGAATGTCCCATTCTCCTTCCGAGAAAAACCTCCCTCTTTCATTTTGTACTACATAGGCATATCCGCGTGATACGGCATCATAAGCACTCTCGTAACCACGGGTATGTTCTTCACCATCTCCCCATGTATTAAAATTATAGGGTGTTCTTGAGAAAATAATGGGTACTTTTTTATCTCCCTTAGGGCGATAAATATCGGTGGCCAATCGCACGCCATCGCGCATAGGCATCATTACCTTTTGGTCAACAATGGCGATTTCTTTTAGTTTTTCGAGTGTGATCTCCTGGGCTTGTAAAAAGCCCCAGGCACAGACATTCAGAAGCAAGGGGAGTATAAAACGTTTCATAAGATAAGATGAGATTTAGAGGAGTGAATATATTGATATGCCTGCTAAAAATAAAATTTTCAACAACCGCAATTACAGCCAATCACTTAGATCAGGTATATGAGGTACCCTGTAGTCCAGATAATGAAATCTTATCTATCACTACTTTACAGGTAGGATATTCAATTGTGTTGAATTGAATCACAGTATGCCCCGAAAGAACTTCTCTTTTGTATTATACCTTGAGGCGATAGGAACCCCTGCTCCAAACATGAAATCATTAGCGGATTTTCACATTTAACTAATAGGAAAATGAAGTTAATATCTTATCTTATGGTGTAACAATTATGCAAGTGAAGTATGCAAATGAGATCATTAGGCATAATACCATGATAACCACACAAACATCAGACAGACAAGAAAATGAAAAAGATATTTTTAATCATAATGACCTTCGGGCTTTGTGCCTGTAATCAGCAGACAGACAGCACAAGTGTTTTACAAAATCGTATTGATAGTTTGGAAATAAAACTTGCTAACACCTATAAGCCTGGATTTGGTGATTTTATGGGTAGTATACAGGCACATCATTCTAAACTATGGTTTGCAGGGCAAAACGAAAACTGGGAACTTGCCGACTTTGAAGTGCATGAAATAATGGAAGCCATTGAAGCCATTCAGAAATTTCAATCCGAACGAGAGGAAAGCAAATTAATTGGAATGATAAATCCTCCACTAGATAGCATCAACAATGCCATTGAACAGAAAAATTCCATTTTATTTAAAAATAGTTACATCTTGCTGACAAATACTTGTAACAGTTGTCATGAGGCAACGGATCTGGGATTTAACGTTGTAAAAATACCCGATAGTTCACCTTTCAGTAATCAGGAATTCAAACCAAAAGAATAAAATTCCTTAAGTGAAGTCAGGTCAACGTTACTCCGCCTCAATCCTTCAAAGAATTGCAATCAAAATAATCATTGATCATTTCATCTTTGCCTGTGATTCCAACTCCTGTGGCAAAGGTGATTTCAGTGATGTCTACTTCAATGTAAGTCGTCTCACCTGTGCCTATGGTGGTCTTGCGTACCCCAAAGTCGATGTAGAGTGTTTTAGGGTCTGACAGAATAGGGGGTACGGGAACAGCTCCAATACCACCGGCACCAAAAGTTACGGAAGTATCTGCACCTCCAAACTTTAAAGTTCCGGAAGTGGGCTTATCATTCGAGTACAGTGGGTAAGTGACATGGTTTGCAGTACCTCTTGCTCCAAATTTTCCCATGCTCAGCGAAGCCAATTCATCATCCGGTGCATAGTTGTAAGCGTACCATGCTTTCAGTTGCATATCAGACCCTTTGCTGCCTGTAAATTCATTGTTCATATTCTCGAAAGGCATGGTTACTCCAATATGTCCAGGCCTGTTGTACTCCGTCTGTCTTCTAATCAGTCGGATATCATGGTCCGTCTGTGGATTGGTAACACGCAGCCGCAGCACACCATCTACCACTTCTGCCGTGGCACCGCTATGAAGCAACTCAATCTCCCAAAGCCCTACACATCGAATGGTAGCTTCCTCTTCTGGGGTGCAACTCAATAAACATAAGCCGATAAATACCGTGATGATATATTTCATAATTACTATTTGCGATAAATGAAAACAGCGGTGTTGGCTTCAATGCTGTAAATACCGGGATGTATGTTGGGTCGTGGGAAAATGGCTACATGGCCAAGTACTACTCCTGGCCCCGTAATGTTAGAGGGAGCGTAGCCTTCGAATGGCTCACGTGGACGTGGCTCGTAGAAGCTGTAGGTACTTCCATCATAGGTGATGGTCTTACCACTATGACTTCCATAAATAAGGCCATCTATCTCAACAAAACCTCCACCAAATCCGCTTTCATAATTGAAGTTGTTACTATGTTTTACCCACTGGTCGCTGGCAATGTCATAGTATTGATCACCTACATAAATTCTGTTTTTGTAAGGAAATATATGATTGGCAAATTCATGACCATCGGGGCTGGATGCTTTCTCTGTCCATGTTTTTGTAGTGCCATCAAACTCCCACAGGCGCTTGGCATTGCCCAGTCCAAAGTATCCTTTGTCTCCAACAGCTGTTCCCAAGACGGTGTAGATATACTCCTTTAGAGGAATCACATTTAATTGTAAATAATCAGCCACATTCACTGGAAAGTTGCCTATGTTGGTCCATGTGTTGGCGTTGGGATCATATTCGTATACAATAGAATTATTACCCACGATATATCCTTTTCCATTTAATGAAAACCCTCCGAATGAACCGAAGCTTACCGGGCCACTGATGTTGGCTTTTTCTTTCCAGCTAAAGTCAAGGGTATCCAGTTTGTACCACTCGTTGGTATTGCCAAACCCACTGTATGCTTCGTTCCCTATTTTAAGGGTAATGCCATTGATTGAGTTGCTGCCAGGATAATCCGGACCGTTGGCCCACACATTGTCGCTCAACACCTTTATCTCCTGACATGCCTTGGCAGTAGCTTTTCCATTGCCAACGAATTGTCCGCATAAAGTACCACTGGTATAGAATTTTGCCGTGAGACTACCTGTAACTGTGCTTCTTTCGATCTCAAAATCTCCCGTGTATTCCCAGTTGGTCTGCAAATCATTAGGCCCACAGGTACCTAAGGAATAATACAATTCAACTCCTCTTGGAATTTTATAAATGGCGGTGCGGTTCCAGTATTGACTTCCGGTGGCATTATCGTATCCAGACATCAAAGAAGCGTCTGTGATGGGTTGCGCGGTTAAAGTACAGTCGTCATTCTCATCTCTGTTGAGAAGGCAGGATTGTATAGACAGGCAACTTGCCAGTAGTAAAACAATAGATAGTATTTTATGACTCATAATTAGTGAAGATTAAAAAGGATTACAGGCATCATAGTCTTCCAAATTCTTACCCGGCTGGAAGGAGACAAACTTGCCGTTAGTAAATTGGGTGATAGCCCCTGAGTTGGGGTTCTTAGTAGTGAGACTAAATGTACCCGATTCACAATAATGCCCCATGGCGTCTTTCGTTGTATAACTGATAAACATAATCTCGCCATCGATCACCTCTTCTGATCCAAAGAAGTCGCCACGGGTTGCTTTATAAGTAGTATTTACCTCTAAACCTGATGCAGGAATATCAAAGTAGACGGAAATGGAGGGTGAACTTTTATCAGCAGGCGTGTTAAATTGTGCCTGCAGATAAGAATTAGAGGAATTGGGGAAGTACAATAGGATATTTGCCATTGGAAAGCACATCTCTTTGCCGTCTCTGTCTACCCTGGCCCACTGATAGTCGTTACAAGGATCAATCTCCGGTTCTTTATCTTCCAAACAAGAAGTGAACGATAACCCCGATAGAATAAGTACGATTGATAAAAATAATTTTGTCATGTTTCTTACTAGTTATAAATAGAAGCCAATGAAAATATCACTTCTGGAAGCATTGAAGGGATGGTTTCCACGATTGATGGATTGAACATGTTCGAAGCCACCGTATATGGGTAGGTTACCCCTTAGCTCAAGCACCAAATTGATAAAATGAGGTTTGGGATACTTTCTGTCAAATTCCATATCCTTGGCATCCATGAATTTTGCGGTAAATGCATAAGCACCTTCCACGTGAAGATCCAGTGCATTGACTAAATTAAAATCCAGCATGACGGCCGGGCCTAGGGCACCATACCAACCAGCCGGCTCCCTGGCAGGTCCATACGAACTGCCACTGCCACCGTAGGGCTCATAGATTAGAAAATAATCTCCCCAATGCGCACCCACGGCCAGGTTAAAGGGGTCGGTACTGATTACATTAACAGTATGATTGTGCCAGCCAAGGATAAAATCACTAATGGTGGTAGAGCTATTTTTAAATCCCGTTTTATAATCACCACCATCAATGGCATCGATGACGAAAGCAAATAATGATTCGGTGATAAAGGAAAATCGGTGACTCATTTGATAGCCCCCTTTATCAAAATTGGCTTTGCTAAGACCAAGTGCTCTAAAGCGAATGCCGCTGGCATCTTTAGCAGAATCGGCAGGGACATCGAGGGTTTTAGTAGCTGCATACCGAAGGCTAAATTTTACCATTAGATCTCCATCAGCAAAATCAAAATCCGATAGCTGGCCATATCCGAGGGTAGTAATGAAGAGAAGAATTACCAGTAGGTTTCGTTTCATAAAAGAATAGTCGTTTAGATGGCTACAAATAACCTTCGAAAGGCAAAACCATTCAATCAGGCGAAGTGGGTATGTTGGACTCCGTGTAAGAGGGTATACGCCAACACGGTTGAGGTAAACTTTGAAATGATGTACCTTGACTGTTTAATCGTTAAATAATTATTGCGAATGAAACTATTAATAATAGGGGGCCACGGCACCATAGGAAAAAGAGTGAGCAGCCACTTTTTAGAAAATGAGGAAGTGCTTATTGCAGGGCGCACCAAAGGAGATGTCATCGTAGATATTGCGGACGCCAATTCCATTCAAAAGATGTTTGAGAAGACGGGCAAGTTGGATGCAATCATTTGTATTGCAGGAGAGGCCAAGTGGGCAGCTTTTAAAGACCTTACAGAAGAGGACTACGCCATAGGTTTGAAAAGCAAACTGATGGGGCAGGTAAACCTCGTGCGCATCGGACAGCATTACCTGAATATGAATGGGTCGATTACACTTTCTACCGGCATACTGGCAGACGACCCCGTGATAAAGACCGCCAGTGCCGCCATGGTGAATGGAGGCATCCATAGCTTTGCCCGGGCAACAGCCTTAGAACTTGACAACGGTATTCGTCTGAATGTAGTGTCGCTCGGTATGGTAGAGGACGCCTATGATAAATACAAAGACTACTTCCCAGGCCACAACCCTATTCCCATGAACAAAGTAGTGAACGCCTACGTGCGCAGTGTAAAAGGAAAAGGAAATGGAGAGATCATAAGGATTTACGAGTAGGAGTTTATACGCACCACGCAAACCTTAACCGTCATTGCGAGGAATGAAGGGCTTGCATGGCGGGCGGGATGACGTGGCAATCCCCTCGCTACAACCAGGTATCTATCCGTATTTTTAATCAATCGTACTCCTGATGATACCTTGTACCATGGGATTGCTTCACTCTAGTGAAGTCACAGGTAGTGAAGTCAGGTCTTCCGACCTGACGAAGTCCACCTGACCTCACCTTGCCTTTGTGGGTCAAAGGAGAAAGAGCACCTTACCAAAGGGCACCTCGCTCCGGTGCAGATGACAGGAAGGACCGTTGCAGTTGACACCTCGTACCGTTCGTGATGACACCTCGTAGGGTTGCAAAGAACACCTTACACCGTTGCAGAGGGGAGTGAGCACCGTTGCAAAGGGCACCTCACACCGTTGCTGTTGGCACCTTGTACCGTTGGTGATGACACCTCGTAGGGTTGCAAAGAACACCTTACACCGTTGCAAAGGGTACCTCACACCGTTGCAGTTGACACCTCGTACCGTTCGTGTTGACACCTCGCACCGTTGCAGAGGGGAGGAGACACCGTTGCTGATGAGGGGTCGCACCGGGCTAAAACGGAGGGGGTAACAGGAGAAGAGGTGGCAGTAATTGCGGTAGTGTTGGTAGTGTTCAAGCAACTGTGTAAAGGTACGATTGACCTCTGGTAATCGATAGTTGAAAAGCTAATCGGCCAGGTAAATCGGTAGTATTCAAATTAGACACTGCCCAGAAAAGTGTGTAAGTGCCTGGTAATGTCCAAGCAACTGTGTAAAGGGTTTATTGCAGGTGAAAAAAAATCAGATATTTCTTAAAATAATGTAACCTTTTGGGTAGGGAATACCGTATCATATAGTATAACACTATAAATACAATATGTTATGACCCATGTAAAAAACGTAGCGGCCTTCGAGGGATTCGTAGGAAGCTGCACCGGGTACGGAGACAAGTACAATCCCGGTTTGCCCAAGCTCCAGTTAGATGCATTGAATGTACTTCTTGACAATGCACGCGAGACGCTGACCAGCGTGAGAGAGAAAAGAACGGAATACGACCGCGTGACCAACAATCGCGAGATCCTCTTCCGCGATCTCCCCAGGCTGGCGGCCAGTGTCATCCTTACGTTAGACGCATCAGGCGCTAAGGCAGAGACACTGCATGATGCGAGAAGGTATTTCCATCTTCTGAAGGGCAAACGTGCCCGCGTGAAAGCACTGCAGGCTGACACAGAAGGAGAAGTGAAAACCGGACCACGGGTAGCGCAGCTCAGCTTTGCCAGCCAGGCCGATCACTTTGCCAGATTGGTACAGTTGGTAATTGCCAGTCCTACTTATACGGCCAACGAACCCGAGTTGTCTGTACCAGGCCTCAAGGCCATGGTGAAAAAACTGTACAGCCTCAACTCCGAAGTGGCCACTGCCAAAGTAGCGCTGAGCAATGCACTAATCGCACGCAACCAGGTGCTCTATACCACCAATGACAGTATTTACAAGGTAGGCAGAGCAGCGCGGAAGTATGTGAGAGCGATCTTTGGTCCTAACAGTGAGCAGTTCAACCAGGTAAAAAGTTTAGTATTCACCAAACCCCAACTCTGATGGAAAAGCAACCCATTCACTAAAACCCCTGTATGATATCTACAGGGGTTTTTTCGTTTATAGGATACCCCTAACATGCTTACCCACCAAACCCTTACCTCCCAGACCATCCGGTCAATTGGTTTTTACCTAATTAACGAGGAAAATAAAACTGAAAATCCTAACTTGAGTGGCACATATACGAGTGTGTCTGACTTATAAAACGCAAAGGGTGGATACGCTTACGTTAGCGGTCATTGTAGCGCGACTATGGAGCAAACACTTGACACATTATTATCAACATAAAAAAATGAAAAAAGAAACATTGAAAAGTATCGGGGCTGTTATTGCAGGATTTGCAGTATTAGTAATTCTTTCAATAATAACAGACAGCGTTTTGCAAAAAACGGGCATTATGAAAACAGAACCGTTTGCCGAAAATCCTGTTTGGTTGATTGCAATTATTGTAGCGTATAGAACTATTTTCAACACACTCGGTTGTTATTTGACTGCGCGACTTTCACCAAACAAACCAATGAAACACGCTATTATTCTTGGAATAATCGGTGTTGTATTAACCATTGTGGGACTAATTGTTATGTGGGACATTCCACCTCGTTGGTATCCTATTACACTCATAGTATTAACACTGCCGGCTGCTTGGCTTGGCGGAAAAATATTTTTATCAAAAACTAAATAGATTATGGCAAAAAAAGAAACGAATTTGACTTTAGGTATTTCGGAACCTCAAAAGGTTGATGCGTTTATGGACAACATAAAACATCCATTACTTGACCTTGCTAAATACTTACGGTCTTTTATTCTTAATGTTGACAAAACAATCGGAGAAGGTATTTATTGGAATGCCTAACTGGCGCGAGTCTTCTGGCAGTGCGCTGGCATGCGGGAGACTCGTGTCCTGGTTTCCAAGTGCAATCAACTATGCAGGATTACCTGAGAAGTTAATTGATGTGATTTTGATTGAGTAGGTAGAGGGCACGAGTGAGCTACGCACATTCCCACGCGCAACACTCGCGCCAGAGTAGTATTATTGAAGCAGAAGTTTGAACCTATTCCACAACTTTGGTTTTGCTTTCGAGATCTACACCTTGGATAAGTAATTTTCTGAATCGCTCAATAAACCTTGCAGTTTGTGCACCATCCAGAATATCATGATCCATCGCAATCGTAATACATACCATCTCCTTTTTCACTAGTATATCGCCTTCAAAGGCTGGGACATCTCGAATACCTCCGACCATTGCGGTAAGTACGTGTGGGGTAATCGGCACAATCCAACCTGTAAGATTATGACTAAACATACCCATCGATGAGAACCCAACCGTACCATTGAATTTTTTCTTGATGAATGGGTTTTTAAAGATGTGTGTAAGCGCCCACCTGCGTAAAAAGCCTACACGTTTGATCACTGCATTGAGCCTTTTCTTTTGCAGCATCTCTTTACTATCAATCAAATCAGTAGAAGATCTCGACTTGGCGCTTTTAATCTCTTCAGAAATATCAAAAACCGACTTGTAATTGGCCTTCCTAAGAACATAGCCTACCGGCATGGGAACACCATTAACATTACGCTCAATCATCGTTGCTACATCCACATCATTAAAAACGATGAGCTTATTTCCCTTTCTATAGGCTTGCATAATTTTGTCTTCTGCCACTGCCCGTGCAAAACAGCATAGCAAATAACCTGTGAGTGACGCATGTCTTTTTGCCACACGTCTGGCCTTGCGCATATTTTCCCGGATTCCAGTGATGTCAAAGTCCATAACAGCATAGGCGGTGTGTTTGGATTTGCCTATCCTAAGGAAATCAACAATTTGCTTTCGTTCCAGTGAAAAAGGAATGCTGGTATGTTTCGGTAATATTGAATTCATCTACCTGTTGCTTCACAATTAAATTTACGAGATTTAGCTAAATTATAATTCGTTTGGTGTGTTTCACTTTTTTTATGGATAGATACCGTTTACCCATTACATGAATATTTATAGTTTATAAAAAGATAAATATATCTTTAATTATTAAATTTGCTCAATTATTTCTATGGGATAGAAGCTAAATTACTCTCACTGGCGCGAGTCTTCCGGCCTGGGTGATGGCATGCGGGAGACTCGTGTCCTGGTTTCCAAGTACAATCAACTAGGCAGGACTAGGGGAGAAGTTAGTTGATGTGACTTCGATTGAGTAGAGGGCACGAGTGGGCCACGCACATTATCAAGCGCAACACCCGCGCCAGAGTAGGGAGAACCCTGTGTACTATTGCAACAATGAATATCCGCCCAAGCTTAAACCAAATAAAGAATACATAATCTCATCGGTCTCCCTTGACAGTGGTTTAGAAATGAATATATTCACCGTCAATTCAAGTAAAAAAGATTCAGTTGTTAACCGACTCGGCTGTACAAAAGGGGATTAGAAACTTTTTAAAACATGTCGGTGGACGCGCACAGGCGGCAACATAGTGCATAAGGTATGTCGGCTGAAGAGTAATTATTAAAAGTTGTCACTATATTTCGCTTACGATCGGTGGATAATGTGGGCTTCGAAAACGCCACACCTCATGCACGGGTCGTTGTGTGTAAGCAGTAGGAGATGACCACCACATGACAAGGGTCATCTTACAAACAAGAATGCCAATAAAAATATGAGAAGAAGAACCTTTATTAAAAACGCAACCTTGACTGGGCTTGGAATAACAACATTTGGACTACTGGACTCAAATGGTAAAGCGTTCTTTGGCAACAATCTCAAAGTAAACGGACAGCGTATTGAGACCCGGATTAATGAGCTGGCTAAATTTGGACGAGACGAAGCCGGTCACGGCTACCGGGTGGCCTATACCAAAGGGGACATTGAAGGAAGGGCGTGGTTTATGCAACTGATGAAAGATGCCGGACTTAACCCAATCGTTGACCATGGGGGCAACATCATCGGCAAACGAAAAGGAAAGAAACCTTCACTAAAACCAATTGCTTTTGGTTCGCACATTGACATGGTTCCCGATGGGGGCAACTACGATGGTACGTTGGGTTCCCTCAGTGCTTTGGAAGTCATCGAAGTACTCAATGAAAATAGAATGGTAACAGAGCATCCACTTGAGGTCATCATTTTTGCCAATGAAGAAGGAGGCCTCATTGGCAGCCGGGCAATGGTAGGTCAATTGACAGATGATGGACTAAAGCAGATTAGTCAAAGTGGTTTGGTAATGGCAGATGGAATCAAAGCGATTGGTGGTAACCCTGATGATCTTAAAAATTCCATACGCAAAAAAGGAGACATCCATTCATTTCTTGAATTACATATTGAGCAGGGTGGTATTCTGGAGAATGAAAACTTTCAAATTGGTGTAGTCGAAGGTATTGTAGGTATTTTGGATTGCGAGATTACGATAGAGGGATTTGCAAACCATGCAGGCACGACTCCTATGAAGTTGCGGAAAGATGCTTTATTAGCCGCATCCAAATTAATAATTGAAGTGAACGAAGTGATTAATAGTGTGCCCGGCAATCAAGTTGGCACCGTAGGGAAAATTCAGGTACAACCTGGAGCCTACAATGTTGTTCCGGGCAAGGTTGCACTAGGTTTGGAGATACGTGACTTGTCGTGGGACAAAATTGAGATGTTATTTAGTGAAATTGAAAAGCGAGCTGCCACCATTAGCACTGACACAAAGACTACAATTACTTTTATGCGTGAGGCAAGTTTCTCAAAGCCTGCGCTTACAAATAAATCTTTGCAACAAAAAATCAATGAATCTGCAAATTCGCTTGGACTCAAAACTAAATTTATGCAAAGCGGTGCTGGTCATGATTCACAGCAGATGGCAACCATTGCACCGGTGGGGATGATTTTCGTTCCAAGCGTAGGCGGCATTAGCCATTCGCATAAAGAATTCACCAAAACAGAAGACATGACAAATGGAGCGAATGTATTACTACAAACAATATTGTCCGTTGACAGAGAATGAAGCCGGCCTGCACACCTCCTCACTGGCCCGAGTCTTCCGGCCTGGGTGATGGCAAGCGGGGACTCGTGTCTTAGTTTTCAAGTGCAATCAACTTTGCAGGATTATCAGAGAAGCTAATTGATGTGATTTTGATTGAGTAAAGGGCACGAGTGAGTTGCGCACATTCTCACGCGCAACACTCGCGCCAGGGTAGGAGGGGCTCAATCTTCATCACAAACTTTGAATGAAACTCAAAAAGCTTTACTTTGTTAACGACTTATGTAACCTGGCATGTTCCATATGCATAGTTGTTGGCAGTAATAGTGTTCCGCCTTGAAAAAAGTCATCCAATGGGCAATACACTATAAAAAATTATTACTGAAATAACCAGACAACTTTGATACAACAAGAAGCATAGAATAAGTAAGTAACATTGGAGAAATTGATAAATAGCAATGTGTAACCTTATACTGCATAAATTATAATTTGACAAGAGCTTAAATAATGGGGTATTATAAAAAGATAATTTCATCTGCAGCGCAAGAGAAAGAATATCGAAATTTTATGTTGGGTTATGAAACCTACTCTCTTAGGATAGTTTGTTTGATTGGCATAATTTACACTTGTATTTTTTTAATCATTGACTATTGGCGCGCAGTTGATTTTGTTTCCGTTTTATTCCATAGATCAATCATTATTATCATATTAATGTTGGTCGTATATATTACATGGCGTATCAAACTTAGCCCGAGGAGTTTTTATTTACTTTGTTTTTTCATTTTCCTGATTACAGTTCTACTCAGCATTTCGATGGATAGTTCTGCAGCATTACCACAATTTTTTCTGCCGAATTTCATTTGCCTGCTTTTCTACATTTCCAATGCAGGATTGGGTTATCCATTAAGATTTAAATTCATATTGAGTGGCGCAATCATCGCCCTTTATGTATTCTATTCTGTATACTTTTCTCCTCATTATAATACACACCTGTCCCAACTATGGAATCTTTTGGTCAACCTTGTCTTTTCATTGTTGATCGGGTATCTAATAGAACGCTACAAGCGCATTAATTTTATTCAAACAAAAGAAATTGAAACGTTAAGCACTGTAAAGTCAAAATTAATTTCTATTCTATCCCATGACTTAAACTCTCCATTGAATAGTTTAAACGGATTACTTTATTTAAATGAAAAAAGTCTGCTAACGCAGCAAGAGCTAAATCAGAATTTTGGAAAAGTAAGAAGGTCTGTTGATAGTGTTTCTTTTTTGCTTCAAAACTTATTGCGATGGTCGAAAACACAACTTCAAGGTTTTAAGCCAAAAACAGAAAAACTTGAAGTCAAGAAAATTATTGAAGATGTTCTCTATTCTTTAGAAAGCATAAGTGAGGACAAAGGCATTAGATTTTTAAATAAAGTCGATGAAAAAATTATTGTTTATTCAGATTCGGAAATGGTGAAACTTGTTGTAAGAAATATTTTGTCCAACAGCATTAAATTCTCCCATTTGGATTCTACCATCGAGATAGCGGCCAGAAACGACTCTGTGCACTGTACACTTTCTATAAAGGACTCGGGTGTTGGAATGACTCAAGAAGAAGCGGATAATCTTTTTTCCTTTGAAAGGGAATCTAAACGGGGTACGCAAAATGAGAGTGGAACCGGTATTGGTTTAATGCTCACAAAAGAATTTATTGAAACATTGGGGGGCACTATTTCTGTTGTCTCTGAATCTGGAAAAGGATCAATATTTTATTTTACACTACCCACACAGGGCCCGTCTAGTAACATATAATGAGACGTGTTCTACCTCACTGGCGCGAGTCTTCCGGCCTGGGTGATGGCATGCGGGAGACTCGTGTCCTAGTTTCCAAGTGTAATCAACTATACAGGATTACCGGAGAAGCCAATTGATGTGATTTTGCTTGAGTAGATAGAGGGCACGAGTGAGCCACGCACATTCTCACACGCAACACTCGCGCCAGAGTGTGTTGCAGAGGTTTTTTCGTTTATGACTGCATTAGAAAAGCTTTTCACAACGAGCAATTGGAAGAGTTATGGACAATTGGATAATGTTTCGATTAGTTCAGCAACTTTTTAAAATCACTTCCTGAAGGATTTTGAAATACTTCTAAGTCAAATTGATGAATAACTGCCAGAATATGATCAAAAATATCCGATTGAATGTCTTCATACATTGCCCATCTGATATCAGAACTAAAAGCATAAACTTGAATCGGAATTCCATTCTCATTCGGTTCCAATTGCCTTACTAAAATTGTTAAGTCTTGCGTTATTTTTGGATGGTTCTTTAAATAGTTCAGTAAATAGGCTCTGAAGCAACCCAAATTTGTCATTCTTCTGCCATTCGAAACTTGATTGATATCAATCTTTCGTGATTCATTGTAATTTTTAATTTCTAACTCCTTTTCTTCGATATAGCTTTTTAAAATGTGAATATTTTTAAAGCGATTGATCATTTCGCTATCCGCAAACTTTACTGTACGTTGGTTGATAAATACTGACCGTGCAATTCTCCGGGAACCAATCTCTTGCATTCCTCGCCAATTTTTAAAAGAATCGGAAATAAAAGAATAGGTGGGTACAGTACTAATTGTTTTATCCCAATTTCTTATCTTAACTGTGGTTAGGTTAATTTCAATGACATCTCCATCCGCTCCATACTTTTCCATTTGAACCCAATCCCCAATTCGAATCATATCATTGGCAGCCAATTGAATACTGGCGATAAATCCGAGTATGGTATCTTTAAAGACCAATAACAAAACAGCTGTCATGGCTCCAAATGCACCAAAAAAGTAGACAATGGATTTATTGGCTAAAATGGAGAGAATTAATATGCCTAAAATAATTCCAAAAATGATTTTGATTAACTGAAAATAGCTGTCAAGGGGTTTGTCTTTAAATAGCTTATTTCTGGAAATAATTATTTTGATAATATTTAAAAGCCGAAAGAGCAGCTGCAAGCTGACTAAAATCACGAGAATATTTCCAATCCTTTCAATGATACCAACCGCTGTTTCGTGGTAGTCGAAAATGACAGGTAGAAATTTGAATATAACTAAAACTGGCACCAGATGAGCGAGTGAATTTATCACTTTGTGTTCAATCAATAGATCATCCCAATCTGTTTTGGTTTTTCGAACGATGCGTTCAAAACTAGTCAACAAAACCTTCCTTATAATGAGATCTACAATGATCCCAATTGCAATAATTGCGAGGATTAATATTATGGTTACTAATGTTTGACTGAGTGAAGCATTTAATCCCAAACTACTTAAATAGTCAATGAGTTGTCTTCTAATTTCATTCATTGTTATCCT
>JAHBUB010000053.1 GCA_019638285.1 Cyclobacteriaceae bacterium | reverse complement strand
TTGCTCTAGGTCTGGCATTACATCACCCAAAGCTGCCGTAGACGGTTTGTTCAGGACAAAACCAAACGAACCACTCTCATTATGTTCACACAACAACACAATACTTCGCTCAAAATTAGGGTCAGGCAGGTAAGGTTCCGATACCAGGATCTTGCCTTTGGCTGGCTTTATTTTATTCCCGTATTTAAAAAAATCCATTGCCGTATCAATTAAAACGTTCCCAATCTAAGTTTTGTTATATTTTACACGTACTAATAAAGTGGGCTTCGATCTGAATTGCAACCTAGGCTTTTATTAATTTAAACAAAAATTACTGGTGAAAATGAAAGGAATATCAAGTATAAGAACAAATTATACCAAGGCCACCCTCGACATAAATTCAGTCGATAAAAACCCATTTATTCAATTTGAAAAATGGTTTAAAGAAGCTATTGAATCAGAGGCACTGGAACCCAACGCCATGAATCTCGCTACGTTATCGGAAAATGGTGGGCCTACATCGCGTATGGTATTGTTAAAAGGTATCGAAAATGCACAGTTTGTGTTTTACACCAACTATCAAAGTCAAAAGGGAAAGGAACTTGATCTCAATCCTGCATGCGCCATCAATTTTTTTTGGCCAGAACTGGAAAGGCAGGTTCGAATAGAAGGAGTAGTGAATCGGGTATCGAGTGAAGTGTCAGATACTTATTTTCAAAGCCGCCCCAGAGAAAGTCAGGTGGGTGCATGGGCATCTCCCCAAAGCGCTTTAATAAATGAGCGTTCGATTTTGGAGGAGCGAGTAAAACAAATTGAAGAAAAATTTAAAGGCCTTAAAGTATTGCCTCGTCCAAAGCAATGGGGGGGATATGGAGTCACACCTTTTGAAATTGAGTTTTGGCAAGGAAGACCAAGCCGCTTGCACGATAGAATCGTATATACCCTGGCTGATGATCAGTGGAAGATTAACAGGCTTGCACCTTAGCGAATGTCTGAAAGGATGTTTACCCCGATCGTTCTTCTCACCGTAAATCCTTCTCCATATTGGGCTCCGATAGCATGACCAAGTTCTGTGCCTCTTGCCTCCAGCATTTTTAAAAAACCTTGGCTAGAGATATACGTCTCTGGCTCCTTGCTGTCAGGGTCATAAAATTGGGATTTAAAGGCGCTCACCGATTTCATTTTCTCTTCCCAAAAATCCGAAACATCAACAACGAAATCAGGGGTGATGAATTGGCTTTGAATATAATGGTAAAGGATCTTTGGTCTCCATGGTGCTTGTGCTATTCCGCCATCACTGGTTTCTATTTTATTAAGTCCGGAAAGAAAGCAAGATTGAAAAGCAAGCTCACCTCCTCTTCCATGGTCAGGATGACGGTCATAAATTGCGTTGGCCAAAACAATTTCAGGTTGATATTTTCTAATAGCTCTAATTACCTCCCTTTGATGGGGCTCATCATTGACATAAAAACCGTCTCTAAAATTCAAATTTTCACGAACAGACAACCCTAATATTTTTGCCGATGCATTGGCTTCCTGCTCCCTCATTTCAATGGTGCCTCTTGTACCCAATTCACCTTTGGTAAAATCAACAATTCCAACCTTTTGGCCGGCAGCAATATGCTTTAAGATAGTGCCTCCACATCCAAGTTCTGCATCATCGGGATGCGCTGCTAATACAAGTAGATCGAGCTTCATAAGATTTTAATGTACAGCATCTGCTTCTTTTGCTGCTAAAAACTTTTCAGCATCAAGTGCACCCATACAACCGGTACCGGCTGCAGTGATCGCCTGACGATACACCTTGTCCGCTGCATCTCCTACCGCATAGACACCTTCGATATTGGTTTTTGTGGTACCCGGTTTTACAATAATATACCCTGTCTCATCCATGTCTATTTGTCCCTTAAAAATATCAGTATTGGGTTTATGACCAATGGCCAAAAAGAATCCCTCAATTGCCAATTCCTTTTTCTCTCCTGTCTTATTATTAACAACCCTTACTCCTCTCACACCAGCATCATCACCAAGTATTTCTTCAGTTTCAGTATTCCAATGCACCTCAATATTTGGGGTGTTCAACACCCTTTGTTGCATTATCTTTGAGGCTCGCATTTCATCCCTCCGAACAATGAGGTGCACTTTTGGACAAAGTTTTGACAGATAAGTAGCTTCTTCCGCTGCTGAATCTCCTGCACCCACCACAGCCACTTGCTTTCCTCTATAAAAATAACCGTCACACACTGCGCATGCAGACACTCCCTTGTTGGTAAATGTTTTTTCAGATGGGATGCCCAGGTATTTTGCTGTAGCACCCGTAGCAATAATTACAGACTCAGCGATAATCTCTTCTTTCCCATCTACGGTAAGTTTGAATGGGTAGGTTGAAAAATCTACTGCAGTAACCAACTTATAATGAATCTCGGTACCAAATCGCTCGGCCTGTTTTTGCAAGTCTACCATCATTTGCGGGCCATTAACCCCATCGGGATAGCCGGGAAAGTTTTCCACATCATTGGTGGTGGTGAGTTGTCCTCCTGGCTCTCCTCCAGTGAGCAGCACTGGCTTTAAGCCTGCACGTGCCGCGTAGATGGCTGCGGTATATCCGGCAGGGCCAGATCCGATAATTAGTACTTTCAATGGTTCTTTTGACATGATTATTTATCCAAAATAAAAAAATAAAAAAGTCTCAAAAAATATTGAGACTTACGTACGCATTCAATAAAACATTACTAGCCCAAATAAGGTTTCAATGACTTGCTTCTTGAAGTGTGCCTCAGTCTGCGGATAGCTTTTTCTTTTATCTGACGAACACGTTCTCTGGTCAAATTAAACCTCTCCCCAATCTCTTCCAGCGTCATAATATGCTGTCCGTTCAACCCAAAGTAAAGTGCCACAACATCAGACTCACGTTGGGTAAGAGTGGATAATGCACGCTGCACTTCCCTCCTCAATGAATCATTCATCAACTCCGAATCGGGCTTCACTTCACTGTCATTCTCCAGCACATCCAGTAGACTATTCTCCTCCCCTTGAGCAAAAGGAGCATCCATAGAAACATGCCTACCTGATATTTTTAAGGTATCCACCACTTCAGCGGTAGTTACCTCAAGCACCTCAGCCAACTCTTCCGGGGAAGGCTCTCGTTCATACTTTTGTTCAAGCTCTGAAAATGTTCTGGAGATTTTATTCAATGATCCCACCCGATTAAGAGGTAGGCGTACAATACGGGATTGCTCTGCCAATGCCTGAAGGATAGATTGGCGAATCCACCAGACTGCATAAGAGATAAACTTAAAACCCCGTGTTTCGTCAAAACGCTGAGCGGCCTTGATTAAACCTAAGTTACCTTCATTAATAAGGTCTCCTAAGGTAAGTCCTTGATTTTGATATTGTTTGGCCACCGACACCACGAATCGCAAATTGGCCTTGGTCATTTTCTCAAGCGCAACCTGATCTCCCGCTTTTATTCGTTTGGCCAACTCCACCTCTTGATCTGCGGTAATCAAATCCACTTTGCCAATCTCCTGTAAATACTTATCAAGCGATTGGCTTTCGCGGTTAGTGATTTGTTTGCTTATCTTAAGCTGTCTCATCGAGCAATAATACTAAGTCTAGAACTCGAAAATCCCAAAAATTAGTTCACCAAAATATTCCCGAATTTAAAAATACCCGCTATGCCTCTTCTCTTTTAGCTGGACGCTCAAGTAACACTTTCCTTGACAGTCTGTATTTACCTGTTTTTTTATCGATCTCGACCAGCTTTACTTTCACATGTTCACCTACTTCCATCACACCTTCCATACTCTCCAGGCGCTCCCATTTCACTTCAGAGATGTGCAACAAACCATCTTTGCCGGGCATAATTTCAATGAATGCACCAAATGGCATTATTGATTTCACAATGCCATCATATATTTCACCCACTTCTGGTACGCTTACAATCGCTTTAATGCGGCCAATCGCGGCATCCATCGCTTCCTGATTACTGGAGAAAATATTAACCACACCCTTATTGTCAATTTCCTCAATGACTACAGTAGCTCCAGTGGTTTTTTGTATTTCCTGAACTACTTTTCCGCCTGGACCGATCACCGCACCAATCATTTCTTTATCGATGGTAATGCTATAGGCACGCGGTGCATGTGGCTTCAAATCAGGATTGGACTTAGATAAAGTCTTCTTCATCTCATTTAAAATATGCAACCTTCCCTCCTTGGCCTGGTTCAACGCTTCTTCGAGGATCTCATAGGTTAGT
This sequence comes from Cyclobacteriaceae bacterium, assembly GCA_019638285.1. GTDB lineage: Bacteria > Bacteroidota > Bacteroidia > Cytophagales > Cyclobacteriaceae > ELB16-189. The sequence continues at coordinate 13,616 of JAHBUB010000053.1, read as the reverse complement.
CCGTCTACCTTAAGGTCCATCTGACAAGCAGTGATTCCTTTTTCAGTACCTGTAACTTTAAAGTCCATATCACCCAGATGATCTTCATCTCCCAGAATATCAGAAAGAATAGCGTATTTACCTGAGGTGCTATCGCTAATCATTCCCATGGCAATACCCGACACCGGGCCAGAGATAGGAATACCTGCATCCATAAGTGCCAATGAACCAGCACACACGGTAGCCATCGATGAAGAACCATTCGACTCTAAAATATCTGACACCAAACGTATGGTGTATGGATTTTTATCATTTGCGGGTATTACCTGCTTCAAAGCCCTCAAGGCCAGATTACCGTGCCCTACTTCTCTTCTTCCAGGACCTCTGTTAGGCTTCACCTCTCCTGTTGAAAATCCAGGAAAGTTGTAGTGTAAAATAAATTTATTGGAACCAGAGAACATGGCACCGTCAATAAGTTGTTCGTCAAGCCTAGTGCCTAATGTCACTGTGCTTAGGGATTGTGTTTCACCTCTGGTGAAGACACTAGATCCATGGGCCATCGGCAGGTAGTTCACCTCTGACCATATTTGTCTTACTTCATTGAGTTTACGTCCATCAAGGCGCACTTTCTCATTAAGTACTAAGTCACGACAAGCCTTTTTATGGGCTGATTTATAATATTTCTTTACTAAATCTTTGTTGACCTCGGTATCCTCAGGTAGTGACCCAAAATATTCCTCAAGGGGCTTACTGAAATTTTCAGAACGTTCTTTCTTGTTTGGATTTTGCTGACGTGCTATCTCATATAGCTTGTCGTAAAACATTTTGTTAACTTCTGCTTTCAGTGCCTCATCCTTCTCCTCATGATCAAATGTTCTTTTTTCTGTTTTGCCTGCAGCTACTGCAAGCTCCAACTGAACTGCACACTGGACTTTAATGGCATCATGGGCATGCTTCATAGCTTCAAGCATGTCCTTCTCACTTACTTCCTTCATCTCTCCTTCTACCATCAAAATATTATCTTTTGAAGCAGCTACGATCAGATCAAGATCAGATTTTTCCTTTTGTGCCAGAGTTGGGTTAATGATGTACTGACCATCTACTCTTGCCACACGGACTTCAGAAATTGGCTCCTGAATAGGAATGTCAGATACAGCAAGTGCACTGGAAGCGGCAAAAGCTGCAAGTGAATCAGGAAGAGAGTCTTCATCTCCTGAAATCAATGAAATGTTCACTTGGGTTTCAGCATGATAATCATCTGGGAATAAAGGTCTTATCGCGCGATCCACCAAGCGACTAATTAATATCTCATAATCAGAAAGCCTGCCTTCACGCTTCAAAAATCCACCTGGGATCTTACCCGTGGAAGCAAATTTTTCCTGATAGTCTACAGATAGCGGTAAAAAGTCTATCCCTTCTTTTGCATTTTGTGAGGCCACAGCGGTAGCCAATAGCATGGTGTTGCCCATGCGCACTACTACAGCACCATCTGCCTGTCGAGCTAGCTTTCCTGTTTCAATACTAATTTCCCGCCCATCAGGAAGCTTACAAGTTTTCTTTATAACATTATTCATCTTTTATCAATAGTTGTAGGACATGCAGGATAGCATTGTCCAGGGTGTAAATAAAGCGAAAAGGGAACCTTGTTGGTTCCCTGTGCTATTCAATAGTTTCTTACTTCCTTAAATTGAGGTCTGTCAAAACCGCTCTGTATCTTTCAATATTCACCTTTTGAAGGTAGTTAAGGAGTTTTTTGCGCTTACCCACCAGTTTCAATAAGCCGGTTTGCGTTGAAAAATCCTTTCTCTGATCCTTAAGGTGCTCCGTAAGGTGCTTTATGCGATAGGTAAAAAGGGCGATTTGAGACTCCGGAGAGCCTGTATCGGTCTTAGATTTGCTAATTCCGTGTGCGTTGAACAGCTCTTGCTTCTTTTCTGAATTCAGATACATCTGTAAAAAAAATAATTTTATCCTCTATTTAAACCGCAAAAGTATACTAGCGGCACTTAAAAAGCAAATTCAGGCCAAAGGCTTTGATAGTAGTTTCTTGCTTTGTAACCAGGTTTTGAACTTATCTAAGGCTACCCTATAGAAGTCGGCCTCAAATAAACGAGCATCTACCCTGGCCTGACGTAAAAATAACAGGCCGATCACAAATAGAATGGCATCTGCCATCCAAATTCCAACAGGAACTGAAATGGCGCCTTGTCTTGCCCATTTGTCCCCCATCATTGAAAGAATGTAGTAAAAAATGAAGAAAATAATAGATGCAAGTACGGGCACGCCTAAGCCACCCCGCTTAATAATAGCTCCAAGTGGCGCACCGATCAAAAACATGACAATGCATGCTAGCGAATTGGCTAAAATTTTATGCCATTGTACCTGAAACACCTTATACTCACTACTATATGTATCAATTTGGCTAGTATAGTTAACAATTTGACTCTTTACCATTCGAGCGTAGTTTAGCGCTGAGGTAATTTCTTCTTTAGAAGGTGGCAACTTGAATAGACTGTCCGACCTGGCAAGTAAGATCGCTTTAATAGAATCATTCACTACAATTGGCTCCGCCCTCCTGGTCAAATCAGCTCTTCCCTTTTGTGCAGGAATTAATTTAGAAGAGACAGCGTGTGGTCCTGCCTTGCTTGCTGAGTCCAGTTTGGCTTTGTAATGCGCCAGTACCTCTGGCAAGGGTAAAGTATCTTGTTTATTGTGATAGTTAAAAAGGTGATCGCGGGTAGTAATGAACCGATTTAGTTTTTGATTCATCATAATCATTTCTACGGAGTCCATGTCCTGCTTTAATTCGCTCATATTGCGCATGATCCGGTTGCCCTGAAACCACTTTTTATCGGTTCTGTTAAGACCAAAAGAAGACAAGTCGAATACGATTTGAGATTTATCAAACTTGGTTTTACTGAGCGTTTGCCCTGCATCCGCTCTCCCCACAACATCCTTTCCCTGGGGCGAGCCTTCATTGTAATTATAGCCATTAAACAATTCAAGTTTAAGATACTGATCATTGAGAATGGTGTACATTTTACCAGAATCAGCTATGGTTACTTCTCTGTTTCCAATCCTGTTGCGATGATCATAAATGATAATGCCTTTAAGGGTTTGGCCATCCGGCAGTTTCTTGTTTACCTTAATACTAATGTCAGGAATTGAACTGTAAAATGTACCCTCCCGAAGATCAAGGGCCGGCTTTTTTTGCTTGATGTCGTACAATAAACTATACGCTTCCAGCGCAGCTTTTGGCACCAGATTATTATTGGCATAAAATGCGCCAACAGTAAGTATAACAACGAAAATAAAAATCGGAAATAAGCTTCTTACCAGAGAAATACCTAGGCTTTTGACGGCCGTCAATTCAAAGTGCTCTCCCAAATTTCCAAAAGCTATAAGAGATGAAAGGAGCACCGCCAAAGGCAAGGCTACCGGGGTCATGAAAATGGCAAAATAGAAAAGTAAGGTACCCAACACATCCCATCCTAAGTCCTTCCCTATAATATCATCAAAATACTTCAGCATATGCTGAGTAAGCAGGATAAACACCACCACCAAAAATGTAAGGATAAATGGCCCTATAAAGGAAGAGATAATAAGTTTATCAATCTTTTTCATCTGCTAATGATGCAAATGTAACACGTCAAAAACAAGGCCATCAATTTAGTGAAGCAATTATCGGTAATGTAGATTAACAAACGCAAAGAATTGAATGTCGATAAACATAAAAAATGGCAGCCGAAGCTGCCATTTGTAGCGCGGGGGAGAGTTGAACTCCCGACCTCAGGGTTATGAATCCTGCGCTCTAACCGCCTGAGCTACCGCGCCATTTTATTACTATCTATAAGAATTTCCAATCATTGTTGAACTCCCGTCCGCCAACTGGCGGATATGAATCCTGCGCTCTAACCGCCTGAGCTACCAGGCCATTTGTCCCATTAAATACCTAATTTGTCTCTAAATACCAGAGCATCGCTATTAGGAGCGCAAACTTACAAACTTTTGAGATTTACACTATCCAATTCTTTTTAATTTGTCGTTCAATAAAAAATGATCTAAATTAAAAACTAATCAGTTTCTAATGGTCAAAAACCTTTTTATAGAAGATTACGAAATACACGCGTCAGCAAAAATGTTGTTTCCCTACATCAGCACTGCTAGTGGTTTGTCAGAGTGGTTTGCAGATGACGTAAGTATCAGTCCTGAAAAGGTATATACGTTTGAATGGGATAACGAACAACGCAAAGCGGTAATTGCTTCTCATAGAACCAACCACTTTATTAAATTTGATTTTATTCCAGACAATGAAGAAGATGAAAAAGATCTATCATATTTCGAATTAAGAATTGAATTAAATGAACTTACACAAACAACTTTTTTGAAGGTTACTGACTATTCTGCCTTTGACGACCCGGAAGAGCTGCGGGATTTATGGAATAGCTTGGTAGATCAGTTGCGCAGTGTGGTGGGTGGTTAGCTCTCTCCAAATAGCCAGAATGGCTGTATCGGTTTTCTGACCAATCCAAATTTTTGTCCTGTAATGCTTTCAATATGTGCAGAAGCTTCCTCCACAGAATCCGTAAATAAAATAAGATTAAGATCAGCCTCAGAAATTGTCTTTTGTTGTACCATCATCCGCAACATCTCCATCAGAGGCTTCCAATACTCTTTTCCAAAAACCACAACAGGAAATTCTTTGATTTTACCTGTTTGTATAAGGGTTAATGTTTCAAATAATTCATCCAGTGTTCCGGCACCACCGGGCATCACCACAAACGCATAAGAATACTTCACCAACAGCACCTTTCTTACAAAGAAATGGCGAAATGTGATTACTATATCAAGGTAGGGATTTGATGCTTGCTCCTCAGGTAGGATAATATTACAACCAATTGTTTTTCCTCCAACAGATTTGGCACCGCGTGGAGCTGCTTCCATTATCCCCGGCCCGCCCCCTGTCATAATGGTAAAACCAAGTTTAGATAGTGCCGCTCCCATCTCCATTCCTTTTTTGTAATAAAGATGATTTTCGTCAAAACGGGCAGAACCAAAAACAGTCACACATGGCCCCACAAAGTGAAGTTTACGAAAACCTTTAATGAATTGCGCGGCAACCCGAAACACATAAAGAAACTCAACATCCCTTCGTGCCGGCCCTTCTAAGAAAAAATGATCATCTTCAATTACTGGTGGTGCCATACTACATGTTAAACCAATAGGTAAGCTTTATAACAATTGATCTTGTCTTAGGGCTAAAGTTTTGTTGTGGCATATCAAAGTCATAAAAATAATTGTCGGTATATACAATAAACAAATCAGAGACCGGCTTGAACCTCCACTGAAACCTTGAGTTGATGTTAATATTACTAAACTGGCTGTTGTACTGAAAGAATGTGGTGAAAAAGACAGTACGTGATAATGTGAGGTCAATCCGTGGGCTTACCAGATAAATGTCTGCAGATTGAAACGGAGTCGGCAGCTTGATCTTGTTATAATTCATGTCCAAAGACACAACGCCATAAGGCTGAATGCGGTAATTAAACTTTCCCCGAATACCATTGCGCGTACCATTAAAATACTGACCAGAGACCAGATTTAGCTCATAGTTGAACAATCTTCTTGGGTCAGATAAAAAGATTAGGTCTACATTATTGTAATGATAACTTGTAGAATCAGGTAACGGGACAGCCATCACCTCTGATGGAGATCGGGTGGGGTCGAAATCGTTAAATAAGTAGGTATAGGTGTTTTTAAGGTTGATGCTGAGATTTGCATTGTTCTGAAAGGAAACAGAGTATCCCAATTTATTTTCGTGATCTGTATAACCAAAAACATCATCCCAAATGTAGACCAGATCGAACAAAGGGCCATGATTAATTATTTTCTCGGAATTCGGGAAAAATCTCAATTCACCGGACGGAGAAAATCTCTTGTAACCAGCACGTGGTAAATATCCTACAGCGGGTGCATATCCTTTACCAAATATTTGTTGCCACCAGGTAAGGCTAAGGCGCCTTGAGCTGTACAGTATCGATGAACCATAGGCAAAAGGTGCATCTACCTTGTTAGGAGTAAATTGTCTGTGATAAAAGTGGGTTCCTGTAATTTTACTTTGTAGAAAGCTATAGTTATAGTCCAGTCCCAGCACTCTGTTGTAATCATAACCCTCCAGTCTGAAATCGGACGAGTCTGTTTTAAAACGCTGTCTGTTAACAAATATAGCACGGAGGTTGGAGTTGGATCCAATTCTTCTTTGGGCAGTAGCCACCGTATAATCATACTTAGGAACATTTATTTCTGGCACAGCCTCTGTCTGCATGTGCAAAAGGCCGATCCGATAGTTCTTGTTTAGGTTTCCACTTAACCTCGCTCCAAAATTGATCCTGTTTTGCACATTAGAGCCTGTATTGGGATCACTTGCTACCCCAATGCGTCTGGTGAAAAATGGTTTGCCAAAAGGATGACCATAAGAAGAAAATAAATCTGCATTTTCAAGAAAGAACTGCCTGCGCTCAGGGAAAAATATCTCAAAACGGTCAAGATTTGTTACCTGCTGGTCAACTTCAACCTGTGAAAAATCTGGATTGAAAGTCAGGTCGAGATTTAGAGAAGAAGTAACTGCAATCTTAGCATCGCCTCCAACTTGAAAATCACTACTTGTAGGAGTTTCATTAATATAATCCTTACTTCCCTTCGTGGCCAAATAAGGTATGAGGGAAATGTTGGTTTTTGGTGCAACCGGAGGCTCGTCCCAAATCATTTCTCCTGTGTAGTTAAGATTTCCAAGCTCAAATTGTCGTGGGGTCCATGGCCACACCGACCTTTCATTCTCTTTACTGTCCTGTCGATATAGTTTTACATTCCATGTCTTCGCTCCTGACTTAAAACGCAAAGTCTTAAAGGGGATGGCAATCTCTGCCGTCCAACGCCCATCTTCTATTTTTGCCTCTCCATACCATTTATTATCCCATGATAAATCGAGGTCATCTGCCCTCATATAACTGTTTGAGATGAGGCCTTCTCGTTGAACACCTGCTGGGCTAAGTCCAAAGAAGAAACCATTAGTTACATCCTGAAAAGGATCTAAAATAATAGCAAGTCCATCCAATCCTGCCCCACGAAAATCCCTTCGTAGGGAAGATATGACATAATCTCCAGGATTATTATCATATGCAATTGCCGACACATAGAGAAAGTCATCATCATAAGTAAGTCGGAATTCTGTTCTTACTCTTGAAGCCGATGTGTCATATGGAAACTGTTGCATCAACTTATCCATCAATTGTGCTTTTTCCCAGGCCTTTTCATCCAAAATACCATCCAAAACAATCTTTTCTGATGTTTTATATATTACAAAGCTAGGCTTCGGATCAGTAGCATGTGAAACCGATATTACACAGAAAATAAGAAGAGAAAGTAAAAAATGGAAACGAGGCATACCTTGCGGAAAATATTCGGCTAGATACAAAAAAATGAAGCTACTTAGAAAAAAATATGATAGATGGTGTGCCGAATTCTTTTAAATTGGAGGCACAGTGTTTTACCTACAATTGCAGTCATCATCAAACTATAATCTATGAAATTTGGAAGTGGGTGTGAGCTAGTTTCGTTTACTTAACTCATCTCTGACTAAAGCAGCACGCTCATAGTCTTCTTTTTCAATTGCTTCCTTCAATAGTTCTTTCAGCTTATCTACAGAATAGTTCTTAAAATCGTCTCCCGTCTGCTTTTCCTTTCTTACACGAACTTTAGATTCCTTAGTTGGTTCAATTTTCTTCTCTTCTTCCTCCTCCTCTTCATCTGTTAGGACGATACCAGCCTCAGCCAATATATTTTCGTAAGTATATATAGAGGCATCAAATCGTAAACCAATAGCAATAGCATCGGAAGGCCTTGCATCAATCTCGTGTTTTTTAAGGCCATCCGTACATACAATTCTGGCAAAGAAAACACCTTCTTTTAAATCAGAAATCACGATTTCCTCTACATGAAAATTGAAGCTACTGGCAAATGACTTAAATAAGTCATGCGTCATGGGTCTATTGGGGATAATCTTTTCTATCTCGATGGCAATGGCCTGCGCCTCAAACATGCCAATTATTATCGGTAATCTTCTATTCCCGTCAGTTTCCCCCAGCACTAATGCGAATGATCCCGTCTGTGATTGACTTGAGGAGAGACCTAATATTTCTAATTTAATTTTCTTCAAAATTTCGTCTGCTATTGAATCGAAATTAAATAATTAATGATAAACCTATCAACTTTAAAAAAAAATGTGGAATTAAATTTACTTGGCCGCCTTTATCGCCTCAGTAAGCTTAGGTATTATGGTGAATGCATCCCCTACTATGCCATAATCCGCTGCTTTAAAAAATGGAGCCTCCGGGTCTTTATTAATAACCACAATACATTTGGATGAATTGACACCTGCCAGATGTTGGATGGCTCCGGAAATACCAACAGCCACATATAACTGAGGGGCTACCTTCACGCCCGTCTGCCCCACGTGCTCGTGGTGAGGCCTCCAGCCCATATCTGAAACAGGTTTGCTGCAAGCGGTAGCTGCGCCCAAGGCCTTGGCCAAATCTTCCAATATGTTCCAATGCTCCGGGCCTTTCATTCCGCGTCCGCCAGAAACTACAATTTCCGCCTCTGGTAATAGAATGTCACCAGTTGCCTTTTCTGTGGCTGTAATCTTAGTGCCAAAATCCGCATCGGTGAGGTTAGCAGTAAAATTAATAATCTCGCCATTTGCCCCAACTTCTTTTAGCTCAACTGCATTCTTCCTGATCCCAATCACTTTCTTCTTGTTCTTCATTTCCACGAATGCAAATGCCTTACCCGTATAAATACTTTGTTTTACTACAAAACCAGATGAGGTATCAGGAAGGTCTACCACATTGGAGGCAAGGCTTGCCCCTATTTTAACAGCCACATTTGCAGCAACAGGGGTTCCCAAGGAAGAATTGGCCAATACCAATGTATCCGCTCCTTCTGACTCCAAAGCCTGTACAATTACGGATGCATAGGCACGAATCACACCTTGATTCAGTCTTTCATCTGTTACAGACAGTATCTTAGTTGCTCCAAATTTACCTATAGCTTCCAATTCTGCCTTATCAACTGCCCCTAATGCAATTGCTGTTACCGAGTCACCCATGGCGTATGCATAGGCCACTGCTTCTAATGAAGTTTTTTTTATTTTTCCTTCAGCACTCTCAACAAAAACTAATGTCGCCATAATCTTCTTAATTCAATTTTTATAAAACTTTTGCCTCATTTTTTAAGAGGCTAACCAATTTAGCGACATTATCCTCGCTGACCATTTTTACCGCTCCTTTCGGAGGTGGCAATTGATACTTCTTAAAATTGACAGCCGTTTCCACTGCTTTCGGTTCAACCACACTTAAGGGCTTGGTCCTGGCCGACATAATTCCTCTCATGTTCGGAATTTTCCACTCTGCAATTGGTTCCTGGCATCCTGCTACCATCGGCAATGATGTCTCCACCGATTCCTTACCTCCTTCAATTTCGCGTTGCATTTTTACCGTAGTGCCATCAATATCCAGCTTCATTACTGGTGATACAGATGGTAACCCAAGTAGTTCACCCACCATGCTATGTACCACCCCACCATTATAATCGATGGACTCTCTCCCCATCAAAATCAAATCATATCCCTTCGCATGCTCCGCAATTTGTGTGGCTACAAAATACGAATCGGTGGGTGATGCATTTACTCGGATCGCATCATCGGCACCAATGGCCAATGCTTTCCTAATGGTTGGCTCCGTCTCCGCTAACCCTACATTTAATACTGTAACTGTAGAACTCAGGGATTCCTTTAACTCTATTGCCCGGGCAAGGGCATAATCGTCATAAGGGCCAATTATATACTGCACTCCAGTGGTATCAAATTTGGTATTATTATCTACAAAGTTGATTTTGGAGGTTGTATCGGGTACGTGACTAATGCAAACTAGAATCTTCATATTATACCAACAAAATGATTATCAAAACGTTAAGCAAATCCTATTAAATTGTGCTCAAGATAGCGCATAAAATGCTAAAATGGGAACCATAGCCTGAAAAACTAAATGAACATTGATCGAATAAAATTATTAGAAAAGTTTATTGCCGAGGATCCTGAAGAACCATTCAGCAGATATGCTTTGGCCCTTGAATTGAGTCATGAAGACCCCAACAAGGCCATTGCCATCCTATTGACGTTATTAAAAGATAAACCACAGTACGTACCCACCTATTATCAAGCAGCTGTGTTATTGCTGGATCAAAATAGATTGGAAGAAGCTAAAATTATTTTAGAACAGGGAATTAAAACTGCAAGGCATCAAAATGAACACAAAGCCGCGGTAGAACTGAAACAATTGTTCGAGGAATTGGATTAAAATATTTTTTTTTTAAAGCATTACTGTTTTTCAATTGGTAATATTTTTTTTAAAGCAAACTATTTTGGTGCTACCAATGTTAGGTTATTAGAGTGAACGCGTGTTTTTTTATATCAGACTCTGATTAATCTTTAGCAATAAAGATATTCTATTTTTCGCTTGCTCGGATGGTCCTGAAAGTATCAGGAAAGTAATAACTTAAATTTTTTTTATCATGAATACCAAAACAAAAGTTCTGGGTGGATTTATCATTGGCGCTGCCTTTGGAGTGGCTACCGGATTATTACTTGCACCCAGAAGCGGATTAAAAACCCGTAAAAAATTAAAAGCTGAATCAAAGCGACTTGCTAATGAACTTAAAGAGAAGGCAAATGAATCTTTGGCTTCTGCCAGGAAAGCTTACAATCAAAAAATTGAAGAGTATTCCAAAAATGGAAAATCCAAACTTGAACACCTCAAGGAATCAATTAAAGTATAAATACAGAGAAGCTGTGATGGCAAAATGATAGCTTTCAATTATTATAATGCATTATTATGAGATCGGAAGAGATGCAAAGAGAAGAGAAATCAAGAATAAAATTGGGAGCCAACTGGAGCAACCTCAGAGGTAGAATAAAGAAAGATTTTCCTGATGTTACCAATAGTGATCTTCAATTCATGTCTCGGGGTGAAAATGAATTAATTAGCCGACTACAGAATAAATCGGGAAAAACAAAATCTCAAGTAAGGGATTGGATAAGGAGCACTGCAAAGATTATGTAGTTGCATATCATCCCCTTAAAAGCAATAAAGCCACACACTTATCGTGGCTTTATTTTTTTACAACAAATAACAAGACGCTAGACCTGAAACACAATCTTGCCCACTTTATTGGGCTTAGTGATATCAGCAAAAGAAGAAGCAATTTTTGAAAATGGCCGAATGGAGTCTACAACCGGGCGTATCTCATGCTTACTCACAAATGAAAGCATTTCATTGAATTCTGTGTCATTCCCCATCGTTGTCCCCTGGAGTGTAAGTTGGTTCCAGAACATACGGTAAAGGTCAATCTTCCCAGGTAATCCATTGGTTGCTCCATAAAAAACGATTCTTCCATTGGGCCTTAAAATTTTTATGTAGCTATTCAGTTGATCCCCTCCGGCACTATCAATGATCAAGTCAAATCCACCTTTTGTTTTCCAAAGACCTTCAAAATTATTCTGTTTCTTATAATTAAAAGCTCCCTTCGCCCCCATTCTTAAGGCTTTCTCAATTTTCTCATCACTACCTGAAGTGATGTACACATTAGCACCCGCTGCCTGAGCAAACAAAAAAGCAAACTGTGCTACTCCACCTCCAAAACCAGAAATCAAAACATTAATACCCGCTCGTAAACCCCCTCTCTTGAAGAGTGCTCGGTAAGCGGTAAGGCCACCCAGCGGCAACGTAGCTGCCTGAAGAAAATCCAAATGAAATGGCTTATGCTGCAACCTGTCAATGTCCACCAATAAATACTCCGTAAAAGTACCATTCACAGGCATTCCAAGAATGGTATAATTTTTAGATTGTACTTCGGGATCATTGCCCCAATCAATATTAGGATTAATTACCACCTCTTGCCCTTCCCATGCTTTATGAATCTCATCGAATACTTTTTCTACAACTCCAGCGCCATCCGAGCCCAGTGTAACACCATATTTAATGCGTGGGTACTTTCCCTCTTTTATCCAATCGTCCCTTCTATTAAGGGCCACTGCTTTCATTTTCACCAAAGCCTTCCCTGTTGTAACTTCAGGTATGGGAATGTCCTTCAATTCAATTTGTCCCGGGCCAGTAAGTATAAGTGCTTTCATGCGTACAATTTACAAATCCCTTTGAATGTCAAAAAAAATATTTGGATTTATCCTCTGGTTTAATATTCTCAAATGTCGAGCAAAAAATACGCCTGATTTGAGGGGACGATAATCTCTAGAATGGTGTCTCGTCATCCGGAAGTGGTGGCTCCTCTGGCTTATTAAATGTATTCAATCGACTCTCCTTGGTAATCATTCCGGAAAAAGGATTCTCATTGGCGGGTCCATCAAAGTCTGCAAACTTGGTGTACTTACCAATAAACTTAAGTTTCACATTTTCCAATGATCCATTTCTGTTTTTGGCAATGATTACTTCAGCCATTCCCTGAGTGGGCATACCATCCTCATCCACTGTTATTTTATAATATTCAGGTCGATAGAGGAACATCACTATATCTGCATCTTGTTCAATAGAACCGGATTCTCTGAGATCGGATAGTTGTGGACGTTTATCACCTCCCCTTGTCTCCACACCACGACTCAACTGCGAAAGTGCTATTACCGGAACATTTAATTCTTTAGCCACCCCCTTTAATGCTCTTGAAATGGAGGCTATCTCCTGTTCACGGTTCCCGCCAATTTCACCCTTCATCAATTGCAGATAATCTACCACAACTAATTGAATATTGTGCTCTGCTTTAAGTCGCCTGCATTTTGCTCTCAGCTCGAGGATAGACAAAGCGGGGGTATCATCAATAAATATAGGGGCTGTTGAAAGTCGATTGGTTTTGTGCACCAGCTGCTGCCATTCAAACTCCTGAATGTTTCCTTTTCTGATTTTTTCTGATTCCAATTCTGCCTCTGCAGAAATTAATCGATTTACCAATTGAATGGAAGCCATCTCTAAACTGAAAATTGCTACGGGTAAATTAAAATCTACAGCCGCATTCCGAAGGGCTGACACCACAAACGCAGTTTTACCCATACCAGGCCGGGCAGCAATAATGACCAAATCAGACTTTTGCCAACCTGATGTAATCCTGTCAAGACGGGAGAAGCCGCTGGGTACCCCTGTCAGGCCATCTTTGTGATTCCGCTTCTCCTGAATTTCTTTGGTTGCCTGAAACATCAACGATTTCATGCTGTCATAGTTCTTTCTCAGGTTGGAGTCCGCAATCTTATAGATGGATTGCTCCGTCTTATCCAGCAACTCGAAGACATCATTGGTGTCTTCATAAGCGTCTTGATGAACCTGAGAGGCAATTTCAATCAAATTGCGTTTGATGGCCATCTCAATGATAATCCGTGAGTGATATTCAATATTGGCAGCCGAACTCACTTTGGATGTCAACTCAGCAATAGCATAAGCTCCACCTACCAATTCGAGTTTTCCGTTCTTGCGAAGTTGCGCCACCACCGTACGCATATCTACAGGATCAGAGGCCTTAAA
>JAHBUB010000052.1 GCA_019638285.1 Cyclobacteriaceae bacterium | reverse complement strand
CTTATCCTTCATTGAATATTTTAAAACCAAGAAAATAATAATTTCATGTAAGCGTGATATAGTTCAGGCTCATGTTGATGGTGAATATTTAGAAGGCAAGGAGTTGGTTATTGAAATATTGCCATCATATTTCAATTTTATTTATCCATAAGTCGTTATCAGGAAATGACAACTTTATCTTAAAAATGATAGTGTAATGCTCGTTGAACATTGAATACGTAGGTAGAAAACAGGCTTATAACGATTTATTCTAAGAATTTTGATTGTAGAGAATAGGTTTCCTAGAAGGCCCTATTTTCAATCTTCGGCATCAAATTTCTCTTTAAGCTTTTTCTTGCCAAAAGTGCGCTTATCACAGTTAACACGCCACCCAATATCATGGGTGCGCCTGGCAAATACATGGGCGCATCCACCCTGGTAAAGAAGTAAAATATTTGAGTCATTAAAAGAGGTCCTATGATTGTAGTCACACTCATTAAGCTTGTGAGTGCTCCTTGCAATTCACCTTGTTCATTGGCAGGAACCTGATTGGAGATGATCCCCTGAAGTGCAGGGCCGGCAATACCACCCAGGCAATAAGGAATAGTAATAGCGAACATCATCCAACTTTGGGTGGCGAATGCATATAAAAAATATCCGAGTGCATAAAATCCTAAGCCAACGTATACACTTCTTTCTTGCCCTAATTTTGGAATGATCACTCTAATCAATCCTCCCTGAACAACGGCAAACACAACACCCACGACCGCTAATGAAATTCCTATCATGAGTGCATCCCAATGAAATTTTTCTATAGTATAGTACGACCAATTGCTTTGAACTGCATGTGAAGATATGTATACCAGCACCAAAGATGTCACCATACCCAGAACAATTGGAAATTTTTTCAAAGCACGCAGTGAACCGCCCGGGTTCGCTCTTTTCCATTCGAACTTTCTTCGGTTCTCTACAGACAATGATTCTGGTAGAATAAAAAATCCATACAGCCAATTGATTAAAGTAAGTCCTGCCGCCACCAAAAAAGGAATACGCGTTCCATATACACCCACCAAACCGCCAATGAGTGGGCCTATGATAAAGCCCAGTCCAAATGCAGCACCCAATATCCCAAAATTTTGTGCCCTTTTTTCAGGTGTGCTCACATCAGCAATGTAGGCCGATGCAGTCGTAAAGCTTGCACCCATTACACCGGCTATGATGCGCCCTACAAAAAGCCAGATCAGCGTAGGTGCCAATGCCATAAAGAGATAGTCGACTCCAAAACCAAATAGCGAAGCCAAGAGTATTGGCCTTCTTCCAAACTGGTCGCTAAGATTTCCTACAATAGGGGCACAGATAAACTGCATAAAAGCATAGGCAAAGAGCAGCCACCCTCCATAGCTGGAAGCCTGGGCCAGGGTGCCTCCGGTAAGTTGCTGAATCAGCTTAGGCATGACAGGGATGATGATACCGAAGCCTATCACATCAATTAAGAGTGTAACGAAAATAAAGCCGAGTGCGGCCTTACGATGACCAAACAGTGAAAAATATTTTACGCAAAATAAATAATTAGAAGAAACACTCGGCTTTAGGTTAACAAAAATATTTTATCTCATCGTCTATACCTTACCATTCAATATGCATTTGAGTACCTGTCGCGTTTAATAATTCTATCTTCTTAATAAACTCCACCTTCAGTTTCAATTTTAATTCTGCTCGCAATACACATTCAGACTGAAAATCCTGTGTCAGGATGGATAAATCAAAATCCTTCACTAAACGCATCGCTTCGGAGGTATACGAATAATTGTATTTCAAGGTCACCGTTTCTATAATTTCTTTTTCAACAACTATTGCTTTATCAAGCGCATCCTGAGTGGCCGATCGGTAGGCAACTATTAATCCACCCACACCCAATTTGATGCCTCCAAAATAACGAACTACCACTGCCATCACGTTGGTAAGATTTTTCGACCTTAGTTGACCTAAAATTGGATCCCCAGCTGAATGATTGGGCTCCCCATCGTCAGATGCTCTGTAAATTAACCTATCTACTCCAATAATCCACGCAAAACAATGATGTCGCGCATCGTGGTACTCCTTTCGAATTAATTCCAATTGGTGCTTTGCCTTCTCCTCTGAATCGATCGGAAAAGCAAACGAAATAAACTTACTGCCCTTTTCCTTATACAGGCCTGTTGTTCTCCCCTTCAAGGTTAGGTACGAGAATTCTTCCATTGACTCTTAATTTTTGTTCGATTTGCTCTCTTATGAAGATAATCCTGCAATTTGATGCAACCTAAGCAATACCTTGTGAGTCTTAAGGTGAGTTACCATCGGTTGAACGCCAAATTAAACATAAAAAAATGAGAACAATTATTACGGTGATATTCGCCTCCCTTTTGCTTTCTAATCAGGCAATAGCCCAATCCAAAGAAACACGGCAGGTAGAAATATTTCGAGAAATATCCTATCGTGTCTCCGGAAAATTATACCTGAGGCAGGGCAGCCCTCAGAAGGTAGAACTAGAGGGAAACAGTGAAGCCCTGTCTGAAGTCAAGACAACAGTTAAGGGTGATAAGCTGATTATTGAAAATTCAAATTCCAATACCTGGTTTAATTGGAGTAATGATTCACGAGATAGGGTAAATGTGTATATCACTGTCGAAAACATTAATGGTCTTTATGTAAGTGGATCGGGTGGGCTGCTTGCTGAAACCACCATCAAATCAGATAATCTGGATTTGGGAGTTTCTGGATCCGGTTCAATGGAACTTCAAGTTGAAATAAGTGGTGATTTGGAAGCAAATGTCTCAGGGTCAGGCGATCTCAAGGTAAAGGGTAATTGTCGCAATCTCACAAGCCAGGTAAGTGGATCAGGAAGACTATTCGTTGCCAATTCAATTAATGAAACAGCAAAGTTCGGGATTTCAGGATCAGGTAAAGTGTTGGCTGCTGGCAAAGCGCAGGTGGTGAAAGCCAACGTATCTGGATCCGGGAAAGTATTGGCCGAAGATTTTGTTACCGACCGATGCGAAGCAAATATTACTGGTTCGGGAGATGTTGAAATTAATGTAAAAAGTGAACTAGATGCACGGATAACAGGCAGTGGTGGTGTTCGTTACAAAGGGAGCCCAAATCATGTGAATAACCATTCTTCAGGGAGTGGGAAAATCAGAAAAATTGAAGAATAGTTTTAGTTAGTTATCAGGCACACCAAAAGACGGATAGAATCTATCCGTCTTTTTTATTTTTTGAAATGAAGTCTTAAACCCCGTATAATTAGAAACTGAGCAAGTAGGTAGGTAGCCATGATTGCGATGCCTGCCAATTCAAAGGACGATAGGAACTTATTCACTGCAATTAATGAATCTGAAATCATAAATAGCAATGCCCCCACAAATACAAACCAAAAACTGATTGCATTGGTGTAACCATACCTAAACAATGCCTGCAGTGTCATTACCATTAATAGGATTGCGTAGAATATCACCGGTACTTTAAGTGCTCCCAGATGAGTATAAAGTATTGTAATCAGTCCGGTACCCGCCAATACTATAGGCAGTGAAAACCTGAATTTTTGAATTCCAAATAATCCTGCGCCTTCCTTCTTTTGGGTGTGCTGATAATATGCCATTACATAGCATAAGTGTGCAATAAAGAAGGCTCCAAGGCCAGCCATAAAATACATTTCACTTTCACCTTGAAACATTAAACACACATCACCTATCCACGAAAAGACGATTGCACCCACCACTGCCTTGGCCAAAGGAGCAGATTCACTTGTTCCTGAGAAATATACGCCCCCTAACACCACCATGATAAGTGGTTTAAAAACCCACTGCAGCACCTCCTTATCAATCGCCACAGCAATGAGCTCTCCAAGGCTAACAATGAAAAAGAGAACTAGAATTTTTGATTTCATGACTTTACGCCTGTCTCTTGGGCACCCAGCAGATAAGCTTTGATAAAATCGTCCAGGTCGCCATCCAGTACATTCTGTGCATCGTGACGCTCTACACCTGTACGGGCATCTTTTACTAACTTATAGGGGTGAAGCACATAGTTTCTGATTTGAGAGCCAAAATCGATTCTCAGTTTTCCTGCCTCCACCTTATCACGCTCGGAATTTCTCTTTTCAATTTCGAGTTGATAGAGCCGCGACTTTAACATTTGCATGGCCTTTTCCCTATTGGCATGTTGCGATCGTTCCACCTGACATACAATCACAATACCCGTGGGTTTGTGTGTCAGTTGTACCTTCGTTTCTACCTTATTCACATTCTGGCCGCCTGCACCCCCGGAACGGGAAGTGTGCAATTCGACATCCGCTGGATTGATTTCTATATTAATGGTATCGTCCACCACCGGGTAAACGAATACGGATGCAAAAGAAGTGTGCCTCCTCTGATTAGAATCAAATGGAGAAATGCGTACCAGACGATGAACTCCAAGCTCTGATTTTAGCTTGCCATAAGCAAAGGGACCATCTACTTCTAGGGTAGCAGATTTAATCCCTGCGACCTCACCGGATTGATAGCTAACTTGTTTTACCTCATAACCTGATTTCTCTGCCCACATGATATACATGCGATTAAGAATCTCAGCCCAATCCATACTCTCTGTCCCACCTGCACCAGGATTTATCTCAATCATTGCACTCAGCTGATCTTCTTCTTTGTTCAGCATCCGCTTGAACTCAAGATCTTCGATCGCATTGAATGTTTTAAGATACTCCTTGTCGAGCTCCTCTTCAGTTACTTCATCAGCCTCATGAAATTCGTAAAGCACTTCAAGGTCTTCGAATTGCTTATTGACATCCGCAAACTCATCTGTCCAGATTTTTTTTAAACGAATGCTTTTCAGCAACACCTCTGCCTCTTTAGAGTTGTTCCAGAAGTCTGCTTGTTGAGTGATTAATTCTTCGTCTCTTATTTCTGCAACCTTACGATCGTAGTCAAAGATACCTCCTCAAGGCCGTTACACGGGCCTTACAGTCTTTCAACTGTTCTATAGTCATAGCTTAATTTTTTTTCAAACTTAATGAATAACCCACAATACACACGTTTCCATTAGTAATTGAGTGTAGCCACTTTGCGCTTAGGCCCTATTTTGAAATATTTGTTATTAAAGACTTGCATTAGTCCTCCTACTCCTATTAAAGTGAATGAAGCCGTTCTCACACCCCTTTCTATTTTATAGGGCCGATCTTGAACTACCAGAGTATTAAATGCATCAATTGCTATCAAAGAAGCTCCTGCCACGATCAACGCCTTTCCAGCCGATGCTGTGTTAAAACTTGAAACTGATTTACTCCTGACATCGATTTTTGCCACTTCATAGTGATGGATAGTGTCTTTCCCGAGCATAAAATATCCAGGATAGATTCCTGTAATTATTGCCCTGGTAAAAGCATTGCTATCCTTCTTCTGAAATCGAATGTATTCCCCTTCTTTATATCTGGTAATGACTTGGTCATTCTTGAAAAGTGCAAGTTGTGATTGAGCCAACAATCCTTGCACTCCAAAAAAACTTATCAGGCAAACGACAATGAATCTCACCCTTAAATATAATCCGCTACTATGGATTATAAATACAAAAGGGCATACCAAGATTAGATTTTATAAATCCAATTAAAGGTATCCTCAGAAAGGCCTCTCTTCATCTCATCCAGCGCCTTAAACACCTTATTGGAAAATTCTCTCTCCCCCACAGGTGGCAGGTAGTAATTCTGTCCTTCATGGCCAATCAGTTCGATATGCGCAATGGTGGCAGCAGTTCCTGCTCCGAAAGCGTCCTTTACAATACCCTTTTTAAGACCAGTAATTAATTCTTCAACAGATACCCTTCTTTCCTCTACTTTCATTCCCCAGTGACGGGCAAGAGACAAAACGCTATCTCTGGTAATCCCCTTCAGAATTGAATCTCCCAGCGCAGGAGTTACTAATGTGTCGCCTATCACAAACATCACATTCATGGTACCTGATTCCTCTATATATTTATGTTCTTTTCCATCTGTCCAGATTAATTGATGATAGCCTTCTTCTTGCGCAAGTTTTGCCGGGTATAAGGCACCTGCATAATTACCCCCTGCTTTGGCAAACCCCGTGCCTCCTTCCACCGCACGCGTATAGTGGGTTTCGATTCTCACCTTTACAGGGGTGGAGTAATAGGCACCCACAGGGCTGGTAATAATCATAAAAGTAAAGTTGTCTGAAGGGCGAATTCCAATATATTCATCAGCGGCAAACATAAATGGCCGAATATAAAGTGAACTTCCATGAGTGGAAGGAATCCAGTCTCGGTCGAGTTCAAGCAACGAATTCATTCCACCCATGAATAATTCCTCGGGAATAGCAGGCATACACATTCGCTCTGCTGATATATTCATTCTTTTCCAGTTGGCCAAAGGCCGAAAAACCAATGCCTCATTCTTGTCATTCCTGTATGCTTTCAATCCTTCAAAAATCGATTGTCCGTAATGAATGGCAGGTGTTGCCGGACTAATTGGCATGTAGCCATAAGGAATTACTCTAAAGTTGCGCCACTGGCCATCCCTGAAATCCGCGAGAAACATATGATCTGAATACACCTTTCCAAATGGAATATTTTCAAAATCCACCTCGGTTATCTTCGTTTTCTCTGTCTTCTGGATCGTTATTTTATCTAGATCTACCATGTTTTGAATGATTATTAATGATCGGCCGCAATTTACTTTTTTATGGCAAAACTCACCTAACAAACGTTAGGAGATGTTGTATAACTTTTTTAACGATTAGGGCACATTTGTTGTTCCCCATAATCCATACGTTTGTTGTTTGAATTAACCATGTTTAGTCAATTTCTGAGTATTTTTCTAGGATTACTTTCTTTAGTAATCCTACCTGCTACAGCACAGCTTGTTCAAGGCGGCTTTTTGGCTCCAGGGGATTCTCTGAAAAAACTTTTCCCCCATGAACGTAATATTTACTTGCCAGGAGGTGGATTTACATTTTATGAAGGGGCCCATGGAGAATTTAAAGGAAAAATTTTACCCGGACCACCCCTTAACTCACTTGAAAGTGATATCGATACATTACTAACATCTACCCTTATGGGTGTCAATATTAGACCCCAGCTTCTATCGATCGACACCTATTTTGAAACTTCGAATGAACGTTATTATTTGACTTTTGATCGTCAGCAAGAAGGATATGTGCGTGTGTTGAGTGATAGTTATCCTGGGTGGGTATCATTGGATGAAATCAGAACCAAAGGGTTTATTCTCATTTCCTGGGTGGACTTTTATGGAAAATCAAAAGGAAACCAGATACACCCCATAGATAAAGTGGCCCCAGTAAGAATGAGCCCTAATACAAAAGCTTCCATTATTGAAACAGCCGATGAGCTTTATTCAGAAATAACTACCCTTGGAACATGTAATGGTTCATTTTGTAAGGTAGAAGTAGTTCGGTACAATAATCCCTATGACCCCACTAAACCCAAAGAGAAAAACATTTCAAAAAAGTATAAAGGATGGATTCAGATCATCGATGAAATGGGACAGCCACTTGTTGCCCTGAATGATCATGCTGAGTAGCTCCTCCTTACAGCCTGGCCTTCCAGGGTGTTTCCTCCGCATTTAATTCTTTCGTCATCTTTCTACACAGCACAAAAAAGCAATCAGATAATCGGTTGAGATAAGTGATTACCAAAGGATCTATTTTTTCTGTTTGATCCAATCGAATAATTAACCGCTCGGCTCTTCTACAAACAGTTCTGGTAATATGACCTATAGAAACAGAGGGATGCCCTCCTGGAAGGACGAAAGATTTCATAGGAGATAATTCAGACTCCATGGCATCAATTTGTTTTTCAAGGAAGGCAATATCTTCTTCATTGAGTGCGGGAATCTTTACTTTGGTATTATCAGGTGGAGTTGCCAGTATGGATCCGATGGTAAAAAGACGATCCTGAATCTCTACCAGGACATCTTTTCTTTTTTTATTTACTTCCTGATCCCGTAAAAGCCCCACGTAAGAATTAAGCTCATCTACAGTGCCATAACAATCAATACGCAACTCTCCCTTTGAAACACGCTTGCCGCCAAATAAAGACGTGTCTCCTTTGTCGCCAGTTTTGGTATAAATCTTCATAAAATTTGTTCTCTGTTTGCAGGAGCAAAGGTCGTGGATATGATTCAATGTCCCTAGCCATAGCCAAAGCTTTAGAGAAGGATTTAGAGCGCCTCTACAGGTGCACTTCTGGTAATATTATCATTCTTCTTGTCCCACTCTACCAGTCCATCTTTAAGACGAATAACTCGGTGTGCATAATGAGCAATATCATCCTCGTGAGTTACCATAATGATCGTATTGCCTTTGTCATGCAATTCTTGAAACAGTGCCATGATGCTGTAAGATGTTTTAGAATCCAAATTGCCTGTAGGCTCATCGGCCAAAATAATGGAAGGGTTATTGACAAGTGCACGGGCAATGGCTACCCTTTGTCGCTGACCACCTGATAGTTCGTTAGGCTTATGGTGATATCGGTCGGCAAGCTCTACGCTTTCCAGCGCTTCCATGGCCTTCTCCTCCCTATCATACCTGCCATACCCCGCATATATCAGTGGAAGGGCTACATTTTCCAGCGCTGAGGCCCTAGGAAGTAAGTTAAAAGTCTGAAATACAAACCCTATCTCCTTATTGCGAATCTCTGCCAGTTCGTTTTCCGTCATGTCACTCACTTGATGGCCGTTGAGAATATAAGTACCGGTAGTAGGCGTGTCGAGGCAACCAACAATATTCATAAGAGTGGACTTGCCTGAACCGGAAGGACCCATAAAAGCCACGTACTCGCCTTTATTAATGGTGATGGATATATCCTGCAAGGCACGCACGGTATTATTTCCCATTTTATAAATGCGAGAAATATTACTGGTCTCAATTATTTTATTCATTTCAGGCGTCTAAATTCAAGTAGCAAGCTCCAAAAATCAGGAAAACAAGTGAGGTTTTCATCATTACCAGAACAAAAGCTATTGGTCTTTAGACGTAAAAGCGAACAAATTGTTACCTTTTAAAACACGAGATTGCGTAAATCTGAAAAAAGCATTATTTTAAAATGACCAGAAACTGGTCTATGCAGACTTTAACTTGTCTCTTTAAAGTTACATGTCATAGATATCCGGGATTAAGATTAATTTTGAGGTTTCATTAGATTCTACGACAGATTCAAAGGTTCATGAGAGTAATATTTACTTTTTTCCTCCTATTCCTTACATGGGGAGTAATGGCCCAGCGATATTGGGTAGGTACGGTTCCGGGAAACTGGAACAATACGCTAAATTGGTCAACCACCTCCGGAGGAGCAGGGGGCGCATCTGTGCCTGGTGTTGCTGATCTGGTCATATTTAATGGTGCCGGGGGTAGCAACGGGAATTGTTCCCTTGACTTAGCACCTATTGTAGCTGGCATTACAATTAATGGATATATCGGAACAATTGATCTGTTGGGTTTTAACCTCACCACTACAAGCACAAATACATTTACAACTGGAACCGTAGCAAATACAGGGGCTGCCGCTGCTCTCACCCTAAATACAACAGCCAGTTCTACATTTAATGGGACAACCTTTGGAGCTAGCATTAATGGTACTACTGGACGAGTTTTTCTCAACGGCTCCACATTTAATAATACTGTAAGCATCATCAAGACCAATAATAATACGGATGCAAGCATTGGAGGAAACTCATTCCAATCTACAGTTACATTCACTAATTCATCTACAGGCACCTTTCGGCTAGCAACTACCAGCCCCGATATTTTTAATGGTACACTTAATCTTATTTCTGGGAGTACAGGTGCCTTTGATCTTGCGTACGCTGCTGCAGGGACACAGTTTAATGGAAATATCACCATCACCTATAACTCAACAGGAGCAATCACATTTGGATCCACAACAGGAACCTCCACACTTGCATCAGGTAGAACGATTGGCATCGCAGGATTTGGAGGAAGTGGATGTGGTAATCTCTCTATTAGTGGTCTTACGCAAAATGGCGCCACAAATCAAACGATAACTCTTGGCGGTAATAACTCGGCTACCCTTACACTCGCAGCAGGAACTACATTTAATGGTAATGCGACTTTCACCTCTCCCCGTTTCAATTTAGCAGGAGCCATGTTTGTAGGTGCTACATACCTGGAAAAAACAGGTGCTACGGATGACAATTGTACAGGAGGAACTACGTATGGTGGAGCTTCAACCATTGTCAATAGCAGTGACGGTCAATTCAATTTAGCAAACACAAATCCAGACATCTTTAATGGTAATGTTACGCTTAATAACACAGGCACATCACGTATTCAAATAGGGATTGGGTCTGCTGGAAATGTCATCAATGGCAATCTAACCATCAACCATGGTGGAAACGCTTCCTCAGCTGTTAATACCATAATAGCCCGAAGCTCAGGCTCAAGCGTTACCATAAACGGTAACGTTATTCTAAATAATACCAATAGCAATTCCAGTTCTGGAATTATTCTCGCCAATGATGGTGATGTTACAATTAATGGAAACATAACGGCATCATCCACCAATGGCCGCGGTATTTACTTTGGTAATGCAAGTGGAACAGTGACCCAGGCAAGTGGTTTCGGAATAACCAACGGAGTATTTAATACAGGAACACTTTCATTTAGTCGCTTTACACAAAATGGAACAACTTCCAATGCCCTGACACTAGCTGGCGCAACAACTCTCATATTGACCAACAATTCTTCTTTTGGCGGCAATGTGAATTTTGTAGCACCCCGACTTTACTTGAGCGGATGTACTTTTAACGGAACTGCCACATTGGAAAAAACCGGAGCCGGAGATGATGCCGGAACAGGGGGTAACACATTTAGTGGCATTGCTACCATCACCAACAGTGGTACTGGTTATTTAATGACTGGTAATGGAAGTCGCGATCAATTCAACGCTGCCACCACATTTAATATTACTGGAGGTGACCGAATCTATTTTGCGCATAACCACGATGCCCAAACTACCACCTTTGCTTCTAACCTTACTTTGAATTCCAATAAGTCAAGCGGGACAGATCAATGGTCCTATCTTATTGCAGAGAATAATGCATCCGGTATTTCAGTTGGTGGAAATTTAGTTATTAATAATACAGGCTCCATCCGGAGTGACATGCGCATTCTGAATGGGACAGGTTCGAGCCTGACCGTTGCAGGAACCACCTCAATTAATCTCACCAATAGCCATACCTCCACAACAATCACCATGGGGCAAAATGGAACCACCTCCTACAATGGAAATATCACCGTATCCAATACAGGGGGTGCTGCCGGAATTACCTTTAACAACACTGCGTCAGCAAGTTCAACTCTCAATGGATCTATTTCAATAGGTGCAGGATTTTCAAGTGGAGCTCTCAATCTCTACCGTTTCAATCAGGTGGGCGTCATTGCTCATAACATGACATTAACAGGCGATGCCGCATTGCGTCTTGGGCCAGGATCTGAGTTTGATGGCGATGTGAATTTTACCTCCCCTCAAGTATATCTGAATGGCAGTATCTACAGAGGCTCAGCAGCTATTGAGAAAAGTGGCGCCACAAATGATGCTGGAGTTGGAGGTAACGAATTCCATGGTGTTACTACAATAACTAACAGTGGAAGTGGATACTTAATGACCGGTAATGGTTCACGCGATCAGTTTTTTGATGCAGTAACTTTTAACAATACCGGCAGTTATAGAATTTATTTTGCTTACAACCACGATGGCCAAACAACAACTTTTGCATCTGATCTAACCATCAATGCCAACAAATCAGGTGGGACAGATCAGTACCCCTACATGATCGCAGAAAATAATGCATCAAGTATTTCCGTTGGTGGTAACCTGGCAATAAATGATGGAGGAGCAATACGAAGTGACTATCGCTTCCTAAATGGAACTGGATCTACGATGACTGTTGCGGGGACTACAACTATAAATAATACTAATTCAGATCCTTCTACCACAATTATCATGGGCCAGAATGGTACATCTACGTATAATGGAAACATCACCGTATCCAATACAGGAGGTGCTGCAGGAATTATCTTTAACAACAGTGCGTCAGCCGCCTCAACTCTCAATGGATCTATTTCAATAGGAGGCGGATTTTCAAGTGGGTCTCTCAATCTGTATCGTTTTAACCAAGTGGGTGCAATAGCTCACAACCTAACACTTACGGGTGACGCGGCCCTACGCGTTGGTCCCAACTCAGAATTCGATGGTAATGTGAATTTTCTAGCACCTCAGATATATCTGAATGGTGCTATCTATCAAGGTACTGCAACCATAGAAAAAAATGGCGCAACCAATGATGGCGGAACAGGAGGGAATACTTTTACGGGAATCACAACAATTACCAATAGCGGCAGCGGGTACCTGTATACCGGAAACGGAAACAAGGATACTTTTTTGGCCCCAACTACATTTAACAATATCGGAAGCAGCCGCATATATGTGGCCAACAACCACTCAGGTGAAACTACCACGTTTGCATCAACGGTTATCCTCAATTCAAATAAAACGTCAGGTTCTGATGCCTGGTCGTATTTAATTGCGGAAGGTTCAAATACCGGGATAAGCTTTGGTTCTGATGTCATCATCAATTGTGCGGGCTCCATCCAAAGCAATCATCGCATCCTCAACGGAGGTGGATCAACAGCTGCTTATAACGGAACCGTAACTATTAATTTAACGAACACTCACCCCTCCACCACAATCACCATGGGTGAGAATGGAACCTCCACCTACGGTGGAAATATTACCATAGTAAATAGTGGTGGCGCAAATGGAATTACTTTTAACAATGGGGCAAGTGCCAGCTCCACCCTTACTGGATCCATCACATCAGGAATTTATTCCAATGGATCTTTAAACCTCTATCGTTTCCTCCAACTTGGAGCTTTCGCTGAAAATATAACACTCACGAACGGAGCCACTATGCGCGTGGGCCCAGCATCAGGTTTTGATGGCAATGTCAATTTTGTTGCTCCCAGATTATTCTTAAATGGCGCCATTTATAACGGAACTACCTATTTGGAAAAGAACGGTTCTGGCGATGATCAGAGCAGTGGAGGTAATGTATTTAATGGCACTACTACATTGGTGGATTCAGGAAGTGGTTATTTATTGATGGCAAACAACAACCCTGATATTTTTAATGGAGCTGCAACAATCACCAACTCTGGAAGCAATTGGATTTACATGGCACACAATGTAGCAGGTAATCAATTCAATAATAATATTACAGTTAATAATACAGGTAGTGCCAATGGTATAATATTTTCCAATAACGCTACAGGAGCATCCACATTTACAGGGGGTACGATAGCAGTAGGCGGAAGTGGTTTTACAACTGGAGATCTAAGGCTTAGAAGATTCACGCAGGTTGGAGCAATTGCGCAAAATCTCACACTTACAACCGTTGCACGTCTTTGGATTGGTCCGGATTCGCAATTTGATGGTAATGTTAATTTCGTTGCTCCACAATTACTGCTAAACGGAGCGACCTATAATGGCACTGCCTATTTAGAAAAGAATGGAGCCACATATAATGATGGCACAGGGGGAAATATTTTTAATCAAGCTACTGAGATTGTGAACTCTGGAAGCAATTATTTACTAACATCATCAACAAGTCCAGATATCTTCAATGCCAACCTGATTCTGACAAATTCCGGATCCTCAACCATCCGAATGGCAGATAATGCTGGTGACAATAAATTCAATGGAAACATTAGCCTTAACTCAACTTTTGGAGGCGGCATCTATTTTGGAAATAGCGCGGGAGGCACTTCCACATTAGCAGCGACCAAAACCATAAGTGTGGGATCTTCTGGTGTAATTAGTGGTGATATTAGACTTCTTAGGTTTACACAAGTTGGGCCAACGGCACAGACCCTTAACTTGTCGGGCATTGCTGCTCTTAACCTCGGGCCTTCTTCCAACTTTGATGGTAATGTTGACTTTCGGGCACCTCAATTATATCTTAATGGAACGACATTTAACGGCACTGCATATCTCGAAAAAAATGGTGCAACCAGTAATGCTGGCAATGGTGGAAATAGGTTCAATGGAGTAACTACGTTAGTTAATTCGGGTAGCAATTATTTATCAACCGCAAATTCTGTCCCGGATATCTTTTCTGCGGATCTTACCGTCACCAATACAGGCTCAAGTATCATCTACCTAGCCAACAATGTTACTGGCAATCAATTTAATGGGAACATCACATTCAACTCCACATTCTTAAGTAGCAGTCAGGGCATTTACTTTGCGAATAACGCATCGGCCGATGCTACCTTAGGCAATGGCGCCTCGCTGCTTGTCGGTGGTCTTGGCTTCAGTAGTGGTGAATTGCGTTTCAGGAGATTCACTCAAATAGGGGCAGCTGCTCAAACACTATTGCTCACAGGCACTGCACTGCTTCGCATTGGCCCATCAAGCGTATTTAATGGAAATATAGATTTCCGTTCCCCTCAGTTTGCATTGGACGGAACCATTTTTAATGGAACAACGTACCTGGAAAAAACAGGAGCTACAGGTAATGACAGTAGTGGAGGTAATATATTTAATGGCCCAACTACTATTGCCAACTCCGGATCGGGATATTTCCGATTTGCGTTATCTAACCTTGACACCTTTAATGGTGATTTGACGCTGACGAACACAGGCCCCTCCTCCGTTCGCATGGCTGATAATACACCCGGCACACAATTCAACGGAAATATTAAAGTAAATTCGACTTTCCCCGGTGGTGGTATTTATTTCAGCGAAAGCGGTGGAGGAACAGCGATACTTGCCAATGGGAAAACTATTTCAGTGGGAGGATTAGGTTTCAGCGAGGGTGAACTGAGATTAAAGCGATTTACCCAAGCTGGAGCTACTGCTCAAAATCTTTCCCTTACTGGAACCGCTAGTTTAATCTTAGGGCCAACAATTACATTCAATGGAAACGTTGATTTCCGCTCTCCTCAATTATTTATTAATGGAGGATTATTCAATGGCTCAGCTTTGCTCGAAAAGAACGGAGCTACCATTAATACAGGCTCGGGAAATACAACTTTCATGGGCCCAACCATTATAAGATTAGCAAGTAGTGGCAGCGGTTATTTACGGACCAATGGTGGCAATATATTTAACGGAACTACCACACTTATTAATGCAGGAAGCAACGACTTACTTCTTGAGCTAACAACCGCAAGTACATACAATGGTGACCTTACCCTAACCAATACCGGAAGCTCTTATGTGAGGATGGCCTATATTGGAAATAACATTTTCAACGGAAATATTCTTGTAAACAGCACTTCAGGCACAGGTATTTATTTTTGCGAAAATGCGGCAGGTACTGCAACACTTGCAAATACCAAAACGATTTCTGTGGGAGGCACTGGCTTTACCACAGGCGAACTTCGCTTGCAAAGATTCACTCAAGTAGGAACAGCGGCCCAAAATATTTCACTCACAGGATCATCGACATTTAGAAGTGGGCCAAGCACAACCTGGAATGGATCTTTTACAGTATCTTCTCCTTTGGTGTTTCTCGATGGAAGTTCATTCAGTGGCGCAACCAATTCGATCACAAAAACAGGTGCAACTACTGATTCAAGTATTGGTGGAAATACATTTGGTGGCACCACTACCATCATCAATTCAGGCACTGGCATTTTCAGGTTCGCAAATTCAACAGCGGATGATTTTACTGGCAATGTGATTTTTAATCAGGCCAGTGGAACAATTCAGCCGGCCTATAACCTAGCAAGCACATTCCGAGGCAACGTTACAGTGAATGGGGCAGCCCCAATTACATTTGGAGCAAATAATGGTGCCATTACATTCGCTGGAAATGTGGCCCAAGCCGTTAACAAGAGCGGAAGTGCTTCTCCGATTTTTAGAAGATTACTAATGAACAAAACGGGGAACTCAGTAACTCTAAATACCGATGTGAGCATTATTTTAAGTGCGACTTTTACTTCCGGGGTTCTCCTTACAGACGCGATAAACATAATAAAGTTTGCAGACAATGCCACTTCGGCTGGAGGGTCCAATGCCAGCCACATTGATGGGCCAGTTACAAAAATTGGAAATGACGCTTTTATTTTTCCAACAGGAGATAATGGTATCTATAGGTCAATCGCTATATCAGCACCATCCAATGTATCGCATGCTTTCACAGCCGAATATTTCTTTACTCCACAAGCTTTTGGCAATCCATCAACCTATGACCCAAGTTTTTACAGTGTAAGTGCCTGCGAATTCTGGACATTGGATAGAACTCCCGCTGTAGGAGGTTCCAACGTAAGCGTAACGTTAAGTTGGAATTCAGCAGACTGTGTAGGTGCTTATATTGGAGATCCATCCACATTAAGAGTAGCCAGGTGGAATGGTTCCTCCTGGGTAAATCATGGCAATGGTGGAACAACTGGTAATTCCGCTACCGGCACAATTGTTTCATCTGGTGTAGTAAGTGTTTTCAGTCCTTTCACACTGGCTTCTACTTCTTCCGTAAATCCATTGCCCATTGAACTGGTGGAGTTTGTTGCTAGCCCCGTTGGTAACAAGGTTGAATTAAGCTGGACTACCTTATCCGAACTTAACAACGATTACTTTACCCTTGAGCGTTCTCTTTTGGGAGTTGAGTTCGAAGAGTTGGGAAGAGTAAAAGGAGCTGGAACTACTACCTCCGTTCAAACGTATAGCTATGTGGATACGCAACCTCATCATGGCCTATCTTATTACAGATTAAGGCAAACCGATTTTGATGGTGCCATCACCTTTTCTAACATCGTTAAAATAGATTTGAGCGCCCCTGCCCAAATAGCAGTTTATCCAAACCCAATAGTTCATTCTACAGTTGCCACCATTAACTATAAAGGATCATTTGCGGTTTTCAATAGCATGGGTCAAAGGGTATTACTCATCGAGAATAGTAACGAATTGGATACAAGAGGGCTCCCTTCCGGAGTGTACACAATAAAAAGTGCTACGGGCAGCCTTACAAGATTCGTGATTGAGTAAATATTACACCTTCCATTTAAATTCCTTCTCTGTATGATCCAATGTTTCCGGGTGGTACACACGTTCAGTATAAGACACATTATTCTCTTTGTCCACCAACACCACTGTAGAGCATCGTGAACCGTAGTTGGGTGATTTTATAAACATCGCAGAAAGGGTTCTTTCTCTTTCAATATCCAATCCGGTATTTGGAAGTTGTTTGTCGGGTGCAATTTTCTCATCTCGCAATACCTCAAAAAGCTCTGAGGGGCGAAAGTAGTGTGAACTAAGTACCGATGCCATTTTTTGTTTACCTCGTTTTACCTTTGGCCATGGAGTATCCAATAAGTGATTGCTTAATCCATAGAAGCCTTGTGTTAATTTAATAATCCTGGATTGGTAATTTGAATAATAATATAGTTCATCAATTGAACCTAACACGAGACTAAATCCATTGTATTGAGGCGCCTTTAAATGAACATCTTTTAAATAGGATTCTGCTTCGTACCCATTAAAAAGAAAATCAGTGACCAGCAGGCCGCGTGTTGGCGCCTTTGGATTAAGGTTTTTTAGATCGCGGTAATTGGTAACCATACCTATTTTTCCACTTTTGGTCATAGCCATCCAAGTACCCTTGGCTTGCAGATCTCTTCCGCCAATTACATCCGGATGATCTTCCCATTCAGACAGTGGAGCCGTCTTGCGCGCATAAAATTCATCGCGATTGGCCGCTACTATTAATTTGTACTTTGGATGATTATTGATAGAAATAAAAATCAAACACATAGGTCTGGTGGATAGGTTCAGTCCTTAGCCAAGACTAAGAACTATAGACTCGAGACTAATTTAAGTAAATAACTCAATCTGAGAGGGAAGCAATTGAAATGATTTTCTATGATAGGGTGTTACTCCCAAATTCCTGATCCCATCTCTGTGCTCCACAGTGGGGTAACCCAC
>JAHBUB010000051.1 GCA_019638285.1 Cyclobacteriaceae bacterium | reverse complement strand
TTCCGCATCCCCCACCGCCAGCACTTCGTCAATAATCAGAATCTCCGGCTCCAAGTGGGCCGCCACAGAGAATGCCAGGCGCACCGTCATGCCCGAGCTGTAGCGCTTTACGGGGGTGTCGATGTATTTATCTATCCCACTGAAGGCAATGATCTCGTCCAGTTTGGCATCGATCTCCTTTTTGCGCATGCCCAGGATGGTGCCATTCATATAAATGTTTTCCCTCCCCGTAAGGTCAGGGTGAAATCCCGTGCCCACTTCCAACAAAGAAGATACGCGCCCATGAATGGTTACTCTCCCTTCCGTGGGTTCGGTAATGCGGCTCAGTATTTTCAGCAGCGTACTCTTGCCTGCTCCGTTGTGCCCGATGATGCCCAGTACTTCTCCCTCCTTCACCTCAAAGTTGATGTCTTTTAGTGCCCAAAAGACAGTGGCCTCGTCCTGCCCCAAGGCACGCAAGTTGCGCAGTTGCTTAAAGTTAGTGACCGGAGACTTGATGGCATTCCAGAGCGCCCCGGCAATGGTGTCGGATTTTTTCTCGGCTGCCCCTATGCGATAGGCCTTGCTCAAATGCTCCACTTGTATTACGGTCTTACTCATGCTACATCCGCAAAAGTTCGCTCCAAACGGGAGAATGTAAATAAACCTACCAAAAGCAATGCAAATGACATCGAGAAACCGATGCCTATGATCGTCCATGGCATGGCACTCGTACCCAGGATAGCCGCACGAAAACCTTCCACCACACCCACGAGGGGATTGAGGGCATACCACATCTGGTACTTTTCCGGAATGTAGGACAAGGGGTATACTACGGGAGCTGCGTACATCAGCAACTGCACAATAAAGGTCATGGCATATTTGATGTCGCGGTATTGCACCGACCAAGCCGCCAGAATCAGTGAAGGCCCTAAAGCGGTCATCAGCAAATACAAAAGCAAGAGGGGCAAGTACACCAGTTGATAAGAAGGCATATAATTGAACATCGCCAAAAGCACCCCCATTACCAACAGGGTAATGCTAAAGTCCAACAACTTGCCGAACAGCGCAGCCAAAGGCAACACCATGCGCGGGAAGTACACCTTGCTCAGCATGTTGGCATTGGCGGTCAGGCTATTGGAGGCTTCGTTGAGTACCCCTGAGAAATACGTCCAGGGCATCAGGGCAGCGAAACTGAACAAGGCATAAGGTACGCCATCGGAACTGATCTTGGCCAGGTTGCCAAATACGACTGTAAACACCAACATGGTAAAGAGCGGTTGTATGACAGCCCAACTGACGCCCAACACCGATTGGGCATACTTGGCCCGGATGCCGCGCACGATCAAAAAATAAAGCAAATCCCGATAGGCGGAAAGCTCTTTCCAGTCGATCAGTTTTAACTTACTCTTTTTCTCTATGATGATTGTGCCCGAATCCATCGTCAATGCTTACCCTTCGTAATATCCCTGCCCGTTAGACTTTTTACCGTACCCATAACCGTACCCATAACCATAACCATAACCATAACCATAACCGTAGCCGTACCCATAACCCATCCCCGATTTATAAATATCGTTCAATACAATGCTGATGTTTTTCAATCGGCCTGTTCGGTAGTAGTCGTCCGCAATGCGCAATAAGTCTTTGTGCGTGAAATTCTGCCGTACCAAAAAGAGGGTATGGTCGGCATAGGTAGAAAGCACAAACGCATCGGTAACAATGGCCAGGGGTGGAGAATCCACAATCACATAATCGTATCTCTTTTGCGCCTCCTCAATGAAGTCCCTCATGCTTTGTGTTAACAAGAGTTCAGAAGGGTTGGGCGGAACGGGGCCCCCACTGATCAAATGCAGGTGTTCGTGCCTGGTTTGCTGCACCACCTCATCAAAGGTGGCGATTCCGGCCAGGTACATGCTCAGGCCTACGTCATTGGTCAGGCCAAAGTCACCGGAAATGCGGGGCCTCCGCATGTCGGCACCCACGATCAATGTTTTTTTGCCTGAGAGGGCAAACACCGTAGCCAGGTTGATGGAGGTAAAGGTTTTTCCCTCCCCGCTCACCGAGCTCGTTACTAAAAATACCGCTTTTTCTTTTTTGCCAATGAAGTAGTTGAGGTTGGAGCGAAGCGCCCTAAAAGATTCTGCAATGGCCGATTTGGGGCTGTCCATCACCTCCATGTTGTTGGCGCCCTTCTTATGCCCTACGCCACCCGTGAAGGGGATGGCGGTTACTTTCTCTATGTCTTCCCGTGACTGTACGCGGGTGTTGAATACTTCCATGAGCAGGAACAGCAGTGCAGGAAATCCCAACCCCGCCAATACCGCGTAGATGTAATTGTTCCTGGGCTTGGGCACAATAGGCCCACCTGCTATCATGGGAGGGTTCACCATGGTAATGTCGGACGTAGTAGAGGCCTTGGAGATACCTGCTTCTGCCCGCTTCTGCAGCAGAAAGACGTAGAGGTTTTCCATCAGCGCGTAGTTGCGCTGGATCGATACGAGCCTGCGCTCTGCCAGGGGCAAGAAACTCAATTGCTTTTCAATTTCTTTGATCTGCTTGTCCAGAAAGTCCTGCTTGATTTTATCGGTGGCCTGGATGTTTCGGGCGGATTCCAAAATATCCTTTTTCAATTCCTCAATTACCCTTCCCCCTCCTGCCACCAGTGGGTTCTCTGTTTTCACATTCAGCTTCATCTGCATTTGCATGTCCACCAATTTGGAAATCAACTGGCCCAGGATGGGGTCTGTGATGCCCAAAGAAGTGGGAAGGATGATTTGGTCCAGGTTGTTGCTTTGGCTGATGTACTGCTTGAGGTAGGTGTAATAGTTGCTGCTGATGATGAGCTCCGCTTTCTGCACTTCAATTCCCTCCATTTTCTGATAGAGGCGCAAGGCTTCTCCACCGAGGTCGGTGACCACGTTTTTATCTTTGAATCGTTCCAACTGCAGCTCGGCCCGCTTCACTGAGTCGGAAATTCCGTCCAGCTGTTCCGTGATGAATTCGATGGTGCGCGAGGCCGTCAGGCTTTTTTTCTCCAGGTCATAATTCTGGTAGTTTTTAATCAGGCCGTTCAAGAAATCCATTTCCTTTGTGGGATTGGATCCGTTGATGCCCAGGTTGATCACGCCCGCTCCTTCTTCCGCCCAGGCAGCGGTTAACCGTCCTACATACGAACCCGTAAGTGCTTTGGTGGGTGTGTACCTAAAAAGATAGGGTTCGTTTACAAATGAACGCAAGGGTCGCTCCTTGTTCCGAAGAAAAATGAGTTGAAGTCCCTCAAATGCAATGGTGTCATTTATCGGGAAGACCTGAGGTATCCTGTTTTCCTTTTCCGTTGCACCATCGGGGGTTAGCTCCACACGGTTCTCATCCAGTACCTTAAAATAAAACTGCTGACCCCCGGCATTTTTGTTTACTACATACGCCTCCACCGGTAACGAGTGATAGGCTTCCGTGGTGAGGATGTTTCCTTCCTTATAAAAGCTCACCCCAAAATTGAGGTCCTCCAGTGTTCTTTGAATCAGCGGATAAGATCGGATGATGTACAACTCGTTTAAGTAGTTGCGGTAGGGACTTACCAAGGGGTTGTTGTACAACAGTCTTCCTTCGGATGTTTCCTGTGTTTCTTTGATGATGATAGAGGCCGAAACCGGATAAATGCGGGTGGCATAGCGGTTGCGAATGAAGGCAAAAGCCAGCATCAATATCAGGAACCCCACCACCAGGTACCAGAAGCGGAGCGCCCGGTAGATGATGCGCTTGATGTCAATGTTCAGGGGCTCTGCCACCCCTTTCCGCTGCTCTTCCGGAAATTCGTTTGATCTTAACTCACTTGCCATATAAATTGATTGCCAGAAGAAGTAATGAAATGGTAGAGACTACGAGGGCCATGTTGGGACCAAAATATTTTCTATAAGGACGTTGCCGCAATGGGGGAACAATTAAAATGTCATTTTGATGCACGTAGTAATTGGGTGAGGCCATAAAATTCTCATCCAGTAAATTCACATATTGTACGGAAGTTTTCCCCTCCTGTGTTCTAATGAGCTTGATGTTGGCACGGTCCGCCAACTCCCCAAGTCCACCTGCCAGGCCTAGGGCCTCCGGCAGACTTACTCTATTATTAGAAAGGGTGATTGTCCCCTCTCCATTGACTTCTCCCAATACGGTGATCCTGAAATTGAGCAACCGTACTTTTACCACCGGGGACTCTAAATATTGGTTGGCCAGGGCCTGGAGTTTGTCCTGAATTTCAAAAACCGTCAGTCCCGTCACTTTTACCTTGCCAATGACCGGAAAGGGTATTTCTCCACTTTTGTCCACCAATTCCCCTATTAACAAAGCACTTCCCATGTTCAAGTTGGCTGCGCCTCCCTGGGTTCCCGATTTGGACAGAAAGTCAAATTCATCGGGGGTAATGCTTTCAAAACGCACGGAGATGATGTCTTCCGATTGAATCCTGTAATCCTTGTCTATGACATTGTAGGTCCTCAACACCGAGTCTTTGGGCAGGTCTGAGGCGTTGGCATCGTTATTTTGCAAGTATTGGTACTTTTTATTGGTCACGCAGGAGGTGAGGCAGAGCAATCCCAGGAAAAAAAGCCAAAAAAATCCCTTCATCGGTATGGGTCTAAAATAAAGGCATAAATATAGGAAGATACCAGTAAATGGACGAATTCAGTAAGTTTCAGGTTTAAGGTTTCAAGTTTAAGGTTTCAAGTTTCAAGTTTGTAGGGTACTGAAATAAGTTGACCGTTTTTGAAGGTTTATAACTTTAAAAAATGGCAAAACCAGAAGCATTTAGAATAAAGCCAACCAAGAGCATTAGCCGGTACTTTAGTGAGAGTTTCAAGTTGAAGAAGGTTCGAGAAATAGAACGTAACTTGGTTAGTGTATTGGAAGTAAGTAGAGAATACGAAGTTTCATCGACTGCGGTGTATAAGTGGTTGGATAAGTATTCGTTATATCGCAAACGTCAGGTCCGTCAAGTTATAGAGCCCATGAGTGACACTCAAAAGATTAAGGATTTAAAGGCCAAGATTAAAGAACTTGAGCAGATGGTTGGTCAGAAGCAAATACAGCTGGAGTTTAAGGAAAAGATGATTGAGCTGGCCGAGCAGATGTATCAAGTAGATATCAAAAAAAAACTTGGTACGAAGCTATCAAGTGGTTCTGGCTTCACCGATCACAACACGGGAGAAAAATGAGCCAGATTTATCGTGCAATAGGAACCAGCAAGCAGAACCTGCATCAACGAGTGCAACGCGAGTTGCTTCAATTGGAGGAGAAGGAACAACTCCACAAGATTGTAGAACAGATTCGGGAGGATCACCCTGAAATGGGAGCCAAGCTTCTATATGAGAAATTATCACCTCATACGATGGGTCGAGACCGATTTTACAGCTGGTACCGATCTAGTGGGTACATGGTTCTGCCTAAGAAGAACTGGCGGAGGACAACAGATAGTTCAGGAGTAATTCGTTTTTCTAACTTGGTGAATGAATTGGAGTTGACAGGCCTCAACCAGGTTTGGGTAAGTGATATCACCTACTACGAAATAGGAGATAGGTTCTATTATTTGACCTTTATCATGGATCAATTCAGTCGTAAGATCAAAGGATATCACGCAAGCCAAAGTATGCACACTGAAGATACAACCATTCCAGCGCTGGAGATGGCCCTTAAGGATCTCGGTGAAGGGGAGAAGCCGATAATACATTCAGATGGAGGAGGTCAATATTACAGCAAGTCTTTCTTGAATTTGACACGCAACCGCTTGACCAACAGTATGGGTAGATCAGCTTATGAAAATCCGTATGCGGAACGATTGAATCGAACAATCAAGAACAGCTATTTGAAGGGTTATGCTCCTGAGGATTTTAGGAAGTTACAGCTTTCATTGACCAGAGCAGTGCGAATGTACAATGAAGGAAAACCACATTTAGGATTAAAGGGCAGAACGCCAGCAGTATTTGAAAAAGAGTATAAAGAAAATAAATTGATGTTTAACAAACCCCGAAAAACGGTCAACCCTATTTAGGACTCTACAGTTGAGCCAGCGATAAAGTAGGGGTTTAATAGGTTGGGCTTGTTGTAGCTGAGTTCGTTTGTTCCATCTGTGGTCGTCACTTTTATTCCCAATTCTTTTAAAATTCCGTGTGCGGCTGCGGTGTCCCATTCCATCGTGGGGCCGAAGCGGGGGTAGATGTCGGCTTTGCCTTCGGCCAGGAGCATGAACTTAAGGCTGCTGCCGGCAGAGATTACTTCGGGGTGGGTCAGCTTTGCGATAAAATCTTTGGTATCATCATTCATGTGAGAGCGGGAGGCGACAACTCTGGTTACACGTTTCCTGCCTACGCTAAAGCTTCGGCAGGCAGGCAGTTTAAGGTTCGAGGTTTCAGGTTGGGTCCCACTTGGAACATGGAACCTGGAACTTGGAACAAATCTCTTTTTAAAAGCCCCAAGTCCTCTAGCAGCATAATAAATTACTCCTGTCACCGGAACGGCCAGCACACCTAAAATGGGTTGTTGGTTTTCGATCAGTGCTATGTTGACAGTAAACTCATCGTTGCGCTTGATGAATTCTTTGGTGCCGTCCAGCGGATCGACCAACCAGAATTGTTTCCAGTTTTTTCTGACCTCATACGGAATGTCTTTGCCTTCTTCGCTGAGGATGGGTAAGCCAGTTTCTTTCAAATATTTTACGATGCAGAGATGTGCGCGTTTGTCCGCTACTGTCAAGGGAGAGTTGTCACCTTTTAGTTCTGTCCCGAAATTTTCAGAATGATAGACTGAGAGGATTTCTTTGCTTGCTTCTTCTGAAGCTTTGATGGCAGTTTGTAGTAGTTCCTTTAGGTTCAAGGTTTAAAGTTTAAGGTTTCAAGTTTAAGGTTTCAAGTTTAAGGTTTCAAGTTCAAGGTTTAAGGTTCAAGGTTTCAGGTTTTAGGTTTCACAAAACTTGGAACTGTAAACCTGAAACTTGGAACTAATCAAACGATCATCCCAGCCCCTACCGTTTCATTGGTTCCTTCTTCGATTAAAATAACGGAGCCGGTGATTCGGTTGCGTCTGTAACTATCGGGAAACAAGGGTTGTGACACCCGCAAGTTTACTTTTCCTATTTCATTCATTTGCAGTTGGTCGGCATCGGGTACCCGCTGCAAACTACTGATGTCCAGCTTGTATTGTATGGACTTGAAAATTCCTTTTACCTCTTTGGTGGTGTGCTTCACTGTGTACTTTGAATTTACATTCAGTGGTTTTTGACTCATCCAGCATACCATCATCTCCAGGTCCTGGCTTGCCACCGGTTGGTTGCCCGGCTTTGCAATGAGATCACCCCTGCTAATGTCCAATTCATCTTCTAGCGTCATCGTTACCGACATGGGTGCGAATGCTTCTTTTAGCATTTCATCTCCCAATCTTATTTCTTTGATCTTTGAACTAAATCCGGAGGGTAAAATGACCACTTCATCCCCCGGACGAAATATGCCCCCCCCTACCCGACCGGCATAGCCCCTGAAGTCGGGATTTTCTTTTGTTTGGGGTCGAATGACGTATTGCACGGGAAAGCGCGCATCGATGTGGTTGTGGTCACTCTCTATGTGCACGTTCTCCAAAATGTGCAACAAAGTGGCGCCACCATACCACGGCATTTTTTCAGAGCGATTGACCACGTTATCGCCATGGAGTGCACTTATGGGTACGAACTGAATATCGTGTACTTCCAGTTTGGAAGAAAAAGCTTTGTAGGCCATTGCTATCTCATCAAATACTTTCTGGTCGTAATCCACCAGGTCCATTTTATTGATGCATACGATGAGGTGTGGAATCTTTAATAACGAAGCAATATAGGAATGCCTGTAAGTCTGCTCCATTAAGCCTTTGCGAGCGTCTATGAGAATGATGGCCAGGTTGGCGGTAGAGGCACCTGTTACCATGTTGCGCGTGTACTGGATATGGCCGGGGGTATCCGCGATGATGAATTTTCTTTTGGGTGTATTGAAATATCGGTACGCCACATCAATGGTGATCCCCTGCTCTCGTTCGGACTTTAGTCCATCGGTGAGCATGGACAAATCCACATAGTCAAACCCTTTTTTTGTGCTAGACGCTTGTACGGCTTCCAGTTGGTCTTCGAATATAGATTTGCTATCGTACAACAATCTTCCGATCAATGTGCTTTTGCCATCGTCTACGCTGCCGGCTGTGGTGAATCGAAGTAGTTGGTTCATGTTTTAATAGTTGCCGGTTGCTAGTTACCGGTTACCGGTTGCCAGTTGCAGGTCTCTAGTTGCTAGTTTCCGGTTAGTTTTACTTTAAATTTTCTTCTACCCATTGAGTGAATTTATTTATTCGCTTGCTCAACGTATCGTAATCACTAATAAGAATTTTATATTGTACTTCGTCCTTCCAAGACTCTGTTTCAAACAAAAAATTAAGATGCAATATTGTTTCATCACATTCAGCTTGCGCATAAATCAGATGCTTGATATAATCTGCTTTGTACCTTCGTCTGCTAAACCCCTCCACAATTGCAGAAGCCGCAGACTTGGATGATCTTCTCACTTGACTCCCTTCTTCATACAGTTCAAATTTAGGTAGCTTCAAAGATATATTATGAACAAGAATCGCCAACCGCTTTGATTCCGTGTATATTTCTAAGTCCCGATAACTTTTCATATATGCATCATTCAAATTTAGTTTGCACTCAGCAACTGGTAACTGGTGACCGGTAACTGGTAACCAATTAAAAATACCCCGCCCTTTTCCGATCTTCCATGGCGGTTTCGCTGCGCTTGTCGTCCGCACGGGTACCGCGTTCTGTTTGGCGCGAAGCGGCTACTTCCAGAATTACTTTGTCGATGGTGTCTGCTTCTGACTCCACCGCTCCCGTGATGGGCATGTCGCCACAGGTTCTGAACCGCACTCGTTTTACCATTGGCTTGTCGTCCGGCTTGAGTTGCAAATAAGGCGATGTCGATAACAAAGTGCCGTTGCGCTCAATTACTTCCCGGTCGTGTGCATAATATAATTTGGGAATGGGTATGTTTTCCATTTGAATGTACTGCCACACATCCATCTCCGTCCAGTTGGATATAGGAAATACCCTAAAATGCTCCCCTATGTTCTTCTTGCCGTTGAACAGATTCCAAAGTTCTGGTCGCTGGTTCTTGGGGTCCCATTGTCCAAACTCATCCCGATGAGAAAAAAATCTTTCTTTGGCCCGTG
Source organism: Cyclobacteriaceae bacterium (assembly GCA_019638285.1). GTDB lineage: Bacteria > Bacteroidota > Bacteroidia > Cytophagales > Cyclobacteriaceae > ELB16-189. The sequence continues at coordinate 9,963 of JAHBUB010000051.1, read as the reverse complement.
CTTTCTCCTCATCCCTGCGGGCTCCTCCCATGGCCGCATCGAATTTATTTTGTTCGATGGTATCTAATAGCGTCACAATTTGAAGGGAATTCCTACTGGCGTTGATCCCTGTCTCCTCCATCACTTTACTTTTGTCTATCGACTCTTGTACCGAACCTACGATCAGTCGCACTCCCAACTCCTTCATCAAACCATCCCTGTATGCCAGGGTCTCCGGGAAATTATGACCTGTGTCGATGTGTACCAATGGAAATGGAATGCGGGCAGGATAAAATGCCTTGCGGGAAAGATAGGCCAGCACGATGGAGTCTTTACCCCCCGAAAATAGTAATGCAGGATTTTCAAACTGCGCCACTACTTCGCGAATCACATAGATCGCTTCTGCTTCCAGTTCCTTCAGATGGGATAAATAGTATGAGCTCATTTTTTTGAAATCCGAGGTAATACTTGCTTGAGCAACAAATCTAAGGATTCCTCTAAACTCAATTCGTCTGTTTTGATGATTAAATCCGGATGAGAGGGCTTTTCGTAAGGTGAATCAATACCTGTAAAGTTTTTGATAGCGCCCTCGCGTGCCTTTTGATAAAGTCCCTTCACATCTCGCTGCTCGCACTCTTCCAGTGGACAGTCCACAAATATTTCCATGAAAGCGGCTTCACCCACTGTCTGCTTCACCAATTCCCGGTCTGACGCAAAAGGAGAAATAAATGCCGATAGTACAATTGTGCCTGCCTCCAACATCAGATTGGCTACCTCCCCGATTCTCCTTATGTTTTCTATTCTTCCAGTATCATCAAATGAAAGGTCTTTATTCAACCCCTGGCGCACGTTGTCACCGTCCAACAAATAGGTTTTGAATCCTTTATCAAAAAGTTTTTTTTCCAATACAATTGCTAAAGTAGATTTACCCGACCCTGACAAGCCGGTGAACCAAATGAGTTGTGCATTTTGATTCAGTAACTTTTCACGATCGTTCTTAGTTACTTTAGTTAATTGGGTGTGTAAATTATTTTGCAAAATGGAAGATAAGTTAACTCTGCGTCTTCGCGACTCTGGTAAGTTTAAGAATTATTAACCGCGAAGGCGCTAAGGCGCAAAGTGATGCTAATTTAAAATTTTAAAGTTCATACTATGATTAAAGTCAGGGCAAATTACAATATATGATAGCGAGCAGAAGTCCTATTCTCAGCTAACTAAACTCTGCGTCTTTGCGACTCTGCGATAAATAATAACCGCCAAGGCGCCAAGAGATGTTGTTAAAATCTAAAGTCCATAGTACCACGATATAAAACTAATGCAAGTTATCATATATATAATCGTCAGGGGCAGGCCTACTTTAAAAAAATCTTTGAAAGAATAGCCGCCAGGGCCGTACACCATCAAATTAGTTTGGTAGCCGATGGGTGTTATGAAATCGCCCGATGCGGCAAAAGCGATGGCAATGAAGAAAGGAGTCGAGGAGACACCTGAGAAATGTGAAAGTGACATCGCGATGGGAAACATAATGGAAACCGCTGCAGCATTCGTTATTAGCGCTGTCAATAAGGTGGTGGCAATAAATAATGTAGCGATGATGGAAATAATTCCAAAATCCTGAATATACGTCAGCATAAAACTGGCTACGCTGTCCCCGGCTCCGGACTTCACCAAAGCCACGCCAATTGCCAACGAGCACACCAGTATCAATAGAAGGTTCAAATCCAGGTGCCTTCGAATTTCAACCAGATTAAGCACCTTACTCAACACAAAAGCCAACAGAATAAGAAGGCATGCTGTGAACAAAGGAATCACTCCTGTTATCCCCAATGCAAGTAAGGCAAAACTTATTATACCGATGGTAGTGATCCACCATGGTCTTTTCGTAAATAATTTTAATGATTTTGAAATCAAAAACAGGTTGCGTTCATGGATGGTGCCTCTGGGATTCTCACCTGCCAGTAAAAGCAGAAAGTCGCCACCCGACAAAGTCATCTCTCCCACCTTTCCGGATACACGTTTTCCATTTCGATGAAGGGCTACGATGCTGGCGTTGTACCTCTTTCGAAAATCCGAATCTTTAATGCGCGTTCCGATCAAATCTGAATTGGCAGGAATCACCGCCTCGGTAAAATTAAATTGTCCCCGTGACTCCACCCGGTCTTCTTTGGGTATCTTCAAGCCATTGTCTTCGTTGATCAGATTAAAAATCGACTTTGTGTTTCCAGAGAAGAACAAATAATCATTGACTTTCAGCGTCTCATCAGGGGACACAGGAGAAATTAAGCGATCGCCCCGGATAATCTCTACCAAAAAAAGATCTTTTAATTTGCGTAGTCCTGCGTCTGCTATCGACTTTCCTACCAAAGGAGAGCCATCAAACACAACAGTTTCTACAATGTATTCTTTGATGTGGCTTTTAACATTGTCAATCCTTGGGGTATTGGAGGGGAGTAAATTAAATCCAAAGAAATAAAAATAAATCCACGTGAATAGGGTGACGATCATACCCAGATAAATAAAGTCGCTGTATTGCAAGCTTTTCTGATCGTATTCATTGATCAGACCCAACAAAATTAAGTTGGTAGAGGTACCTATTACGGTAATCATTCCACCCGCGATGGTAGCAAAAGAAAGAGGAATTAAAAACTTAGAACTGGGATGATTGTTCCGATCGGCCCAATCCTTTACGTAAGGAATCATAAAGGCCACGATGGGTGTATTGTTCAAGAAGGCAGATAAGGTGGAAACGGACACCATCATGCGCAACATGAACTTCTTAGGCGCCAGCGTATCGCTGAATAATTTGAGAAAAAACTCACCCCCAAAAATCGAACGGATGCCCGCGGTGATGAGCATCAACAAAAATATCACGGCCACTTGCTGATTGGCCAAACCCATCAACGCTTCGTTTGGAGTAAGTACTCCACTTAATAATAACACAACCACCGTCCCAAAGAATGATAAGGAAGGATTGATCCACTCTTTGTAAAGTGATACTACAAGAAGGATGATGACAACGAATACAATGAGTTGGTGAAAATCCAAGAAAAATCTATTTCAGTTCGGACAAAGATATATATTCCTTGAATATCCCTCACCTGATAAAAGATCCGATGAACTGTCTGCGAACTTAGAAATCTAAAATATTCACTATCTTAATATTCAGATTTTATACCTATATGCATGATACAGAGGAGTTAAACCAATTCTCAAAGGAAATACTGGATGGGTCTGTTGCTGTACATAGAGAAATGGGACCCGGATTATTAGAATCAGTCTATCAACAGTGCTTGGTGAAGGAATTGACCTTGCGTGGAATGACTGTAAATACGATGATCCCCATCTCTTTACAATACAAGGGTTATCTACTTAATAAAGATTATGTAATTGATATTCTTGTAGAAAATGAGATTATCATTGAGTTAAAAGCAGTGGAGTGCGTACTTCCTGTGCATGAAGCACAGATAATTAGCTACCTTAAATTAGCTGACAAGCGATTAGGCTTCCTCATTAACTTTAATGTACCGCTCTTGAAGAATGGGTTTAAAAGGTTTGTTAATAACTTTTAAATAAAGATTGTAATAAAAATAAACTGTGAAGACGCTGAGGGTATGTTAAACCTGTAAAGCATTAACTTATTAGAAAAGTGAAAAAAAATAGCATGATCAGCTTTAATGTCATACAAATGCAACCTAGTGTCACTGCGACTTAGCAACATAATAATTGAAAATATTCAACTAAATAAATTTTTTAACCGCAAAGGCGCGAAGACGCAAAGGGTAAATCAATCTTATGAAGTATTAACAACCTAAATAAGAGAAAATAAAACCATAGAGAACCTACTTCAATGCAAGCAAAACCAAACTTTAGATCTCTGCAGCTTGACAGTAAAATAACTGGGAAGATTCAATAATAAATTTTTTAACCGCGGAGATGCTAAGGCGCCAAGCGATCCTAACCTTATCAAACAAAATCAAAAACTTTGCGCCTCAGCGCCTTTGCGGTAATATTCATTTACTCAAGCTCCAATACTTCTTGATCATCTTCAAAAATTCACTCATCTCATTTAAGGGCACCATGTTCGGGCCATCGCTGAGGGCTTTGGATGGGTTGGGATGTGTCTCTATAAAAAAGCCATCCACCCCCACTGACGCTGCGGCTCGTGTGAGGTAGGGCGCGAACTCACGCTGTCCCCCTGACTTACCTCCCAGTCCACCGGGTTGCTGAATGCTGTGCGTGACATCAAATATCACCGGTGCGTACTGCCGCATGATCGGAAGTGACCGGAAATCCACCACCAGGTTGTGATAACCAAAGCTGGCACCACGCTCTGTTAAGAAAACATTTGAATTGCCTGCTTCTCTCACTTTGTCCACTGCATATTTCATGTCTTCCGGTGCCATGAATTGTCCCTTCTTTACTTTCACTGCCTTTCCAGTGTTAGCAGCAGCAATGAGCAGATCGGTTTGCCTGCAAAGAAAGGCAGGTATCTGCAGCACGTCCACTACCTCCGCTACTTCCGCGCATTGAGACGACTCATGCACATCTGTCACTGTGGGCACATTCAGATCCTTTTTTACTCTGGACAAAATTTCAAGACCCCCTTCCATGGAAGGTCCCCGATAAGAGGATGCGGATGTGCGGTTGGCTTTGTCAAAGGAAGCTTTGAATACATAGTCGATACCTAACTCTTCGCAAATTCTTTTCACCTCCGTGCCCGTCTCCATGCAGATATCGTAACTCTCTGCTGCACAGGGTCCTGCAAACAACACCATGCGATCACCTCCTAAAGTGATTTTGTCCGTTATTCTTACCTTCTCTTTGAATATTTCCATTATTTGCCCTTCAAAATTTTTGATAATATACCTTTGGACGCCAACACCAAGTCAGCTACCTCTCTCAATACACCTTCTCCTCCTTTTGCTTTTGTACTCATGTCCACCAACTCCTTTAAATAAACAGGTGCATCGGCAGGACAAATTGCTAACCCACTCAAATTGAGTGGCCCCAAGTCATTAATATCATCACCGATATAAATCACTTCCTTCTTTTTTAATTTGTGATAGGCAGCCAACTTCTTAAAAACTGCCGCTTTGTCCAAAATGCCCTGATGACAGAAATCCATTTTCAACTCAGCGCACCGCTTGGTTACCGCAGCCGAATCTCTCCCCGAAATGGCTCCCACTATGATCCCTGCTTTTTTTAAGTAACTGATAATCTGGCCGTCTTTTACGTTAAAATGCTTCAATTCCCTTCCTTCGCTGTCGTAAATAATCTTTCCATCGGTGAGCACACCATCTACATCAAAAAAAATGGCCTTGATATCGACTGCCTTGCGAATCAGTGTTTTTGTATATTTATTCAATACTTCCTGGGCTGGCATCTAATTAATTGGTTGAATAGGGTCGAAAATTAGGAAAAGCTTTTTACTTTAACTCAAAATACACAACTCAGGTCTCTTTTTTGCCGAAAGAATGGAATTTACCTTTGAGCCTATTACAAAAATTATAAACAAGTGAAAGGAGTCAAGTTTTTTATCTCGTTAATAGTAACAGTGACCCTGATCTGGGCGCTCAACAGAAGCTGGGATTTTGGCAATCCTATCCCTCCGCTGGGAAAATTTCTTGATCCTTTTCATGGATTCTGGGCCAATGCAGAGCCGCCCATTGTTTATGATCATGAAATCAATATCCCCGGTCTAAAAGACAAAGTATCCGTTACCTATGACAGTCTGCTCATTCCGCACATTTTTGCCGCCAATGATGACGACCTGTATCGTGTGATGGGGTATGTGACCGCCCAGCATCGCTTATGGCAAATGGAGTTTCAAACCCATGCGGCCGCAGGCAGAATATCGGAAATTATTGGTGACAAAGCATTGGACTTTGATCGTCATCAAAGAAGAATAGGGATGGTTTTTGGTGCGGAGAATTCCATTCGTGCCCACAACAACGATTCCATCATGCGCAATATGAACACACAATATCGAGAAGGTGTCAATGCGTACATCGAGTCGCTTTCTTACAGTGATTATCCCGTTGAATATAAATTGCTCGACTACAAACCCGAATTATGGGATGACCTGAAAATGGGGCTGCTTCTTAAAAACATGTCCAACACCTTGAATATTGGAGAGAACGACTTTGAGCTGACCAACGCACTTCATCTTTTTGGTAAAGAAACGTTGGATATTCTTTATCCTGATTGGGAAGGTGTGGGCGATCCCATCGTTGACAATCCGGGAGGATGGAAGTTTAACCCCATTACCCTGGACTCTGTTCCCCTGGCATTGCCCGATGAACTGATCCATATTGAACCCACTACCAAAGTGGTGAAGGGTGTGGGGAGCAACAACTGGGCAGTGAGTGGTATTAAAACTGCGACCGGCTCACCCATATTGTCCAACGACCCTCATCTTTCTTTGAGCATGCCTTCCATTTGGTTCGCAGCCCATATGCAAAGCCCACACGTCAACGTAATGGGTGTTACGTTCACAGGATCGCCAGTCATCATACTTGGGTTCAACGATTCTATCAGCTGGGGTGCCACCAATGCCCAACGCGATTTGGTAGACTGGTATAAAATAAAATTCAAAGATGACACTCACAACGAATACCTCAGCGATGGAAATTGGATTCCTACCAAAAAGGTCGTAGAAAAATTTGTGATTAAAGGAAAGGCTCCCTTCTATGATACGGTAATCTATACCCGGCAAGGACCTGTTGTTTATGATAAATCGTTCCATGGTGAATCCGAAAAAAACAACTATGCTTTCCGATGGATTGCCCATGATGAATCGATGGAATTGAAAACATTTTATCTGTTGAATAGGGCCAAGAACTATAAAGACTATATGGCAGCGCTGGAATATTTCTCCGGCCCTGCACAAAACTTTGCCTTTGCCGCTACGGATGGAGATATCGCTATGCGCATTCAAGGCAAATACCCTGTGCGAAGAAAAGATGAGGGAAAATTTGTATTGGACGGCACCAAAACATCCACAGAATGGCAAGCATACATTCCCAATGATCAGAACATTAAAACCAAAAATCCGCAGCGCGGTTTTGTCAGTTCGGCCAATCAATATCCGGTAGATCTCACCTACCCTTATTACATTCACAGCAATTCCTACGAAGCTTACCGCAACCGAAGAATTAATCAGCAATTGAGTCAGATGCATGACATCACTCCGGCTGATATGATGAAACTGCAGAATGATAATTACAATTTGCAAGCTGCCGAAAGCTTGCCCTTCATGCTGGCATCCCTTGACTCTTCCGCACTCACTACCGCTGAGCAAGAAATATTTAAACTGCTCAAATCCTGGGATTTTGTTAATTCCCCGGAGTCTATTGCCGCTACCTATTATGAAGTGTGGTACAATGGCCTGTATCGCAACATCTGGGATGAGATGACCAGCAGTACGGTTGCGCTCAGCTTACCTTCCGACTTCGTCACCATACAACTCATGAAGACAGATTCTGCTTTGTCCTTTTATGATGTACAGTCCACCCCCGAGAAGGAAGATCTCCCCACCTTGATCCAACAAAATTTTGTCAAGGGCATTGATAGGTTGGATGTATGGAAAACTGAAAACAAAAACGAGCCCCAGTGGGCGCTATTTAAAAATACCCTCGTAGGACATCTCCTCAAACTTGAACCATTTAGTTATCACGTGAAAAACGGTGGCCACGCAAGTGCCATCAACGCGACTACAGGTACACACGGACCCAGCTGGCGAATGGTTGCCAGTATGGAAAAGACAGGAGTCAAAGTTTGGGGTGTTTATCCCGGAGGACAGAGTGGTAATCCAGGCAGTAGGTTTTATAACAACCTGTTGGACCCCTGGGCGCAAGGCAAATACTTCCGATTGAAGTTTCCGCACTCTGAAAAAGAAACAAGCCCCTATCGTTATTACACAACCACTTTTAATTCCACATCCCGGTGAAAACCTTTATACAGATAATTATTACAGCCATCGTATGCTTTATGTTTCAAAAGCTATTCCCCTGGTGGACCATGGCCATTGGTGCCTTCCTTGTGAGCTTTGTGTTCAGTAACACAGGATTCAAATCTTTTCTTGTAGGATTTATTTCCATCGGTTTGCTTTGGCTGGGGCTCGCGCTCTATGTAGACAATGCCACTCACTCCATTCTTACGGAAAAGATCGCCCAATTATTTCCAATTAATCTATTCGTTTTGACAAGCCTGATCGGTGGCTTGGTGGGAGGTTTTGCTTCCATGACAGGTTCGCTGTTGAAGCCTTGACCCGTGCACCGATCAATTCCCTTACTCCTCATTCTCTTAAACGCAAGTGTTATTCTAGCCCAAACAGAGGAAGGGCTACAGGAACTGAATGGAACAATGCTTTATGTAAAAACAGTAGGAGAAGGAGCCCCAATAGTAGTCATTCATGGTGGACCAGGGCTGAACCACACCTACTTTATCCCACATCTCGATAAACTTTCTAAAAAATTCCAGATCACTTATTATGACCAGCGCGCTAGCGGTCGGTCTGCTATTTCTAACTCCGATGAAATCTCCCTTCAATCATTTACCGATGACATTGACGCCATAAGAAAACATCTGGGGCAAGATAAAATCTATTTGCTGGCGCATTCATGGGGCGCCATTCCAGCGATAAACTACGGCATTCAACATCCTGACCATGTGAAAGGAATTATTTTTTGTAACCCAATTCCCTTTAACAAGGAATTTGATGCAGAAATGACGGTCACTCAGCAGAGTAGGTTAGTAGGTGCCGACAGCACTGATCGTTCCATAATTAAAGGCTCTCCCAACTTTAAAGCAGGCAGGCCTTCTGCTTATAAAAAATTACTCATCCTCTCCTTTCGCAATTCTTTTTATAAGAAAGCCAATTTTCCCAAATTCAACGTTGAGATGCCAGACAACTATAAAGAAGCAAGTCAGGCACTATACAGGGGCTTGGGAAATGAATTAAGTGAATATGATTATTACGAAAACATCAAAAATTTTCTATTTCCTGTGATGATTCTTCATGGGGCTGCAGACGCTATTCCACTGCGAGCCAGTGAACGTATCATCGAATTCCTACCTACTGCAACACTTGAGGTGTTTAAGAAAAGTGGCCATTTCATTTTTATTGAGGAGAACAGGAAGTTCAATAGAGTGGTAAGTAAGTTTATCAGTCACTAACTTTTTCGTAGACCATTAAAAAGATTAAAAAAAAAGGAGTAATAAGCCCTTTGAATAGAATGACGGTATATATTTGCAGTTCTTTAAGGAAAACGGCTAAACGGGCCTATCTTTGAAGGAAACTTAGCTTAAGTCTACCTTAAATCATTTGGAGAGGTGGGTGAGTGGCTGAAACCAACAGTTTGCTAAACTGTCGTACGGGTTAAACTGTACCGGGGGTTCGAATCCCCCCCTCTCCGCCAAACTACGCTCTCAGCGCACTTTCCAGCGCTATAGCTTCGTTTGGCAGGCAAAAGAGGGCTCTCAGCGCACTTTCCAGCGCTATAGCTTCGTTTGGCAAGCCAAAGTGGGATTGAGGTATTGGAACGTTCTTGAACATGTGGTTCGTATATATTATAAAAAGCATTCATCATCCTTTCATTTATGTAGGGATGACGAGGAATGTTGATAAAAGGCTTGAGTCGCATAATAGAGGATTGAATCAGTCTACTCAACACAATGCTCCTTATGACTTGGTCTTTTTCTTGGCTGTAAAAACAGCAGAAAAGGCGAGGGAGCTTGAGAAATATTTTAAACGTGGTTCTGGAAAAGCATTTATAAAGCGGCACTTTCCAGAAACTGAGCACGGCAAACCACCACGCTGATTTGCGCTAGTTTCAGGCGGAGCCTGACGAAGCTATCGTGTAAGTCAGTGTGTGGGAAAGCGAAGTCAGGGTCCGGTAGCTCAACTGGATAGAGCATCAGCCTTCTAAGCTGACGGTTCGGGGTTCGAGTCCCTGCCGGATCACGAGTGAGTTTAAAATTCAA
>JAHBUB010000050.1 GCA_019638285.1 Cyclobacteriaceae bacterium | reverse complement strand
AATCGTGGGATGCGGCTGCACATCCGATTGTTTCGATTACTGACATGGTGAGCAAGACTAAGGAAAGCGGATGTAAAATAGCAGTAATTACCGGTGGAGAACCTGCGCACTACGATTTGACAGCACTTACAAAACACTTACATGAGGCTGGAATGCGTACGCACATCGAAACTTCAGGGGCGTATGAAATAACAGGTGAATGGGACTGGGTTTGTTTGTCGCCTAAGAAATTTAAAAAGCCAATACTGTCATCTTTCCCCCTTGCCAACGAGTTAAAGATAATTATATTCAATAAGAGCGATTTCCTTTGGGCGGAAGAGCATGCCGTTAAAGTGTCAGATAAGTGTTTGCTTTATCTTCAACCCGAATGGTCGAAAGAAAAAGAAATGGTGCCTCTTATTGTTGATTACGTAAAATCACATCCTCGTTGGAGGATATCGCTTCAGGTTCATAAATATATGAACATACCATAACCCACCGCATTTGAATAATGGGTATTTCGGAGTTTAGTGATACACTTAATCAATTGGCTAAAAATGCAACTCCATTTATTTTCTTTATTGATTTTGAGTTGAAAACCCCGGTCGTTTTTCGCATGGATGAGGTTGACTCAAATAATATTTTATTTGATTTTAATGGAATTACTAATCAGGAGCAGCAGAAAAATAGGCCGACTTCTGTTATAATTAGTGTTCAATCTGATCTTGGAGAAGAGCACCAAAGAAAGTTTGAACAAGTGCATAGCGCTATTAAGCGTGGCGATTCGTTCTTGACCAACTTGACCATAAAAAACAAGGTAACTCTGTCTCATTCGCTCAAAGATATTTTTTATGCGAGCCATGCAAAATACAAATTGTGGTATAGGGATGAGTTTGTGGTGTTCTCTCCTGAGTCATTCATTCAGATAAAAGATCAGAAAGTTTATTCATATCCTATGAAGGGTACGATTGATGCAGATATACCTAATGCGGCAGAAATTCTTTTAATGAATAGAAAGGAAATGGCCGAGCATGTTACCATTGTAGACTTAATACGGAGCGATCTTAGTCGCGTGGCTTCAAAAGTTTCAGTAGAAAAATTTAGGTATGTTGAAAAACTGAATACAAACAAAAAAAATCTTCTTCAGATAAGCTCTGAAATTAAAGGAGATCTGCCACGCAACTATTTGGAAAACATTGGAAGTATTCTTGTTTCGTTGCTACCTGCTGGCTCTGTGTGTGGAGCGCCAAAGCCAAAAACTTTGAGCCTCATTAAAGATGCAGAATTGGAGGAAAGAGGATATTATACCGGAGTTTGCGGTCATTTTGACGGCCAATCTTTGGACAGTGGTGTGATGATTAGATTTATAGAAAAGAAAAAGGGTGAATACCACTATAGAAGTGGTGGAGGGATAACGTCCCAAAGCGATTGGAGAACTGAGTATGAAGAGGTGATCAATAAGATATATGTGCCAGTTGATTGAATCCATAAAGCTGTTGGACGGAATATTTTACAATCTCGATTATCATGAGAGAAGAATGGAGGCTTCATTAAAAAAGATATTTGGGAGTCGCTCACTAATTAATTTGCAAAACAAGCTTAAGGGTCATAATCGACCTGATACTGGGCTGTTTAAGTGTAGAGTTTTATATGATGTTAATCTCTTTGAGGTGCAGTATATTGCTTATCAAATGGCCTCACAGCGCTCATTGAAAATTGTTGTGGACAATACAATTGAATACGAACATAAATATGCCAATCGTGTTAATATTGAGAGGTTATTTGACAAAAGAGAGGCATGTGATGACATAATTATTGTAAAGAATGGCTTTGTTACTGACTCTTCCTATACCAACATTCTTTTTAGGCAGGACAATAGCTGGTATACCCCGGAGAATCCGCTACTAAGGGGTGTGAAGCGAGAAGAGCTTTTGGATAGGGGATTGATAAAAGAAAGAGAAATACTACTTCAAGACGTTACAAAGTACGAGTCGATCAAACTTATCAATGCCATGAGAGGATTAGAGCAAGAAGAAATTGGTGTATCCAACATAGTTTTTTAGTTTTCAATATGATTCGAGGTATTACCCTAATAATTTTTGCTGCTGTTTTTACATTGGCGAATGCGCAAGGCTCTTTGAGCACAAAGTCAAAGAAAGCAATTGCACTATATGTAGAAGCAGATAATTACAGAGTTCGTGGACAGTTTAGCCAGGCGGTTTCCCTTCTACAGCAGGCGATAGAAAAAGATAAAAACTTTGTAGAAGCTTACTATCGATTGGGGATCACATTTAAATCAATGCGAGATTTTGACCGTTCAAACCTTAGTTTCGAAAAAGGACTTTCGCTTACTCAAAACTCCAAAATTCAAAAAGGATTTTTTATGGAGTTGGGTGATAACTATTTGCGTCTTGGAGACTATCAGAAATCTTTGAACTATCTCAATCATTTTCTGGAAGCAGAAACAATGAATAAACAAAATATCGTACTGGCTGAGCTGTGGAAACGAAACGCTGAGTATGGACTAAGAAACAAAAAGGTGCAGTCTCAGTTTCAGCCCAGGCCACTGGGAGATACCATAAATAGATTTGGTCTGCAATATTTTCCAGTACTTACCGCAGATGAACAAGAGCTTATTTTTACCCGAAGGATGGGCCCCGGGCCTGATGATGATGAAGACTTGGTGGTATCAAGAAAAGATAAGGATGGAAAGTGGACAGAGCCCGTGTCAATATCAAAAAACATTAATTCAAAATTTAATGAAGGCACCTGCACCATTTCTGCGGATGGCAGAATATTAATTTTCACCTCTTGCATCGGAAGACGAGGGTACGGCAATTGTGACTTATTTTATAGCCGTAAGGTAGGTGAGGAGTGGTCCATTCCGATTAACATGGGGCCTGAGATCAATTCTTCAGCCTGGGAGTCGCAGCCTTCTCTCTCTGCAGACGGACGAGTTTTATACTTCATTTCTGATCGGAGAGGAGGAATCGGAGGAAGGGATATTTATGTCTCTCGCAAAACAGACGAGGGAAAATGGTCGCAAGCGGAAGTGATGCCGCAACCGATCAATACGCCATTTGATGAGATTTCACCATTTATTCATGTAAATGGGAGAACGTTATTTTATGCAACCAATGGAAAACCTGGCTTTGGCGGATTTGATATTTTTAAAGCAGAAATGACAGATGGAAAGTGGGGGACACCGGTCAATTTTGGGTCACCCGTCAATGACCATGAGGATCAATTCTCATTGTTCATTTCTGCTGACGGTACCCGTGGATACTATTCGCATGAAGATGGCACCCGCGAAAACTCCGCTCGACTTTACGAGATGACCATCCCGAAGGAATTGCAAATTGCATACCGAAGCAATTTTGTGAAGGGTGTGGTAAAAGATAAAAAATTGGGCCTTCCGCTACAATCCCATATTGAATTGTTTGATTTGAAGAAAAATGAGTTGATTTCAGTGGTGGAATCAGATTCCGTTTCAGGTCAATATCTTATGGTGCTTACGACAGGTTCAGACTACGCTCTTTATGTTACAGCTAGAGATTACCTTTTTCAAAGTTTGAATTTCAATTATGAAGACAATCCCAATCCGGAGCCTGTAATAATCGATATACTATTGGACAAGGCAAATGCTGGTGCTACAGCGGTACTTAACAACATATTCTTTGATTTTGATAAATTTGAACTTAAAGAAAAGTCAATCACCGAACTTAACAAGGTAATTCGATTCTTGAACGATAACCCTTCAATTCACGTAGAGATTGGGGGGCATACCGATAGTGATGGCTCAGCCTCCTATAATAAGCAGCTTTCTCTAAAGCGCGCGCAGTCAGTGGTTTCCTATTTGGCAGAGAAGGGTATAAATAAGGCACGATTGTCAGAAAGAGGATATGGCGCGGATCACCCTCTTCGTTCAAACGATTCTGACGAGAATAAGCAGGCAAATAGAAGAATTGAGTTTAAGATTATTCAATATTAGAACATCCTATGGCATCGAATTGGAGGAACTGGTGTTGGATATTGATGTTTATAGCTGCCTGTAGTGATGATCCTGTTCCGAAAATTCAGAAAGAAAAGATCACTATTTTTTTTGACTCCAAATCAAAAATAGAAATTAAAGAAAATGAAGCGTCCGAAATTTTAATTCCAATCAAAATTTCATTGCCACAGAAGGACCCTATCATTATTGCTTATGAAGTAATCGGGCAGGAAGTGGTGGAGGGAAGTGATTTTACTTTGTTATCTGAAAATCCCCTAACAATTGCAGCGGGTAGCACACAAGCTGAGGTACGCATTAGGATCAATGATAATAATATTGTGCAACTGGAAGAGAGAAACATCTATCTTCGATTTAGAGCCATTGACCAAGATTATGTGAAGATAGCAATACCAAAAGAGGTAAAAATATCGATTAAAGAAGATGATTGTTCATCGGATGTCTCAGACGTACGTGTGTGGATGGGAGCACTTACTATGCAAAGTAGTAATGAAACATTAACCGGGATTGGATCCGAAAACTCAAAGGGTATCTGCAGTGGAATTTTTAACCTGAAAGGAAAATTCGTGGGAAGCCAAAATCCTGAGTCTACATTAATATTTAATCTTACGCAAGATCAAATGATAACCACTAAGGGAGTGGTGACAATAAACCGCACGAAATTATTTGAATTTACCAGTCAGTATGAATTTGAAGCAACAGGTACTTATGATGAAACAACAAAAAAAATTATACTCAATTATTCTTTTTTTGATTTGATTGATAGTTCAAATGACTTCCGAGAAACTATTGTAATTACTTCCGAATAAGGATTCATAGCCTTTGAGTTAAAATGCTATTATGCGAAGCGACTTCTTAAAATTATCATTAATAATACTAGGCTTTGCATTAGTACAATTGGCAAAAGCGCAGAATTTGGAGATAGGTCTCTCAAAAATAGATAGTGCCTATAAACAATATAAAAAGGGTGCTGATTTTCGAATAGACAAATATTTGCAAAAAGGATCAATAGGTCGAATGACATATCGAAGTGATGGGTCAATGATGGCATTGGTGGATGTGTCAGTTTCTGGAGTTCCAATTTATATCCAATCGGACAATGCGCAAGTTGCCACATCATTGATGGTGGATGAGCTTAGGAGTGGAGGTAGTTTGGGTTTAAATCTTGAGGGTTCTGGGATAAGAATAGGAATATGGGATGAGGGTAAAGTAAGAAGCGATCACATAGAGTATGTAGGAAGAGTGACGCAGATGGATAATCCTACGGAGTTTAACTTTCATGCTTCCCATGTCTTGGGTACTATGATTGCATCTGGTATCAATCCGAATGCAAAAGGTATGGCCCCCAAGGCAACGGCAATTGCATATGATTTTTTTAATGATGTAAGCGAGATGACCGGACAGGCAGCACCGGATCAATCGTCAATTATTCTTTCGAATCATTCTTACGGAACAGTTTCCGGTTGGAGTAAAAATGACGCTACCTGGACTTGGCATGGTGACGCGAGTATAAGCACCACCAAGGACTGGAAGTTTGGGTTTTATAATACTACCAGCGGGTTTTATGATGATATCGCCTATAACGCACCTTATTACCTTATTGTAAAATCGGCAGGAAATGATAATGCAGATATAGGAGATGGTTCTAAGCCATCCGATTGCGATCCTTTTGACTGTATTCCTACCAATGGCGTGGCAAAGAATATTCTTACAGTAGGGGCTGTAAAAAAACTTACAGGATCATACACAGGGCCGGCTGATGTGGTGATTACCAGCTTTAGTAGTTTCGGTCCAACAGATGACGGGAGAATTAAGCCGGATATCGTGACTCCCGGACAAGCAGTTTTTTCTACTTCCTCCAATAGCTCCAGTGATTACGAAACTTTAAGTGGTACATCTATGTCTGCGCCTGCAGCCACGGGTACGCTGGCGTTGCTTCAGGAACTTTATAAAGACCTGAATGCAGGTAACTACATGAAATCTGCAACCTTAAAAGCGTTGGCTATTCATACTGCCAGAGAAGCAGGACCAAATAATGGGCCTGACTATATGTATGGCTGGGGGTTATTAGATGGGGAGCGCGCTGCTAAGACGCTCATTGAAAAAGATGATCAAAATGTTTTTGTGAAAGAAATGTCATTGAGCAGCGGAGAAGTATTTGAGCTTATGATGAAGCCAAAGGAAAACACTAAGATCACTGCCACCTTGGTGTGGACAGATCCTGCAGGGCAAGTGTTACCCCCGTCACTCAACCCAGCTACTAAAATGTTAAAGAATGACCTCGACTTATCATTGGTTGATGAAGGAGGCACTCAACAATTTCCTTGGAAAATGGATCCATCCAATCCGGCCACTGCTGCAACAAAGGGAGATAATATTCTTGATAATGTTGAGAAACTGGAGTTCGACAATCCGGAACCGAGAAATTATAAACTTAAGGTGAGCCATAAGGGCACCCTTGTAAATGGCAAACAGGACTTTTCCCTGATCATCACTTATAACTCTGTGGTTGATCCAAGGATATCATACTACTGGATTGGCAACACTGGTGATTGGAACAATGGGATTAACTGGTCTTTGGAGAGCGGAGGGATTGCAGCCAATGCGGTTCCTTCAGCAGATGATAAAGTCGTATTTGATGAAAATTCTTTTTCTGCTGATGGACAATCAGTTACCCTAACTCAAGACCAACTATGTTATTCTATTCGATGGTTTGCCAACGAAGAAATCAATCTGGATTTTGATGGGTATCAGCTTACAATAAGTGACGGAATAAACTTTCTGTCCGAAAATATTTTCTCCTCTTCACCTGGAACTATATTTTTTAAAGGAAGCAGCGCAACGGATGCGAAGATTAATTTGAACAATAACAACCTGAACGATTTGACTCTGAAATTTTCAGGTATGGATGCGAAGTGGCAAATGTCAGGAAATTTTAGCGTGAATGAAATTGAGATGGAAGAAGGCCATCTAACACTAGGCGACAATCAAATAAAAATGAATAAGTTGATACCAATAGGGACTCAACCAAAGACATTGACTTTGGCAAGTACAAACATAACTGGTGTTACTACCCTGTCGCTTGATTTATCATCGGTGGTCCTTCAAAGTGAAAATGCTAAGATTGTCGTACCTGTATCGTCATCTTATTCTTTAAACCTGGGCTCTAATAATTTCAATAGCACAATCGAACTAAAGGGTGGAGAGATAAATGTAAGTGGAAATGGAGCTATTGAAAGCGTTGAAGGTGTAGGGATACTTGGAATCATTGGCAATCATGCGTGGAATAATATCAACCTAAATGAGGGTTCCTCCTTAATTGTGGAAGAATCAACTACACAGCTGATTACCAATACATTTAACCTACAGGCCACATCTGCAAATCGAATTAACTTGTCGTCATCTGGTGCAGGACCTGCCATCCTTGAATTTGAAGGTCACAATAAAATTTGTTTGGATAATCTTGACATCAAAAGCATATCTGTAACAGGCAGATCTGTTTTAAATGCAGGGATCAATAGTACGGTGATCAATTCTCCTCACTGGGTACAAGATTCCTGCAACCATATTTTATTTCCTGATTTTGATTATGAATACAATTGCGAAAATGCTGCAGTGTTTTTGATCGATAAAAGTTCAGGACCGATTACATCTCGGAATTGGAATTTTGGGGATGTAGGATCAGCTCAAAATACTTCGACTGCTGTAAATCCAGTTCACGCGTTTATGGAGTCAGACCAATTTCAAGTTTCATTGGAAGTTACTGATGGAATAAACTCGGTGTCATTTGCAAGGCCATTGAATCTTGGCCCAACCATATTATTGGAAAACAAGATTGAACTAAGTAATGGAAGGCTGATAAGCTTTCTTCCTGCAAATAGATATCAATGGGTTTTGGATGGAGAGTTATTGGGGGGTGCCAACAAAAGATCAATAGACCTTTCAAATGGACTGGGGGTCTACACCGTACTGACCTTTGATGATAACTGCAATAGGCAATCCGATGCTTTCTTGGTGACAGGGACTATTGAAGAAATAAATCAAAAGGCAATTCAGGTATATCCGAACCCAGCCGAGAAGAGATTGTTTGTAACAGGAGATGGAATACAAAAAATACGATTAGTAAATCTGATGGATCAGGAGGTGCCAATAAATCCGTTAGATGTAGATGGAGAATTTAGGTTGGACATCTCTGATATTCCAAGAGGGATTTATATTCTACAAGTGCTTTCAGGCAATCACATGTACTATCACAGAATTGTGATTAGGTAATGATTTAATTAATAATAACTCTGATTTTTTGTTAGATAGTTTTTCACGTAATCCTCTACTCCCTCTTCAAGTGTGTGAAAGGGTTTGTCGTATCCAATACCTTTCAATTTTTTCATGTTGGCTTCTGTAAAGTATTGATATTTATCTCGAATGTCTTCCGGTGTGTCAATGAATTCGATATGTTCCTTCTTGTCCATTGCTTTGAATACACTTCGGGTAAGATCAAGAAAGGTTCTGGCTTTTCCTGACCCCAGATTATAGATACCGGAATTTTTTCGGTGATGTATCAGAAAATAACATACCTCTATCACATCCTTGACATAGATAAAATCTCGCATTTGTTCTCCGTCTTTGAATTCAGGGTGATGTGACCTGAACAGTTTCATTTTGTCAGTGGCACTGATTTGATGAAAGGCGTGTAGAACCACGGATGCCATCCTGCCTTTGTGGTATTCATTAGGGCCATAAACATTAAAAAATTTTAAACCTGCCCAGTAAAAAGGTTTGTCTTTTTGTGACAATGCCCAGACATCAAACTCCTGCTTTGATAAGCCATAGGGATTCAGTGGTTTGAGTGTATCAATGGTTGATTCATTGTCTTCATACCCCTGCTCACCCAATCCATAAGTGGCTGCCGAAGAGGCATAGACAAGAGGTATTTGGTAGTTGACACATCGTTTCCATACCTCTTTGGTATAGTCTGTGTTAAGCCTATGAAGTAGCTCCATGTCGAACTCCGCAGTATCGGTTCGCGCTCCAATGTGAAAGATAAACTCTACGCTTTCATAATTCTTATCAAGCCACATCATGAACTCATCACGATCTACTTTTTCCTTCAGTTGTGTGCCAGCAAGATTTTTATTCTTTGCCTCGTCATTGAATTTATCTACCGCCACAATAGCATTAAAATTCTCAGAATTCAGTTTCTTAACCAGACAACTTCCAATAAAGCCTGCAGCTCCTGTAACAATGATCATTTGAGTAAAATATTTTGAGGCAAGTTAATGTATATTTGTACTAGAATAAAGATATGATTTACGTAAGTCGAAAGGAGCATTTTAATGCCGCCCACAAGCTGTACAATCCAGCGTGGTCTAAAGAAAAAAACATTGAAATTTTTGGCCCTTGTGCCAATGAAAATTGGCATGGACACAACTTCGATTTAATTGTTACAGTAAAAGGTAAGCCAGACCCTGATACAGGTTTTGTGATCGATCTGAAGAAACTGAGTGCTTTAATACGAAATGAAGTAATTGAAAAACTGGATCACAAGAATCTAAATCTTGACGTAGATTTCATGAAAGATAAGCTGGCCAGTTGCGAAACATTGATTGTAGAGATATGGAGAATTCTTGCTCCCAAAATATCAGGCATCAGTAAATATGGCGCTCTTCATTCCTTGCGTCTTTATGAAACACCAAGAAATTATGTGGAGTATTATGGTGAATAACACCCAACTATCGTGAAGTACTATCTGATTGCCGGAGAGCGTTCTGGGGACCTTCATGGAAGTAACCTAATGAAGGAATTGAAGAAGCAAGATCCTGAAGCAGAATTCAGGGGTTTTGGAGGTGACTATATGCAAGAAGTAGGTCTTGATCTGGCAGTGCATTACCGGGACATGGCATTTATGGGGTTGATTGCACTAATTGCTAATTTAAGAACCCTGCTTGGCCGATTAAAGCAATGCAAGAATGATATTCTAAATTACCAACCTGATGTAGTGATATTAATTGATTATGGGGCATTCAATAAAAGAATATCAAAGTTCTGCAAAGCCAATGGCGTAAAAAACTATTACTACATATCACCAAAAGTTTGGGCCTGGTATCAGTCAAGAGCAAAGGAGCTCAAGTCAAATGTTGACCATATGTTTTGCATTCTCCCCTTTGAAAAGGATTTTTTCAAGAAGTTTGATTGGGAGGTTGACTATGTGGGCAATCCCGTACTTGATGCAGTGAAGGCATTTCAGCAAGCGCCCGATTTTTTAACTAATAATAAACTTGCCGAGAAAATGCAATTGGTAGCATTACTTCCCGGAAGTAGAAAAAGTGAGCTGTTCAAAATTATTCCTTTGATGGTAAAGGTAATCGAAGCCAACCCTAAATATCAATTTGTAGTGGCAGCAGTAAAATCAATGCCCGAAAGTCTATACCATCCAATAACAAAGTATAACAATGTTCATTTGATTTTTGATGCCACCTACGATTTACTGTCACATGCACATGCCGCTATTGTCACTTCAGGAACAGCGACACTGGAGACTGCCCTTTTTAAGGTGCCACAAGTAGTGGTGTATAAGGCAAACAGACTGGAGTTTTTTCTGGCCAAGTTTATGATTAAAGTAAAGTTTGTTTCTTTGGTTAACTTGATTGTGGGTAAGGAGGCTATTCGTGAGTTGATCCAAAAGGAGGCGACAATTCAAAATACAATCATTGAACTGCATAGATTGGTAGAAGACGCTTCTTATCGTGAGAAGATTAAGGAAGATTACGATCACCTATTGAAAATTCTCGATACTGGATCAGCATCAGAAAATGCAGCAAGATTGATGGTGAATTATCTACGAAGCGAAAACTAAGCCACCTTCAGCTTACTGTAGTGTGATTTATTGAATTTCTCCTCTGCATAAGCACGATTGATAGAAAGCTTCTCTGTAGTTTTTTCAGATGGAAGCTCAAACATAGCATCGTTAATGATGGCCTCGCAAATGGAACGCAATCCACGTGCTCCTAATTTGAATTCAGCAGCTTTCTCTACAATGAAATCAAGGGCACCCTCTTTAAAATCCAATTCAATACCTTCCATCTCAAACAATTTTTTGTATTGTTTTACAAGTGCGTTCTTTGGCTGGGTAAGAATTTTTCTCAAGGCCTCTTTATCCAAAGGATTCAGGTATGACAATACAGGAAGTCGCCCTATTAATTCAGGAATCAAGCCAAAGCTTTTGAGATCAAGAGCAGAAACAAATTGTAATAAATTGTCTTTGTCAATCTCCCCAGGCTTCAGGCTGTCAGCACTGGAGGCAAAACCAAGTGGTCTGGTGTTCAAGCGGCCAGCGATAAACCTAGAAATTCCTTCAAAGGCACCACCGCAAATAAAAAGTATGTTGTCGGTGTTAACCGTAATCATTTTTTGGTCTGGGTGTTTTCTGCCTCCTTGAGGAGGAACGTTTACCGCTGTTCCTTCCAATAGTTTTAGCAAAGCCTGCTGTACCCCTTCACCACTTACATCACGTGTGATGGAAGGATTATCAGACTTTCTGGCGATTTTATCAATTTCATCGATGTAGACGATGCCCCTTTCTGCAGCTTCCACATTATAATCAGCGGCTTGCAGTAGCCTTGTCAAAATGCTTTCCACATCTTCACCCACATAACCGGCTTCGGTAAGCACAGTTGCATCTGCAATACAAAAAGGAACCTGAAGCAATTTGGCGAGTGTTTTTGCCAAATAGGTTTTCCCGGTTCCTGTTTCGCCTACCATAATAATGTTGGATTTTTCAATCTGCACCTCATTATCAACTTTCTTTTGCATGAGACGCTTATAGTGATTGTAAACAGCCACTGACATTACTTTTTTGGCTTCATCTTGTCCAATTACATACTCATCCAGAAACTTCTTGATTTCTCTGGGTTTTATAAGTTTGAAATTGGGAAGATTGCCCGCCTCGGTCTTATTTTTCTTCTCTTCAAGCAATATTTGACTTGCCTGGGTTACACACTTATCACAAATATGGGCGTGAATACCTGATATCATCAGATCCACATCCTTTTTATTCCTTCCGCAAAACGAACATGTAACTTCAGCCATGTGATTTTAATAATAGGCTACAAATGTACAAATTTATAATTTCCCATCCAGGAGCTCCAAAAGGGGCTGAGGACTTCTCCTAATGATTGGAACCTTTCTTTTTAGGGTTAAGGGTTCTCTAATTCAACTCGGACTCTATTTCTTCTTTTCCAAAACCTCATCAATAAGACCATAGGCCTTGGCCTCAGCGGAGCGCATCCAGTAATCACGCTCTGAATCTTTCTCTATTTTTTCAAATTTTTGACCGCTGTGCTTGGCCAAAATGTCGTACAAATCTTTCTTTACTTCTAAAGTTTGCCGCAAAGAGATCTCCATGTCACTTGCCTGTCCCTGCATACTGCTCATGGGCTGGTGGATCATAATGCGTGAGTGAGGGAGTCCTGATCTTTTTTTATCTGCGCCCGATGCCAAAAGAACAGCAGCCATAGAGGCAGCAAGACCTGTACATACAGTCGCTACCTCAGGATTGATATATTGCATGGTATCATATATTCCAAGGCCCGCATAAACTGACCCGCCTGGACTATTGACATACATGATAATATCTTTCTTTGGATCAGAGGACTCTAGAAAGAGAAGTTGAGCGGTAATCAAATTGGCAATCTGATCATCTATACCCATGCCAAGAAAAATAATTCTGTCTGAAATAAGACGTGTGAATACATCAATGGCCCTAAAATTGCCTGGCCGCTCTTCAATTACATATTGGGTCATGTTATCGATTTTTTGCACGTAATCATCAATCGTGTTGCCACTCATACCCATATGGTGAACTGCATATTTTCTAAACTCGTTATTTTTGTTATTCATGGTCAATGTGTTTTTAATCTTTTAGTCGAAACAGGAGGTGTTTTATTCTGCTTAGTAGTTCAATGTTAACAAGAATTTTACAATAAAAAAGCCCGGTTAAGGGCTTATACGATTAAACTTAACCGAACGTTGAATGGTTCATTAGATTTAATGATTGTGCTTTTCAACAACCTTTTTGAACTCATCCAACGAAACTGGTTTTTTGGAGATAGTAGCTGTTTCCTTAATGGCTTTTAAGATTTTCTCGTGCCGGAGTTCATCATATAGCTTCATAAAGTTTTTACCCTCTTGATCGGAAAGATAGTTGTCGGCAATACCATCAAGTTTATCACCCAATTGGGCCGCGAAAGCCTGCCCCCCAAACTGCTCCATGATCATTTCTTTCGCCTTTTTTTTAACTTCTTCAGCCTCTACAACAATTTTTAAGTCTTCAGCAATTTTATTTTTGATCAAATCCCACTTCAAGGATTCTTTATACTGACCGAATTCCTTTTCAAGAACATCATCGGTAATTTGGCCTCCGCCTGAATTCTTAAGCCATAATTTTAAAAATTCATCAGGCATATCAATCTTCGTATTATCTACAAAGTGATGTTGTATTTCATGGTCCAGCAAGTGGTTTGTTTCCCTGTCGTAATTGCCCTGAATAGTCTCCCTTACTTTATTAATGAATTCTTCTTCTGACTTTACAGCATCTTTGCCAAATACTTTATCAAAAAGCTCTTGGTTGATTTCTGCGGGGGCTACCCGACTAATGGAGGTAATTTGAAAATTATACTTTCCTTTTTTTGTTTTGGCTTCCTCAAGAGAAATACCAAGAAGTACTCCAATTTCCTCATCGGTATCAAATACTTTCCTGATATCCATTTCAATGGAATCTTCTTTTTTCTTGCCCACAAAATCTTTTAGTGCCTTTTTATTAAGCTTTGAAAGCTCCAGGTGGGCACCTACGGGAGTTTCGCTCCCGTCTTCAAGTATTTGGCCATACAAATTATCCCCTTCTTCGCTTACCTCAGGATGCGTAACCTCGCCAAACCTTGTTTTTAGGTCGGCAATGGTATCGTCAATGACCTTTTTGTCAACTTCTATAGGATAGGATTTCAATTTGACCTTGGGTGATAATTCGTAGCTAAAGTCATCCACTAGCCCAATTTGGAATTCAAATTCAAACTCGTCTTGAGCATCCCAATTGATATGGTTTGTTTTTTCCTGATTGGGTAAAGGCTCCCCTAAAATTCTCAGCTTATTATTCTTTATGTAGTCTGTTACAGCGTGTGAAAGAAGATGATTCACCTCTTCAACAAGAATGGATTTCCCAAACATCTTTTTAATCACTCCGTGTGGTATTTTCCCTTGGCGAAAGCCTTTAATGGTGGCCTTGCGTGCATAGGTCTTTATCTTTTCTTCCACTTTCGGTTGATAATCACTTGGTGATAGCTTAATTTTAATAAGACCGTCTGTGGTACTTTTTTTGTCTAGCGTTATGTCCAATGTGTTCCGTGTTTTTTGTGATTCAACTAAAATTATGAACCCTCGATACCAGTTTTATAAGTCTGGAAGCGAGGGTTCTTTTATAGTGCGGGTGGAGGGACTCGAACCCCCATGGATCGCTCCGCCAGATCCTAAGTCTGGTATGTCTACCAATTTCACCACACCCGCCTTTTCTGTCTACTCCTATATCTTGGGTTTAAGCCAAATTAACCCCTGTAGGATAGGTCAGCCCTTAAAAAAGAAGTGCAAATTTATAGATATTTTAGTTACGGATAGTGATATTTTTTCAAAATTCCGATGAATTGCTAACTCCCTTTTAATGTTCAATAAATAGATCGAAATAGTGGCAAATTGAAATTTAAGTAAAACGAAAAATTAGATTCAGGTGGTAATTGATGCTGTAGAGGAGAAAAAGGAAATAATTTGTAGATATCGAAGGCTGCTTCGTAAGGCCAAGCCCATTTTGGAGCCTGGCGATGCAAGGCTCATAAAGCGTGCATTTACAATTTCACTGGAGGCACATAAAGACATGCGCAGGAAGTCTGGCGAGCCATATATATTTCATCCATTGGCTGTTGCTGAAATTTGTGTGGAAGAAATTGGCCTGGGAACTACTTCTATCGTAGCCGCACTTTTGCACGATGTGGTAGAAGATACCGACATAGAGCTGGAGGACATCGAGCGGATGTTTGGCAAAAAAATAGCTAAAATCACGGATGGATTAACAAAAATTAGTGGCGTATTTGAGTATGGTACTTCTGCGCAAGCCGAGAACTTCAGAAAGATGCTGTTTACGCTCTCTGAAGACGTGAGGGTGATTCTGATCAAGCTCGCAGACCGGTTGCATAACATGCGTACACTGGAAAGCATGCCGCGCAATAAGCAGTTGAAAATAGCCTCTGAAACTATTTACCTGTACGCACCACTTGCCCACCGCCTTGGCCTAAATGTAATTAAAAGTGAACTGGAAGACCTTTATCTCAGGTTTACCGATGAGAGTGTATACGAAGAGATCGCATCCAAAATTGATAACACGAAAGCGTCTAGAAATAAATTCATTAAGCTTTTCATTACTCCAATAAAAGAAGAGCTAGACAAACTTAATATCAATTATGAAATAAAAAGCAGGCCCAAATCTATTCATTCAATTTGGAGTAAGATGCAAAAGCAAAATATTCCCTTTGATGAAGTATATGATTTATTTGCCGTGCGCCTGATTCTTGATACACCGGAAGACCAGGAGAAGTCTTATTGCTGGCAGGCTTATTCTGTGGTTACTGATTATTACACCCCCAATCCAGATAGGCTTAGAGACTGGATAAGTACCCCAAAAACAAATGGCTACGAATCACTACACACTACTGTAATGGCCAAAAATGGTCAATGGGTGGAGGTACAAATAAGGACCAGACGCATGGATGAGATTGCTGAGAAGGGTTATGCTGCGCATTGGAAATACAAGGATAATGTGGCTAGCCATGAGTCGAATCTGGAAAAATGGTTGGTCCATGTCAGGGAATTGCTAGAACGACAAGATTTGTCTGCACTGGAATTTGTTGATGATTTCAGGGGTAACCTGTTCAACGAGGAGGTATTTGTGTTTACCCCAAGAGGAGAACTGAAAACACTTCCCAATGGGGCTACCGCACTCGACTTTGCTTTTGATATTCATACTGATGTAGGAGCAAAGTGTATAGGAGCCAAAGTGAACCAGAAACTAGTTCCAATTAATCAGGTACTAAAAAATGGTGATCAGATTGAGATTCTAACATCGGCCAAACAAAAGCCCAATGAAGACTGGCTTCGGTTTGTGGTCAGTTCTAAAGCCAAATCAAAGATTAGAGATGCCCTAAAAGAAGATAAAAAGACGATAGCAGAAGAGGGAAAAGAACTCCTATTAAGGAAATTAAAGCAAATTAAGCTAGATGCAAACAATCAGATGTTTGAGAGAATGAGGGCTTACTTCAAAGTAAACTCTCAATTTGATTTGTATTTCAAAGTGGGAAGAGGCCTAATTACAGTTAATGATATAAAGCGTTTTAAGGAATTTAAGCCATCCTCTCCGGTTAGATCCAAACCTCAAATAAATGATGCAAAGGGTATTGAGCAGGAAATCTCAAAAGCAAAAGGCAGGTACGATGATATCTTGCTGATAGGTGAAGATATGGATGTGGTGGAGTATAAACTGGCCAAATGCTGCTCGCCCATTCCTGGGGATGATGTATTTGGTTTTGTAACCGTAAATGAAGGAATTAAGATCCATCGGGCTAATTGCCCCAACGCGACCGAATTATTGGCCAGTCATGGAAATAGAGTAATTAAGGCAAAGTGGACTTCACAACACGAGGTAGCATTCCTTACTGGGCTAAAGATCATTGGAGCAGATAGGGTTGGACTCATCAATGATGTGTCGAAAATAATATCAGAAGAGCTAAAGGTAAATATGAGCTCTATCTCTTTCAGAACAGACAATGGCATTTTTACTGGTGAGATAATGCTTTATGTAAATGATACCCGTCATTTGGATTTCTTGATCAAAAAACTAGAAAAGGTAGATGGGGTAGTCACTGCCAATCGCTTTGATTCCAAAAATATTGAGAATACTAATCTGGAAAAGGTGATATAGTGGCCGAAACCGCTTCCACAACAGCTTGTAGATAGCAGTTCTTAGTCTTGTTATCCGCAACAACTCGTATATTTGTTAGTCGAAACGAGAGTATGCCTATTAATCCAAAAGTTTACGAAGAGGTTCAAAAGATTTTCACCGCTTATCTAGAAAATAAGGAGCTGAGGAAGACTCCCGAACGCTTTGCTATATTGGAGGAAATCTATTCTCATGAGGGACATTTTGATGTAGAATCTCTTTACATCAACATGAAAAACAAAAACTATCAGGTAAGTAGGGCCACGGTATATAATACATTGGATTTGCTGGTAGAGTGCGATCTGGTAAGTAAGCACCAGTTTGGTAAAAATCTGGCCCAATATGAAAAGTCATTTGGTTACAAGCAACATGATCATTTGATTTGTACCGATTGTCATAAAGTCACTGAGTTTTGCGACCCTCGTATTCAAAATATCCAAAATACAGTAGAGGAATTGCTCCATTTCAATGTAATGCACCACTCTTTGATACTTTATGCCACCTGCACCAAAAAAAATTGCGAAAATAAAAAGGCATGAACTTTAGACAGGAAATAAGCGCCAACACCCTCATGCTGAGGATTGCCGGGGATCTTATAGGGGAGGACAATGGCACACAACTTATAGAAGCGGTAAATGATGCCTTAAGTCATAAGGTGGTTGTCTGTATCGTTGATATTTCAGAATTGCGTTATATCAATAGCAGTGGTATTGGAGTACTCATTACCATTCTTACAAAATTTAGAAATAAAGGAGGAGAAGTTTATTTACTGAATCCTTCTGAAAGCGTTAAAAAATTGTTAGCCATCACAAAACTAAATGCCATTTTTCAGATTGTAAAGACTGAAGAGGAGGCCATCGCATTATCCAAAAAGTAATCAGCTCAAAAATGAAAGTAGATGTATTGCTGGGTCTCCAATGGGGTGATGAAGGCAAAGGTAAAATTGTTGATGTGCTTGCGCCAAAGTATGATGTAATTGCTCGTTTTCAAGGTGGGCCTAATGCAGGTCATACCCTTGAGTTTGATGGTATCAAGCATGTACTCCATCAAATCCCGTCTGGGATATTCAGGTCAAATACTAAAAATGTAGTGGGAAATGGCGTGGTGCTTGACCCCGTTATTTTTAGAGCCGAAATTGAAAAGCTGTCAAAGTTTAATCTGGATGTAAAGAAGAATCTCTTTATTTCAAAAAAGGCAACAATTATTCTTCCAACCCATAGGTTGCTCGATCAGGCTTACGAAAAAGAAAAGGGTGAGCATAAGATCGGGAGCACCTTAAAGGGCATAGGTCCATCTTATCAGGATAAGATTGGCAGGCAAGGGTTGAGAGTAGGAGACACTTTATCAGATACTTTCAAAAGTAAATTCAAGAAACTAACTGAGCTGCATTTTAGTATTCTTAAGAATCATGATCTAGAGTACAACTGGGAAGAACTTGAAAGCCAGTTTTTTGAGGCCATCGAATTTTTGAAGCAATTTGAGCTTATTGATAGTGAATACTTTTTAAATAAAGAGATTAAATCTGGCAATTCAATTTTAGCAGAAGGAGCACAGGGATCTTTGCTAGATATTGACTTCGGAAGTTACCCCTTTGTTACCAGTTCAAGCACAGTTACGGCTGGTGCGTGCACCGGATTGGGTGTGGCACCTTGTCATATTGGAGAAGTATTTGGCATATTCAAAGCATATAGCACCAGGGTGGGTAGTGGACCATTTCCCACCGAACTTCTGGATGAGGAGGGGGAAAAGATGAGAAAGGCAGGAAATGAATTCGGGTCAACAACCGGCCGCCCTAGGAGATGTGGTTGGATAGATTTACCAGCCCTTAAATATTCCATTATGATCAATGGTGTTACCAAGCTACTCATGATGAAAGCTGATGTTCTTGATGGTTTTCCTATAATAAAGGCCTGTACCAGCTATAAATTAGCCAACGGCAAGATTACCGACTCACTTCCTTATGAATTGGTCAATGAAAAGATAACTCCAGTGTACACAGAGTTAAAAGGTTGGAATACTTCTCTAAAAAATATTACCAAAGATAATATGCCATTAGAGCTTTTTGCATATGTTTCCTTCTTAAAAAAAGAGCTTGAAGTACCAATTACATTGATCTCAACAGGTCCTGATCGTCTTCAAACCATTCATTTGTAGCCAGGCTGTAAAAATATTTCAAAAAGGCACTTGCATTACCCAAATTCGAGGATTATCTTTGCAATCCGTTTTGGAAAAAGGTGGGCTTCAGTCGGGGGCCAACCTAAATCACACAAGGTTATTATTACCTCTAAATGGGCTGAAAGTAATCAGCTCAAA
>JAHBUB010000005.1 GCA_019638285.1 Cyclobacteriaceae bacterium | reverse complement strand
TCTTCGTATTAGTTGGCCTATCTACTTCATTTTCTCAATCATCTTCCCATGTACCAGGTGAAGTCATAATTCGTTTAGACATTGGAATGATGGACTCTACCTTTATGTTTGGTGACCTCCGGTATACAACGAAACCCAGAGAACATATTCAAAACACGTCCCTGGATTCGCTATTTCAAAAAGAAACAATACTGGAATTGCGTAAAGTAATGCGGCCACTTCCTGAGGCTGTTCAGAATAGTTTGCGTGATACAAAAAATATTAAGGCGTTACTTGACTTAAATAGCATCATGGTATTGCGCTTACCTGATGAGACCGATATTCCTGCTTTATGTAAAAGACTCAACAAAATAAAAGGTGTTGTTTACGCAGAACCTAACTGGATAGCCAAATTAGATAATACTTTTCCAAATGATACTTATTTTAGCCAACAATCTAGTTTATATGATACTCAGACGTATGCCGATGGCCATATTAATGCCCCACGTGCGTGGGATTTTATGGTAGGGAAACCTGATGTGAGAGTTGGGGTTTTGGACTCTGGAATCGATTATGATAATCCAGATTTGGGCAATGGAGCTTATGCAGTGCCGGATGCTATCATTGTTGGTGGATACAATTATATTAACCCCGGTAGCAACCCTGATGATGATGAGATTACATTTGGAGGACATGGCACGAAAGCTGCGGGGATTATTGGAGCAGTAAGAAATAACGGCATAGGTGTTGCCGGCATTGCCGGAGGGTCGGTTTTAACTCCAGTAAAGAAAAAACCAGGTGTTAGATTATATGCGTTTAAAATAGCAGCAAGCAATGGAAGCATTACCGATTTAAATATGGCTACAGCCATCGCTGAAGCTTCTATTCCTTATTATGGATACGGTTGTCATATATTAAATATTAGTGGAGGGATATCATCATATAGTGAAGTAGTCCGTGATGCCATTCGAGTTGCCAATCAGTTTGGAACATTGATAGTTGCCTCTAAAGGCAATGACAATACAACAAGTCCTCATTACCCAGCTGATTATGATAAAGAATGGGTGATGGCCGTTGGTGCAAGTGATGGTACAGGAGCAAGATTATTTAGTTCAAATTATGGAGGGGGTATAGATATTGTAGCTCCAGGTTGGGAGGATATGGTCTATACAACTGCGAGGGTAGAGGCTGGGGGTTACGGACATTTCGGGCAAACTTCTGCCGCTACTCCTCATGTTGCAGGGGTTGCCGCATTGATTAAATCTAAAAATATTCTCCTTCACCAGAATGATGTGGAGGGGATAATGAAAGCTTCGGCCAAAAGAAATCCACAACACTATTATTACGTTAATGAGTATCATCAAGAAATGGGCAGTGGTTTGCTTAACGCAGGTAAGGCCTTAGAAATGATGAATGCTCCCTGGAGCCTGGCTCAACGAACCTGGACAGGCGGAAGTATATACAGCTCTACCGGACAATACTATATGACTTTTCTTAATAATGGAGGTGGACCGCTGCACGGAATTTATCAGGTAGTAAAACATGCTGTTCGTATCGCCCCCGGTACGCCCTTATATCAAAATAATGAATTCTACGCCTGGGGTCGAAGCGTGGGGGCGTCCACAGGATGGTCAGATGCAACTACAAATTATCAATTGGGATTCACTGAGGTAATTTCAAAGAGTGCTCAAAGTGTAAATTTGCAAACCTATGTTTACCAGGTATGGACAACGTGGGGAACCTACTTGGGTTGGTACCCCACGACACCGTCAAATGTGGTCTTTGCCTATTCCCTTTTGGGCAGAACAGAATTTAACGTAATTATCAATGGACCAGATCTACTTGGTCAGGGACAACAAGGAAATTGGACGGCAGTACCCATAAACTGCGGTGGTACTATCACCTCCTACCATTGGTACAAAAGACCATTTACCACCTCATACTGGAGTGATACCGGCAACACCAGCAGCTCCTACAGCAGCACCATTAGCGTGAATACTAATTTGCGCTGCGATGTGGTTTGCAACGGGGTAACCAAAAGTGGATACTTAAATGTTCATTATGACAATGGCCAACTATTGTATAGCACAGCGCCCGCCACTTTCGAAGCAGTTGTATACCCTAACCCATTTACTAATGAGTTAACGATAAGTGGTGTGGAATCAGGAACCATAGGAATCACTATACATGATAATGTAGGCAAGATAGTGGTTGAAAAACAAGTAGACGTTGATACGCAAACAAATGAAGTTTTTAAAACAGATGGATGGAAGCCAGGGTTTTATTTTGTAAAAATGATCAACGCAAATGGGCAATCGAAACGACTGAAAATCTACAAAAAGGAGAATGAGAAGTAAGTGGATCATTTTTATTATAGTCATTTTATGGCTTTATAGTTGCTCTGACGATCCTTATCCCGTTTATGATGAGGGTGAAATAATCTGGCAGGTGACAGAGCAGCCGGTTCTCTTTGTAGAAAGTTTTACAGAACCATTAATGGCACCAGATACAAAGCAGATTGTTTTTAGAAGTGCGTACGCAGAATTTCCCAACAAAGGAAGATTGGTAGTTCATAATTTGGATACAGGATTAGAGACGGTAATTGCTCAATTTGGATATAATGCAGATATTTCACCAGATGGTGAGTGGGTGGCTTTCAATTCCTCTTATGGTGTAATCAGTAAAATAAAACTAAATGGTGATAGCCTTTCAGCTATGCCTTTGGTTAGCATCTCTGAAAATTTTGCTCCTGCGTGGGGTCCTGACAATCAACTGTCTTATTTTCATGGTAGTTATGACAAAAATGAACAGGGTGGAATATTTGTTTATGATAATGATTCCTCCAACAAATTTATTACTGCTAATGGCCCTTATTCAGATTTTTTCCCGGATGGGAAAAGAATAATATCTTCAAAGAAGATTGATCAGTCTATTTGGACCAAATTTCTCATCAACGATATAATAGCAAATGAGGAATTATCCAGGCTCGATGCTTCAGTAAATGAGGATAATCGAAACCCCAAAGTCTCACCTGATGGAAATCAAATTCTTTATTGGAACGGAGTGGGTATTTATATAATGCAGTCAGACGGTACAAAAGTACGGCTTGTGCTTCCAGGCAGACATTTCTACGAAGGCAAACAAGGTGACAATTTAGGTTTTCTGGCGTTTAGCCCCTCTTGGCATCCGGATGGAAAGCATATCATTTATCAGCATTTCGCCATTACGGAATATATAAAGTGTCCAGATTTTTGCCTCTATTCAGAATTAATTTATGGAATTGTGAGTATTTGGCAGTTAAGAGTTAATTGAATTTTGTTTTCCCAATACTTGTATTAGTCGTCTCATAATAACTATCAACCGAACTATAACAATTCGTTGGCCAAATTGGCCAGTTCAGATCGCTCTCCTTTTTCAAGGGTGATGTGTGCGTATAACTCGTGGTCCTTTAATCGATCAATCAGATTGGATAATCCATTACTTTGTGAATCCAGATAGGGGGTATCAATCTGGTAAATATCACCCGTAAAAATAATTTTTGTGTTTTCACCTGCGCGGGTGATAATGGTCTTCACCTCATGAGGAGTTAGGTTTTGTGCCTCGTCTACGATAAAGCAAATATTGGAGAGACTCCTACCTCGGATATAAGCCAATGGCGTAATGACCAGTTTTTCAAAATTGATCATCTCAGAGATTTTGCTGTATTCTTTATCCCCTTCTCCGTATTGATTTTGGATAAACTTTAAGTTATCCCATAAGGGCTCCATGTATGGATTGATTTTTGATTTAATATCTCCGGGAAGAAAACCGATGTCCTTATTACTTAACGGCACGATGGGTCTTGCCAAGTAGATTTGTTTATACTCTTTTTTCTGTTCGAGCGCAGCAGCAAGTGCAATTAGCGTTTTTCCAGTACCTGCCACCCCCTGAATAGAGACCAATTTGACTTCCGGCTTAAGCACCGCATGAATAGCGAAAGCCTGCTCTGCATTTCTAGGTTTGATGCCATATGCATTTCTCTTTTCCACCAGCTCTACCATGCTATTGGCAGAGTTATAAAAAGCAAGCACAGACTTTTTACCACTTTTGAAAATATAGTAATGATTTTTCATGGGGG
Organism: Cyclobacteriaceae bacterium; assembly: GCA_019638285.1. Lineage (GTDB taxonomy): Bacteria > Bacteroidota > Bacteroidia > Cytophagales > Cyclobacteriaceae > ELB16-189. Next base: position 144,023 of record JAHBUB010000005.1, on the reverse strand, counting down.
TTTGTCTTCCCAAAATTTCTTCCGGGGGGCAGTAACCCTTGTCGTAAAGTAGGTTGATTATATTGGGGTCAACATCTTCAACAATTGTTTTTCCGGTGTATAAAGAACTAATGTTCTGAATTTTTCCAGTCGTATAATCTTCAGCTTGGAGGCCCAATGCTTTGGCTTTGAGTCTCAGATTTATATCCTTTGAGACTAGAATTACCTTTTTTTCTTTTTCTACCTTTTGAAGATGCAGAGCAGCGTTAAGTATGCGATGATCTGCTTTGTCCTCATTGAAAACCTTGTTTGCATCCAAAGTGCCATTACTTTCGGTGCCCATGAGTACTTTGAAGTGACCTTTGCCTCTTCCATTGAGTGGATTCCACTGGTGCAACATATGGTCCTTGGCTAATTTATCGATTAGCCGAATGAATTCCCGGGCTTCAAAATTCTTTGTATCGTTTCCTTTTTTAAAGTTATCCAGTTCTTCCAGCACCGTGATAGGAATGCCAATGTCGTGTTCGTCAAAATTGAGGATGCTGTTGTGTTCGTAGATGATAACTGAAGTGTCGAGTACAAAGATTTTATTCTCTTTCTTGCTTTTTGCCATACTCAAAAAAACGTTTAGTCCAGTCAAAAAAAATGCGAAGACACGCCTCTTACAATGGTTTTATGAACTGCCCTGTAAGTGTGAAACGTGTCTTCGCAATGCTTCTTTCGTTAAATAAAGCTAACAAAAGCTATTGGAATAATGCAATCCGTTTTTATTAATCTTTTAGAGCCGAATTGTCCTAAAACTAATTCATCATTCCGCCCAGCGTACCATCGTCCTCGTCTTCATTTTCCTCTTCTGTAGGAATGCTAAACATCCCGCTAAGCAAATCTTTAAACTGAAGTCCTTTAACAAGATTATTCTTACTGATTTGACTGTATTCGGCCAGACCATGCAAGGCAAACTCCATCATTAGTAGCTTCGTGGTTTTATCCTCCCCACCATGATGTTCATCTACAAGCTCTTTCAGTCCGGGGACGCTATCCAGCAATTTTTTATATTCTGCTTCAGGCATGTCATGCAATAGATCAATGGTATTGCCATCACCAAACCATTGTGTTATTTTTTTGTACGGGCTTTTTTCTTTTTGTTTTCTGAATTTGTCAGGATCAGGAAAATATTTGATGAACTGAGATCGAATGGCTTTGCCTATAAGGTTTTGAGCTACAATCCCCGGACCCTCCTGTTCTCCCTCATAGACCAACTCAACTTTACCGGTAATAGAAGGGACTACTCCAATAAAATCTGTAAGTCTTATGTGGGTATTGTTCTCATTATTAATAATGCTCCTTCGTTCGGCAGCAGCTACAAGGTTTTCAAAAGCAGAAATAGTGAGACGGGCAGACACACCACTTTTGGCATCTACGAACTCGCTCTTGCGTGCTTCTATGGCTATTTGTTCCACTAAGTCTTTCACAATTTCTGAAGCTGAAACAATTTTTCTTTGTGCTTCCTTTATCTGTGCCTCTTGTTGCGTGATTTTCTTCCCAATCTCTATTGATTTTGGATAATGTGTAATAATCTGACTATCGATCCTATCCTTTAGCGGTGTTACAATGCTTCCGCGATTGGTATAGTCTTCAGGGTTGGCAGTGAAAACGAATTGTATTTCCAGTGGTAATCTCAATTTGAATCCCCTGATTTGAATGTCGCCCTCCTGGAGAATATTGAAAAGCGCCACCTGTATTCTCGCCTGCAGATCCGGAAGCTCATTGATAACAAAGATTCCTCTATGGGAGCGAGGTATCAATCCGAAATGGATGACACGCTCATCAGAATAGGGGAGTTTTAATGAGGCGGCTTTAATAGGATCTACGTCACCGATAAGGTCGGCAATGGAAACATCGGGTGTAGCTAATTTCTCTGTATACCGATCATCGCGATGAACCCACGCAACGGGTGTATCATCACCAAGCTGTTCTACCTTGTCTCGGCCGTAGCGTGAGATGGGATGCAATGGGTCATCGTTTAACTCAGCTCCTTCAATGACTGGAATGTATTCATCAAGAAGATGCGTCATTAACCTTGCGATTTTTGTCTTGGCCTGTCCGCGCAGTCCCAATAGATTGATATCATGTCCTGCCAGAATGGCTCGCTCTAAATCTGGAATAACAGTCTCCTCATATCCCCATATTCCCTCGAATACATTTTGTTTTTGACGCAACTTTAGGATCAGATTATCTCTAAGCTCTTCCTTTATGCTTTTGGGTTGATAGCCTGCTTTTTTAAGCTGACCCATTGTCTTTATTTTATTCTTATCTGTCATGTGCTCAGTTCTTCCTTATAAATTTTTCCTTCTATTTTTTTTGAAATCTTCGAACACCAAATTACCCAATCCTTGCAAGTTGCTGTAATAGGCATTCCCATTATTGGCTTTGGTAAATTCCCTAACAAACGCCTTTAGATATGGATCTGTGGCAATCATGAACGTAGTTACGGGTATTTTTATTTTGCGGAGTTGACCAGCTAAATTGAGGGTTTGCTTTAGAATTTTTGGATCCAGGCCAAAGCTGTTTTTATAATACTTAATTCCTTGTTTTATACAAGTAGGCTTGCCATCGGTAATCATGAAAATCTGCTTGTTGCTATTTTTCCTTCTTCGAAGAATATCCATAGCGAGCTCTAGTCCGGCTACGGTATTGGTATGATAGGGGCCAACCTTCAGGTAAGGCAGGTCTTTGATTTCTATCCGCCATGCATCATTTCCAAAAACTAAAATATCTAGTGTGTCTTTTGGGTATTTTTTGGTGATTAATTCAGCCAGCGCCATGGCTACCTTTTTGGCGGGGGTAATCCGATCTTCACCATAGAGGATCATGGAATGGGAAATATCAATCATCAGAACAGTAGAGGTCTGTGTTTTGAATTCACTTTCCATTACCTCAAGATCGTTTTCAGTCATCTGAAAATTATCCAGACCGTGATTGATTTGCGCATTTTTTAAGGAGTCGGTGACGGAGATTTGTTCAAGTGTATCGCCAAACTCATACTCTCGCCTATCGGTGGTAGCCTCCTCTCCCTGACCACTGTGATGGGTCTTATGCTCTCCCCCTTTCGACTTTTTAAGTTTTCCAAAGATTTCCTCCAGTGCAGATTTTCTAAGGTCTTGTTCCCCTTTGGCTTTTAATTTGAACTCGCCTTTTGGCCCTTCCTCACTTATAATTCCATTTTTCTTTAAGTCTTCAATAAAATCGCCCATACCATATTGATCGTTGGTGAGTTTATATTGACGATCTACCTCTGTGAGCCACTGCAGCGCCTCACTTACATTGCCTGAAGTAATTAAGACCAACTGCATGAAAATTTTGAGCAGCCTGTCAAAGTCGCTTTTTTCGTTATCTGGGGGTGGTATATATTTTGAAAATCTATATCCTAGCATGATAGATTGATTAGGAGCAATTTAATCCAAAATAGGCATTAGAATGATGCTGATGCATAAACGTAGTTTAACGTTATATAACCAATAAAAGGAGCGTTCTGTTCGTATAAATTTTCAATTTGATGAATAATAAGCTTACGAGAATACAGCACCCTTTGTAGGAGAGGTAAGGTTGGGTGAGAATTACCAAATTACATTCCCGGATATTTCAACCGACATGGATGTAACTACTTTCAGGTGTTAGTTTGTGCTAGGTCGCTTTTTGCTTTATGGTGGATAGGCGTAATAGTACCGTACACATAATCCCACAATGGAGAAGATACTCCGTAAATACCATGCTCATCTTTATAATGATGAATACTGTGGTTGATCCAGAGGATTTTGAAGAAGTTTTTTGGAGGTTGGTAGGCATGTACCATGTAATGAATGGCTAAATATAACGCATATCCCACAAGGAATCCTGGCAAAAAAGAAAATACGAGATCACCCAATACCAGCCTGAATAAAAAAAGAAGCAATGTTGCAATAGTTATGCTGAGTAATGGTGGCATTGCCAATCTGTCTTTATCTTTTGGAAACTCATGGTGAACTCCATGCATGGTATATTGAAACTTGGCCCTGAGCTTCGTGTATGTTTCCATGTGGAATAAATACCTATGCACGAGGTATTCCACCCAGGTGAAAAAGATCAGGCCAATAATAAACATCAGTACCGACATGCCCAGTGACAGAGAAGTATGGGTTACATTCCAGTAAAGCAATACTGATGAGTAAATAAAAAATATGGTAATGGGAACCGCGATGTGCGTTCTTGAGAGTTTCTCTAAAATAGGATTTTGGAAAAGCTCCTTGCTTCCTTTGTTGTGAGGTTTATTATTTTTTTTCATAGCATAACCTTTCAATTTCCAACTATCGACACGACTACTACAAACTCAGCCTCAGTGGCTAATTAAACACCAACTCTCTCGACTGACTTCTCAATTACTTTTCTATAATAATTTTCATATAACGGCAAGATGTTTGTAATATCAAACTCCTGCGCTCGCTTCAATGCATTTTCTTTAAATGAATAGAGATTTTCCTTATTAAGAACATAAAGCGCATTTTTTGACATTTCCTCAACGTTACCCACATCACTCAAGAATCCTGTAACGCCATTAATATTAAGCTCTGGTATGCCTCCTGCGTTGGAAGAAATCACAGGAACCTCACAAGCCATTGCCTCCAGTGCAGCAAGTCCAAAACTTTCTTTTTCAGATGGCATTAAAAATAAATCAGCAACTGAAAGCACCTCTTCGATGGCCTCGAGTTTTCCTAAAAACCTAACGTCATCTTCAATCCCTAACTTTTTTGACAAGTCTTCAGCTCCTGTGCGCTCGGGACCATCCCCAATCATCAATAACTTAGCGGGAATCTCCTTTCTAATGTTGTTAAATATTTTTACCACATCCCCAATTCGTTTTACTTTTCTGAAATTGGAAATGTGTACGATGAGGACTTCATCATTTGGACAGATGGCTTTTTTAAAATGATCTTTCTTCTGTTTTTTGAATTTGTTCAGGTCTATAAAGTTTGGGATAACTTCAATATCTCTGGTAATATCAAAGAACTCAAAAGTTTGATACCGGAGGTCTTTGGAAACAGCAGTTACCCCATCTGATTCATTGATGCTGAAGGTTACTACCGGTTCGTAAGAAGCATCTTTACCTACCAGAGTAATGTCTGTGCCATGAAGCGTAGTTACTACCGGAATGGTAATGCCTTGTGTTTTTAATATTTGTTTGGCCATGTAAGCGGAAGAAGCATGAGGTATGGCATAGTGTACATGGAGTAGGTCAAGTTTCTCGTTTTTAACCACGCTTACCATCTTGCTCGCCAATGCCAGTTCGTAGGGGGGATATTCAAATAGCGGGTAGGTTCGGATATCAACTTCGTGATAGAAAAGATTTTCATTTAGAAAATCAAGTCGACTTGGCTGTGAATAAGTAATAAAGTGAATTTCATGTCCACCTTTGGCCAGGGCTTTTCCCAATTCTGTGGCCACTACACCACTTCCCCCAAATGTCGGGTAACATACAATCCCTATTTTCATTTTTTCAGCCATGGTATTCTTTGTCATTTAACCTGCTTTTTAGGTGTTTAGTTTCGTTCTTCTGTCAATTTTCGCGTTTACAATAATCAAAAATGGACTGATAAATGATATCCTGTATTCTAGGACGAATATTGGCTGTTAATAGTTTGTTATTTAACATGTCAGGATACACTCTATTTGATAAAAAGACAAAGACCAAATCAAATTCGGGGTCTACCCAAACGGCCGTTCCAGTAAAGCCCGTATGGCCGAATGTTTTTGGAGAGGCGTAGAGTGAGGTGGGACCATTCCAATCGCTTACTGTTGGCTTATCCCAACCGAGGCCTCGCCTGCTGCTTTCATATTGCTTTTGTGTGAAAAGTTGAATAGTCTCTGGTTTAAAGAATTGCAGCCCTCCATATTTTCCTTCCTGAAGCCACATTTGCCCAAGTTTTGCCAAATCGTTTGCATCACTAAACAGGCCGGCATGTCCTGCAACACCACCAAACATGGCAGCTCCCTGATCGTGCACATACCCTACCAACATGCTCCCTCTAAATTTCTTATCTATTTCAGTAGGAGCTATTTGATGTTCGGAAAACCTCTCCAGTGGTAAAAAGCCAGTGGTGGTTGCTCCAATAGGATCATAAATGTTCTGAGCAAGAAAATCCTGAATGGGTTGATTCAACACCCTCTCTGCCAGGTGTTGCATCATATAAAAGCCCATGTCGCTATAAGTATAATCGTATGGAGTTTTGGGCTTCTTCTCACGTACCTTTGCATTGATGATCCAGTGCCACATGCTGTCCCTCATTACTTTAGTGGCAAATAAATCTTTTGACACGGGGAATGGATATTCAGAATTTTGAGTGGTACTGTAATAGCTTGGCAACAAGGTAGAATCTTCCATGGTTTGAAGCCAGTAGGGGAGGAATGGCCAGAGACCCGCCTGATGCGTAAGTATATCTTTGATGATAAAATCTTTTTTGTTCGTATTTTTTAGTTCGGGTAGATAAACCGATAGTTTTTTATTTATATCAATTATATTTTTTTCATACATGAACATTACTGTTTGCAGCGTAGCCGCTACTTTGGTGATTGACGCGAGGTCGTAAATGGTTTGTGGGGTTACCGGCTCCTGGCGATCGTAGGTTCTCCAGCCATATGCTTTATCGAAAATTATTTTCCCCTTACGGGCAATAATCACATTGCATCCAGGAGTGGCCCCAGAGTCAATGGCTTGCGCTACGATGGCATTTATTTTTTCCAATGTTTGGCCATTCATTTCTGCCTGTTCGGGTATTCCATAGGCAAGCCGGTTTAGCATTTCGTTTGGCTTTCCTTCATTTCTATTAAATAAATTATGAATGGCTATGGGGGTAATCCCTAAAGCAGACTGAGCACCAAAAATCACCTGAGCTGTTAACATAGGTGCTGGCGCCTGATCGGAATAAGACAATAACAACGCATTTGGTTCTTCAAGTCCGGTTAAATCATAAGGGTTTCCAAAAGAAGCTACGATTGTTGTTTGTTTGCCAATGAGTTTATTCATCCATTGTACAAATGAGTTTCTATCAGACGGCTTCATGGAAAAAACACTGATCACCAAAAGATCATAGTTCTTGACTTGATCGGCTATTTGAAGGGTGTCACCTGGCTCGTCAATTGCATAGGAATCAAATTGTTTGTAGTTGTTGAGGTATTGAAGGAATGCTTCCGTATCTCCTTTCCCAACGGTGATGGAGGCGAATTTTTTTCCGTCCAGCGTTTTTATAGGAATTAATTCCGATTGATTTTTAACAAGGGTGATTGATGATGTGACAAGTTCATGATTAAATACCCTGGCTTTTGGGGAATTAATGAGATCTATTAAGTTATCGATAATAAGCGATGTGTGCAGGGAGAGCCCCGCATCATATTTTGCGGCCAATATTCTTTTAACACTATTATCGAGCTGAAGCCTAAGGGAAGCATCATGCTTTATCGAAGCGTGAATTTTTCTTATGGCAACACTTATATTATCCGGATCAATCAGTAAGTCATTTCCGATTTCAAACGCTAACTTCTCACTCTCGTTTTTTGCCTTGCCTGAAAGTCTTTGAATGTATGGGATATCAGTGATAGCCAGACCGCTAAAGTTCTTCTGCTTTTTCAATACATCACTGATGAAAACGGGGGATATAGACGCAGGAACGACTTTCTTTTTATCGAGGGATGAAAACTGAAAATTGGAAGTGTTTATTCCTTTGATTCCTGCTTTGATCAACTGGTCGAATGGATAAAAAGTTAAGGTATCCAGTTGATTGTTTGTGAAGTCATAATCTTGCTCCAGGTCTTCGTCAATTTCAGGGAAATCAGACACATGCCTTGCTACTGCGATTACGCCATTTTGTTGCAAACCATTCATATAAGAGATATTTTTAGCAGATACAGATTTTATATCTGTTCCATAAAAACCAAATGGATGTTTGGTCATGAGATCAATGTCGGCATTGGGTGCCAAATTCACATTGATCCCAAGTAATTTCATTTGTCTCGCAATCTCTCCCCCCAATGAGAATAAGAGTGAATCATTGACGATGGCACCGAGTGCCAGGGGCTTTGGAAATTGGAGAAGACTATCCAATACATTACCAGGCCCATTTTCAGCGTCCATCATTACCATCAGTGGAATTGCTGATTCTTTTTGCAATCGATTGATGAGTTTTGCAGTGCCTACAGGCCCGCCCCCGGTAATGGTTACGCCTCCTGGATGATAACGATTTATATCACTAAAGAAATTCTCTATTTCATTGCGTTTTGCATAAGAAGAAATGGGAAGTATAAACAATTGGCCTATCTTCTCCTCTGCGTCCAATGTTTGAAAAACACTGTCAATCCACTGGTTTTTTTTGTCTTGTGCTAAAAGGTTGGGAATCCATGCTCCCATGAACAAAACAAGCAAAACTTTTTTTACCATAGGGCCGTTAGGTTTTTGTAATTATAAGCGATTAACTTCATTTTTGCAGGAAGCCCCTGTTGGGCCCGTCATCCATCACTTAAACGTAAAAATAACAAGTAATGGGATGTCATTCATCAATCGTGCCCATTGGAGGTGCGGAAAATAATAATTAGTGTTCCACGTCTGTCAATAGGACAGTTATTTCAATAAAACACCAGACATGAAGATTTTTTCATTATTTACGAAGGCACCCCAGCACCAACGATTTAATTATACACCAAGGTATTACGACCCCCAAAAGGAGGAATTGAAGGAACGTGAAGCTCGAATAAAACGAGAACTGAAACTGGAAGAAGACCAGGGCCATGGCGACTATCGTTCACGTATATCCGGTTCATTTCATGCCGCACGCAAGCGCTCTAAAAAATCCGGTGTGACAGTGGGATCAAGCCTGTTGCGCTTCGGCATCATTCTTTTTCTTGTGCTGTTCATTATTGCTTACATTCAATGGGGGCAGGTGGCTTTATACGGATTTGCGTTATTTGTACCTTTTTATTTGTTCCTGAAATTCAAAAAGCAATAATCTGTTTTTTAATTTATTCATGGCCGATATCATTCAACTTCTTCCAGATTCCATCGCCAACCAGATTGCAGCTGGAGAAGTGGTACAACGACCTGCCAGCGTAGTAAAAGAATTGATGGAAAATGCCATTGATGCCGCTGCAGATGATATAAAAGTAATCGTAAAAGAGGCAGGAAAAATCCTGATTCAGGTGATAGACAATGGCACAGGAATGAGCGAGACAGATGCACGTCTGAGCTTTGAAAGGCACGCCACCTCAAAAATAAAAAAAGCTGAGGATTTGTTTCAATTGCGTACTATGGGTTTTCGTGGAGAGGCACTCGCCTCCATTGCTGCTATTGCGCATGTGGAGATGAAAACCAGAATGCCGGTGAAAGAACTGGGCACCTTGCTGCTCATTGAAGGATCTGAAGTAAAAAAGCAAGAGCAAACAGCTTTTGAAGCAGGCACCAGCATTAGTGTTAAAAACTTATTTTACAACATTCCCGCCAGAAGAAATTTTTTGAAGTCTACACCTGTAGAAATGTAACACGTCATTGATGAGTTTCAGCGTCTGGCTTTGGCTTATCCACAGAAGTCATTTCAGTTGATACATGGTGATCAACTTATTCATGATTTGCAACCCGGTAAATTAAGTCAGCGTATTGTGGCTTTGTTTGGTAAAAGTTATCAACAACAATTGGCCGCGTGCAATGAAGAAACTGCTTTGGTAAAAGTGACGGGGTATGTGGGTAGGCCGGAATCTGCAAAGAAAACCAGGGGTGAGCAGTTCTTTTTTGTTAACAATCGGTTTATTAAAAGCAATTACCTTAACCATGCGGTGTCTACTGCGTTTGAAGGGTTATTACCAGAAGGTAGCTACCCTTTTTATGTGCTGTTCATGGAGATTGACCCAAAACACATTGATGTAAATGTCCATCCCACTAAAACGGAAATTAAGTTTGACGATGAGCGTGCGGTCTATGCGGTGGTGCGTTCTACGGTAAGACAAGCATTGGGTGCCCATAATCTATCACCGGCCATTGACTTTTCGTCAGATGTGAATGTGATGAATAAACTAAGTGCGGGTAACCGCGACTTTCAGGAGGCTTATCGCAATGAGCAGTTTAGCAATTCATTGAACAAAGCGAACCTTGATAACTGGGAAAAATTACTTCATCAGGAGGAGTCGTCTGCATTAAGGCACGGTATTGAGAATAGACCATTTATCCGTTTTGAAAGTGCATTGAATAGGGAGGATGCCCCTCACCACTTTGAGGAACGCACGGTTTTCCAGCTTCACAACAAATATGTTGTGCGGGCTGTAAGGGACGGGCTTATGATTATGGATCAGGAGGCAGTGCATGAAAGAGTACTTTACGAAAAGTTTTTACTTCAGATGAAAGGTGCGGTGGGGAACAGCCAGCAGAGTTTGTTTCCTCAGACTGTGGAGTTGTCTCCAGCAGATTTTGCTCTTGTTATGGAGGTAGAGAACGAAATCAAAGCACTTGGATTCAGGTTTGAAGTGTTTGGTAAAAGTGCTGTGCTTGTATCAGGGATACCGGCTGATATTTCAGGAGGAGAAAAAGAACTTTTTGAGGGCCTAATTGAGCAGTTTAAAATTTATCAATCAGAGCTTTCTATTCCTTTGAAAGAAAATCTGGCAAGATCGCTGGCAAAAAGGGCGGCTATTAAGTCGGGACAGAAATTGCAAAAAGAAGAGATGGAGGCCTTGGTGGAAGGTCTTTTTGCCTGTAATAATCCTAACTTTTCTCCCGGAGGCTCGCCTACCTTTTTTATTTTTGATGCTTCTAAAATTGAAAACTGCTTTAACCGATAAATTTCCACCTGAATGTTTAGACTAACACCGCTCGTTCGCACTCTTATCATCATTAATGTGGTGGTTTTTTTGGCGCAGCAATTTCTTGGGATCACGCCCTATATCTCCCTCTGGCCCATAGGATCCGGAGCCTTTGCCCCCTATCAGTTCTTTACCTATATGTTTGCGCATGGGGGCATTGGTCACATTTTCTTCAATATGTTTGCGCTGGCATCTTTTGCTCCCATCCTTGAAAGCCATTGGGGTGAAAAGAAATTTTTGATATTTTACCTGGCTACAGGGATTGGAGCAGCAGTAATTTATGCTTTGGTGAATTATTATTTTTACCCTGGGACAGGAGGGATTATGTTGGGGGCTTCTGGTGCTCTTTATGGTATATTGATGGCGTTTGGAATGATATTTCCAAACCTCGAAATTATGTTATTATTTCCGCCTATTCCCATAAAGGCAAAATACATGGTATTTTTGATGGGTTTTCTTACTTATCTTATGGACAGGAGTGGCTCAGTGGCCCATCTAGCACACTTTGGTGGCGCATTTATTGCATTCCTGATCATTACAGCATGGAGAAGTGGCGGCACAGAACGAGGTTACTAAAAGAAGATGACTAGTGTTTGACGAGTTTAAATCTATTTTTCAAAAACCCAACAATGCGCACATTCAGTTGATTGTGATCAATGTGGCCGTGTTTTTGGTAATGGGTATTATATACGTGTTCAGCACCGTGGGGGGGGCGGATTGGGTTTATGCTTTTGTCAGTAAGCAATTTACTATTCCGCCTAAATTTTCAGAGTTTCTATTAAGGCCCTGGACGATCGTCACCTATGCTTTTGCACATAGTCTTACTGATATTTTTCACATCCTTTTCAATATGTTAGTCTTCTACTGGTTTGGAAAGCTTTTTATTGAATACCTGGGCAATGACAAACTGATTGCATTGTATTTACTGGGTGCTATTACAGGAGGCGTGGTTTATCTATTGGTGTACAATGTGGTTCCCTACTTTATGGAACGTTCCGAATTCTTAGGTATGGTGGGGGCGTCTGCAGCGGTGTTCGCAATAGTGACGGGGGCAGCCGTACTTCTTCCAAATTATACTTTCTATTTATTATTTCTCGGACCTGTTAAGATCAAATACATTGCGGCATTTTACATTATGATGTCCTTTCTTGGTTCTGTGGGCTCCAATGCGGGGGGTAATATTGCTCACTTGGGTGGTGCTTTGATGGGATTTATTTACATCAAACAATTGCAGGTGGGTGTAGATTGGGGAGGTTGGATTACTTCCACCCTGGATTGGTTCAAAGGTTTGGTAGAGCCAAGACCTAAAGTGAAAGTGTCTTATCGCAAGTCAGAGTCTAAATTCAACCCCAAACCCAAATCCAGTTCGAAGACCGGGCCTAAAGCCAGCCAGGAAGAGATTGATGCCATTCTTGACAAAATTTCAGAGCGTGGTTACGAAAGTTTATCCGCAGACGAAAAAGAAAAACTCTTCAACGCCAGCAAGAAATAGTATCAAGTTTTAATACCTCAGATTAGGCACAGGAGCTATTCCATCAAAGCAATTCATCAGCTCTTATTTGCCAATTGACCGCAGGCAGCATCAATGTCTTTGCCCCGGCTCTTTCTTATCCTTGCCGTAATGCCATTGCTTTCTAAAAGCTCCTGGTACATGCGCAGCGTATCCTCGCTGGCTTGTTGGAATTTGTCATCTTCAATGGAGTTGTATTCAATCAGGTTTACTTTGGAAGGAACTATTTTGCAGAATTTAAGCAAAGCTTGGGCGTGCTCCATATCATCATTTATGCCTTTCCATACTACGTACTCGTAAGTAACCTTTTTCTTTCGTTTGGCATACCAGTACTTTATTGCTTCCGCCAACTCTTCCAGATTGTTGGTGTCGTTGATGGGCATGATGGACGATCGTGTTTTATTAATTGCAGCATGGAGAGAGACGGCCAGGTTGAACTTCACTTCATCGTCTGCCATTTTCTTAATCATTTTCGCCACCCCCACAGTGGAAACGGTAAGTCTCCTTGGGGCCATGTTTAGCCCTTTGGGTGAAGTGATTTTGTCAATGGCTGCTACTACATTATTATAATTGAGCAAAGGCTCTCCCATACCCATAAATACAATATTGGTCAAGGGTCTTCCAAAGAAGAGCTCGCTTTGTTCCTTAATGACTGCCACCTGATCATAGATCTCATCTGCATTGAGGTTGCGCATTCGCTTGAGTCGTGCAGTAGCACAAAACTTACAATCGAGACTACACCCCACCTGGGATGAAACGCATGCGGTGATTCTCTTTTCTGTAGGAATGAGCACAGACTCTACAATAAGTCCGTCATGCAACTTTACGGCATTCTTTATAGTGCCATCCTCACTTCGCTGCATGTTATCCACGTGAATGTGGTTGATTACAAAATGCTCTTTCAGCAGTTCCCTGGTGGAAAGTGAAATATTGGTCATTTGGTCAAAGTCCTTACAGGATTTTTGCCATAGCCACTCATAAACCTGTTGTGCACGGAAAGGCTTATCTCCATGCTCAACGAAAAATGCTTTTAATTCATCAAGCTGAAGCTTACGGATATCTCTTTTCGTCTTTATCGTGTCAATCATGTTTATTCTATTCTTCTGAAACTGCGCATTTCGCAATCTCTGCCCGCCTTGTGAAACCGCAGGCTCACTGAGGTAAGTTCATCGATCACAAATCGCTCTGTAATAATTCCGGATTTTTTGTCCAGAAATTGTAATTCATCACCGGAAACCTGGTAACGAAAAGATTCTTTGTCTGTACCTTTTTTCCTTCCGGCTGTAAAAATACTCTCTTCTCCTTTTCCTTTCCGATCGAAACGAATGATTTTGGCAACTGCACTACTAGAAGAGCCAAAGCTGGGGAGTAATTCTTTCTCTGTCTCACTTTGTTTCATCTGTTGCTCAATGCATGGTTTTTCTTCAGTGAGTTGCCAGGTACCTTCTAGGTTCTGGCCACTGGCTACCATTACTAAATTTGTGAAAAGAATAATGATGAAGTATCTCATAAACATTGGGTTTAATTCGATTTTGCAAAGTTACACTAAATTGCCCTCTGCAAATATCTGGTTTTGGAATGGGCAAAAAGCCAGCCAGATTCAAACAAGGCCTTTTGAGGCTGAAATCATCACAAATATCACAAACTGCATGCTTAGAGTGCCTCGCGAAAGTAAAAGTATTCCTGGCAAGGGGTTGGAAAAGGGAGTCCTCTAAAAAAAATAAAATATTGATTTATGAATTCCCTTTTTATTACCGACTTTCGACTTTCAAATTTTGAAAAATGGAAAAAAAGAATGCCATAATTATCACAGCAGGTTACCTCGACACAAACAGTGGAAAGACAGCACATGGTTTGATCAGAGGTACGGAGAGGTTTTCGATAGTCGGTGTGATCGATAGCAAAAGTGCAGGCAAAGATGCTGGAGAAGTTTTGGACGGGAAAAAAAGAAACATTCCTGTCTATGCTTCAATCGCTGATTTCGCCCAAACTAGCAAAGAGAAAGCAGTCTATTGTATTATAGGAGTGGCTACCAAGGGGGGGGTTATACCCGATTCATTAAGAATTTTACTAAAGGAAGCACTTGATAATGACTACAGCCTCATTAATGGCTTGCATGAGTACATTTCTGATATTCCTGAGTTGGCAGATCTGGCCAAACAAAAAGGATTAGAAATAATAGATGTACGCAAACCCAAAAAATTTAAAGATCTGCATTTTTGGTCTGGAAAGATTAAGACAGTACCCTGTCCTAAAGTGGCGGTACTGGGAACAGACTGTGCCATGGGTAAGAGAACGACAACAAGATTTCTTGTGCAGGCAATGAGGGGAGCGGGCTACAAGGCTGAAATGATATACACAGGGCAAACAGGTTGGATGCAGGGGGCTAAATATGGGATGGTTTTCGACTCTACTTTAAATGATTTTATTTCTGGAGAAATGGAACACGCCATCGTGACGTGCTGGGAGAATGAAAAGCCGGATATCATGTTTATTGAAGGACAATCTTCACTTCGTAACCCCAGTGGGCCTGCTGGTGCGGAATGGATTGTTTCTGCTGATGCTACCTCAGTAGTACTTCAACACAACCCTGCACGCAAGCAATATAAAGACCTGGAGTACTATCCTGCCTTCATCGCTGATCCTAAAGATGAGATTGCATTGATAAAAATGTATGGAGCAGAAACGGTTGCACTCACCATTAACACGGCCAAGATGGAAGAGAAAGCTGCTCGCGATTATGCTGCCCAATATGAAAAGGATTTGGGGATACCCTGTATTCTTCCCCTAGAAGATGGTGTGGAGCAACTTGTTCCCATTTTTAAGAAGATGATTGAAGAGTCGAAGATCACAAAATAATTTTTATCAAATAAAACACGAACGAATGACCCGCATCAAAGACATTAAAGTTTGGAAGGAAAATTTGGACAACACCAAACCTTATACCATTGCATACAAAACCACCGATCAGGTAGAAAGCAGTTT
This sequence comes from Cyclobacteriaceae bacterium, assembly GCA_019638285.1. Taxonomy (GTDB): domain Bacteria; phylum Bacteroidota; class Bacteroidia; order Cytophagales; family Cyclobacteriaceae; genus ELB16-189. Next base: position 128,680 of record JAHBUB010000005.1, on the reverse strand, counting down.
TGTAGAAATCACCCTGGAAAATGGGACAACGGGAATTGGTGCCGGAAACCCAAGCGACTATGTGACGGGGGAGACCTTAGATGCCTGCATGAGTGCCTTGGATGAGAAAAATATTCAATTTTTAATTGGAAGGGATGTTCGTGAGATCAATCAATTAACGTATGAGGTTTGGGAGAAAATGCCCAAAAACCCTGCTGCCCGGGCTGCATTAGATATTGCCCTGTATGATGCCTTCACCAAACACCTTGGTGTGCCCCTGGTAAAATACCTGGGACAAAAAATTAAATCGCTGCCCACCAGCAATACAATTGGTATCATGAATGTAGAGGAAACACTAAAAGAAGCGGAAGACTACGGCAAGCGTGGGTTTAGTGTACTTAAAGTAAAGCTGGGAATTGATTTGCAAGAGGATATTGAGCGGATGGTGAAGCTTCGCGAAAAGTTTGGCAACAAGTTTACCATTCGCATTGATGCCAATCAGGGATACACAACAGAAAAGACGATTGAGTTTTATAACAAAACAAAGCACCTAAATATTGAGTTGATTGAGCAGCCATTGAAGGCCAAGGCAATTGATGAAATGAAGCGCCTACCAGAAGAAATAAGAAAAGTGATTGCCGCTGATGAGGCTCTTCTATCACCCAAAGATGCCATTGAATTGATTAAACCACCCCGCGCTTCAGGGATTTTCAATATCAAACTGATGAAGTGTGGCGGTGTAAGCCAGGCATTAAAGATTGCAAATATTGCAGCATTGGAGGGAGTAGATCTATTCTGGGGTTGCAATGAGGAAAGTATTGTAAGCATCACAGCAGCACTTCATACCGCTTTTTCCTGTGCCAATACTAAATACATTGACCTTGATGGTAGCCTTGACTTAGGCAGAGACGTGGTAAAAGGTGGATTTATCTTGAAGGATGGGGTAATGTACTGCAATTACAAGCCTGGGCTAGGAGTAGAAAGAATATAACTTGTAGAATCATTTGATCTCAGTTACTGACTTCAAAGATTGAGCATTAGGTATTATATTTATTAGGGCACTCAATAATTCCGCGATGGAGAGAAACGTTTTCTCTCCATTACTGAAGCCAGTCCAGGTAGTCAATTCTTCAGTTGTCGTTTTGATTTTAATCGTAAGGTTTGAATTAGGATCAATATGAAAACCATTCCGTTCCAGCGCATTTTTTGTCCACAAGTAAGCGTGTCCATCCCCAATTAGCTGAATACCGGTATGGCGAAAAGGCTCTTGTTTTACCCTACCCGTTTTTAGATCAAATCCTTTGAACCGAAACACCTCATCGAAGGTGCCATCTAGAACGAGGTCTTCCGATATTCCTACTCGAATGGATTTTTGAGAAGTGGCGAGCCACACAAGGTCTGCAGTTTGCAGCGCAAGATCCAATTCATGGGTAGAGACTAAGATGGCTTTATTGTTTTCTTTGGCTAATCTTCTCAAAAGGTTCATAATCTCAACCCTATTATTAAGGTCGAGGTGGGCAGTTGGTTCATCCAGCAGAAGTACAGGGGTATCTTGTGCAAGCGCCCTGGCAATCATCACCATTTGCATTTGACCATCACTCAATTCATGAATGGATTTGTCAAGCAGATTGTGAATGCGTACTTGTTGTACGGCTTCATCTATTTTGCTGTGATCCGCTTCAGTCATTCTTACCGACCAGCCCAGGTAAGGGTATCTGCCAAAACTTACCAGTTCTCTGGCAGTCATCATTCCTGCGTTCACCCTTTCCGTTAGGACAACTGATACATTCTTGTTTCCTATTCCCTTAATTTCTCCCGATAGGGGTTTTTGTGCTCCAGCCAGCGTTCTGATTAAGGTACTCTTACCAATCCCATTAGGCCCCATAAAGCAAACCAACTGTCCATTATATAAGGAGAGGTTAAGATTATCAAACAAGACATGGTTATTAAGCCCCGGATATCCTATGCATAGATTTTTTATGAAAAGAGGTGAAGTATTCATCATTTACATTTTTACACCTTTGCTTCTCATGACTACCCAAATAACAACAGGGGCACCAATCATTGAAGTAATGGCATTCAATGGCAAAATAGTAGCGCTACCGGGCATTTGTGTAAGAATATCGCAAAGTAAGAGGAGAATAGCACCCCCCATCATTACCATGGGTATCAATATTTTGTGGTTTGTGGTGGGTACTAAAAGGCGCACCAGGTGGGGAACGGCCAGGCCTACAAAAGCAATGGGTCCACAAAAGGCAGTCACGCCCCCGGCAAGCAGGCTTGTAGCCAATACGATTTTTTGCCTTGATTTTTTGATGTCGATCCCCAAGCTCTGTGCATAGTTGTCACCCAAAAGCCATGCATTAAGTGATTTTACAGAAGTGAGGGCCAGTGAGCCACCAATGATCAGCAAGAGAACGAGTATTAATATTTCATTCCAGTTTGTGCCCCCTACACTACCGAGTGTCCAGATAACAAATGCCTGCAGGTCTTGCGCTTTGCTTAGATATTGAAGAACACTTACAAAGGAACCAGAAGCAGCAGCTATCATTAATCCAATAATCAATAAAGAGGTATTGTCACGCACACGGTGTGCCACGGCTATCACCAAAAGGAATATAGTGCCACTTCCAAGGCTGGCGGCCAGCGCCAAGGACCACGGACTTACTACCGGCAGATAGGATGCTGCTGATGTACCGAGAAGTAATACAAAGGCCACCATTAGACTGGCTCCAGAGCTAAGACCCAAAACATCAGGTCCAGCTAGCGGATTTCTGAACAGGGTCTGCATGAGTAAGCCGGCAATTGATAGGGCCGATCCAGCCACCACACAGGTAATAGCTTTGGGAATCCTTAACTGCCAAATGATACTATAATAGGTATCATGGCCATCTCCATGAGAGAAAATGCTGGCTATCACCTTTGTGAATGGTATTTGAATGCTTCCCAAAGAGATATTGACCAGGAACAGAAGCAGAAGTGAACCTACTATAATAAGAACAGGCAGGAGTTTAAAACTCAATTTCATGACACCTTGCAACTAAAATATTTGTCACCAGAATGACCAAATATTTGCGCCATTCTATTGAGGTATTTGAAATACATGAAGAGATAGTTTTTTCGTAGGCCAAATTAGGCTTTAAAAAGCTAAAAAAAGGCGCTTTTTAATTCATATTCAAAATTTTGAAACCCTCATTTGGTAACTATTTTATAGTTCCTATCTTTGCAGTCCTTTTTGCGCGGAGGAACCCGCAAAACGACTCAGAAACAAGCAAAATAGGATTAAGCATGCCTGGAATAATTGGAAAAAAGGTCGGAATGACCAATGTGTACGGCCAAGATGGTCAAAACATAGCGGTGACAGTAATACAGGCTGGTCCTTGTGTTGTCACTCAGGTGAAGAATATAGAGACCGATGGTTACAGGGCTGTGCAGCTTGCATATGGTGAGCGTAAGGAGAAGCATACTACTCAGCCAATGATGGGCCATTTCAAAAAGGCCAACACAACACCAAAGCGATTTATTGTAGAATTCAGAGATTTCAGATCAGAGTTTGATGGGATGATCGAATTGGGCAGAGAGATTAAGGTGGAGGAAATATTTAAGGAAGGCGATTGGCTGGATGCAATAGGCACTTCAAAAGGTCGCGGATTTCAGGGTGTGGTAAAACGCCATGGATTTGCCGGAGTAGGGGGTCAAACTCACGGACAGCACAATAGATTAAGAGCACCTGGATCTTTGGGTAATGCGTCTTTTGCAGCACGTGTAGTGAAAGGCAAAAAGATGGCAGGCCAAACAGGGGGCAATCGTGTGAAGATACTTAACCTTCAGGTGGTGAAAATTCTGCCTGAACATAATTTGATATTAGTTAGCGGCCCTGTCCCAGGAGCCAAGAACTCAACAATTATACTTGAAAAGTAATGGACTTAGCTGTTGTAAAATATAGTGGTGAAGACACCGGTCGTAAAGTGAGCCTTTCTTCTGAAATATTCGGAATCGAGCCTAACGATCACGCCATCTATTTGGATGTAAAAAGCATACTGGCCAATAAGCGTCAGGGCACAGCCAAAGCAAAGCAGCGTGCAGAAATTAAAGGCTCTTCAAAGAAGTTGAAGAACCAAAAAGGAACAGGTGGCGCTCGCGCGGGTAACATCAAAAACCCCTTGTTCCGTGGTGGTGGACGTGTATTCGGCCCTCAGCCAAGAGATTATTCTTTTAAGCTCAATAAGAAAGTGAAAGATCTTGCACGCAGATCAGCCCTCGCATACAAAGCAAAAGGCAATGCGATTGCTGTGCTTGAAGATTTTGATTTCGAGGCACCTAAGACCAAACAATACCTAACTATGTTAGGAGCACTTTCATTGGCCGACAAAAAGACCTTGGTGATACTGGGGGAGAATAAGAAAAACATAGTGCTTTCTGGCAGAAACGTACAAAACACTAAAGTAATCACTGCTTCTCAGCTCAATACTTACGATCTCATGAATGCAGATCAGTTGATACTGGTGGAAAGTGGTATGGAATTGATTAGCAACATTTTAAATAAGCAGTAATCCAATGAGCATTTTAAAAAAACCCCTGGTTACTGAAAAAGTCTCTGCCCTTAACGAAAAAGGGAAATATGGTTTTCTGGTTGACAGCGATGCCAACAAGATTGAGATAAAGAATGCCGTAGAGAAGATGTATGGTGTAAATGTGGCAAAGGTGAATACCATGAATGTGATGGGAAAATACAAGTCACGGTATACCAAAGCAGGAGTGCTTTCAGGTCGTATGCCAAACTACAAAAAGGCAATCATCACGGTCGCTGAAGGAGAAGTAATTGATTTTTATAGCAACGTTTAATAACGAATAGCGATGGCGGTAAGAAAACTTAAACCAATGACAGCAGGAAGCAGGCACCGTATGGCGCCAAGCTTTAACGACATTACGGCAAGTCGTCCTGAGAAATCATTGGTAAGTACTATTAAAAAGAGTGGAGGTCGTAACAGCAATGGACGAATGACCATGCGCTATATTGGCGGAGGTCATAAGCAAAAAATTCGGACGATTGATTTCAAAAGGAACAAGTTTGATATTCCCGCCACTGTTAAATCTATAGAATATGACCCTACCCGCACTGCGCGAGTGGCTCTTTTATATTATGCGGATGGTTTCAAAACCTACATATTAGCTCCACAAGGAATTACTGTAGGTCAGACCGTTATATCAGGAGAATCCGTACCACCAGAAGTAGGTAACGCACTTCCGTTGAGCAAGATTCCTGTGGGTACAATCATCCACAACGTGGAGTTGAAGCCAGGAAAAGGAGCGTCTATTGCCAGAAGTGCCGGAGTGTTTATTCAGTTGGTAGCACGTGAAGGAGCATATGCGACTTTGAAGATGCCATCAGGTGAAATGAGAAATGTGCTTGTCAATTGTATGGCAACTATTGGAGCGGTATCCAACCATGAGCATATGAACGAAACTCAGGGTAAAGCAGGACGTAACCGTTGGAGAGGAATTCGTCCACGCACCAGGCCAGTGGCGATGAACCCGGTAGACCATCCCATGGGTGGTGGTGAAGGAAGAGCCAGTGGAGGTCATCCAAGATCACGTAATGGAGTGCCTTCTAAGGGTAAGAAAACTCGTTCACCTAAGAAGTATTCAGATCGTCTAATCATTGTAAGAAGGAAGAAATAATGGGAAGGTCAATAAAAAAAGGTCCATATCTAGATGCCCGTCTTTTGAAAAAAGTAGAGACAATGGAGCAGTCTGGGAAAAAATCAGTGATCAAGACTTGGTCAAGGAGATCAACGATTACACCGGATTTAATAGGACATACGCTTGCCGTTCATAATGGGAATAAGTTTATTCCCGTGTATGTAACCGAGAACATGGTAGGGCATAAGTTGGGAGAATTTTCGCCAACGCGTGTATTTAAGGGACACTCAGGAAATAGAAAAGATTAATGAGTATTAATCGCTCTGTCATGGAAGAAACAGTAAAAAAGACAAAAAGATCAGTAACAAAGCGGGCCAAATTGGAGGCTATAAAAGAGGCTGCCAAAACCGGTCCTGCCACTGCTTACCTGAAGGATGTACCCACCTCGCCTAGAAAGATGAGGTTGGTAGCAGATATGATAAGAGGCGTAAGGGTAAACCATGCTCTCAATCTGCTGAAGTATGAGGCAAAATACTCTTCTCTAAAACTGGAGAAACTCTTGTTATCGGCTATCAGTAACTGGTCAGTGAAAAACTCAGATCAAAAGTTAGAAGAGGCAGATTTGTTTGTAAAAGAAATATTTGTAGACGGTGGTCGTCAACTTAAGCGGTTGAGACCTGCTCCTCAAGGTCGTGCGCATAGGATCAGAAAAAGATCTAACCACGTAACACTTGTGGTAGATAGTATGAAGCCTGTCACCGAAAAAACTGAGGAAAAGCCTGAGGCAAAGAAGGCTGGCAAGCCAGCCGTGAAAGCAAAAAAGGTGGCTAAGAAAAAATCAACGAAAAAGGAAACAAAGGAATAATGGGACAGAAAGTTAATCCGGTAGGTTTTAGACTTGGAGTTATCCGCGGATGGGATTCAAGCTGGTTTGGAGGCAAGACATTTGCTGATAAACTGGTTGAGGATCAGAAAATCCGCAAGTATATAAGTGCTCGTATTCCTAAAGGTGGTATCTCTAAAGTTGTAATTGAGCGTACTTTGAAGCGCATTACTTTAACCATTCACACAGCTCGTCCTGGGGTAGTAATTGGTAAAGGAGGTACAGAGGTTGATAAGATCAAGGAAGAATTAAAGAAACTAACCAACAAAGACGTTCAAATCAACATTTTTGAGATCAAACGTCCTGAGTTGGATGCGAAGTTGGTGGGCGAATCTATTGCTCAGCAGTTGGAAGCAAGGATTGCTTTTCGTAGGGCCATGAAGCAAGCAATTGCTTCTGCCATGCGCGTAGGATCTGAAGGTATAAAAGTGAAGTTGTCTGGTCGCTTGGGTGGAGCTGAGATGGCACGTACTGAACAGTATAAAGAAGGGAGAATTCCTTTGCATACACTACGTGCAGACATTGACTATGCGATAACAGAAGCACAAACTGTTTACGGAAAGATCGGAATTAAGGTGTGGGTATTTAAAGGAGAGATTTTCGGTAAGCGCGATTTATCGCCCAACATAGGCATGGTAAGTAATGCAGGGGGTGAAAATAAAGCAGGAGGACCACCTGATCGCAGAAGAGCAGGAGGAGGAGGTCGTGGACGTGGTGGCGATAGGCCTGATCGTGGTGGCGACAGAGGGGGAGACAGAAGAAGAAAAAATTAATTAAGAATTTTTAACAGGCAGCAAATATGTTACAGCCGAAGCGTACCAAGTTTAGAAAAATGCACAAAGGCCGTGTAAAAGGATTGGCGACTCGTGGTCACTCTATTGCATTCGGTTCTTTTGGTTTGAAATCACTAGAAGGCGGTTGGATTACTGCACGTCAGATTGAAGCAGCAAGGATAGCGGTAACCCGTGCCATGAAGCGAGAAGGTCAGGTATGGATTCGTATTTTTCCTGACAAGCCGATAACCAAAAAGCCAGCCGAGGTAAGGATGGGTAAGGGTAAAGGAGCCCCAGAATACTGGGTAGCTGTGGTGAGACCAGGTACTATTTTAATAGAAGCAGGTGGTGTAGACATGGCAACTGCTAAAGAGGCATTGCGCTTGGCAGAGGGTAAGCTTCCATTTTTAACAAAATTCACCGTACGCAGAGACTACGTAGAGGCTGCGGTAATCAAATAAAGCAATGAAAAACGCGGAGATTAAAGCATATAGTGTAGACGAGCTCAAGGAGAAAATTGGTACCGAACAAGAGGCATTGCGCAAACTAAAATTTGCGCATCAAATTTCCTCTATCGAAAACCCTTTAAAAATCCAGGAGACCAGAAGATTGGTTGCTCGTTTGAAAACCGAATTGAGAGCTAAAGAACTTCAAAAGTAATTTCCAATGGAAAGGAATCAGAGAAAAGAAAAAGTAGGTAAGGTCACCAGTAACAAGATGGATAAGACCATAACCATAGCCGTCAATAGAAAGGTGAAGCACCCTATCTACGGTAAGTTCATGCAAAAGACCACCAAATTAATGGCGCATGATGAAAAAGGTGAGGCCGGAATTGGAGATACTGTTCGCATTAGTGAAACACGCCCCTTGAGCAAGAGCAAAAGGTGGAGGTTAGTAGAAATTGTAGAAAAAGCTAAATAACATGATACAGAGCGAATCAAGATTAAAGGTGGCTGACAACAGCGGAGCAAAAGAGGTGCTGTGTGTTCATGTATTGGGAGGAACCAGAAGGCGCTATGCCTCTGTTGGAGACACCATCGTGGTTACTGTAAAGTCTGCCTTGCCCTCCAGCGCAATTAAGAAGGGAACTGTTTCTAAAGCCGTTGTGGTAAGAACTAAGAAGGAAATAAGAAGGAAAGACGGATCATATATTCGCTTTGAAGAAAATGCTGCGGTTCTTTTAACCGCGCAAAATGAGCCAAGAGGTACTCGTATTTTCGGACCTGTAGCCCGCGAGCTTAGAGAAAAGCAGTTTATGAAGATTGTTTCATTGGCCCCTGAAGTACTTTAATTATGGAAAGGAGATTTAATAAACAGCCAAAAATGCACATCCGTAAAGGAGACACTGTAAAGGTGTTGGCTGGTAATGATAAAGGAAAACAAGGAACAGTACTCGAGCTATTCCTTGAAAAGCAACGTGCTATTGTTGAAGGTATCAACATGGTGACAAAGCATGAGAAGCCTTCGGCCGGTAGGCCAGAGGGAGGTATTAAAAAAACAGAAGCAGCTATTCACGTAAGCAGCCTGATGTTGGTAAATCCAGCCGATGGTAAACCCACCCGCACAGGCAGAAAGCTGAATGATAAAGGTAAGCTTCAAAGGTATTCAAAGAAAACAGGAGAATTTATTAAGTAATGGCAACGCCCAGATTAAAAGAAAAATACTTGAATGAAATTGTGCCTTCACTGAAGGACAAATTTCAGTATAAGTCCATCATGCAAGTACCCAGGATGACGAAGATATGCATCAACAAGGGTATTGGAGCAGCGGTAGCAGATAAGAAGTTGGTAGATGTAGGTGTAGATGAACTCACTACCATTACAGGACAAAAAGCGGTAGCTACAAAGTCTAAGAAAGCGATTTCTAACTTTAAGCTGCGCGAAGATATGCCCATCGGAGCGAAGGTGACTTTGCGAGGTGATCGTATGTTCGAATTCATGGATCGAATTATGAATATAGCTTTGCCACGTGTGCGTGACTTCAAGGGAGTAAATGACAAAGGATTTGATGGCCGTGGGAACTATACCCTTGGCGTGAAAGAGCAGATCATTTTTCCTGAAATATCCATAGATAAGGTTTCAAAGATCAATGGTATGGACATCACTTTTGTGACTACCGCAAAAACTGACGAAGAAAGCTTTGCATTGTTGAAGGCATTTGGGATGCCTTTTGTAAACAAAAATAATTAAGACGAATGGCAAAATTATCCATTGTAGCAAGAGACAGAAAGAAGGAAGCCCTTGTGAAGCGCTATGCAACGAAGCGTGCTGCACTAAAAGAAGCTGGAGATTGGGAGGGATTGGATAAGCTTCCAAGAAGCTCCTCCAGGGTTCGCATACGAAATCGCTGTAAACTAACAGGAAGACCAAGAGGATATATGCGAAAATTCGGTATTTGCCGTAATCAATTTCGCCAAATGGCTTCCGATGGGCTGATTCCAGGGATAACAAAAGCCAGTTGGTAATAAAGGAGCCAACTTTTGAATAAAGGAAAGGATTCAATAACTTTGCAGCCCCGTTTTTTGGCGGGTTTGCTTTTTTAAATGAAATATGAATATAACAGATCCGATAGCAGATTATTTAACCCGATTGAGAAACGCCATTAAGGCGCGTCACCGCGTGGTTGAAGTGCCCTCATCCAACTTGAAAAAGGAGATTACAAAGGTGCTTTTCGACAAAGGATACATTCTGAACTACAAGTTTGAAGAAACGCCTGATAAGCAAGGATTGATAAGAATCGCATTGAAATACAATGCAGAAACCAAAGAATCTGCGATTTCAAATCTGAAGCGCGTGAGTTCGCCTGGTTTGCGTCAGTATAAGGAAGCCAGTAAACTACCTAAGGTACTAAACGGCCTTGGGGTTGCTATTCTTTCTACCTCCAAAGGAGTAATTACCGACAAGGAAGCCAAGGCAATGAATGTGGGTGGGGAAGTATTGTGTTACGTTCATTAATAGAATTACAATGTCACGAATAGGTAGAAATCCCGTACAAGTTCCAAAAGGTGTGACCATCACCTTCAATGAGGGTGATCGCAAGGTTTCTGTAAAAGGACCTAAAGGAGAGCTGTACCAAACACTTGACCCTGATTTCAAGGTAGAGCAAGAGAATGAAGCAGTAGTAGTGCACCGTCCCTCAGAGCAAAAGAGACATAAAGCAATGCACGGTCTATATCGCTCGCTTATTGCTAATATGGTGACCGGAGTAAACACTGGATACAGTCAACAGCTTGAGTTAGTAGGTGTGGGTTTCAAGGCGACTGCTCAAGGCAATATACTGGAGCTAAGTTTGGGTTATTCACACAATATATTTATTGAAGTGCCCTCTGAGTTGAAGGTACAGGCGATTACAGAAAAGGGATCAAACCCAACAATAATTCTTGAAGGAATTGACAAGCAGTTAATTGGTCACATAGCCGCCAAAATAAAATCCCTTCGCAAAGTGGAGCCTTACAAAGGAAAAGGTATTCGTGTCAAAGGTGAGTTTGTACGCAGAAAAGCTGGTAAATCTGCTTCTAAATAATTAAAAGTATGGCGAACGTAAAGTCCAAGTCAGATAGAAGGAAAAGAATAAAAATGGGTATTCGCACAAAAGTGAAGGGTACTGCTGAGAGACCACGTCTTTCCGTTTTTAGAAGCAATAAAGTGATTTATGCACAGATAATAGATGACACCAAAGGGATAACCCTTGCAGCGTCATCATCTGTTGAACTTGATAAGAAGGGTGGGGTGAATTTAGCGATCTCTAAAAACGTAGGCAAGAAGGTGGCTGAAAAGGCCCTTGCATCCGGTGTAAGTGCAATCGTTTTTGATCGCAACGGGTCTTTGTATCATGGCAACATCAAAGCTTTGGCTGAAGGCGCCAGAGAAGGAGGTTTAAAATTTTAAATGGAATGACACAAAGCAACGTCAGCACAGTAAAGGCAAGTGAAATAGATCTTAAAGAAAAGGTCGTAGCCATTCAACGGGTAGCTAAGGTGGTAAAAGGTGGGCGTAGGTTCAGTTTTTCTGCCATAGTTGTAGTGGGAGATGGAAATGGTGTAGTGGGCTACGGGTTGGGCAAAGCCAATGAGGTAACGGATGCAATTACAAAAGGCATTGATGATGCCAAAAAGCACCTGGTAAAAGTGCCTATTATTAAAGGCACGGTTCCTCACGAAGCAACAGGCAAATTTGGTGGTGGTTTCGTGTTGTTGAAACCCGCTTCTGCTGGTACTGGTGTTCTCGCTGGAGGCGCCATGCGTGCCGTGTTGGAGAGTGCAGGGATAAGTAATGTATTGGCAAAATCAAAAGGATCCTCTAATCCTCACAACGTGGTGAAGGCAACCTTCAAAGCGTTGACAGGAATGAGGGATGCACACACAATTGCAAGAAATAGGGGAATTACCTTGTCAAAGGTTTTCAACGGATAGGATAAAAGATATGGCTAAAGTTAGAATTACTCAGAGTAAGAGCATGATCAAAAGGCCTGAAACGCAACAGTTGACTATTAAGTCACTGGGTTTGGGTAGACTGAATAAGTCTGTGGAAGTGGAATACACTCCTCAGATTCAGGGCATGGTAAAGAAAGTGAGTCATTTGGTTAGCGTAACCGAGATATAAGATGAAACTACACGAATTAAAACCGGCAAAAGGATCAACCAAAACCAATAAGCGTTTAGGTAGGGGGCAGGGATCTGGTGGTAGTACTGCAGGCCGTGGTCATAAAGGTGCACAATCACGCTCAGGATATAGCAGAAAGATTGGATTTGAAGGAGGTCAGATGCCACTTCAAAGGCGTGTTCCCAAGTTTGGATTTACCAATAACAATAAGGTTTATTTTAAATGTGTGAACCTGGACGCATTGGATGGCTTGGTAGAAAAGACTAAATCTTCCGATATCAACTTACAATTACTTATTGATAATGGAGTGGTTGGGAAGAAGGATAAAGTAAAGGTATTGGGCAGAGGAGAATTGAAATCAAAAGTAAATGTAGAAGCACATGCTTTTTCAACAACCGCTATTAAGGCGATTGAAGCGGCAGGTGGTAAAGCGACTAAAGTGTAACGATGAAGAAATTCTTCACCACCATAAAGAACATTTTTGCGATAGAGGATCTTCGCGTTCGGATCATGAATACGATTGGCTTCCTGATTATTTTCAGGTTAGGTTCGTACGTAGTGCTTCCGGGGGTAGATGCCAATCTATTGGCAGGTAATCAAGGAGGTCTTTTCGACTTATTGAATACTTTCCTTGGTGGCTCTTTTAGCCGTGCCTCTATTTTTGCGCTAGGGATTATGCCGTATATATCGGCTTCCATTGTTGTGCAATTACTTACTGTAGCTGTGCCTCACTTTGCCAAAATGCAAAAGGAAGGCGATAGTGGAAGGAGAAAATTAAATCAGTTTACCCGTGTTTTGACAATTGCGATTACAGCGGCTCAATCCTACGGCTACCTAAGAACTACCATTAACGAAGATGCACTCACCAATCCGGGCATGTTCTGGATGGTCTCCTCAATTATTATTCTGATATCAGGTACCATGTTTTGTATGTGGTTGGGAGAGCGCATTACCGATAAAGGAATAGGAAACGGTATTAGTATGCTTATTATGATTGGCATTGTATCTCGTTTTCCTGCTGCTATCTGGCAGGAAATGGACGCCAAGGGCATGAATGGTGCATTGTTATTTATTATTGAATTGCTGGCCTTGTTCTTCGTAGTAGTGGGAGTAATCGCACTTACGCAGGCTACCAGGCGAATTCCTGTGCAATATGCTAAACAAGTAGTGGGCAATAAGCTTTATGGAGGTAAAAGAGATTTTATTCCCTTGAAGCTTAACTCTGCCGGAGTAATGCCAATCATCTTTGCTCAGGCATTGATGTTCATTCCTCCTTTGTTGGCGGGCATCTGGAGAGACAGTGACGTGGGAGCTTATGTAGGTTCTACTTTTGCTGACTTTACTTCGTGGCAATACAATTTATTGTTTGCTATTTTGATTCTGTTGTTTACGTATTTCTATACAGCGATCACGGTACCGACTAATGACATTGCTGATAATTTGAAACGCAACGGTGGATTTGTTCCTGGAATAAAACCCGGAAAGCAAACCGCTGAGTTTATAGATGATATTTTATCAAAAATCACTTTACCGGGTGCAATCTTACTTGCGGTAGTTGCTATTCTTCCTGCGTTTGCAGTAAGGGCAGGAGTAACGCAAAATTTTGCTCATTTCTACGGTGGTACTTCTCTTTTGATTTTAGTGGGTGTTGTATTAGACACACTCCAGCAAATAGAGAGCTATCTGTTAATGAGACATTATGATGGAATGATGAAATCCGGTAGAATGAAAGGACGTTCTCAGTTTGCTGCGGCTTAAGTTTGGATGATCTATTACAAGACAGCGGACGAAATTCAGATAATTAGAGAGAGTGCTCAGATTTTAGGGCAAGCTCATGGGGAGGTGGCCAGGCTAATAAAGCCAGGCATCAAAACCAAAGATCTGGATAAAGTTGCTGAAGAGTACATTAAAGATCATGGAGGCTCGCCTTCTTTTAAGGGGTACAATGGTTTTCCGGCAGCCCTGTGTATTTCTGTCAACGAGACAGTAGTTCACGGGTTTCCTAGCCAGTACGAATTGAAAGAGACAGATATAATCTCTGTTGATTGTGGAGTTTACTACAAAGGTTTCCACAGCGACTCGGCTTATACTTATCCATTGGAGGGTGTAACTCAGGAGGTGCTTGATTTGTTGAATAGAACTTATGACTCTCTTTATCTTGGTATTGATCAGGCTAGGGTGGGAAATAGAATTGGAGAGATCAGTTTTGCAATACAGAATTATGTGGAGCAATTCGGATATGGAGTGGTGAGAGAGTTAGTGGGGCACGGAGTAGGGAAAGATCTTCATGAAGATCCAGAAGTACCCAACTACGGAAAGAAAGGAAGAGGGGCAAAGATAAAAGCAGGAATGGTGTTTGCGATAGAACCAATGATCAACCTAGGGACTAAGAGTGTAGTTCAGGAAAATGATGGTTGGACCATACGGACAGCTGACAGAAAGCCCTCGGCTCATTTTGAGCATACGGTGGCAGTGCTTGAAGATAAAACAGAAGTCTTAACGACTCATAAGTATATAGAAGAAAACTATAAGTATAAGTGGCGAAACAAAAGTCGATAGAGCAAGACGGTACCATTTTGGAGGCGTTATCCAATGCGATGTTTCGCGTGCAATTGGAAAACGGCCACGAGGTACTGGCACATATTTCAGGAAAGATGAGGATGCATTACATCCGCATTCTGCCTGGAGACAAAGTGAAGCTTGAAATGTCGCCTTATGATTTAACAAAGGGGAGGATAACATTTAGGTATAAATAGTAGAAAGTAAATATTGTGTATTTAGCCATAGACTGAGTACTAAAGACCAAGATTATGAAAGTAAGATCATCCATAAAGAAACGCAGTGCCGATTGTAAGATCATCAGGCGCAACGGCAAATTGTTTGTGATTAACAAAAAGAATCCGAGATTTAAACAAAGACAAGGATAATTATGGCACGTATTGCAGGTGTAGATATTCCCGATAACAAAAGAGGTGAGATTAGCTTGACCTACATCTATGGTATTGGCCGTAGATCAGCTCAAAAAATTCTTGCTCAGGCAAATGTGGATTTGGATAAAAAGGTCAAGGATTGGAATGACGATGAGTCAAATGTAATTCGTGCCCTTATTGCGGAACAGTTTAAAATTGAAGGGGTACTTAAGTCTGAAGTTCAACTAAGCATTAAGCGATTGATGGACATTGGATGCTACCGAGGTCTTAGGCACCGCAAAGGTTTGCCTGTAAGGGGTCAGGCGACAAAAAATAATGCACGTACACGCAAAGGAAAGCGCAAGACGGTAGCAAATAAGAAAAAAGCAGTTAAAGGATAATTATTAAACACTTTTCAAATGGCTCAGGCAGAAAAGAAAAAAGATAAGAGTAAAAAAAGAGTTGTGACGGTTGAAGCTACTGGTCAAATACATATCCAGGCTACGTTTAACAACATTATCATTTCCATTACCAACATGGCAGGCCAGGTAGTTTCCTGGGCATCTGCAGGAAAGATGGGTTTTAAAGGTTCCAAAAAGAATACTCCGTATGCAGCACAAACGGCAGCACAAGACTGTGGAACCAAAGCTTATGAATTGGGAATGAGAAAAGCGGAGGTATTTGTAAAAGGACCAGGGTCTGGTCGTGAGTCAGCGATTCGTACTATCCAGGGTGTAGGTATCGAAATATCCACCATCCGGGATGTCACTCCATTGCCTCACAATGGCTGCCGTCCACCAAAGAAAAGAAGAGTTTAATTAATAGAGCATAATCTAGCCATGGCAAGATATACAGGTCCTAAAACAAAGATTTCAAGAAGGTTCGGAGAGCCTATTCTGGGAGATAGTAAAGCGCTTCAAAAGAAAGCTTATCCTCCCGGTCAACACGGTAAGGGTAAGAGGCGTAAGCTTTCAGAATATGCTGTTCAGCTCGCGGAGAAGCAAAAAGCCAAATACATCTATGGTATTTTGGAAAAGCAATTTGAAAATATATTCGATAAGGCAGCACGTAAAAGTGGCGTTACCGGATCAGTGCTTCTTCAATTGTTAGAGTCAAGATTGGATAATACGGTATATCGTTTGGGCATTGCAACCACACGCAGAGCTGCACGTCAATTGGTGGTCCATAAGCATATTCTGGTGAATGGTGAAGTGGTAAATATTCCATCTTATACACTTCGTCCCGGAGAAACCATAGAGGTAAGGGAAAAATCTAAATCTTTGGAGACAATTACGGATAGCCTATCGGCTCATTCGGCCAAAAGACACAGCTGGTTAGAGTGGGATGGCGGAGATATGGTGGGTAAGTTCATTACCCTTCCGCCTCGTGAAGATATTCCAGAAAATATTAATGAGCAGTTGATTGTCGAGTTGTACTCCAAGTAATATTTAACATTAAATTAAATTACCTATGTCAATATTAGCATTTCAGATGCCAGAAAAGGTTGTAATGGAAAAGTCGGATGATTTTCGCGGCCTTTTCACTTTCAAGCCACTGGAAAGAGGATACGGGGTAACCATTGGTAATGCATTGAGAAGAATTCTTCTTTCTTCATTGGAGGGATATGCCATAACCGGTATTAAAATTCCTGGTGTATTGCATGAGTTCTCTACGATAGAAGGTGTAGTGGAAGATGTATCAGAGATTATTTTGAACCTAAAGCAGGTTCGCCTGAAAAAGAATTCTGATAATTTTGAAAGCAAAATCACCGTAAACATTAAGAAACAGAAGCAGTTTACCGCTGGTGATATTGCCAAATTCACTTCTGGATTTGATGTATTAAATCCGGATCATGTAATCTGTAATCTGGACGAGTCTGCACAATTTGAAATTGAATTGACTGTGGAAAAAGGACGAGGATACTTACCAGCCGAGGAGAACAAACCAACTGAACAATTATTTGGATTTATTCCTATCGATGCCATTTTCACCCCTGTGAAAAACGTAAAGTATAGTGTAGAGAATACCCGTGTTGAGCAAAAGACTGACTATGAGAAATTAGTCATCGATATTGAGACAGACGGTTCTATTCATCCTGAAAAGGCCTTAGAAGGTGCTGCTTTTATTTTGATTCAGCACTTCCGTCTATTCTCCGACAAATCTATTGAGTTGGAGACAGGCAAGGACAGTGAAGTTGAGCAGGTGGATGAAGAAATGCTTCACATGAGAAAGCTGTTGAAAACGGCTTTGCATGACTTAGATCTTTCAGTGCGTGCTTACAACTGCCTCAAAGCAGCTGATGTGAAGTCACTGGGCGACCTGGTGAGGTTGGAGATTTCGGATATGATGAAGTTTAGAAACTTTGGAAAAAAATCACTGGCTGAATTAGAGCAGTTAGTAGCAGAAAAGAGCCTTACCTTTGGAATGGATCTTTCAAAATATAAATTAGAAGAGGACTAATGAGACACGGGAAGAAAATTAATCATCTTGGCCGCAAGGCAGCCCATCGCCACGCTTTGCTTTCCAACATGGCATCGTCACTGATCCTGAACAAAAGGATCACAACGACTGTGGCTAAAGCCAAAGCATTGAGAAAGTATGTGGAGCCATTGCTTACTAAATCAAAGACTGACACTACTCATTCACGCAGAACTGTATTTGCTTATTTGCAAAATAAAGAGAGTGTGTCTATGTTATTTGGTGAGGTAGCATCGCGTATTGCCGATCGTCCGGGAGGATACACCAGGATTATCAAATTTGGTGATGTACGCCATGGGGATAATGCTGAAATGTGTCTTATGGAGTTGGTAGACTTTAATGACATCTACAAGAAAGAGGGTGTTGAGAAGAAGGCTAAAACACGCAGAGGCCGTAAATCCAAGAAATCGGATGATGCTTCAGATGAGGCAGAGGTAGAAACTTCTTCTTCAGAAGCTCCTGAGGCAAAAGAAAAGCCTAAGAAGGCTGCAAAGAAAGCACCTAAGAAGACCACTAAAAAGAAGGACGAAGAGTAGTGGCTTATTCAAAAAATACCGAAAAGGGATCAGTTGTCATTACTGATCCCTTTTTTTATGCCCTGTCAATTGATCGGGAAATTTTAAGTGATATATCCCAAGATCAAACTCGAAACAGGTTATTTTTGTCAAACCAAACAACAAGATGAATTCAACAGGCAAAGCGTATTTACTTTTAGCAGACGGACTTTTAATAGAAGGAAAAGCAATAGGAAAGAGGGGGACTTCAGGAGGAGAAATTTGCTTTAACACAGGGATGACCGGCTACCAGGAAATCTATACAGACCCCTCTTACTATGGCCAGATTGTAATAAATACTACTGCGCACATAGGAAATTACGGCTCTCTGGATACAGAGCAGGAGTCGGATGGCCCAAAAATTAAAGGTTTAGTGATAAATGAATTTTCTCAGGATTACAGCAGAAAAACAGCAACTGAAAGTTTGCAATCCTATTTAGAAAAAAATAATGTGGTGGGTATTTCAGATGTGGACACGCGTATGTTGGTGCGTCACATTCGTAGCAAGGGGGCGATGAATGCCATTATTTCATCAGAGTTAAGTCCTGAAGAGCTAAAGAAGCAGCTTAACAATGTGCCATCAATGGATGGGCTGGAGCTAGCCTCTGTAGTGTGTACAAAGAAACCGTACTTTGAAGGTGACAGCAATTCTCCTTATAAAGTGGCTGTTCTTGATGTTGGAGTCAAAAAAAGTATACTTACCAATCTGGTAGCAAGAGGTTGTTATCTGCAGGTATTTCCTGCTAAAACAACTTATGAAGAAATGGAGAAGTGGAATCCAGATGGGTATTTTGTTTCAAATGGGCCGGGTGATCCTGCCACTATGGATTATGCAATAATTTCAGTTGGGGAAATGATGAATTCTGATAAACCTCTTTTTGGGATCTGTCTGGGGCATCAATTATTGGCATTGGCCAATGGTATTTCTACCTATAAAATGCACAATGGGCATCGTGGTTTAAATCATCCGGTAAAAAATTTGATTACTGGTTTAGGAGAAATGACTTCTCAAAACCACGGATTTGCTGTGAGTGAAAAAGATGTTGAGAAGAACAAAAATGTGGAAGTCACACATATTCATCTCAATGACAAAACAATTATGGGGCTGAGTGTGAAGGCGAAGAAAGCATTCTCTGTTCAATATCACCCAGAGGCATCTCCTGGTCCTCACGACTCAAGGTATTTGTTTGATCAGTTTGTTGATATGATTAAAGAGACAAACAAGACCTTACGAGCAACGGCATCTCTAAATTTAAAACCCTAAATCCACATTATGAGCTTAATCGAAAGTATCCATGCCCGCCAAATCTTAGATAGCCGTGGCAATCCTACTGTTGAAGTGGATGTAATCACTGAATCTGGTGCTTTTGGAAGAGCAGCTGTTCCATCAGGAGCATCTACCGGTACGCATGAGGCAGTGGAGCTTCGTGATGGCAACAAAAAGCTATATATGGGCAAAGGGGTACTCAAGGCTGTACAAAATGTGAATGAAATAATTGCTGAGGCAATTGTAGGATTTGATGTGGATGATCAAAACCTTGTTGATAAGATCATGTTGGAAGTAGATGGCACCAAAAACAAAAGCAAGTTGGGAGCCAATGCGATATTGGGAACTTCTCTTGCGGTGGCCAAGGCTGCAGCCATGGAGTCAGGTCAGTCGTTGTTCCGTTATATAGGTGGAGTAAATGCCAATACGTTGCCTGTTCCGATGATGAACATTTTGAACGGTGGCAGTCATGCAGATAACTCTATTGATTTTCAAGAGTTTATGGTGATGCCTGTGAAAGCCGATACATTTTCGGAGGCATTAAGAATGGGAACGGAAGTATTTCATCATTTGAAGAAAGTACTTCATGACAAGGGCCTATCAACTAATGTGGGTGATGAGGGGGGCTTTGCTCCAAATATCACAAGTAATGAAGAAGCTATTGAAGTAGTGTTGAAGGCCATTGAAAAAGCGGGCTACAAACCAGGGGCGGATATCTTTATTGCGATGGATGCAGCCGCTTCGGAGTTTTATGATGCGAAATCTAAGACCTACCACTTCAGAAAGTCTTCTGGAAAGAAATTGAAATCAGAAGAGATGATAGAATACTGGGCTTCTTGGGCTAAGAAGTATCCTATCATTTCTATTGAAGATGGTATGGATGAGAACGACTGGAAGGGCTGGAAACAGTTGACAGATAAAATTGGAGACAAGGTACAGTTAGTGGGGGATGATTTGTTTGTCACCAATGTGGATTTCCTTCAAAAAGGAATAGATCAGGGTGTAGCCAATTCCATACTGGTAAAAGTAAACCAGATAGGAACACTCACGGAGACCATTAATGCTGTAAATCTGGCAAAACAAAACAAATACAAAAGTGTAATGTCTCACCGCTCTGGAGAGACCGAAGATAATACAATTGCTGATTTAGCAGTAGCATTAAATACAGGTCAAATTAAAACCGGTTCAGCTTCACGCTCTGATCGTATGGCGAAGTACAACCAATTGCTGCGCATTGAAGAAGAGTTGGGAGAGACTGCGTATTTTCCAGGGGTTAAGTTTTAAAGATCATACCATTGTAGCAAAGTGAGGGATTGAAGTATATTTTTTTCTTACCCTCTCCATAAAACTGTATTCTTAAAAGGATTATTACCGTGCAAGAAAGAAAGGAATTCAAGCGGCCTCCTAAAAAATACGCCCCAAAGGGGCTTAAAATTCTTTTTGAAGATCGGGATATTCTGGTAGTAGATAAAGTCAATGGTCTCCTTACCATTAGCAATGCCAAAGAAAAGGAAAATACTGCTCATTACATTTTGAACGACTATGTGCAAAAAGGAAATCCAAAATCCAGAAACAGAGTGTACATCGTCCATCGACTTGATAAAGATACTTCCGGAGTTTTGGTGTTTGCGAAAAGCGAAAAAGTAAAACATTACTTGCAAGATGCCTGGGAAAGTTTTACAAAAGAATATACAGCTGTAGTGCATGGAATACTTGAAGAAAAGGAAGGAGTGATCTCAACCTACCTTGTAGAAAATAATGCTTTTAAAGTATACTCAGTGGACGACCCAACGAAAGGGAAACTAGCAGAAACAGGAGTGAAAGTAATGAAGGAGTCGGGTAAATTCAGCTTGTTGGCTATTAATCTTTATACAGGCAGAAAGCATCAAATCCGGGTCCATCTCTCTGAAATGGGGTATCCAGTGGCTGGTGATAAAGTATATGGCAATAAAGACAAAGGAGTAAAAAGGCTCGCCCTTCACGCTTCTTCCATTACTATTTCGCATCCGTTTACAAAGGAAAAAATGACCTTTGAAGCAGAAATTCCCACCTATTTCAATGCCATTATGAAGGGCAAGGTATTGGAATGAAGTGCCGCCACAATTGAAAATCCCAACATCTTCTACATAGAAAAGAACAATCTTTAATGAGGAGCTTTCAGGTTTTTACAACCTGAAAGCTTTCCTTGTTAAAATATCAGCAGTTCACATCCTCTAAAGCGGCATTCCAGCAGTGGAATTCATTGTTTCCAAAATAATTTGGATTACGTACTCTTCCTTCATTGGTACTACGATTCCATTCTATTTCAATCATGTTTTCATGCTCCTTATCAAAGATTTGATAGAATGCATTGAAAAGGGTTTCTTCATTTATTCCAAAATAAATGTAACTGCCCTTGCCGATGGCATTGGGGTCTATGCTGGTATATTTAATATCAGCCACAGTATTGTTGATATTCCTATCCCAATCAATTTGAATAAATGGCCTGTTTTCATCTGGCCCAAAGTTCAAGGTCCAAGTACCCACTGTGCGTTCTGCGTTCGCATGACCGCTGTACCATTCATAATCTGTAAATGCACCTTCTTTTGACAACAGCATTTTCCAGTCCACACCATTACTTACCAAAGTTCCTTGGAGCTTTGCTGAATGTTGAACATTGGCCACTGAAAAATCATATTTCCATTGCCAAGTATTATTACCAATGAACTCAGGAGTTTGGTTGATGGATGCTTTGAATGCCGCCACAGGGACAACAGTGGATACGCCCAAAATCAGATTCCAAACGCCTATGCCGATAGCTGCGTGCCCCCAATTGTCCATTGTATTGGTGCGTCCACCCACTCTGCCGCCATTATCTTGAGGAAGTTGATTTAAATCAATTTCAAAAGTGGAAATAGGAGGTATTTCCGGAGCAGGACCGGGAGGTGTTCCAATTTCGTTGTCATCACTGCATGAAGACAAAAGGAAGCCAAATGCCAAAAGATAAATAGCTAAACTCTTCACTATACTAGTTTTACACGGACTCATAGTATTTTTTTAATAAATTACTAGCTACAGTAAATCAAATTTTAAGCCAGAAAGTACTGCGTGTGAGTTGAAAAATGCACTAAGACTAAAAATGTTCGTTTACAAAATGGGATGGCCCTTTTACGGCTGTGCCCCTGCGGTGCTATATCCTGATTTTGGATGAACAGTTGATTGTTAGTACAATTTGAATTGTAGCAATGGGGTATTGGATGGGAAATATATTCTACAAAAAAATGTTGCGTCAACTGTGATAAACACGTGAAGCGACAATTAATCCATCATTAATTTCAAGCGTTTCTCCTACTCTAAGGTCTTCTTCGTTATCCACCTGCCTGATATAATCCATGAATACCCTGTTCTCGTGCGAGATAAGATGAAGCATTTTGTATTGAAGAGAGGGTAGTCTTTCGAAAGCCTCTTGCCACCAGTTGCGTAATGCTTCTTTTCCTTTTATTAAGCCTAAAGTTTCCGGGTATTTTACTTTCAATTTCGGACTGTAGTGCTCTGCCTCTTCGTGATAAAGCCTCAATAATTTTTCAAGATCATGCTGATTGAACGCCTCAAACCATTCTAAAGCAGTTCTATTCAATTCATTATTGGTCATTTCATCTCTTTCTAAGGAACAAAAATAACAGATAGACTTGAAGTTAGTTAGCAAACGACAAGGTATCATCAACGTTATTTTTGATACAATGAAGACGCTTAATATCAACGTATTCTTATTACAATGCAGCACGATCCTTTAAAAACTTTCATTGGTTAAAAGAAAGAAGGGGCCAAGATATTCAAAGCTTGATCCGATTCTCACTTTGAGCTTTTTAGAAGGAAACCTGCTTCTAAAATTCATTTGAGACCTCTAGTGCACAATTGGAGTATTTTGAATTAGGCGTTTTAGACAAACTTAAAAATATATCCGCAGGGCATGGTGTGTTTTATCGCTTAGATCTAGACTCAAAGTTCAAGACGAACGGTCTATAAATCCATTTTCTCATCGTCTCAAATTTAAAATTTACTTCCCAATATGGGTCTTTACTGAGCAAAGAACAGCTTTTCAACCATTTGCTCGCTAACTAAAAAACCAACATTTGAGCCTGGAAATGCACTTTTTGAGTTAGAAGACTACTATCCTATTTATTTAGAGTGTCTTTTGCCTATAGGTTTGAGATAAAAGAATTTAAATATGATTCTGCTTCTTATTTGCACCATCATTATAGTGATTACCCTCGTGATAATTTTTGACCTACCCGGTTCATCAAATTATTTAGGGTGGAAACTCTCGGGGGTCTGGATCAATCAATCTGGTACGCTTCAGATTATGATTCATCAGCAGGATGCTTGTCTTTATGGCCATGTGGTTTCAGCTGATGTACGCGAAAACAATAGTCAAATTGTGATTGGTAAAATGGTAGTGAATAGTGTGAGACTTAAATCAATATGGAATTGGAGCACAGGCAAATACATTGACCCCTACACCTTGAAGGAATTTGAATTTAAGGTTAAGCTAAAAGGAAGTAACAGACTAAAAGTATGTTACATGGAAAATGAAGATTTGGTACGAAAGGAAGAATGGAAATTAATACAGCCGTTCTGAGAAATTGACAAACATTGAAATCATGGAAACCTATTATCCCATACTGTATCTCATAGTATCATTTGCGATAGCTGTATTTTCTGCGTTGCTTATTTTTAAGTTGAAAAATTCAAAATCCAGACTGGAATCACAACTCACCGGAATCTGGGTGAATGAATCACAGACAATGCGTATACTTCTGCATAACATTGATTCGGTATTTCAAGGTGATATTATATGGATTAATTCTATCAAGAGCGACCAACAGCATGTGCTTGGCGCCAGATTGATTAAAGACCTGATCCTAAAAACCATTGCGCAAGGAAGTGCCGGAATTTATGTGGATCCTAAAAATGGCGAAGAATTGCCTTTTCGAATATGGTTTAAGGGAAAGGGAAGGTTGAAAATAGCACTAATCAAAAAAGTAAGCGGGAAGGAAAAGGTGGTAAGAGAGGAGGAATGGAGCCAGCTCCAAGAGGGCTGATCCATTCATAAGTGGAGTATTGTGTGAATTTGCACCAGATTTCTTACCTTCGTGAAACCATTTTTTAAGCTATGTTAAAAAGGCTACCTCCTATTTTTAAGAATTTCTACTTTCTCACGGGCTTCTTCTTTTTGATTTGGATGATTTTTGTGGATTCGAATGATCTGATTACTCGTTTTGGAATGGGTGCCAAACTTCGTGCGTTGCAGGGTGAAAAAGAGTACTATGAAACTAAAATTCTCGAAGTGGAAAAGGACAGAAACGAATTAATGACAAACAAAGAACTTTTAGAGAAGTTTGCGCGTGAAAAGTACTTAATGAAAAAGGAAACCGAGGATTTGTTTATCATTCAGGTTAAAGAATAAATTCAATGAAGGCCTCCTGGCTACTTATGTGTATCCTCTTGCTTTCAAGTGTTGCTTATGCACAACGTGAGATTGATGAAAGATCCGGGTGGGGACTTAAAGATCGGCTTTATGTTGGTGGTGGTTTTGGCTTGAATGGAGGCAGCGACTCATACGGCAATCGCTATTTTTATATTGGCCTCAATCCCATAATTGGCTATATGATCACACCTCAGTTTTCCGGAGGTATCGGTTTACAATGGCAACACTATTCCTATCCAGACTATGGTTCTAAAATTGACCAATATGGAGTGAGTCCTTTTTTGAGGTATAATTTTGGTCAATTGTTTGCCTATACAGAGTATAATGTATTAAATACACCTACCCTGTATAATAGCGAAAGAAAGAATTTTGATCGATTCCTTATTGGGTTGGGCTATTCCCAACCGTTGGGTAGGCGAGGTTCTCTCAATGCTATGGCGTTGTACGATGTGATCTACTCCAATACAGAGCGAGCCTTTGCCTCTCCATGGGTGTTCAGGGTATATTTTTCTTTTTAGAAGGATACCTGAAATCTATTGGCAATTTCTTTCAAATCTTCTACTACCTTTTCATTAAGGACAATCCCTTCCATTAATCGTATTTTTTCCTGCTCTCGTTCAGGATCTCCTGGTATTATTACTTTTTCCTGACCGACTATAGTGTTTGCCTTTCGAAAGCGGGCAATCCAATTATCCATGTGTTTCTTAAAGTCTTCCTTAGGACGAAATGCATCAACACGCATAGCCCCTACAAAATGACCTATTCCCTCACCTACGGGATCAGGAGGGGGCGCAAGAAAACTTACAAATGGAGGCACCCAAGGCCCATAATTGGCCCCAGAGAGCACACCAGAAAATATATCTACCCAGGCACCCAGACTGAATCCTTTATGACTGCCATGCTCTCGGTCGCTACCCAGTGGAACAAGCGAGCCACCCTCTTTCACGCCATGAGCGTTTGTGGTAGGCTTCCCTTCTTTGGTTTGCACCCATCCTAAAGGTGCCTTTTCATTCTTGCGTTGAAGCATTTCTAACTTACCATTGGCTGCGGTGGTCGTGGCAAAATCAGCAACAAAAGGTGGTTGTTCGCCTGCAGGGATGGCGATACAAATGGGATTTGTACCCAACAGCCGTTCAGTTGAAAATGTAGGAGCCACCAAAGGACTGGCATTGGTCATTGATATTCCAATCATGTCATGTTGCAACGCCATCATTGAGTGGTAGCCAGCGATCCCAAAATGGTTGGAATTCTTAACAGCCACCCAGCCGGTGCCACATATTTTAGCCTTTTCTATAGCAACATTCATGGCCCTGGGGGCCACCACCAATCCAAGTCCCCGGTCGCCATCCAATACTGCAGTGCTTGGGGTTTCATGGGTGATTTTAGTAACTGGTTTTGCATTAATCCTGCCAGCTTCCCATAGCCTCACGTATCCGCTTAATCTCGCAACTCCATGTGAGTCGATGCCACGAAGGTCAGATCGAAGGAGTACATCGGAGGCGAGTAACGCATCTTGCTCAGAACATTCCATTTTTCTGAATATGCTATAAGCAAATTCCCTAAGTACTTTTTCGGTATATAAATTGTTCATAATAAATTAAGTGTTCTTTTGTGTCCAAATTTGAACGTTAAAGCCATAATATGCTTTTTTAAAATAAATTGTTTGAATTATGGAAATTGAATATTGATTGCATCTTAATGACAAAACAATAATAGAAGATATGAAGAGGACAAATTTAATGATAACACTGGCTTTTAGCTTTTTTATTACCTATGGTCAGGTAGAGAAATCAATTGACTCCAAAATTACGAATGTTACGGTCTTTCTAAATAAAGCACAGGTAACTCGGGAGGTAAAGACTCGAATTGAAGCCGGTAAGTCGGATTTGATACTTTCTGGTTTGACTTCACAACTTGATCCGGCCAGCATCCAAGTCACAGGCAAAGGTGGTTTTTTGATCATGGGCCTTCGACATCAACAAAATTACCTTAATGAATTTAATGTGCCAGCAAAACTGAAAGCATTGAAGGACTCCTTGGCTTACCATCAACGGAATTTGAGCTTGGAACAAAGTCAAAAAGAAACCCTTAATAAGGAAGAGCAAATGCTGCTTAGTAATCAAAAAATTGGCGGAACAAACCAAAATCTTACTGTGGCGGAGTTGAAAGCAATGGCGGATTTTTACAGATCGAGATTGGGAGAGATTGTAAATAACCGAATGAAGCAAGATGAAAAAATCAAATCCATTAATGAGCTTATTTTACGCTTGCAAAAACAAATCAATAGTGAGAGCGAGTTGTATAGTAAAAATACCAGTGAAATTGTAATAAGTGTGTCTGCAAATTCTGCTACAGCAGCTACTTTGGAAGTAAATTATGTGGTTGCCAATTCGGGTTGGTATCCTATTTATGACCTGCGAGCAGTAAATACCAAATCACCCATACAGCTAAACTATAAAGCGAACGTATTCCAAAGGACAGGGGAAGAATGGAAAAATGTGAATCTTATACTATCTACAGCCAATCCTAGTCAAAGTGGCTTAAAGCCTGAGCTTTATCCCTGGTATCTCGATTTTTACAATCCAGCCGTTTATAGTCAATACAATAAAAAAGCGCTTGGAAGGATCTCGCCAGCAGTACAATCAGAAACAATGGAAATGGAAAAGGATATGGTAATGACTGAGGAGGCACCAGCACAATCGATGACTGAGTTGGTGAGCATGGTACAAACTTCGTTGAATACAGAGTTTCAGATTGCCCTTCCGTATACTGTGGCATCTTCTTCGAAACCCACATTGGTTGACATTCAAAGCCATGAAGTAAAAGCAGAATATACTTACTCCGTAGTTCCTAAGCTGGATGGTGATGCATTTCTGATCGCAAAAGCAACCGGTTGGGAAGACTTTAGTCTGTTGCCTGGGGAAGCTAACATCTTTTTTGAAGGCACATTTGTAGGGAAAACGATGATTGACCCCAATTCTATAAAGGATACACTAGCGGTCTCATTGGGTAGGGATAAGAGAATTGTGGTAAAGAGGGAGGAATTAAAAGATCTGACTTCTAAAAAATTGATTGGAACCAATAAAAAGGAGGAACACAGTTGGGAAATTTCGGTGCGCAATACTAAAACGGAAGCAATTACAATTACTGTTGAAGATCAACTGCCCGTGTCAAAGAATAAGGACATAGAGGTAACTGCTGTTAACACAGGAGGCGCAAAATTTGATCTGGTGTCCGGTAAGCTTATATGGAAATTGGTTCTGCAGCCTAACGAGACAAAAAAGATGGTGTATCGCTACGAGATTAAGTATCCCAAAGACAAACAAATTACCGGCTTATAAATTCATTTACCTTGGAGGCCTGTTACAATTCGTAATGGGCCTCCATAATGTCTGATAAAACCCCTTCTTTCAATGCGTAATTGGATACGCGGATTTGGTCAAACGAATGGCAGCTGATCAGATAGTCGATCAGACTACTAGCTACTACAATCATGTCTACACGCAATTCAATCATTCCTGGTATGAGCATGCGGGCCGCTCTATTTTTGACAATTAGTAGTTTATAAGTCTCGTAAAAACCCGCAAAGGAGAGAGGGGTTTCAGTGGCTCCAGGATCCCTTGTGATGCCTTGTCTGATACAATAAATATCGCTGAGTGTATCGAAAGTTCCGGACGATCCCACTAACGTTTTTGGCTGGTGTAAGTGAAGAGCCGAGAAAAGGTTTTTGAGATTACATTCAAAATGCTGATGCAATGCTTTAAGATCTTCTTCTTTGATAGGATCATGCTCGTGGTATTCTTCCAACAGACGCTGGGCACCTATTTCAATGCTTTGCTTCCAGAATATTTCACTTTCATTCCCGATTATAAATTCTACGCTTCCCCCACCAATATCTACTATCAATGATTTTTCTTTACCCAATTGAACGGCAGATCTTACACCTAAATAAATCAATCTGGCCTCCTCATCACCAGATATTAATTTTACATCAATACTGGTTATATCTTTTATTTTATCAATAATAGATTTTTGATTATGGACATTGCGTAGTGCACTGGTACCGTAGGCAAAGACTTTCTTAGCATTCATCAGTTGAATGGAAGTGCTAAAACCCGACAGGGTATGCAATGCTCTTTGCAAAGCGTCATCGGTAATTACACCTTGATTTATGCCTCTCTCTCCTAATTTCACTGCTTGTCGTTCACGATGGATGAGTTGATAAGTATTACCTTCTATATCTACAATCAGCAGATGGAAAGTATTGGTACCTAAATCCACTATGGCAATTCGGTTGTCCATTTAAATTATGAGGAGCCAAATATACCTTTTTGATGTTGATTTTGTTGGTCTAATACTGGCAAAGACTAAGACAAGCATTTTTACTCTAATCAGACTCCCCTTCGCCTCATAAACCTGAATAGTACTTCAATCATTGCAAACACTAACAAAACATGGACAATACTGCTAATAGTCTAAATTCGAAAAAGCCAAGTGCCCATCTTGCTAACAGAATGTGATTGCGACAAGATATTATAACTCACTCATTTTTTTGATTTTAACTGGATAATGGAAATAGTATGCCATTGTACGTAAAAACAACTGTGTCTTTAATCTGTCTTGCTTACATTTGGTTTGTAGAACTATTTCCACACCACTATGAGGAATTTTTTCTTCATTTAATCTTATTGAAGATACAATAAGGGTTTAATCGATGGTTCTTTATATGGCACCATTTTTATATATATATTATTGAAGAACTTAGGGTGCGGCACTTATGGGGATTAACTATTTTTTGCTGTGAAAATTTTAATTTAAACCATCATAAGATGTCAAAGGTTTTATTGGTTGATGACGAAGAGGATATTTGTCTCTTGCTTTCTGGTATCTTGAAACGGGAGGGATTCAAAACCTCTTATGCATTAAACTTGGAAAACGCAAAAGAGATGCTTTCACAAGAAGAATTTGCTGCAGCTTTCATTGATCTGAATTTGCCGGATGGAATTGGTTCCGAATTAATCCCTATTATCAAGGAAATGAGGACCGATACTAAAATAATAATGATCAGTGCTTATGACATGGGACTTGTCAAAGCCTCAAAAGAGGGCGCTGATTATCTCATTAAGAAACCATTTAGTCGAAATATCATTCTCACTGCAATTGCTGAGTTGCAAATTGATTGAAAGCTATTTGACTAAACCACTACGTTAACTAATTTTATCACTATGCAATCGATTCTGATTATTGATGATGACAAGGATATCTGTACCCTTGTTTCTAATTTTTTAACCAAGAAGGGATATGATGTGACCTCTTCTTACGATGGAGAGGAGGCAGTCACCAATTTAAAGAAGAAGGAATTTGACCTGGTACTTTGCGATTATAGACTGCCTGATACAAACGGAGTAGAGATGATTCAACGCATTAAGTTGATCCAGCCTGGGGCTGCTATTGTTATTATTACTGGATACTCTGATGTAAAAACCGCCATTGAAACTTTTAAACATGGCGCTAGCGATTATGTGGTGAAGCCACTTTATCCCGATGAAATTTTGATTACCATCAAAGATGCTTTGGAAAAAAAGGAGGAGAAGGCGAAATCTGCAGTAGCAACAGGAAAGAATAAAAAATCGACTACAAAGGACGATGCCTATGTTGATGGTGTAAGCCCTCAGGCTGAGGTGGTGCAACGACATATAGAGTTAATTGCACCTGCAGATATGTCTGTGATCATTTCTGGTGAAACCGGCACAGGTAAGGAATATGTGGCAAAGGCGATTCATCAAAAAAGCGATCGCAATGAAAAGCCATTTGTGGCGATTGATTGTGGTGCACTCCCAAAAGAATTGGCAGGGAGTGAATTATTTGGTCATGTAAAGGGTGCATTTACAGGTGCCATAAATGAGAAGCCTGGTAATTTTGAGCTGGCAGATAAAGGCACTCTGTTTCTTGATGAAATAGGAAACTTAACTTATGAAAATCAGATAAAATTGCTCCGTGTGCTACAGGAGAGAAAGATCAGGCGGATTGGAGGCACTGCTGATATTAACATTGATGTGAGAATAATAGCAGCGACCAATGAGGATTTAACCAAAGCGGTGAGAGAAGGAAAGTTTAGAGAAGATCTGTTTCACAGATTGAATGAGTTTAGAATAGAATTATCCCCATTAAGACAGCGGAGAGAGGATATAATTTTGTTTGCTCACCATTTTTTGAATAAGGCAAATAAACAACTAAACAAAAATATTTCTGGGTTCGCCCCTGCTGTTGAAGAACGACTAACTGCGTATCAATGGTATGGAAATCTAAGAGAACTAAATAACGTTGTGAAGAGAGCAGTGTTACTAACCACGGATGATAAAATTTCTATAGAGAGTCTGCCCAATGAAATTTTGAGCGCATCTGCTTATCGGTCGGATACAGCTGTAAGTGCAGGGGATAAGCTTCAAGAAGGCAATCTTTTAAAGTCGGTTACAGGCAACGCAGAGCGTCAAGCGATAATTGATGTGTTGGAAAAAACTGGCTTTAATAAGAGTAAGGCAGCAGAAGTATTGAAGATTGATCGTAAAACACTTTATAATAAATTGAAAGCATACGATATAAAACTATAGAGAAAGTCTTTTAATGCTTTCTCTATAGTTTTTTGAGTTGATTTACTTATTCAAATTGAATGCAACATACACCTGGGCTACCGAGTTTTTTGAGTCTCCCAGAATGGTTTTGGCATTATCAGTTTTAGCCAATTTCACCAACCCATAATTATACCTAGTTCCAATCTGTACATCACCGAAGTTTAAGCCAAATCCACCAACTAACCCATAATCATAAGTTTTAAAATTGTCGCGATCCAAGTCCTCGCCACCATTTATAATATCCCCCTCATAGGAAACATTGGCGCCAAGCAGATAGCTACCATAGGCTCCGGCATGAATTTCAGCCACTTTTCCTAATTTAAATACTGCCAACACAGGTAGTTCCAGATAGTTGAGATTGAATTTTACGTTTTGGTTTACAAAACCATCGTACTCGTTTTCTGAGCCTTTGGTGGTGTAGAGTAATTCTGGTTGTATGGCGAAAAATTCAGTAGATAAAATTTGACCATAAAATCCAGCATTAAAACCTATACGTGAGTTTTCATCATTGACGTTGTCCACATATAAATTACTGATGTTCAATCCACCCTTCACCCCCATTCTTGCTTCCTGTGCCTGGGCGGCAGAAAATGACAATGCGATTACTGCTATTGTTCCAATAAATAATTTCCATTTTGTTTTCATAATAATATCAATTTGGTTCATTCATGTTGTAGTCAAATTGATGCCATATTGTAATGATCGATTTGTAATGCTTAAATTGATCTTTTTGGAATGAGACTTGTTGCTTTTATTCTACAGAGTGTAGATTAAACAAGCGGTTTGAGGATTTGAGAATAGGTTATTAATGATGAGAAGAGAAAGCTATTATAATCTTGTTTTTGGAGTAATACTCCTGCTCTTAACAGGCGTCAGCCTGATTATGTATTGGAATGTGAACAGCTACATGGAGGAAGTGAAGTGGATCAGGCATTCTAATAAGGTGATTGCTCAGGTTGAAATTGTTCTCTCTATTGTTAAGGATTCCGAGACAGGCCATAGAGGATATCAACTAACGAGAGATACGGTATTTTTAAGGCCGTATAAAAGTTCAGTTGAGTCTATTTATACCGAGGTGAGCAAGCTGGATAGCCTTTTTTTAGATGAAGCGGTGCAAAAACAGAGAGGAGACTCGCTAAGACTGTTGATTGATAAGCAGTACCGTATCATAAAAACTATTTTAGGAAATGAAAAGGAAAGTGAATGGTTTATAGATCGTTATGAGAAGAACTTACTTATTGTGGGAAGAGAAAATATGGATCGGATAAGAAACATTTGTGAGAGAATAACACAATATGAGAACGATGTGCTACAGTCAAGGTTAACTCAGGAATACGATTTAAAGAAAATAGCACCATTTACATTGTTGCTATCTGGTTTTGTAGTGCTCAGTGTGGCGGGGTTTCTGTTTGTTAAAGTAATTGACGAGCTAAAACGCAGAAGAGAAACGGAAAGAGAATTGAAGGTCAAGATTGAAGAGTTAGATCAAAAGGAAAAAAGATATCGGTCATTATTTGAGCGTTCCATCGATCCAATATTTCTGGCGGATGATAAGTTTAAGATGATAGATGTCAATTCCTCATTGCAGCGGTTATTCGGTTATTCCTATGAACAAGCCTGTAATCTGGATTTGAGCACGCTATTTATTGATAAGGCTAATTTCACTTCGTTTGAAAAGATGCTGGATAGAAACAAGCATGTAAGGAATTTTGAAGTTGTTTTAATAGATGTAAATAATAAAAAGCATGTTTGCTTGATCAATTGTGTTTGTATTGAGGATCCAACCAGTCAGGTCTACTATCAGGGAATAATACAGGACATTACCTTGCGAAAGAAGGTTGAACGTGAATTGATTCAGGCTGAAAAGCTTTCAACAACTGGGAGAATAGCCAGGACCATTGCCCATGAAGTGAGAAATCCACTCACTAATTTAAACCTGGCCATGGATCAACTTAAGGAGGAATTCACAGCCAATGAGAGTACAAAGGTTTATACTGATATTCTCGATAGAAACTTAAGCAGAATCGAGGAGCTAATCAGTGAGTTATTAAGGTCCTCCCGACCAGAGGAACTTCAGTTGTCTAAAACATCATTATTTACAATCCTTACTGAATCGATTGATCTTGTTAAAGACAGGATCAATCTCAACCAGATGCAATTAATCAATAATATAGCATCTGATCTTCCTAATGTGCTTGTAGACAAAGAACTGGTAAAGATAGCCTTGGTTAATATTATGGTGAATGCAATTGAGGCCATGGAGCCTGGAGTTGGTGTACTTAAAATTAGCACAAATCAAGATGGTGATCAGATTGTAATGACAATTGCTGATAATGGAAAGGGGATTCCTGACGAGGAAGTTAAAAAATTATTTGATCCATTTTATTCAGCGAAACAAGGTGGCATGGGTCTGGGACTTACTTCTTCGCAGAATATACTTAATAGCCATCAAATTGAAATTGAATTGCAAAGTAAGTTAGGTGAAGGAACTTCATTTTATATTACCTTCCATGCTATTGATTAGTACAATCTAAAAGCAGTATAGAATTCCACAAATCGTGGAATTGTATACACACGCCAGTTAAGTCTACTTGTAACCTCCTGTACTAGTTGGGCGCTTAATTTCCATCTATTCATGTTTTTGATTATTTATTCGCGAAAGTGGAACTATGGCACAATTATTCTAACTGTTGTAGTAGAAATTACAATTAAATAAAAAAATATGATTATGAATAAACTAGCATTTAAAGGAAACTGGAATGAAATAAAAGGTAAACTGAAACAAAAATACGGACAGCTTACCGATGATGATCTGAGATTTGCGGAAGGAAAGGAAGAGGAATTGATTGGTCGAATCCAGAAAAAATTGGGAAAAACGAAGGATGAAGTCCAAAAGGAGATAATGGCGATTTAATTATTGCTATTGCTATTGATAACATATTGTTCAAAACCAAAAACACAAGATTGACATG
The DNA here is from genome assembly GCA_019638285.1 of Cyclobacteriaceae bacterium. GTDB lineage: Bacteria > Bacteroidota > Bacteroidia > Cytophagales > Cyclobacteriaceae > ELB16-189. Next base: position 94,522 of record JAHBUB010000005.1, on the reverse strand, counting down.
AAAAAGTTAATAACAATGATGGTAATGGGATTGATAGGATTCGCATTCTCCCAATGTACACAACCGAAAGAAAGCGATAACACCACTGCAGAATTTAGGGAGGATATGCGTGAAGACCGGGAGCAGTTGGCGGAAAATCTAAAGGACCTGAGAGATGATATTGATAGGAAACTGGATAAAGTATCCAGAAATATTGAAGATGCATCAGGCGATGTCAAAGAAGAGTTGATTAAAACTAAGGAAGATTTGATAGAACAACGTTCAGAATTGGAGAAAACGATTGACAATGTACAGGATGGGACTGAGGAAACCTGGGAAGATATTCGCGAAGGAGCCAGAGCCACTTTAAATAACGTCAAGAGTAAAGTGAAAAAAATGGCCAATAAAATTGATTCGCCAGTAGATCAATCCAGCTAGTGCGTAAAGGAAGGTTAAGGTGCAATGAGTAGCGCTGGAACGGTAGATACCTGCTATTCTACCGGTTTTGTAGAAGCTGTCACATTATGTGGCAGCTTCTTTTTTTTGTCCATAAATTATATGAATAGGGCGTCTTGGGCTACTGTTTTGCCTATATTTCGAGTTGAATTCTATCAAATTAAAATCAATGGATAAGCGAAAAGTTGACTCTGAAGAACTAGGCAAAAAGTTTGACGAGTTGCATAGAAAAAATCAAGAATCACTTCTCGGTGGTGGCGAAAAAAGGATTGAACAGCAGCATGCAAGAAATAAATTAACGGCTCGTGAGCGCGTTCACCTATTGTTGGACGAAGGATCATTTGAGGAGTTGGGCAAATTTGTTATGCATCGATGCAAGGATTTCGGCCTTGATAAAGAATACTATCTGGGCGATGGTGTTGTGACTGGCTATGGTACAATTAATGGCAGACTGGTTTATGTTTTTTCACAGGACTTTACCGTGTTTGGTGGTTCTCTTTCAGAAACCCATGCAGAAAAAATTGTAAAAGTAATGGAGTTGGCTATGCAAAATGGAGCGCCATTAATTGGACTTAATGATTCTGGAGGAGCTCGTATTCAGGAAGGTGTGGTGTCCCTAGGCGGATATGCGGATATTTTTTACCGCAACGTGATGGCATCAGGCGTTATCCCTCAGATATCGGCTATCATGGGGCCTTGTGCAGGGGGTGCAGTTTATTCGCCCGCCATGACTGATTTTATTTTTATGGTAGAAAATACATCTTTCATGTTCGTGACAGGCCCAAATGTGGTAAAAACGGTGACGCATGAAAACGTAACAGCCGAAGAACTGGGAGGCGCAAGTGCACACAGTACGAAAAGTGGCGTAACGCACTTTGCGTCCGCTAATGAGGTGGAGTGCATCAATCAGATAAAACAATTGCTGAGCTACATGCCTCAAAATTGTGAAGAGGATGCTCCTCGTTTAGATTACGCCCCATCTGAAGAGGTAAGAGAACAGTTAAATAGTATTATTCCGGATAATCCCAATCAACCGTATGATATGCGCGAGGTGATTGATGGGATTGTGGATCAGGGGAGTTTCTTTGAGGCACATAAAAATTTTGCTGAAAATATTGTAGTGGGCTTTGCGCGAATTGCCGGAAGGAGTATTGGTATAGTAGGCAATCAGCCAGCCTCCCTGGCTGGTGTTTTAGATATAGATGCCAGTGTAAAAGGAGCCAGGTTTGTTCGCTTCTGCGATTGTTTTAATATCCCTTTGTTGGTATTGGAAGATGTACCAGGGTTTTTACCAGGTACCGACCAAGAGTGGAATGCAATTATCACCAATGGAGCAAAATTATTGTTTGCGTTTTCTGAAGCTACTGTGCCACGTGTTACTGTAATTACGCGAAAAGCATACGGTGGGGCCTATGATGTGATGAACTCAAAACATATTGGGGCAGACTTAAACTATGCCTGGCCGACTGCGGAAATTGCAGTAATGGGCGCCAAGGGAGCGGCAGAGATTATCTTCAAAAGAGAAATTGCTGATGCGGAGAACCCGGAAGTAAAACTGAATGAGAAAGTAGATGAATATACGCGCAAGTTTGCCAACCCTTATCGAGCCGCCCACAGGGGGTATATTGACGAGGTGATTTATCCGGATCAAACTAGAGAAAAATTGATTCGCGCTTTTCAGATGTTAGAAAATAAAGTGGCTAAATTGCCTAAGAAGAAACACGGGAATATCCCGTTATAATTTTTAATTCAGCTTACTATGGACAAAAAGAGTAAAAAATTTCTATTTGATTATTTAAATAACGCATCACCTACAGGTTTTGAGCATACAGGTCAGCAGATTTGGTTGGACTATATAAAGCCCTACACGGATGAATATATCGTGGATACCTATGGTACCGCAGTGGGAGTGATCAATCCCAAGGGAAAATACAAAGTAGTGATAGAAGCACACGCAGATGAAATTTCATGGTTTGTAAATTATATTACACCCGAGGGATATATCTATGTGAGAAGAAATGGTGGTTCTGACCACCAGATTGCACCGTCCATGCGTGTAAATATTCATACCGATAAAGGAATTGTAAAAGGAGTTTTTGGCTGGCCAGCCATCCATGTGCGTGACCATGCGAAGGAAGAAACGCCAACGCTAAAAAATATTTTTATTGATATTGGATGTGAATCTAAAAAGGAAGTGGAGGCATTGGGTGTGCATGTAGGTTGTGTGATTACTTTCGAAGATGAGTTGATGGAGTTGAATAAAAATTATTTAACCGGCCGTGCACTGGACAACCGCATGGGTGGCTTTATGATTGCCGAAGTAGCACGAAGATTAAGTGAGAGCAAAGCGAAGCTTCCATTCTGTTTGTACATAGTAAACTCTGTTCAAGAGGAAATTGGTTTGCGTGGAGCAGAAATGATTTCAAGAAGACTGAAGCCAGACTTGGCCATTTGCACAGATGTGACCCATGATACGGGTTCACCCATGTACAACAAAAAGGAAAGTGGGGATCTCAAATGTGGAGAAGGCCCTGTGTTGTGTTATGGCCCTGCCGTACAAAACAATGTATTGAAAACAATCATTAAAATAGCCGATAAGAAAAAGATACCCTTTCAACGTCAAGCTGTATCTCGTTCAACAGGAACGGACACGGATTCATTTGCTTATTCCGCGGAGGGGGTTGCCTCTGCACTGATCTCTCTTCCATTAAAATACATGCACACTACAGTGGAAACTGTGCATAAGGATGATGTAGAAAATGTGATCAAATTGATTCACGAAGTAGTGTTGAACCTGAAGCCGGGTGAGGATTACAGGTATCTTAAATAAGAGTTTATATTATTCAGAGAAAAGGCTTCTGTAACTTCGGAAGCCTTTTTTTGTTTGCAGGATGAAAGTATTAAAAAAAATAGTAACAGATCAAATGGGCAATGAGATAGAGCTCAACTATCCGCCACAACGCATCGTTTCCCTTGTGCCTTCTCAAACTGAGTTACTTCATAATTTGGGTTTAGGGGAAAGGGTGGTAGGAATAACAAAATTTTGCGAACTCCCCCAGAATTGGTTGGCAACGAAAACTAAAGTGGGTGGAACTAAAAAACTTAACTTCGATATAATTGATTCATTAAAACCTGATCTGATAATAGGAAACAAAGAAGAAAATGACAAACAAAACATTGAGGCTTTACAACTAAAATATCCTGTATGGATGAGCAATATCAGTTCGTTAATGGATGCGCAGTGGATGATTCAGGCAGTAGGAAAACTAACTGAAAAGGTTAAGGAAAGTAAAATCATAAATGATCAGATCACCCAGGCATTTTCTCATTTGAGAAAACATAATGGGCGCGTGCTTTATCTTATATGGCGCAACCCCTGGATGGGTGCCGGCTCCGATACTTTTATTCATTCTATGTTGCAGCAAATGGGTTTGTTAAATGTGTTAGAGGACTATCCGCGCTATCCGGAGCTATCTTCTGAACAAATTCAAAACCTCAATCCAGATCACATTTTTCTTTCTTCTGAACCTTATCCATTTCAGGAAAAGCATTTCTCTGAATTTAGAACAATTGCCCCCCATTCAAAATTAAGCCTTGTGGATGGTAAGCTTTTCAGCTGGTATGGGAGCAGACTGATATACGCACCAAGGTACTTTGATAAGTTATTATAGATTTATGATCCAAATTTGAAGTTCTAAAGCAGGGCTGACAGAAAAACGCAAATTGTAGCGTTAATTATTTAATATTTGCAAACAGAAGCGATTGCTTAAAATAATATGCCTGATTTTCTCCAAAAGGTCATTCAGCGATTAAAAGTTCGATACCCAAAAATATTGGACTGGCTTCGTGCCTCTTGGCAAAACCTGAAATTGGCTTATGAAAAACTGGCAACCTATTTTCAAACACATCCACGAGAAAGAAAGGCTGCCATTATACTTTGCCCTCCCTTTGGCATCTTTCTATTGATTTTGTTGGTGGTGTGGATTGAAACTCCATGGAATAGTGATCTACGCAATATTCAAAATCAGGTAGCAACAGAAATATACAGTGCTGACAGTGTATTGTTGGGTAGATACTATATTCAGGATAGGACTGAAGTTTCTTATGAAGAAATTGCCCCTGCAGTTGTGGATGCGCTGGTGGCCACAGAAGACGCTCGCTTTTATAAGCATAGCGGTGTAGACTACAGGAGTTTAGCGCGTGTGATTGTAAAATCTATTCTACAGCAGGACGAATCTGCGGGAGGTGGAAGTACCCTTACCCAGCAGCTTTCAAAAAATCTATATCCAAGAAAGAATTATTGGTTCTTATCCATGCTCATCAATAAAATGCGTGAAGTGCGTACCGCTATTAAACTTGAAAATATCTATTCCAAGGAGGAACTGATTACTTTGTACTTAAATACCGTTCCTTTTGCAGACAATGTATTTGGAATAGAGGCGGCAGCGGAGCGCTTCTATTCTGTTCATGCGGATGAGTTAACCATCAACCAATCTGCGGTACTGGTGGGAATGTTAAAAGCAACACACACCTATAATCCACGCCTCTTTCCCGACCGTGCGTTGAAAAGGCGCAATGTTGTTTTGGGTCAGATGTTGAAATACAGTTATATCACTAAAGATCAGGTGGATACGTTAGTAACAAGACCTATTGACCTCGAGTACAACAAGGTTTCTCATCATCAAGGATTGGCACCTTATTTTAGGGAATATCTTAAATCTGAGTTGCTTACCTGGTGCGAGAATAACAAAAATGAAGATGGAAATAGTTATAATCTCTATACGGATGGATTAAGGATTTATACAACCCTGGATTCAAAATTACAGGAGTACGCGGAAAAGGCAGTATCGGAACAAATGTCCATCATTCAGAATACTTTTTTTGATCATTGGGGAAAGGACAAACCATGGAAGGGAAAGGAGCAGGTTTTAGAACAGGCCATTCAGCGATCTCCACGATATCAAAAGTTAAAGGATCAACAACTATCAGAAGAGGCAATTATGAAGATACTTCAGAAGCCCATTGCAATGGAGTTGTTCAGTTGGCAGGGGACTCAGGAGGCAATAGTCAGTCCCATCGACTCTATTATCCATCATTTGCAATACTTAAATGCTGGATTTCTTGCCATGGAGCCATCAAGTGGGCAGGTAAAGGCCTGGGTGGGGGGAATCGATCATGACTTTTATCAATTCGATCATGTAAACACAAATACTAAAAGACAGGTAGGTTCAATTTTTAAGCCTATCGTGTATGCAATGGCGCTAGAAGAAGGAGTGGACCCCTGTGCATTGATCTCTGCCTCAAGGGAAACCTATATTGATAAAGAGGGAAAAGAATGGACTCCGAGAAATTCACAAAACGACTATGAGATGGATTACTCTATGCGCGGGGCATTGGCGTATTCCGTGAATACAGTAGCCGCCAAATTGATTGATAAGGCCGGTGTTAAAAATACCATAAGATTGGCGCATGCGATGGGAGTTACAAGCGAAATTCCCGATGTGCCTTCCATAGCTTTAGGTGCTGCATCGGTTTCACTGATGGAGATGACCACGGTATTTTCATGTTTCGCCAATAAAGGAATCCCCGTTTCACCTTACTATATTTCCAGTATCCATGATAATAATGGAAAAGTGTACGATGGTTTTAAAGATACTAAAGAAAAGAAAGCAGTTTTTTCCGAAGAAACAGCTCAAATAATGATTGCACTATTGAGATCTGTAGTCAATGAGGGTACTGCGGGCCGGCTTCGTTATAAATATGGAGTTTATAGTGATGTAGCTGGAAAGACTGGGACTACGCAATCTAATGCGGATGGTTGGTTCATGGCGATGACTCCTAACCTCGTGATTGGTACCTGGGTGGGAGCGGATGATCCGAGAATTCGTTTCAGGAGCACTGCGCTGGGACAGGGGTCAAGTACTGCACTACCTATTACAGGTTCTTTTTTAAAGCAGGTAAATGACGACCCCGCATTTAAATCTTTAAGTCAAGCAAAGTTTGATCAGTTGCCGTCAACGATGCAACAAAAATTAGATTGCGATCTGTATGAACTCTCTGATGACCTTGTTTTGAAAATTGAACGATCCATTTTTCAACGTGATTCATTGATACAGGCTGACACTACTGCTACCCCTCCACCTGAGACTTTCCTACAAACTGTCTATAAGCGAAAATTGAGAATCAAGGCCGCACTTGAAAAGCAAGACTCTATTGCTAGGTTGATAGATTTATTGGGAGGATAGTTGCACTTTCTAAAGAGTAGAATATTTATGTTTTGAAAAATGATATGTCAAAGTCTAATTATTCAATTATTTGGAAATACAAGGTAAAGTCCGAAAAGAATGAATTATTCCGATATGAATATGGGCAGGAGGGTTCATGGTCAAAATTGTTTAACGAGTCTGGAGAATATCAGGGTTCATTCTTGTATAAAAGCACGTCCGAACCAAATACCTACCTGCTCGTTGACAGGTGGTTTAGTCAGCAAGCATATGAAAGTTTTATAGAGTCGAAGCGTGACGCCTACGATTTTCTCAGTTACAAATTCAAAAATCTTTATGAAAGTGAGGAAAAAATCGGAAGTTACGATCTCGTACTCCCTTTAGGTCTTGATTAAGTAATATCGAACCCCACCTGCCTCAAATCCTTCCAAAACTCTGGGTAGGATTTGTTGACCACTTCGGGGGTCTCAATCTCAATATCCATTAAAGTTGCCCAAGGTGCAAAGCCCATCGCCATTCGGTGATCGTGGTACGTATTGATTTTGATTTTCTTGGTGGGAATTTTACCTGGTAAGAGGCTGAAAATTCCATTTGATGTCTCCTCCAACCGGGCATCCACTTTTTGCAATTCATTTTGTAAAGCCGCTATACGATCTGTTTCTTTAATGTATAAACTCTCCAAACCACTGAAAGTACCTCGTACACCTTTCATGGCGCAGACAGGAAAAATGGTTTGGGCTAAGTCGGGGCAATCAGTAAAATCCCATTTTAGGTGATTATTAACTATCTTGGTTTTACTCAGAATTGCGTTGCTGTTTTCGAATCGTGTATTCACCCCAAGCTGTTCCATGATTTCTACGATGATCCGATCGCCCTGAACGGATTGAGATAGAACATTGCACAGTGTGATTTCAGCGCTTTCTGCTAAAGCCACGAAGGCATACCAATAACTTAGCGCAGACCAGTCCGGCTCTACAGTGATGTGTGTGGGTTGGTATTGGGAGGGAGGTATTACTACCTGTTCCTTATTGATTGAAAACGGTGCACCAAAACTTTCCATTAAGGCGGCCGTCATTTTTATGTAGGGCCAACTAACTATTTTTCCCTCTAGGTGAATGGTAAGTCCTTGTGGTAAGACGGGAGCAACCATCATCAGGGCTGATATGTACTGACTGCTGACATTTCCGGGTAAAGAAATCTCGGCTGTTTTCTGAGGCCCGAAACCCTTAACCTCATGTGGGGGAAAACCTTCCATTTCCAGGTATTCGATGCGAGCTCCAATTTCTATTAAAGCATTTACCAGAAGTCCTATTGGCCTCTCCTTCATTCTTGGCGTTCCGGTCAGTACTTTATTCTGACCAGAAGTGGCATAATAGGCTGTAAGAAAGCGCATGGTAGTACCCGCATCCTGGGCATCGATGGCTTTTTCGGAGCTGGCTAAGAGGCTTTTCATGAGTTGAGTATCCCTGGCCGTAGCCAAGTTGCTCACGGTCGATTGATTGCCCGAAAGGGCATCTAAAATCAGGGCCCGGTTACTGATGCTTTTGGAAGCCGGCAACTTGTAGATTTTTCCCCCAATCTGGGAGGTATGTTTTAGAAACAGGGTTGACATAGGAGCTTAATATAAATAAATAAATATTAGTGAGCCTTTTTTAAGTAGACATGAAACATTTTAATTTGATTTGTGGTTTATAACAGCATGGGTACATCTAAAAGATTTGCAATTGGATTAGGGTTAGCAGGAGGTGCCGCACTTTTTACCGCTTGGTTGCTATCAGGTTCTCGTGGCCAGAAAGCGAAAGATTATTTGGTAAAGAAGTCGGAGGACCTGAAGCAAGCGTTAAGGAAGGAGATTGATTCTAATGATGAAAACGAGGCTCACTATATTTAGAGCGAGCGATAGTAATCTAATGAATTACGAATTTCATTTTCGTTAACCTGCACATCCCACACCGCATGGCCTGCTCCTTCAAGTAGTGCCATCAAGGTTACATTGCCTTTGTTTTTTTTGTCCTGAACTACCCATTTCATTATGGAATCGGTTTTTAACAGATCCTTTTCCTTCCCAAACACATCAATAATATAATTTGCGATCTCTTTCAGGTTGGACTCTTTAAGCATGCCCTTTTGAAAGGAGATATGCGATTCAGTGATCATACCTATCGCTATTGCCTCTCCGTGAAACAAAGGTGTTTCTGTATTGAGACAGCCACTTTCAACGGCATGGCCAATGGTATGGCCAAAATTCAAAATCTTTCGAATGCCTTTTTCAAATGGGTCTGTCTCTGCCACTCGTGACTTGAATTGAACAGAAAAATTGATCAAGTCATTCCAATTTTGTTCATCCAACCCATTTTTGCGTATACTATTCCACTTTGCTACATCGGAAATCAGTGTATGCTTAATCACCTCCGCGAAGCCAGATCTCAATTCTCTTACAGGGAGGGTAGATAGGAAATCAGAGGAAATGAGTGTAGAGGTGGGTTCCCTAAACAAACCGATATGATTTTTGAAACCCATAAAGTCGATACCTAGTTTTCCGCCCACGCTGGCATCGACCTGAGAGAGGAGTGTTGTGGGGATTAAAATAAAATCGATGCCTCTTTTAAAAGTGGAGGCACAAAAACCACCCATATCCCCAAGCACCCCACCTCCCAACACAATTAAAATGGAGTGCCGATCAAAGCCCATGTGGGTTAGCTGTTCCCAAATCCTTTGGCAGGTCTCCAATATTTTGAATTTTTCTCCTGCTTCTACCCTCAGGGTTTCGAAATTTGGAATTACATTTTTGATAATGGGCAGACACAGGTTTTCAGTATTGGTGTCCACTAATATACCAATCTTACTATAACTTTTTTGGCCGAGTAAGTCTTTCAGCGATTGTCCGATTTGTTTTTTTATTATTACGTTTTGCACTATTCTTTCTTCTTTTCAGTTTCCTTGCTCATCATCTCCGTTTGAATCCGAATGGACTCATCATGGATAGTTTTATAAATCTTCTGGATAAATTCCGTGTCCAGGTTTCTACCGTTGCCCCACACAGTTCTGGAATGGAGAATTTCATTCCAACGTTCTAATTGAAATATGGTCACATTATTTTCCTTCTTGTACTCTCCTATCTTTTCAATTAGCTGCTTTCGCAGAGATAGAATCTCTACAAGCTCCTGATCAATGTGATCAATCTTTTCCCTTAGTTGCTCAAGGTGGCTAATAAACACTGCGTCTTTTGAGTGCTTATCGGCAAACCGAAGCTGACTGATTATTTTACTCAAGTCATCCAAACTTACTTGTTGATCGGCATCACTTAATGCCTTTTCAGGATCAGGATGGGCTTCAATCATCAATCCATCATAACCTAGATCCAGCGCCTTTTGGCTTACCTCAAAAATCATTTGCCTTTTACCAGCTATGTGGCTGGGGTCGCAAATGAGTGGAAGCGTAGGAAAATTTGATTTTAGCTCAATGGCGATTTGCCAACTAGGGGTATTTCTATATTTAGATTTTTGGTAGGTGGAGAACCCTCGGTGAATTGCAGCAACTTTCTTATTCCCTGAGTTATAAATTCGCTCAATGGCACCTTGCCAAAGTGCCAACTCGGGATTAATGGGGTTCTTGATTAAAATGGGCAAGTCAACACCTTGAAGCGCATTGGCTATTTCCTGCACTTGAAAAGGGTTTACGGTAGTGCGTGCACCTAGCCACAATACATCAATACCATATTTAAGTGTTGCTTCAACATGTTGCGGAGTAGCCACTTCTGTAGCAATTTTGATTGGAGTCTGTTGCTTTAACTCCTGAAGCCACTTTAGCGCCTCAGTTCCTTTGCCTTCAAAGGAATTGGGTCTGGTTCGTGGTTTCCAAACGCCAGCTCTCATGATACCGATTCCCATCTGGCTTAAATGCGTGTTTACAAGCGCCAATTGACTGGGGCTTTCAGCACTACAAGGCCCGGCTATTAGCAGTGCGTTATTTTTACTATAGGTCCAGCTGCGCCAGTCGTCAAAGATCATATTTTGCCATGCACTCTATAAATTCAAACAAAATAACTCAATAATTTACTGTTGGTGTAAAAATAGGTCAGAAGAATTGCAATCACTGTTATATTTGGGCCAATAAAAAAGCAATTATGGAAGTTGAGACAAAGGTTCAGTTTGAAGATACCGCAACTGCATTTTCTTATAAAAGTGATGCAGAACTGAAGAAGGCTAATTTTATTTTCACTTTGGTGAATAACCCAATAACATCTGCTCTTGGAACTGGGGCGGTTAGATTGGGACTATTCCTTCACCTTCCTATCAAGGGCCTTATTCGATCTACTGTATTCGACCATTTCTGCGGTGGAGAAAATATTGATCAATGTATGCCAATAATAAAAAAGCTAAGCGATCGTGGGGTGCGTGCTATTTTGGACTATTCTGTAGAAGGGGCAAAAACAGAAGAAGGATTAGACAAAACTGCCGAGGAGATACTACGAACCTTTGACGCAGCAAAAGGTAACGATGCCATCCCTTTTGGTGTATTTAAGATGACAGGTATTGCGAATTCTGCCTTACTAGAAAAAATTAACTCAAAAAAAACACTCACTTCTGAGGAACATGCGGCTTTTGAACGGGTGAGAAGTAGGGTGGATAAGATTTGCAAAAAAGCTCACGAATACCAAATCAAAGTATTGATTGATTCGGAGGAGACTTGGATTCAAGATCCCATTGATCAATTGGCCTATGAGATGATGAAAAAGTACAACACGAACTCGGCCATTGTATTCAATACTTATCAAATGTACAGGGCGGATATGCTTACGAATTTGCGCAATGCACATCATGAGGCAGTTACACACAATTATTTTCTGGGTGTGAAAATGGTACGAGGCGCTTATATCGAAAAAGAAAGAGAGCGGGCTAAGAAAAAGGGCTATGCAGATCCGATACAGCCCACAAAGCAGGCTACGGATGATAGCTTTAATAGTGCTCTTGCATTTTGCGTTGACAACAAGCAGCGGGTTTCCCTTATGTGTGGCTCACATAACGAAATTAGTAACCATTATCTTACCGTATTAATGGATAAGCACGGCATGAAAAACAATGACAGCCGTATTTGGTTTGGTCAGCTTTTTGGCATGAGCGACTCTATTAGCTTTAACCTGGCCCACGAAGGCTACAATGTAGTGAAATACCTTCCTTATGGCCCTGTCGAGGCCGTTATTCCTTATTTGCTTCGTAGAGCAGAAGAAAACACTTCTGTTGCTGGTCAAAGCAGTAATGAATTGAGAATGGTCAGAAAGGAGCTGTCAAGAAGAAAATCTGCTTAAGAACTTAAGAGAGCTAAAATTGGATGGGTAGTTTGTCCACGCTGTTCGAAAGCGGAGTAGTCTAATTTGGGTTAAAGATTAGCAGTGCTGGGGGCTCTACGCCTAAATCATTATTTTTGCGCACTTTTATAAAGTTTTTGTCATAAAGACAGCGGTGCATTAAGAATTCATGTTTTCTTTCTTTAAGAGGAATTCATTGTGACTCGGTGTTTTTGTGGCAGCTTTTATCATTACAAAATAAATAGCCGCAATCCATGCAATTAAGTGAACAAGAAATAATAAGAAGGCAAGCGCTGGAGGACCTCATCAAGCTAGGTATCAATCCTTATCCCGCAGATTTGTTTCACGTAAATGCTTCTGCAAAGGATATCCTTGAAAACTATCCAAAACAAAAGATTGAATACAAGAATGTGTCAATTGCAGGCCGGATTATGTCCAGGCGTATTATGGGTAATGCTTCTTTTGCCGAATTACAGGATGCTACAGGAAGAATTCAGATTTATATAAGAAGGGATGACATTTGTCCCGATGAGGATAAGACCCTATACAATACCGTTTTTAAAAAACTACTTGATATTGGTGACATCATTGGTGTGCAGGGTCATGTATTCACTACAAAAACAGGTGAAACCTCTATTCACGTAAGTAGTTTCAAGATTTTATCAAAGTCACTTCGTCCCCTGCCCATCGTAAAAGAGACGGTAGATGAGAGTGGCAAGGTGACGCTTCATGATGCGTTTACTGATCCTGAACAGCGGTATCGTATGCGTTATGTCGACTTAGTGGTGAACCCGCATGTAAAGGATGCATTTATTAAACGCACCCAATTAGTTAATTCTATGCGCGAATACCTTAATGACAAAGGTTATCTAGAAGTAGAAACACCCATCCTACAGCCACTGTATGGTGGCGCAGCAGCACGCCCTTTTAAAACTCATCACAACACGCTGGACATGACTTTGTACCTGCGGATTGCCAATGAACTTTATTTAAAAAGATTGATCGTTGGTGGACTGGAAGGAGTCTATGAATTCAGTAAGGATTTTCGTAATGAAGGGATGTCTCGTTTTCACAATCCTGAATTTACTCAGGTAGAATTATATGTGGCATACAAAGATTACAATTGGATGATGGACCTGGTGGAGGAGATGATTGAAAAAGTGGCAATCGACCTGCATGGAACCACCAAAGTTCTTGTGGGAGATAATATAATTGATTTCCAACGCCCCTGGAAGCGATTTACAATGTATGAGGCCATCGAACATTTTACAGGTATTGATATTTCAGAGATGAATGAGGCTGAACTTAGAAGCACGTGTAAGCAACTAAATGTAAAAGTGGACGAGAGTATGGGAAAGGGTAAATTGATTGATGAGATTTTTGGCGAAAAATGTGAGCCTAACTTAATCCAACCTACCTACATTACAGATTATCCAGTAGAGATGTCACCATTGGCCAAAAAGCACAGATCGAAGCCAGGGCTTGTGGAGCGTTTTGAAGCCATATGCAACAGAAAAGAAATTTGTAATGCTTTTTCAGAATTAAATGACCCATTGGATCAGCGCGCGCGCTTCGAGGAGCAGTTGGAATTGGGAAAAAGAGGAGATGAGGAGGCGATGACCCTGGACGAAGATTATTTGCGCGCACTGGAATTTGGAATGCCTCCAACGGCTGGTCTCGGTATTGGTATTGACAGACTGACCATGATTATGACCAACTCCCCCTCTATACAAGATGTGATTTTCTTTCCACAAATGAAGGCGGAGAAGCGGACAGTTAACATTGAAATGGAGTTGAGTGATCTTGGTATCAGAAAAGAATTACTCCCTATTTTTCAAAAACTTTTGCTTACCAAAGCAAAATTGAAGGAACAGAAAGCGACTAAGCTATTTAATGACATATGTGGCATGCGAAAGAAAATGAAACTGGAGGAAGTAGAAAACCCAACACTGGAAGAGGTGGAGGGTTGGCTGACTAAACTTTAGTTATCGATTGTCAAAGAAGGAACGTGTGCGGTCCAGTTTCAAGTCTCTGAGCATTCCTGACTTTACTCCTATAGAAAAATTATACGACTGGAAGGTTCCAAATGGCGTCCATCCCAGGCTTACCTGCCAGCAATGAAGGTCTCGGTTAATGTTGATAGATGTTTGAGTAAACTCTTTGCCTTTTAGATCATAACCTGAATTGAAGGTGACCTTCCATTTTTCCGTCAAAGACAAGTCGCCATTGAACTGAACTGCTTGAGTAACCGAGGACTGCTGTCTTCCTCTTTTGTTATAGTTTAAGTTATAATTAACCCGCAAATTCCAGGGAATACTAAAATCGATGTAGCTATTTGGATTTTGAAGTAGAAATTCCTTGTCACTTTGTGAAATATTGGATTGAGAAATTTTAGTTCTGGTGTCTGCATCTTTTTCTTTTCCCTTTGGCGAGAGATTAGTACCAAAGGATAGGCTTAGGCTTGTAATCTGGCCGGGGTTAAAGCCATCAACCCATGTAAATTTGCTGATTTTGGTTTCGTAAACCTGACCCGCATTTTTTTCAGAGCCTCCAATGCTATCGATCCGGTATTTGTATGGATCCAGACTGGCACTCACATTAATATTAATTTTATCATTCAGTACATTGGTATTGGCACTCAAAGAAATGGGAGAGAGTTTAAAGGAGTCTGCCGCAAAATTGTAGCTCGTTGATATGGAAAGGTTATTTAACAGCGAAATTTTTCTGGCTACAGAATCTCCGGGATTCTTCACCTTCATTTCAAGATTGTTGCCAATACCCAGACTCATGGCGCTTTGACGATTTTGTGCTGAACTTCCGTAAATAAATTGGGCGCCTTCATGTCTGGATTTTTGAATAATAGCTCCATTTGTAGTTGTAAAGGTTTGGAAGTATCCAAACTTGGGATCTGTAAAGTCCGGTTGAAAACTGTAGGAGATGCTGGGATTGACCACATGTCGTATGGCCTTTATTCTTCTATTTGGATTTTTAGAAATGTACATTCCATAGATTCGAGTATTTAGGGAAATGCTTGTGGAGTAATTGGAGATCCTGTTGAATTGTTTAATGGTATCCAATACGATTGCTTTCTCTCCAGCTTCATCAAGGCCCCAGGTTAGTTTTTCAAAATACCATATTTCATTGTAGCTAATCTGTGGAGAAAGTGTAAAGTGTTTTAACGCTTTTATTGAAGTGCTTATCGGGATATCATGACGAATGGCTTTTCGGGAGTTATTCAAAAAGGTGGAGAGATTGTCAAAGTTGAATGGAATAATGCTGTCCTTAACATCTCCAATGGGTCCGAGACTATTGGTAATTTGATTAGTGCCTTTTGCTGTGTATTTGAAAACAAGATTCTCTAAGGCCTCTTTATTTGATTTTTTAAAAGGGTAAATGTTGTTGACATTGAAACTTACGTCCGGTAATGGCAAGTCAACCCTTTTGGTAACAAGGTCTTGATTGTGCCTCATATTTATGCCCATTGAAAAGGGTGTTCCGCGAAATGTCTTAGAATATGAAACGTTTGAACTTAGTTTTCTGGAAGAGTTGTCAATACTCGTAGCGTTTGGGTTGGTGTTAATGCCCAACAAGTTATTATTGGTAAAACTTGAGGTGGCAGCATTGACAGAGGCAGAGAAACGTCCTGTTCCTTTTGATTGGGGGGAATGGCTCCACGTAATTCGGAAATCCCGTATTTTTTGATTGTCCTCAATTTTTTGCGTAAGCCTATTATTGGTCATGCTAAAGTTCAGACTGCCATTATAGGCATATCGCTTTCTATACATGGAATTGATATACATTGCAGAGGAACCTTTGCTATAGAGGTCGCCACTGAGTGCTACCTTCAAATAGTCACTGATATCAAAATAATACCCCCCATTTCTTAAGAAGAACCCCCTTCTTACCTCTTCTCCATAGGAAGGAACGATAATTCCGGAAGCGCTTTTTCGTTGTGCCGGAAACATGCCAAAGGCGAAACCTAGGGGGAGCGGAACATCATTTAGCTCCATATAAAATGGACCTGTGACGATTTTATCGTTGGGAATGGCTTTTGCCTTATGCGATACTATTCTAAAATGAGGGTGTGCAAGATTGCAGGTGGTGTATGCATTACCGATGGTGAACAATTCATTCTTTTCGTTCTTGAATACAACATCCCCATGAACGATACCTTCTCCTTGTTGTGTAACTACCTCAGATATCTTAGCTCTCTTAGACTTGAAATTGTATACGATGTCACGTGTTTCATATACCTCATTCCCATTTTTAAATACCGGATACCCTACACGATGCCCTAATGAATCAAGCTGCCCTCTGGCGGTGATGGTGGAGTTTTCATAGTCAATAATGACTTCATCTGCCTCTAATTGTATTTCTCCATAAGTAATTTTGGCGTTACCGTATAACTTAATGATTTTGCTCTCCAGGCTAGAATTGATCGAATCCCTTGCAGAATAAAAAATAGTGGTTTCAATATCACCCTTAGGAGGCAGGTTTTTGAGTGTATCTTGCTTTGCAAGAAGGGTATCTGCTTTATTATTTAAGGTATTGTTTTTGTTTAATAATCTTAGAGAATCCGCTGGCAGGGTATCCAAAGGAACAGATAAATTCAGCGTAGGGGCTTGAATCGGATTCTCCACCTGGGCAAAACCTGAAATAGAAAGAAACGAAAGAATCGAAAAAATGAAAAAAAAATGTTTCCTCACGCTTTCTGGTTTGATTTCCAGGAGTTTAGCTTTTAGTGAAAAATTCACAACTTTGCGTAAAGTTATTGCAAATACCTCAGACATCGTAAAGCCAGTGAAGAATATCGGATTCAAAGCCTTGCTCATAGCAATAACCCTGCTAATCTCCTCCTCATCTCCTTTACCCACAGATTTTAAGGTGGATACCGTGGTAATTGATGCTGGGCATGGTGGCCATGACCCGGGTACACATGGCGTCAAGGCATTAGAAAAGCATATCACCCTTAGTGTAGCTATGAAGGTAGGAAATTACATCAAGCAGAATGTGCCTGGCGTAAAGGTGATTTATACAAGAACCGATGATCGGTATATTGCCCTTGATGAGCGAGCAAATATTGCTAATAAAAATAAAGCCGACTTATTTATTTCTATCCATGCAAATGCACTGGGTCGTCCGGAGGTGTATGGCACTGAAACGTATGTAATGGGCCCGCATAAAGCTGATGGGAATATGGAAGTGGCGAAGCGGGAAAATTCAGTAATACTTTTAGATGCCAATCACGAAGAGCGTTATGAAGGCTTTGACCCTAATACACCAGAATCGTATATATTATTTTCTCTGGCACAAGGTGCCTATCAGGAAAGCAGTGTGAAATTTGCCGATCTGATAGAGAGTCAATTTAAAGATAGGGTGGGAAGACGAAGCCTCGGAGTAAAACAAGCAGGTTTTTGGGTACTTTGGCGAACTAGTATGCCCAGTGTGCTTGTTGAGGTAGGGTACCTTACTAATCCCAACGAGGAAAAGTACCTTGCCAGCGAACAGGGTCAGGATTTGATCGCGTCAGGTATATATCGTGCCTTCAAAGAGTATAAAAATCAAATTGAATCTGTAAACTAGCAGTTGTGAATAAAGAGGTAAAAGTAGGTTTGTTTGCGACCATTACGCTGGTCATGTTGTACTTAGGGTTTAATTACCTGAAAGGCATTGATTTTCTGAGCGCGACCAATAATTATTATGCGATATATGATAATGTGGATCAACTTTCTGTCTCTAATCCTGTACTTGTAAATGGCTATGCAGTAGGAAGGGTGAGTAATATCAAAATTGTACAGGGAAAGGAAAATAAAGTACTGGTAGAAATAGAAATAGACTCAGATATTATATTGGGGGATTCAGCCACTGCTATTTTGAACAGTGATTTTCTAGGAAGTAAATCAATTCTATTAAATATAGGAAACAAGTTAAGACCCCATATGCCTGGCGATACCATATTGGCGGAAGCCGCCCGCGGTATTTTTGATGTATTTACTGAGACAGCTGAACCAGTAGCCAACAACGTGCAAACCACCTTGAGAAAATTGAATACCGTTTTGGATAATCTTGCCAGTAATTCAGCAAGGTTGGATACATTGTTTATGAAATTAACCTACACACCTGGACTCGTAAATCGCACATTGATCACTACCGATGAAAAGATGAAGGAATTATCATCAAGCTTTAAACTCACCTCAGATAATTTGTCCATTGCACTTAGTGATTTAAGACCGGTAATCGGAAACTTCAAAACTTTCTCCGATACACTGAAACAAATGGAGTTGAATAAGACAGTAGCCAAAACCCAGCAGACTCTTGACAACTTGAATGGTATACTCTCCAAACTAAATAATGGTGATAATACAGTAAACAAATTACTGAAAGACGATTCGTTGTATGTGAATTTAAATAACCTACTACTGAATATTGATACACTTGCCGTTCATTTTAACAATAACCCCAAACATTTTTTGGCTCCTCTTGGGAAAAGTAAAAAGAGGATAGAGAAAGACAGAAAAAAGGCAGCAGAGAAGAATTAATCATTTGGATTTTAACAGTATTATGGATTTAGAGTTTAATAAAAATGAAGATCTCTTCAAGCAGCTATGTACGAAACTGAGCCATAGGGAGAAGATCACCAAATTAGGAGGTGGAGAGAAGAAAATTGAAAGCCAACACAAAAAAGGCAAGCTTACTGCCCGTGAACGCATAGATTACCTCACTGATAAAGACAGCGACTTCTTAGAAATAGGCCTTTTTGCGGGTGATGGAATGTATAAAGAGGAGGGGGGATGTCCATCAGGAGGTGTTGTCACGGGTATTGGTTATGTAATGGGCCGACAATGTATGATTGTTGCCAATGATGCTACTGTAAAAGCAGGAGCATGGTTTCCCATCACTGCTAAGAAAAATCTAAGAGCTCAGGAGATAGCTATGGAAAACAGGCTCCCGATAATTTATCTGGTGGATAGTGCGGGTGTTTTTCTTCCTATGCAGGACGAAATTTTTCCTGACAAAGAACACTTCGGCAGGCAATTTCGGAATAATGCGAAGATGTCTTCTATGGGCATTGTGCAAATTGCTGCCATCATGGGGAGCTGCGTGGCGGGGGGTGCTTATCTCCCCATTATGTCTGATGAAGCAATGATTGTGGATAAGACTGGTTCTATTTTCTTAGCTGGATCATATTTAGTAAAAGCTGCTGTGGGAGAGGATGTGGACAATGAAACATTGGGTGGGGCTACTACACATTGTGAGATTTCTGGAGTCACTGATAATAAATTTCCCAATGATCAGGCGTGCCTCGACTACATAAAAAAACTTTTTGATAAGATTGGACACAACGAGAAGGCAGGATTTGATAAAGCCATTTCTGTGAAACCCAAAGAAGATCCTAAAGAGATTTACGGCTTGATGCCCAGCAGTAGAGTAAAACCTTATGATATGGTGGATATCATAAAACGCCTTGTCGATAATTCTGAATTTGAGCAGTATAAAGAACTTTATGGCATGACCATTTTGTGTGGTTATGCACGCATTGATGGATGGGCCGTTGGAATAGTGGCTAATCAAAGAAAAATAGTAAAGACCAAGAAAGGTGAAATGCAGATGGGCGGTGTGATCTACTCAGATTCTGCGGATAAGGCGGCACGCTTTATTATGAATTGTAACCAACGAAAAGTACCGCTGCTTTTCATTCAGGATGTAAGTGGGTTTATGGTGGGTAGTAAAGCAGAGCATGGTGGTATTATTAAAGACGGAGCTAAAATGGTAAATGCCATGGCTAATTCTACAGTACCCAAATTTACTCTGATCGTGGGGAATTCTTATGGAGCCGGCAATTATGCGATGTGCGGAAAGGCTTATGATCCTAGGCTTATTTACGCTTGGCCTACCGCTCAAATTGCCGTAATGAGTGGTGCTTCTGCAGCTAAAACTTTATTGCAGATTAGGGTAAGCTCATTGAAGGGGCAGGGTAAAACCATTGCAAAAGAAGAAGAGGAAGCCTTGTTAAAAGAAATAACGGATAGTTACAATGATCAACTGAGCCCATACTATGCCGCCTCAAGATTGTGGGTGGATGGGGTAATTGATCCTTTGGAAACAAGGAAGATGATTTCGATGGGTATTGAGGCAGCCAATCACGCACCGATTGAAAAGTTCAATGTAGGAGTGATCCAAACATAAATGGAGGAAAGGGAACTTAAAGCGCTGGTTTCACTGCTTGATGATGACGATGGTCAGATAGTTTCTCATGTCGAAAAAAAGATTCTGTCGATTGGCGTTTCAATAATTCCTCTGTTGGAATTAGAATGGGAGAATTGCTTTAATGCTAAAGCCCAGGAAAGAATTGAAGAACTTATTCATGTTCTTCAATATGAACTGGTAAAGAACAGATTGCAGGAATGGTACGCCACCAAAGATCGTGATTTACTTACCGGAATGTGGATACTTTCCACCTATCAATATCCTGACGCAGACTTAACCAAGTTGAAACAGGATCTTGAGCAAATTTATTATGAAACATGGCTGGAGTTTAGGAGTGATTTGTACCCATTTGATCAGGTGAAGGTAATTAACAGTGTCCTCTTTGGTAAACTTAAGTTTGGGCCGAATAGTAAGAACTTTCATTCTCCTGGAAATTCTTTAATTAATATTGTATTGGAAACACGTAAGGGTAATCCCATTACTTTGAGTGTAATTTATATGCTGGTGGCTCAAAAGTTAAAACTGCCGGTGTTTGGTGTTAATTTACCCAACCTTTTTATTCTTACCTACAAGGACGATAAGAATACCCAGTTCTACATCAATGCTTTCAATCGTGGGCTAATATTTTCAAAGCAGGATATTGAGAACTACATCAGTGAACTACACTTGACTCCGCAGGCTTCATTTTATGAACCATGCGATAATGTAGAAATTATCAGAAGGGCTTTGCGCAATATGATTATGTCTTTTGAAAAAATGGGAGAGCACACCAAAGCAGATGAAGTGAAAGTTTTGCTTGTGGAAATTTCAGACGGTAGAGACCTTGGTGTATAGCTACTTCAGTTTCTTTCGTATGGTACAACCTGCAGCCCGATTGTCAGGCATATCAATTTTCTTATTGGCAAGCATCTGCTCGATGGCTATACTTAAATAGGCCTTATTCACATCTGTCGTAACCAATGGATTGTCGTCAATAGCGCCTTGATACATGATAGCGTAATTCTGGCCACTTTTTTTTAGAAGAAAGACTTCAGGACTTTTTTTTGCCCCCAAGCGCTCCATTGCCATCTGGTCTTTATCTGCAAGGTAGGGTATGGTCATTCCCCAGTCTGGGAATTTCTGTGCCATGGTTTTAATATTTTCTCTTGGTTCGGTGTGTGAATTGATTAGTAAAAATTGAATAGTACCCTGATACTTATCATTTAGCTCCTTAATCCTTTGCCTGTATTGCTGGTCATAAGGGCACTCATTACTTGTGAAAATGATAGCGATTCCTTTGCAGGCTGTAAATCCATTAAGAGAAACATTTTTACCATCCACCACATTGACAAGACCAAAGTCCTGAATAGTTTGCGCCAAGACTGAGCAACTGATAACGCACAGGATACCAATCATAAAATTTTTCATCTTAATCGGTTTTTGAATGAACAAGTACATAATCTTCTGTAACAATATACTGAAGTTCTGCAAAAATCTTGATCCCATCAGCTTCTATCCAGCCTTTAAGGTCGCCTTTTTCTTTTAATTCAAAGGGTTGAAGCCTAAGGTGATTTGTAAATAACAGGCCTCGTTTGCCATAGATTTTATAAAGTGCTTCTTTAGCACACCAGTATACACAATGCTTGGTGATATCATCTCCGGCATTTTCCAATTCGGTTGGATCGAGAATACGTGGAGCAATACGCAACAGCTTTTCTTTGGGTTGCTCAATATCTATTCCCACGGAATGAGAGGAGTTTATTTGTGCCGCCACGTAAGGATAAGAATGGGAAAGTGAGATGTAATGATCATGATTTTTTAGGAATGGCTTTCCAAACTTATCTTTTTCAATTCCATGATAAGTAAGCCCCGAGGAGTCAACAAGGTGACGAAGCAACAAACGCCCTGCCAGCCACTCCAGCCTTTTTTGTGGGCTGATTATTTCAGTAGGGAAATAAATTGGGTTCAATTCATTGGATAGAGTATTCTCATCTTCGGTAATGTGCCACAAAGCTATTTTTCCAGCATTTACTCCATTCAAATCTATTATTGGCATTGGTTTATTTGGCTTATCTATCCAATTTTACCAAAAATAAGAACAATTGGGTTGGGGCGGTAATGTTGGTTTTTGATGAAAATTAAAGAAGTAAACAAACTTCATACACTTACAGGTCATCGGGATAGTATTTATACTGTTCAGCAGGGAAAAGATGCCGAGGACCTGTTTTCTGCAGGAGGTGACGGGATGGTGGTGAGGTGGGATATAAAAACACTGCAAGCAGGTGACGTAATAGCTAAACTCCCCAACTCCATCTTTGCACTGCATTATTTACAGAAAGAGGATAAAATTATTGCTGCACAGAATTTTGACGGGATTCATCTGCTTGATTACACAAATAAGAAAGAGGTCAAATCACTTAAACTTACAGACTCGTATATTTTTGATGTACAATCACTGGGAAATAAAATATTTGTAGCGGGCGGAGATGGTGTAGTGTATGTGGTAGATATAGAAGAATGGATTGTTTTGGATCGCCTGGAGTACTCCTCTAAAAGCGCGAGAACATTGGCCATTCATGAGGAAAGGAATGAGTTAGTTGCAGGCTATAGCGATAACTCCATTCGGGTGTTTGATCTGTTTGATCATCGAATGAAACAGGAATGGAAAGCACATAACAACTCTGTCTTTACTATGCGCTTTACCCCAGATGGAAGTTATTTGGTGAGTGGATCCAGAGATGCACATTTAAAAGCCTGGGATGTAGCTCTTGGGTATGCGCAGGTTCACGATATTGCGGCACACATGTATACAATCAACCACATTGCTTTTAGCCCGAATGGCAAACATTTTGTAACTTGTAGCATGGACAAGTCTATCAAAGTGTGGGATAGCACTGAGTTTAAACTGTTAAAAGTAATTGACAAAGCGCGTCATGCAGGGCATGGTAACTCAGTCAATAAATTGTTATGGACTTCGTTTAATAATCAGTTGGTAAGCGCCAGTGATGATAGAACTTTATCCATTTGGGAAATTATTTTTTAAACTTTGAATCTCCACAGCTAATTTATAAACACATGAAAGTCACACCACTTGACATCCGACAGAAGACATTCGAGAAGGTTTTGCGAGGGTTCGATAAAGATGAGGTTTCTGCTTTTTTACTTTCTCTATCCCAGGAGTGGGAGCGCCTACAGGATGAAGCCAAAGAGATGAGAATCAAATTGGAGGCTACCGAAAGGGAAGTAACCAAACTGAGAGAAGTGGAAAGCTCTTTGTACAAAACATTGAAAACTGCAGAAGATACAGGTGCCAATGTAATTGAACAGGCCAACAAGGCGGCAGAGCTACATTTGAAAGAGGTTCAATTGAAAGCAGAGGCGCTTTTAAATGAGGCAAAGACAAAGGCAAAAGATACCATTGAACAATCTGAAGCTACTTCCAGGCAGATGGTAGAGGAAATGGAGGATAGATTAAAAACGCTCGTTCAAAATTACAAGAGCATTGAGTCAGAAAGAGGCAATTTGTTGGGTGACTTGAAAAGGTTAGCAGGAGAAACTTTAGACAAAGTGGAACGTTTGAAGAATGCAACGAGTGGTTTCGATCCGGATCAACATTTGAATTTAGCAAAACGCGAAGCCAGACAAACACTTAATCCTAATTCAAATCCAGCGTCTGACACTATTAGTATACCAAAAATAACCCCAAAAGAATTTGTACCATCAACGGAAGAAGAGGTGGTAGAGATGAAGTCTCAGAAGTCTTTCTTTGATGAAATTCAATAAGCTTTATAATTAGGTTTATATGAAGTTGAAGGGCAAAGTGGTACTTGAGGGATTAGCGTTTCATGCCTACCATGGAATATATCCTGAGGAACGCACTTCAGGGAATAAATTTGAAGTAGATATCGTTGTTAATACTTCCTTTGAAGAATCTGTACTCGTTAATAATTTGTTGGGAACAATTAATTATGAGGAGATTTATTTGATAGTAAAAAATGAAATGGAGAAACCTTCAAAACTTTTAGAACCTGTTGCTCACTCCATAGCTCAGGGAATTTTGGACTCTTTCAGTACTGCAATAAAAGTCGAAGTGACCATTTCAAAATTTAATCCACCCATTGGTGGAATTTGTCGCAAGGCGAAAGTGTCTATTGATCTACAACGAGATAGTAACCTCTAGGTAGAGGGATCTACAAACATAAACCCTCGGGCATCCGCGCCATCATGAAAATCAACTTCCTTCCCGATTACATACATAGTGTGCTTTTTGTCCACAAGTATCTCAATGCCATCAATTTGATAAGATAGATCAGAAGCTTTCTTTTTGTCAAAGCCAATCATCATTGCGGCACCCCCACAACCGGCACCCCTAACACCTATGCGCAAACAATATTCCGTTGGAATATTTTTTGTTTTCATTATTTTATGAACTTCCTCTGCTGCCTTTTTTGACAGGGTAACCGGAACAATGGGATTCGACATGATTCAAAAAGGTATAAACGGATATTTTAATCGGATATTTTAATTTGTTATAAGGTAACTTGGGGCTCTAAAATAGCTTAATTTTAAACATTCAAATGAGATAAATAATTCTATGGACGCAGTGATTGAGTTTGGGAAAATACTGCTGCCGGCCTCGGTAGTGCTTTATGCGGTGTATTTAATCGTGAGGGCTTTTATTTCAAAAGAGTTGGAGATGAAGCGCTTAGAGGTAAGAGGGAGGAGTATTGAGACATTGCTACCCACCAGACTTCAGGCCTATGAGCGAATGACCTTATTTCTTGAAAGGATATCTCCTCAAAATCTTTTAGTGAGATTGAATAACCCTGCCTACACCGCACAGGATTTTCAGAAAATTCTATTGGAAGAAATCAGAAATGAATATAATCACAATGTGTCTCAGCAAGTATACATGAGTGAGGGACTTTGGGATATGATCAGGAATGCTAAGGAAGACTTGGTTATCCAAATTAATGAAGCGGCTGGAGGTATGAAGGAAAATGCCACCGGAATTGACCTGGCCCGACAGATTTTTCAAGCAGCCATTGATAAAAAAGTAGAGCCAATAAACCACGCTATGTCAGAATTAAAAAAGGAGATTCAACAAATATTCTAACAGGTATGAAATTCACATTTCATCTTAACAACCCTATTTTAAATGTTGCAAAGAGTGCGGCAGGAAATATCATCATGAACAAATATCGTTTGATGGCGTTGTTGAATCAGTTGGAGAAAAAGATCAATGGCTTAGAGGACAAGAGAAATGCAACGACAGCAGTAACGGAAAAGGTTTTTGTAATGGGCAGGTTGCTCAAAGCATTAACCACAAGGAGATATAAATCGTTGCCATGGAAAGCAACTATAAGTATTATCGCAGCTATGCTGTACTTCGTGAATCCAGCAGATATCATCCCTGATTTTGTGCCATTGACTGGCTTACTTGATGATTTCAGCATCCTCATCTGGACTTATAACTCGTTGCAAGCAGAGCTTGAAAAATTTTTAGAGTGGGAGAAATCTGATTTTCCCCTTCAATGAAAATAGCATTACTTGCCGGAGGAACAGGGTTAATTGGCAGTCAACTGTTACAATTGCTGGTGGAGAATGATGCTTACAGTACAATCAAGTGCCTTACAAGGAGAGAACTGCCACTCACGCATAACAAAATTGAAGTAATTCAAACTGATGGCAGTAACTTGGATACACTTGCACCTTCATTGGCTGCGGATGATGTATTTTGTTGCCTGGGTACCACCATTAAAAAAGCGAAAACAAAAGAGGCTTTTCGTAGAATAGATTTTGACTATCCACGACACCTGGCCAATCTCTCTAAAGCGGCTGGCGCCAAACAATTTTTGCTCATTTCTGCTTTGGGTGCCAATCCATCATCATCAGTATTTTATAATAAAGTAAAAGGTGAGGTAGAAGAAACTATCGCTGCAATAGGTTTTGATGCATATCATATATTCAGACCTTCTCTTTTGCTCGGTCCTCGCCCTGAGGAACGTTCTGGTGAAGATACAGCCAAACTATTTTTTAAATTGTTTGAATTTTTAATTCCAGTAAAGTACAAGGCCATTGATTCCTCAAAGGTAGCCAGGGCAATGATATCGATGGCTAATAAGAATGGAAGAGGAATATTTGTGTATGAATCGAAATTGCTTCAGAGTTTTTAAAAATGATCGCTGTTATCCAACGTGTTGCGGAGGCTTCTGTGAAAATTGAGAGCGAAACCAAAGCCTCGATTAAAAATGGACTTTTAGTTTTGCTTGGCATTGAAGATGCCGATGATGCTGAAGATATTTCATGGCTTACCACAAAAATTGTTAATCTTAGAATTTTTAATGATGATCTGGGCGTAATGAATGTGAGCATAAAGGATGCAGGAGGTGATATTATTGTGGTAAGTCAGTTTACACTGCATGCCAGCACAAAGAAGGGCAACCGCCCTTCATACATCAAGGCTTCGAAACCGGATATTGCCATTCCATTGTACGAGCGTTTTCTGAAGGAACTGGAAAATGTTTTAGGAAAATCTATACAATGTGGTGAATTTGGTGCAGACATGAAGGTAGGACTGATCAATGATGGCCCCGTAACTATACTCATTGATACTAAAAATCGCAATTAACAGTAAAGAGCACTTAGGGAGCAACAAATATCTGTTTTTTGGGAGTAATAAGATATCAGCATAACTGATCAAATCACTACATTTAAAATAATGACGTGAGATTTAAGGTGAAAAGACAAGTGTTTGTCAATTATATAGGCCCTGGGCTAGATAATCTATATTGAGTGTCTTATTTTTGGATTTAAATAATAATATCAATGTATACAGGACTTCTACATACTCACTCTGGCTTACGATATATTGTGTTACTCCTTTTGGTAATTGTGGTAGCTAAGTCACTGGTTGGCTTGCTTAGCAATAAATCTTTTGAAAAGGCAGATGAGAAACTTACCCTATGGTTGATGATCGCTACACACACTCAGCTACTTGTGGGATTGGTTCTTTTCTTTGTAAGCCCATTTGTTAAGTTTGGAGGTGACACCATGAAAGATTCTGTTATCCGCTACTGGACAGTAGAGCATAGTTTTATAATGCTTATTGCCATTGTGTTAATTACGCTGGCACGCACTTCAACCAAAAAAATTGCAGAGGATAGGGCAAAGCATAAGAGAGTTTTTATCTTGTCTGCTTCCGCATTGGTACTTATTTTGCTTGCTATCATCATGAGCGGGCGTGGCATCTTAATTCCTGTTCGCGCTTAACGATACTAAATATGCTATTTTTAGCTCATTAATGGCATTTCCGTTGCCATGATTCGGCTGTATTGAGTTGAGAATCTGCTAACTTTACATTTGAACAAAATTTGAGACATGAAAAAATTGCTTTTCCTTCTATTTTGTCATTTAGTCGGTGTTGCTTATGCACAGGAATTTAGTCAACGGTATGAGCTGGTTAATTTAGGTAAACAGATAAATACATTTTACCATGAGGCAGCTCCAGTAGTTTCTCCCGATGGAAACACATTATACTTTTTTGTTCAAAATCATCCGGAAAATACTTTTGGTAAGGAAGGAAGCCAGGACATCTGGGTAACCCGTAAAAATGAGAATGGTGAATGGTCTGCACCCGAACATCTTAAGCCTCCATTTAATCAAAACAGATCAAATCAGGTGTTCAATGTATTGCCCGATGGATCATTGTTTGTTCGTGGTGGCAAAGGTCGAGACTCAAAAGGGTTTTCAATAGTAAGCCCTAATGGTAGCTGGCAAGAAATATCAGTAAAGGGATTCGAGGATATGAACAAGGGAAGGTTTAATGGAGCCACCATTTCATCGGATGCCAAGCACATGATCCTCTATTTTACAGAAGTCCCAAAGAGTATTCGAAGTGATTTATATGTGAGCAACCTACAGCCAAATGGTTCATGGTCTCAACCCGAAAAATTAAACATTACTGACCGGTCTGATATGTTTGGACCATTTATCGGACCTGATGACAAGACACTCTATTTTGCAAGTGATAAGCCCGATCCCAAGCGTCAGGGTGGCTCAGATATTTACAAATCAACACGCTTGGATGATACCTGGAAAAATTGGACGAAACCAATAAACCTCGGACCCCCGATTAATACGGCAGCTGGTGACGCTTATTTTTCGATGGACGCCAATGGAAATGTATTTACTTCCAGGGCCAATAGCAGGGTGGATGGAGGAAACCTTGACCTGTTTATCCTTTTGCCAAAAAATATTCAAGTAAAAGTAAGTGGTATTGTTTATGATGAGAAAACGATGCAACCGCTCGCTTCTCACGTTACCGTAAGGCCAAAAAATGCTGATGCAATTAATATTAATGTAAAGAATACTGGTGAATACGTGACGGCCATTCCTGAAACAGACCAAGTAATAATTTCTGCTTCAGCAGAAGGGTACATTGCCAAGGAACAAACTATTTCTATCCCATTTCTTTTTAATGATACTACGCTTATTACTGATTTATATCTGGCTCCCATCGCCAAGAAACTAATGTTGGCAGGTACCGTGTTTGATGCTAAAACGAACGAACCCATTAAAGCCAAAATAAATACCATTTATAAGGGAAATAATTCAAGTAAAATCCTAGAGGTCACAAAAGGAAATTATGAAATGGAGATTGTGAAAATGGGTTGGTATGTATTGAATGCTTCTGCAGAGGGATATTTGAATGTCTCAGATAGTATAGAAATCGTTAATGAAGAGATAAACCCGGTAGTGAAGGATCTTTATTTAAATAAGATTGAAGTGGGCATAACAGTGCGATTAAAGAATATCTATTTTGATTTCGATAAAACGTCATTGAAGCCTGAGTCGTTTATTGAATTAAATAAAGTAGTTGATTTATTGAAGACCAACCCATCAGTAGAAATCGAAATATCCGGCCACACCGATAGTAAGGGATCGGATGATTACAACTTGAATTTGTCTCAGGGTAGGTCTCAATCAGTTGTTGATTATTTGATCAGTCAGGGAATTGAAAGTTATCGACTTTCTGCCCAAGGTTATGGAGAAACCAAACCGATTGATACCAACGACACCGAAGAGGGAAGAGCCAATAACAGAAGGGTAGAGTTTACGGTATTGAAGACTTAGGACGCTGAAGAAAGAATTTCTTGTACCTTTTCTTTATCTTTTTCAAAGATATATAATCTTACTCCTGGAAAAATTTCATTTCTGATTGGATATAGGTTAACGAAATTCTCGTCAGTCAGAAAGCACGGAATCCCATAGGCATCCAATTTTGTTTTAACAAGATTGGCCAGGATGGGGGTGTCATAGGCCTCAAATACTACTATTTTACTTTCCTCATTTTCCATTGTCAACAATGTACCTAAATGCAGCCATCATTAAAATAGTTACTTTCATAGTAACATTTTTATTTACGAGGCGTCTTGCCTTTGAACGATGGATTTAGAAGCTTTTGAAAACAGGATTTTACCTGCTAAAAACAAACTTTTTAGGTTTGCTTTAAAGCTTTTAAACAATTCGGAAGAAGCTGAGGATGTCGTTCAGGAAGTGCTGATAAAAGTGTGGAATGGCAGGGCCTCGATGAATCAGGTTCAAAATTGGGAAGCCTGGTGCATGCGATTAACCAAAAACCTTGCTTTCGATCGGATCAGAGCTCAAAAGAGAAAGTCGACCGATTTGATGGAAATAGGATTTGAAGTGAAACAGGATGAGCCTTCACCACATGATAAAGCGGAAATAACCGAAAGTATGCAACAGGTAAATAGACTTATTGCCTCCCTACCCGAAAAGCAGCGTCAGGTAATACACTTAAGAGACGTGGAAGGGTATAGTTACAACGAGATTGTGGAGATTATGGAAATTGACATGAATCAGGTGAAAGTAAGTTTATTCAGAGCGCGTAGTGCAGTAAGGGAAAAATTGATAAAGATAAACGCTTATGGACTCTAAAATTCAACAGCTTCTGGATCAGTACTGGAAGTGTGAAACTTCTCTGGAAGAGGAAAAAGAGCTTAGGGCTTATTTTAATGAAAATGAAGTCTCTGAGGATTTAAAAGAAACCGCTTTACTTTTTAAATACTTTGAGTCTCAGAAAAATATAGAGACAAGTAGTGTTGTTTTTGAGAATAAGATAAAAGTAAATACGATTTCTTCTAAAAGGGGCAAAGTGAGAAATATGTTTTTCGCTACTGCCAAAATTGCAGCCGGTGTGCTAGTGTTAGTGGCCGCTACTTATTTAGTAAGGCAGGAAATAAGAAAGTCTTATCCTGAAGAGATTGTAGATACCTACAGTGATCCTCAATTGGCCTTTGAGGAAACAAAAAAAGCCTTGATGATGATCTCGAAGACGTTCGGGAAAGCCAAACAGGAGGCAGGTAAGATCACCATTTTTAATGAGGCGGAACAAATCATTCAAAAAGGTACAACAAAAGATGACAAAGAGAAAACTGAAAAAATTAAAATCTAAAGCATTAAACTTAACAAAATGAAAAAGATATTAGTATTTGGAACTGTAATGCTCATGACAATAGGTGCTTTTGCACAAGGAGCGGCTGTGTCTGGTTTCTTCAATAAATATCAGAATGATGAAAGCTTCAGCCAGGTAACTATTTCAAGCAAAATGTTTGGTCTATTTACCAATATGGAGCTTGAGGACAAAGAGGATCAAGACGTACTGAACGCAATCAGCAAATTGAGGGGATTGAAAGTGCTCGCCAAAGATGATACGAGAGACTCCAGGGAACTTTACAATGAGGCTAATAAGATGCTTCCTAAAAACGAGTATGAAGAACTGATGTACGTAAGAGACAAGGATAAGGACATGCGGTTCTTTATAAAGGAAAATGGCGGAAAGATCAATGAGTTGGTGATGATTTCCGGAGGGAGCAATAGTTTTATGCTGATGTCTATTTTTGGAGAAATAGATTTAAAGCAGATATCCAAAATTGGAAGAAAGATGGATGTAGATGGGTTAAAGGACCTTGAGCGCCTAAAAGACAGTAAGAAAGAAAACAAAAACTAGAAAAATGAATAAAGGACAAATAAGAGCGTTTGTCTTTTATTCGTTATAAAAAGAACAGGTATGAAAGAAGGCGCTTCACTATTCTTTGTTTGCATTTGCTTGCTGAGTTTTAATCATCAGGTTATTGGACAGACTAAAACCACCACTGCTTTAAATGAACGCTTTGATGACGCACTCACTTTATATTTTTATAAAAATACCTTGCGAATGCTCAATCAGTCTGAGAGCAAGGACTTTGATGATTTGATTAAAGACATCGAAAAGATGAAATTTATGATGATTAACAAGGCATCAGGTAACTTTGGAACAGCAGACTACAAAAAGCTGATCGAGGGGTATAAGGCTGAAAATTATGAGGAGATTATGACCAGTCGATTTGATGGGAAGAATTTTGATGTAATGCTCAATGAACATAATGGCACCACAAAAGGAATGGTAGTGCTAGTGAATGATTCCTCCAACTTATCCGTGTTAGATATCCTTGGAAAAGTGGAGTTGAACAAGGTTACAAAATTGTTCCGTGAAATTGATGATAGTGCGGAGATCGGCAAAATGATTAAGGCTTTTTCGAATGATCATGACTCTCGTGATCGATTGAAAAAAACAGAGAAGAACTAAAATAACTATCATTTGGAAGCAGTATTACAAATTGAAAACCTCACCAAGAATTTTGGTCGGCTTTGTGCTGTAAATAAAATGAACCTGGAAGTAGGTAAAGGCCAGGTATTTGGTATGCTAGGCCCAAATGGAAGTGGAAAAACTACTACACTGGGTATGCTAATGAGTGTGGTAAACCCATCGAGTGGAGGTTTCAAATGGTTTGGACAGGAATCGACAAATGACACTCGAAAGAAGATTGGCGCAGTGCTAGAGCATCCTATATTTTATCCTTATCTCACAGGGCAAAAGAATCTTGAGCTTACAGCCATGATCAAGGGAGCTACAGCTGATCAAATTACCAGTGTATTGAAATTAGTAGAACTTTCTGATAGAAAAGATGACAAGTATAAGACTTATTCATTGGGAATGAAGCAGCGACTGGCAATTGCTTCTGCTTTGCTTAACGATCCACAGGTGTTGATATTGGATGAGCCCACCAACGGACTTGATCCAATGGGTATTTCTGAAATACGTGAACTCATTAAGAAGATTGCTTCAGACGGTAGAACAATAATATTGGCCAGTCACTTGCTGGATGAAGTGCAAAAGGTATGTACCCACTTTGCAGTTCTAAAAAAAGGAAACATGGTCTATAGTGGACCTGTGGAAGATGTGAATAAAGGGCCTGAAATAGTGGAGGTGAATGCAGACGTAGATCTTTCCGAAGTATTGAATACTTTTCAGGGTGCATCCGCTATAAATCGCGAAAATGGCTACTTTGAAGTGACACTTACAAAAGGGATTAAAGGACATGATCTTAATAAATTCCTATTCGAAAAAGGGATTACTGCAACTCATTTAGTGACTAAAAAACGGAGTTTGGAAAAACAATTTTTAGAAATTTTGGCCGAATCGAAATAATGCTGCATCTCCTACGAATAGATCTTAAGAAGTTAACCAACTACCGTACATTCTGGATAGTCTGTGGTTTGTACTTTTTTACGTTAGGTATGACCACCGCCAGTGGTATGGAGTTTTTAAAGTGGCTGGTAAGGATGGGCGCTAGCTTTGGCACTCAAATTAACATAGCCCGCATTCCTTTTTACCACTTCCCGGATGTATGGCAGAACATCACTTTTGTAAGTGGGTTTTTCAAAGCAATACTGGCATTTATGGTAGTCATTAGTATTACCAATGAATTTACCTACCGCACAGTACGACAAAATGTAATTGACGGGCTCAGCAGGTATCAATTTTTGATCTCCAAAGTACTTACTAATATTCTGCTAAGTGCAATGAGTATGGTGATGGTTTTTATTATCGCCCTGGTCACAGGACTTATCTATAGCCCGTCAGTCGAGATGGTGGATCTGGTAATGGACCTTGAATTCTTTGCGGCTTATTTCCTAGAAGTATTTGCTTTTTTGTCGTTTGCACTGCTTCTCGGAATGGTTATCCAACGATCCGGATTAACCATTGTATTGCTGGTACTTTCTCAAATGATAGAAGCGATCATTCGGGCCAACGTAGATGACTATGTGCCTTGGCTGATCCCATATTTCCCTATGGAGTCTATCAGCAATTTAATTCCTATGCCTTTTCCCAAATATGTGTTTATGGAAATTCAAGATTATGTGAGCATTTCGGCTGTATTGATTGCCGGAGCTTGGACTTTTATATTTAACTATCTGGCTTATCTGAAACTGAAAAAGTCTGATATATAATTTTGGTGCACATGGATTCAAACCACAAACGATGATAATTACTTTTGACGATGCATTATCTAGTCAACAATGGCTTGGTAAGTCATGGCTTTAAAGAGATTTCCGATTTCCCGGTGATGAGAGTTGTAAATTTGTGTATATAAAATGGCTATCATATTTTCTTTGGGATCGGCCCAGTAAGTGGTATTAAAAGCACCTCCCCAGGAGAATGTACCCAGAGAAGCCGGAGATAGATAATCATTAACAGAAGTTTCTAGTTGGAACCCGAGACCAAATTGGGTTGAGAGAGTACCTGTCTGATTGGTAAGCATCATTTCAATGGTTTTACGACTTATCAATTGTTTTCCTTTGTATTGTCCTTTGTTGAGAAACAATTGAAGAAACCGGGCGTAATCTTCTGTAGTTGAACTTAGGCCTGCTCCGCCACTGTAATATGTTCCATTATGTATAGGATAGGAAGGATCCACATTATCGTAAATAGTGTGGGTGACCTTTTTAAGCTGACTTTCTACTTCCTCATAAATGGGAACCAGTCGGGAATGTTTTTCTTTAGGTAAATAGAAATAGGTATCCCTCATTTCCAAAGGATCAAAAATTCTGGTTTGAAAAAAATCAGCTAAAGATTTTCCTCCCCAAATTTCAACCAAATAACCAAGCAAATCTAAATTGAGGCCATAAGTGAATTCCTCACCCGGGTGATGGGATAACGGCATACCTCCAAGTACTTTCATTTTATCTTTCAACAGGCCATTATTATTTCCAATACCTGATGGGATGCCTGCTTTTGCATAGATGGCGTTAAACGGTTTACTGCCAATAGCTGCGTAATCAATTCCAGAGGTATGCGTAAACAATTGCCTAATGGTGATTTCACTTTTTGCAGGCTGAGTAGTATAGCTTGAATCCGACTCATTAAATACTGAGAGTACTTTTATGTTTTTAAATTCAGGAATAAACTTTGAGACAGGATCATCCAATTGAAACTTGCCCTCTTCATACAACATCATGGCCGCTAAACTGGTAATAGCCTTGGTTTGAGAGGCAATTCTAAAAATATCATTTTGCTTTAATGGTGTCTTTTTTTCCAGATCACTGTATCCATAAGCCTTTTGATACACCACTTGATTGTTTCGCATAATAAGCACCACCGCCCCTGGAAACCATTTGTCTTTTAGTGCCTGCTCTATACGATTGTCTATCCTTGCCAATCGCTCAATTGACATTCCCTCCACTATTGTGTCGTGAGAAGTTGGTTGGGCAATGGCTATTGAACTAACAACGGAAAGAAGTAGGATTACTATTTTTTTCATCATACACAATTTAAATTTTATAATCCACTTGACATCATGCCTCCATCTACATTGATATTTTGCCCTGTGATATAGCTGGCCTTGTCCATTGCGAGGAAAGCAACCAGGCTTGCGATTTCTTCAGGTTGTCCCACCCGCTGCATGGGAGTTCGTTCGATGATTTTCTTTAATTTTTCCGGATTAGAAAGAACGGGTTGAGCAAGAGGTGTGTCTATATACCAAGGGGAAACTGTGTTAATTCTTATGTTATCTATTGCCCACTCCACTGCTAGATGTTTCGTCAGCTGAATAATGGCTGCCTTTGTCATTCCATAGGGAGGCCCACTCTTTATATCAATGGATCCTGCCACGGATGCAATGTTGATCATGCTGGCACTACCTGATTTCTTAAGAAGTGGATAACACAAACGTGCCATCTCTGTCATGCTAAACAAATTCGTTTCGAATATTTTTCTATATTCTTCCTCCGTGTATTCAATGAGCTTTTTTCTCACATTGGTTCCCACATTGTTTACCAATATGTCCAGTTTGTCAAATTTTTGTTTGATCTCATTTACCAAGTTTGTTCTAAAAGAACTATCTGAAATATCTCCGGCAACACCCTCTACTTTAAATCCACGTTGCTGAAGCATTTGCACGGTACCGGATAAGTCTCTTTCATTACGAGCCACTAAAATTACCTCAGCTCCTAGGTGTATGAATTCCTCTGCAATAGCGAGACCAATTCCTTTAGAACCACCCGTGATCAATGCTTTCTTACCTTTAAGAGACCATGCTTTCATAAATGTTATTTAACTTCCTTCTTTACAATTAATACTGTTTTGGGATCGATTTCAAGATAGCCCTGCTCATAACAATACCGATAGTAGGCACCTTCTTTAGTGCGATAGCTATCGGTGTGGTAGCTAAAGTCAAATCCCTTTATACTTAATTTGTTACGGTTTACTTTGGTTTTTCCCGTAGGATTTAGTTCCGCCAAAATTCTTCTGTTCTTACCAAGAATGTTATTAACATTTCTGACATAATTGGTCTTGTCGCTGTTGATGCGGTTGTTATAGGATACCCTGCATTGGTCGGAGCAAAATTTTTTATCGGCTCTTCCTACGATTTTACCTCCACACTCCAGACAGACTTTTTCTTCTTTTTTGTCCATAATTTAAAGATTATTCCCGATTACAAACGTTTACTAACGAATATAACCGAAAGTAAGCAATTAACATACGATTCTAATTTTTTTCTCCCTACACCTTTGCATCATCAGTCGTCAATAATCTGGCTGGCTCTCTGCTGAAAGTCAGTGGTGTCAAAAAAAAATAAATAATGTTTAACAATTAAATTCTACAATCATGAAAAGTTTAAGAAACAGCGTGCAATTAATCGGTCGTTTAGGAAAAGATCCTGAAGTAAAAGAATTTGGTGACAAAAAGAAGGCTGCCTTCTCTATTGCCACAAGCGATTCTTACAAGAATCAAAAGGGAGAGAAAGTGGAAGACACGCAATGGCACAACATTGTGATCTGGGGTAAGCTTGCTGGCGTTGCAGAAAAATACCTAAAGAAAGGTGCGGAAGTGGCCATCGAAGGCAAACTGGTACATCGTGCTTACGAGACAGAGAAAGGAGAGAAGAAATTCTTTACTGAAATCAATGTGAATGATTTCGTGATGCTTGGAGGGAAACCACAGCTATAAGCAGACAGATTGCCCTTAATTAAAAAGCCTGGTTCGTAAGAGTCAGGCTTTTTTTTTGATTTCTCAGCATCTGATCTCAACCTACGACTGTCCTCAACCTTGGATGCAACAAAAGTCAACCCTCACATAAATTGATCAATGGTTAGGATAATTCGTTAAAACTACTGCCCATAGTTATGAATATCTTTTGTTAAGTGGGTTGATTACCATTCTACCTATAACTTAAGAGTGGCTAAACTATAAAATCAACAGGGCCTATCCTCCATTCGGCTTATGCCATGTATAGATATCTCCATTCATTTGGTTTTTCGAACTCATTTATAAAATCCCCGTTATTCATGAGTAATTTATCTATTTTTGACGTTAATGAATTTTGCATTTCCTCAGTTCCTCTGGGCGCTTACGGCTCTTTCCATCCCTATCATCATTCATCTTTTTAATTTCAGGAAAACTACCCGCATTTTCTTTTCAAACAATCGGCTGCTAAAGCAAATCAAGGAGGAGACTACCCAAAAAAGAAAACTGAAGAAGTACCTTGTATTGGCCTCAAGATTGCTATTCATATTTTTTCTAGTGTTGGCGTTTGCACAACCCTTTCTTCCTGCCAAAGAGCAGGTAACTGCGGCTCGGAATATTGTACTTTATTTGGATAACTCATTCAGCATGTCTGCCCAGGTAGGGGAGAAGACCCGTGCCCTTGATGCAGGTATAGGTTTTATAAGAGAGATTGTAGACTTGTTTCCGGCTGACACGCGATACAGATTAATAACAAATGATTTTGCGCCATTTTCAAATTCTTTTAAGACTCAAACAGAAATCCTGGACTTACTTACGCAGGTTCGGCTTTCTGCGGTTTCAAGAACGTGGGCAGAAGTAGATAAGAGAATGGGAGCAGAGAAAGATGGAGCCGATATATTCTGGATTTCAGACTTTCAAGAATCCACATCCGGTGTGAGTGGTGGGTTTCAGGCAGACTCAGCCAGTCAGTGGCATTTGGTACCTGTAGCTTTTGGACAATCATCAAACATATATGTAGATACCGTTTATTTAGAAAATCCTTTTGTAATTGGTGGAGAGAAGAACACAGTGAATATCAGGTTGCGAAATGTGGGGACAAGGCAAACAGATGGACTGAATGTAAAGCTTGTAATCAATAACATTCAAACAGGAGCAGTATCCGTTGACTTAGAGCCAAACAGTTATGCGGAAGCAAGTTTTGATCTTACCCCTGGTATGCAAGGACTTAATGAAGCGAAAATTAGCTTTACAGATTTTCCTATCAGTTTTGATAATGATTTTTATTTTACACTCAACTTTACCGAAACAATCAGGGTAGTTGAAATTAAGGGTAATAAAGAAAACTCTTTTGTAGAACGTGTTTATGGCAACCGCCAGTTGTTTAGTTATAAGGGCTTTTTAGCTGAGAATGTTGATTATAGTTTATTAACGCAAGCTGACCTTATTGTACTTAATGGTTTGAATAACATTGAAACACCCCTTGCAGGCACCATTGCATCCAATATGGGTAATCTTGGATCATTGCTCATTATACCAGGCGAAAAACCTAACCTTAATGCCTATAAGCGATTTTTACCCTCTCAAAATCTTACCCTGGCAGCTTCTGCGGAAATGACTGAATTGGATCGGCCAGATTTTCAGAATCCTTTCTTTGAAAACGTATTTGAAGAACGATCACCTGCTATGGAAATGCCAAGTGCAATTCCATTGTTGGATTGGGGAATGGATCGATCAGCTATTCTTAAATTTAAAACAGGGAAGGCTTTCTTGTCACAACAAAACAAAACGTTTGTAATGTCCAGTCCACTACAAAGTAACTATACTAATTTTTATAACCATGCTTTATTTGTGCCGGTGATGTATCGCATTGCGGCCACATCCAGGCGAACAGAGCAGAAGTTTTATTATACTATGGCCAATGATCTGATCACGATTCGAGCTGACAGCATTTATGGAGAGGAGCCGATCCGTTTGGTTGGCAATGAGGAAATAGTGCCTCCACAACGCAGGGTGGGCGATCGGTTTTTCTTAGAAATGCCCAGATTCTCAATGAACCCTGGTTTTTATAGGGTTCAATATCAAAAAGATACCCTTAACCTATTGGCTATTAATTTGGATAAAAGCGAGTCTGATTTAACCCAATTTGGCCCTGATGAGATAAAGCAGCTATTTGGTGGGGGTGATCATGTAACCCTATTTCAAACCACGAGCGTTGAAAGTTTCAGCAACGAAATAAAAGAGAGATATTTGGGTACGCCATTGTGGAAATATGCAGTGATTTTGGCTTTGCTATTCTTATTGGCGGAGGTTTTATTCATACGTTTTTTAAAGTAAATTTAGTGAGCGTCTCAATCACTCCATGAACCAACTATAGAATGAAGATACTCATACAGTCGGCTACTATTAGTGACCCCAATTCATCTCACCATCAAAAGAAAAGAAATGTTCTTATTCAAAACGGACGTATAATTGACATTGGTACTAAGAAGGTTACTGCTGATAAAGTGATAGAGGCAGATGGCATGATTCTTTCAACAGGCTGGTTAGATTTAGGTACTTTTATTGGAGACCCCGGCCTGGAATACAAAGAAGATCTGGAGTCTGCCAGTGCAGCGGCAGCAGCGGGTGGGTTTACCGAAATTGTAATGCTTCCTAATACAGTTCCTTCTGTTCAGAGTAAAAATGAAGTGAACTATATCACTAAGGGAAATGATAAGCGATTGGTGCAAATTTATCCTATTGGCGCGGTCACGCTAAAAAATGCAGGAGAAGAATTGACGGAAATGATTGATTTGAACGCATCGGGAGCGATCGCATTCAGTGACGGACTAAAGCCGGTATGGAATACTGATATTTTATTAAAATCGTTGCAATACCTACAAAAATTTGATGGATTGCTTATCAATCACCCTGAAGATATTTGGCTAAATATGTTTGGTCAAATGAATGAAGGAAAGAACAGTACCATTCTGGGCCTTAAAGGGATGCCAAAAATTGCAGAAGATGTGGCGGTAAGTCGTGATGTCGAATTGCTTAGCTATTCCGGAGGAAGATTGCATTTTGCCAGATTGTCGTCAGCGAAGGCATTGGATATTGTGCGTGCAGCAAAGAAGAAAAAACTAAATCTTACTTGCGACATTGCTGCCTATCAGGCGCTGCTGGACGATTCGTTGTTGGACGATTTTGATACAAACTATAAAGTGAACCCACCGCTGCGGGAAAAGGCTGATCTTGATGCCATGATAGCAGGACTGAAAGACGGCACAATTGATATTTTAACTTCCGGTCATCTGCCACAAGATACGGAGAGCAAAGTATTGGAATTTGATCATGCAGATTTTGGAATGATCAACTTACAAACATTTGCTTCTCAACTCGCAAAACTTTCTTTTCACGTGGATATGGATGATCTACTGGAAAAGGTGACTAGTGCACCACGCAAACTTTTAAAATTGCCAGTTCCGCTTATTGAAAAGGATGAGAGCGCTAACCTTACGCTTTTTGATCCTACAGAAAAATGGGTTTTTACTGAGGAAGCAAATTATTCTAAATCCAAGAACTCCCCATGGTTAGGTAAAGAGATTGTGGGAAAGGCAAAGGCTGTGTTTAATAACTCAAAATATTGGATCGATGCCTAGTGTTTCAAAATGGTCGCCATTGGTTTGGGTACCCATTCGGTACGGTTTAGTCTCAGGTGTTGTTGGGTTTATTCTTCTATTAATACTCTATTA
The DNA here is from genome assembly GCA_019638285.1 of Cyclobacteriaceae bacterium. Classification (GTDB taxonomy): domain Bacteria; phylum Bacteroidota; class Bacteroidia; order Cytophagales; family Cyclobacteriaceae; genus ELB16-189. The sequence goes on along the minus strand of JAHBUB010000005.1, from coordinate 54,265 downwards.
TACCAACCACCACCCTTTTCTTATTCCGGTATTTGTTGATTATCGAATAGCACTTTTAGCTATTGTTTTCATCTTTGCCTTGAAAGAACTTAGGGACTATTATTACCAAGGGGTGTTACATTTTTGGCAAGGGATGTTAGGAACATTCTTAATTACCCTGATTTTTGCAGTGATTGCAAGTACTGCTCTTTATTTCTTTGCTACCTACAATCAGGAATTTGTCGAATCATACATTAGTCTGTCGCTGAAGCAGGTACAAGCATTCTCAGATGATGATATAAACCAGCTTGGCAGAGAGGTGTATGATGCCGGAATTGCCTCTTTGAAGCAGGCAGATGCCTATTTTTTGGCTACCCGGTATTTTGTACAATCCTTTATTATCAGCTTTTTTTTAAGCATAATAATATCTGTAATTTTGAGGAGGCAACCTAAACTCGACTAAAATGGAAGACCAACAGGAACCAATTGAAGTAGTAACCACTAGGCAAGCGGGTATTCGCTATGGCCTAATCCTTGGTGTCATTTCGATAGCCTATTTTGTGGTTTTATCGGCAACTGGCGTAAACATGACAGAGGGCATTGGAAGATGGGGAAGTTTAATCTTTACAACTGTCATTTTCATTTTGGCGCATAAATACTTTAAAGAGAATGGCGATGGATACATGAGCCTGGGGCAAGGTGTGGGGATTGCATTTTGGTGCAGTCTGGTATCGGCAGTGATATCCAGTGTATTTACTTTTATTTATGTTTCATTTATAGATGAAGGCTTTGTACAGGCCTTGAAGGATGCGCAATATGATCAGTTTGTTGCAAGGGGCATGTCTGATGCACAGATTGATCAGGCGATGAGTTTCTCTGCCAGTTTTATGACCCCAACAGCCATTATGCTGTTTGGACTAATAGGAGGAGTTATTATTGGACTTATCGTTGGATTGATTATTTCATTCTTTACTCAAAAGAAAAATCCTGATTTAATTGCATAACGTGTCTGAAACATTGAACGTTTCCATTATTATTCCAGCAAAAGACGAAGAAGAATCTATTCCTGAATTGTGCCAATGGATTGTTCGCGTGATGGATGATGCAGCACTAACTTTTGAGGTTCTGTTCATTGACGATGGAAGTGTTGACAATACCTGGACTGAAATCCTTAAGGCAAACCTGATGAACCCTGCCTTTAAAGGCATTAAGTTCAATAGAAACTTTGGTAAATCTGCAGCGCTACACACTGGTTTTAAAGCTGCTAAGGGTAGTGTGGTGATAACCATGGATGCCGATCTGCAGGATAGCCCTGACGAGATACCTGAGCTATATAAAATGGTGACAGAGGGTGGTTACGATTTAGTGTCAGGATGGAAGAAAAAACGACACGATCCAATTTCAAAAACCATTCCTTCCAAGTTCTTTAATTATGTGACCCGCGTGATGTCGGGCATTAAGCTTCACGATTTTAATTGTGGACTGAAAGCATATAAGTCTGTGGTGGTGAAAAACATCAGTGTGTACGGAGAGATGCACCGGTATATACCCGTAATTGCCAAGTGGGCGGGGTTCAATAAAATAGGAGAGAAAGTAGTAGAACACAGGGAGCGAAAATACGGTATCACCAAATTTGGTTGGGAGCGATTTGTCAAAGGTTTCCTCGATTTGTTGTCTATCATGTTTGTGGGAAAATTCAGAAGAAATCCAATGCATTTTTTTGGTAGCCTGGGTATCGTTTCATTCTTGTTTGGCTTTGTGTTTACTGCCAAAATATTTTATGATAAAATGGACTCATTATTTATCTCTAAAATTCCATTAAGGAGAGATATTGCAGAGCAGCCCATTTTCTACCTTGCGCTTGTTGCCGTGGTCATTGGAGTGCAACTTTTCCTTACCGGTTATTTGGCGGAAATGATTGCCATGCAGTCCATCTCAAAACGGGATTATCTCGTCATTGACAAGGTGGGCCTCAAGGAACTGATTCATACTGAGCAAAATCCGCTCATGTTCACTTCATAATTAGCACAGCCAAACTAATCACGATTTATTGAAACAATTTGTCGCTTATTGCGATTAAGGAGGAGTATTAATGGTTTTCATGAAACAAGGTATTTTTTTTCTTCTTCTTTTTATTCTTACTGCATCCATGGTGCAGGCTCAGAATAAACTCACAATAAATGGGTATGTAAAGGATGCCTCTAATGGAGAAGCATTAATTGGAGCTACCGTATACGTAAAGGAGATCAATAATGGAGTGATCACAAATGTTTATGGTTTCTACTCGATAACGCTTGACCCAGGAGATTACACAGTGAATTATAGTTACATAGGGTATAAAACCATTTCTCAAAACGTATCATTGGTTAAAAACCAGGAGATCAATATGGATCTTCCGATTGAAAGTGAGCAGTTAGATGAGGTGGTTGTAACAGCGGAAAGAGAGCAAGCCAATGTGGAAAACATGGAGATGAGCACCAATAAACTCGATATCCGTACCATATTAAAGGTACCTGCTTTTCTGGGCGAGTCAGATGTCTTCAGAAGCATACTATTGCTGCCTGGGGTGAGTACAGTTGGTGAGGGGGCATCGGGATTTAATGTTCGTGGTGGTAGTGTAGGGCAAAACCTTGTATTGCTGGATGAAGCACCCGTTTACAACTCATCGCATCTGTTCGGATTCTTCTCGGTGTTCAACCCAGATGCAGTGAAAGACACTAAACTATATAAAGGGGCAATCCCTTCCCGATATGGAGGACGACTGGCCTCACTTCTGGATGTGAGGATGAAGGAGGGAAATAGCAAAAAGTTTGAGGCCAATGGAGGTATAGGTTCTCTCTTTAGCCGATTGGCAATTGAGGCACCTATTATTAAAGACAAATCTTCCTTTATTGTGGCTGCGAGACGGTCTTATATTGATATCCTCGCTCGCCCGTTTGTACCCCTCTTAAAGGATGGAGGTGCGCTTAACTTCTATGACCTTACACTCAAATCCAACTACACCTTCAATAGAAAAAATAAATTGTATGCATCGGGCTACTTTGGACGTGACGTATTTCTTTTTGATGCCAATCAGGGATTCAGTTGGGGAAACACCACAGGTACCTTAAGATGGAACCACTTATTTAATGAGAGACTCTTCTCTAATCTGACCTTAGTGTACAGCAATTATGACTACAAGCTTCAGTTTGGAGATGATGATAGGGATAGTTTTAAATGGAACTCTTCTATCTCTAATTTCATTCTGAAGCCTCAGTTCACCTATTTTATAAATAGTAATAATGAACTTGACTTTGGAGGCGAAGCTATTTATTACACTTTTGAGCCCGCCAATGCAGTGGGGATATCCAATGGCAATGTCATCGATGTAAGCCTAAATAAAAAGTATAACCTTGAGACGGCACTTTATGTTGGTAATCGCCAAACTATTAATAATGTGCTTTCTGTTGAATATGGATTACGATTCTCTCATTTTCAATCTTTTGGCCCAGGCAAATCCTATCAGTATAATGATACCATCCCAGGATTAAGGAGAGCTCCAACTGGTTTTGAAGAATTCAAAAAAGGAGAGACGATTGCAGATTATAATAATTGGGAACCACGTGCTTCATTTAGAATTCAATCAAGCCCCACGAGTTCAATAAAAGGAAGTTATAATAGAATGGCACAATATCTTCATTTGATTTCGAACACTACTGCATCCAATCCACTGGATGTATGGGCGCCAAGTTCAAGAATGATTAAGCCTGAAATTGGCCAGCAGTTTACGCTGGGTTATTTCAAAGATTTGGGAGCAGATCGGGTTTATGAAATTTCGGTAGAAGGGTATTATCGGGCTACTGAGAACCAGATTGATTATATAGATGGAGCGGATCTGTTGATTAATGAGTTTTTAGAAGGCGAATTGTTGGATGGTGTGGGTCGTGCCTATGGCATTGAAACCTATTTTCAAAAGAAGAAGGGGAGGTTTAGCGGCTGGCTTAGTTATACTTTAGGTAGAACGGAATTGAAAGTGAGTGGCATCAATAGGGGGAATTGGTATCCAGCCCGGTATGATCAATTGCATAATTTGAAAATAGCTGCATTTTATGATATCAATGAGCGATGGTCAGTGTCTTCAGATTTTGTATTTGTAAGCGGAACGCCAACTACATTCCCTACCTCAAGGTTTGTATTACAAGATATTCTTATACCTTATAATTCAAATGGATCAAGGAGTAACGTGCGCTTACCCAGCTATAATAGATTGGATGTTTCCTTCCGCCTGGAAGGTAAAAAGGTGCGAAGGGGAAAGGATAGAAAAAATACGGATTACTGGGTGTTTTCTCTTTACAACGTATATGGCAGGAAAAACCCCTTTTCTATATATTTTTCTCAACGAGATGAGCGCACTCCTCAAGGGACACCCATTAACTCCCAGGCAGTTCAATTATCCATCATAGGGACGGTGGTGCCTTCGGTTTCTTATAATTTCAGATTCTAGAAAGTATGCAAAAACAATTTTATACATTTTTTGTAACATTCTTTTTCACAATTACAGCCAGTTTATTGTTCACTTCCTGTGAAGATGAGATATCACCTGAACTGGAGAAAGCCGATCCTATTTTGGTCATTGATGCCTGGCTTACCGATCAACCGGGTGATCAAGTGATCCATATTACTGAAACTCAGCCTTATTTTGATAATACGTTGCCTCCCGGTGTTTCTGGGGCCACCGTTTCTGTAGAAGATAATTTAGGAAATATTTTCCTTTTTCAGGAAGATGCGACAATCAAAGGAGATTATGTATGGACACCCTTACCGGGTGAAGTATTTGCAGAGGGAGGAGGCACCTATACACTTAAGGTTGAATATAATGGTGAGTCCTTTGTCGCTGGCTCCAGAATGGGGAGAGTACCTGTAATTGATAGTTTGACTTTTACTTTTAAGGAAAAAAATTCGTTCTTGCCAGACTTATACCTTGCTGATTTTTGGGCTACAGATTTGCCTGGGCCCAATGACACATACAGAATAAAAGCATGGAAGAATGGTGTCTTACTGAATAAGCCCAATGAATTGAATCTAGCCTATGATGCGGGGTTCTCTGCGGGTGGCAATTTTGATGGCGGAACTTTTATTACACCCATAAGACAAGCCATCAACCCTTTTGAGGAAGGCGACAAAAATGAGATTCTTTCACCCTACGTTCCGGGGGATTCTATCTATGTGGAAATACACTCTATCAGTTTGGAAGCATTCAACTTTTTAAGTGAGGTTGCCATTCAGACAAACAGGCCAGGCGGGTTTTCGGAGTTGTTTGCCACTCCGTTATCCAATGTCTCCACCAATATCTCTAATAAGGATCCAAACGGAAAACCCATAATCGGCTTCTTTAATGTTGCCGCTGTATCAGCATTGGGCAAAAGGTTCGAGCAATAGTGTTGAGGGAGTTTTCTCACATGAACTAAATAACACCTATCTTTGTATTTGAATTACGTTCATTGATATTGGTTGTACTGAATATCCAATACAAAACCATACTCATCAATAAAATGGGGCCGACCGGTTTTGACAGGATGTGTGAGTGCGTATGCCAGCATGCAGGCTCATGGGATGAGAGCCTTAAAAGATAGTCCTAAAACCATACTTGGCGAGTCTAACTACGCCTTGGCTGCTTAATCTGACTATAAGTTAGATAAGTTTGTCTCCGATAAGATCGGAGGGGCCAACATCGCTCACCGCCTTTGTTCTGCGGGAGGTGAATATGCGGTGTCGTTTGTCGGAACTGCTCTGTGTGAGGTTACTAAACACGGCTAAGACATAGTGACTAAGGAGAAGTTGAGGTTGTTGACTGCCTTGCTCCTCCCGACAATCAAAGTTAACTAAGCATGTAGAATCTACGCGTTTATCTTCTCTGGACCAGAGTTCGATTCTCTGCGGCTCCACAAAATTAATTTTCATTTTGAGCTGTAAGAGTTCCTAGCCTTCCACAGGCAGGGAACTCTGTGGCTCTATGATATTCTCAAATGTTCAGATAAATCAAGCTACACGGATGTACTAACAATCTGTGGAGTCAGGATGATAAGTATAATAGCGTGTGGGTATACTATAAAATCAATTTCTTCGAGCGATACCTTAAGTCGGGATTGGATCGGCCATTTGCAGAGCACCCCCTATTCTAATTTCAGAAATTCCGTGAAATGAAAAAAGGTTAGCAACCTGCTAACCTTTTTTGTTGGATGAAGAGATACTTTATCTCTTTTTCTTAGCAGCCTTTTTCTTGGTTGCTGTCTTTTTAGTTGCTTTCTTCTTAGCAGCCTTCTTAACAACTTTTTTCTTAGTTGCTTTCTTTGCGGGTTTTTTTGCAGCTTTCTTTTTAGCTGCCTTCTTAGCTTTCTTTGCCATAGCTTTTTGTGTTTTTAATTAAACATATTTAACAAATACGCTTTGAAATAAGCAACTAAATAGTTAAAAACCAAAAAAAAACCAATTTTGTTTTTTCTCACAGCGTTTCATCATAAGGAAAGCGAGTTCAAAAAACATTTCGTAACACCTTAAAAACATTTTTCATAAATAAAATTCTTAGATGATTGACATGTGTTATGTGTTGAATCAATCATACTTCAAGTAGCGCTTCAATGAAATGAATTGTTGTGTTTTGAAAATTAAATATGTCGTAAAACAGCCATAGGAAACCAAAAACTAACTTTTTTATAATTTTCATTTCATGGAAAAAACTGCTGATCAATAAATTTTTTCAATGATCAAAGATGTACATTCTAATGAAGCAGATGATCGGGCAAGATATTTTATCATTAAAGATGACAAGGAATTGTTTTTAGAATGCTAGAGAACTGCGTAAAAAAAGAATTGAAAAAAAAATCCTTTGAAGGTTCAACATTTTGAGCATTTGGTCAAAAATTCATTTTTTTGAATGAAACGCGTTGGAGCGGGTTGGAATTGTTCCTAGCTGTGCGACAGCAAATAACATGAATTCAGAGATTTTCGAATTGAAATAAAGACGTAAATTTGCAACTATCAATTGAACAAGGCCCCGTATTTCAATGGATAGAATTTCAGATTCCGATTCTGAAGATGCAGGTTCGATTCCTGCCGGGGTCACATAATAATGATCGTGTTGTCTCCAAAGTGGAGAGACGTTCACTTTTAAAACAGAGACATCTGCGAATCAGCACTCAATTCCTGTAAAGGTTACCTCTTCTAGTGTAAGACTATTTTAAGATGGTGCGGGACTGCAATTTTTCCATATTCTAATAGGTTAATGTTATTCGATCAAATAGTCTATAATCAAATTTGGCGCCTGACCAATGCAATCGTACTTTTATCGTACTACATCTTATTGAGAAATGACATCAACAGAATTTCGTAAAGCAGCACATGAGTTAGTCGATTGGATGGCTGACTATATGGATAACGTGGGGGATTATCCGGTGAAACCCAACATCAAACCAGGTGATATAAAAGTCCAACTGCCAGTACAAGCTCCTGAAATAGGAGAGGAGTTTAAAAAAATATTTTCAGATTTTAATAAAATTATTTTACCGGGGATGACTCATTGGCAACATCCACAGTTCTTTGCTTATTTCCCATCGGGCACAAGTGGCCCGTCAGTTTTGGCTGAAATGCTAGCAGCAAACATGGGCGCGCAATGTATGATTTGGCTTACTTCTCCTGCAGCGGAAGAACTGGAGGAACGGATGATGGAATGGCTCAGAGATATGTTAGGGCTTCCTTCCAATCTAACAGGGGTTATTCAGGATAGCAGCTCATCATCAACCCTTGTGGCGCTGCTCACGGCCCGCGAATTCAACTCAGCCTATGCCATCAACCAAAGAGGGTTTGATGGAAACGAAAAATTCAGGATATATACTTCAGCTCAGGCACACTCTTCAGTAGACAAAGGAGTAAAGATTGCAGGTTTTGGCATTGACAATTTGGTAAAAGTTGGCGTGGACGAAAACTTTGAGATGAAACCTGACGCACTTGAAAGCGCCATTGAACAAGACATAGCTTTGGGTATGATTCCGTTGTGTGTGGTATCCACCATTGGTACGACAAGCTCAACGGCAATTGATCCCATTAAAGCCATCGGAGAGATTTGTAAAAAATATAAGTGTTGGCATCACATCGATGCTTCCTATGCGGGCACGGCCTTGCTGTTGCCGGAAATGCGTTGGATGAGTGAAGGTGTTGAGTTAGCGGATAGCTTTGTTTTCAATCCACATAAGTGGATGTTAACCAACTTTGATTGTTCTGCTTATTTTGTGAAAGATAAAAAAGCATTGACTGATACGTTCAGTATTTTACCCGAATATCTTAAAACTCCGGAAGATCACTTGGTCAATAATTATCGGGATTGGAGTATACCGTTGGGGAGACGCTTCAGGGCACTTAAGCTATGGTTTGTAATCAGAAGTTATGGGGTAGATGGCTTGCGGAAGATAATTTCAGAACACATTGAAATTGGGCACTGGCTTAAAGATGAAATTGAGCGGGAAGAAGATTTTGAATTATTGGCTCCCGTTCCACTCAATCTGGTATGCTTCAGATACAGACCCAAAGGACTGAAAAACGAATCGAGACTCAATGACATTAATAAGGAGCTACTGGAAGGGCTTAACCAAACAGGGGCTATTCTTTTAACCCAAACCAAGCTAAACGATAAATATACCTTGCGATTGGTATCAGGTAATAATAACACTTCAAAGGAGGAGGTGAGTAAGGGGTGGGAGAGAATTAAAAAACACGCCAGAAAAATAATAATATGATTTCTGTTATAGGGATTCCTTTCGATGAGTTTTCTTCTTTTATGCGTGGCCCAGCACAGGCACCGCCAAAAATCAGAGAAGCTTACCATTCTGATTCTGCCAATTACTTTACCGAAGGGCTCGTCAACCTTAAAGATCACCCGGGATGGAAAGATGAAGGAGACTTGGCGCTACCCAGTGGAGTTGAAGCCATTGAAGCCATTGAGCGTGCAATTACTGAGCAACTAAATAAAACTGACAAAATCCTGTCCTTAGGAGGAGATCATTCCATTACGTATCCAATAATAAAGGCCTTTGCAAAGAAATTTGGAAAACTAACTATCCTACATCTGGATGCGCATGGTGACTTGTATGATAATTTTGAAGGTAATAAATATTCGCATGCTTGTCCTTTTGCGCGAATCATGGAAGAGGGCTTGGCAAGCAGATTAATACAAGTGGGGATACGCACTATGAATACACATCAGGCCAAGCAGGTGAAGCGTTTTGGTGTGGAAGTGATTCAAATGAAGGACTGGAATGCGAATATTAGGTTTCAATTAGAAGGCCCTGTTTACATTTCATTGGATTTGGATGCTGTGGACCCGGCTTTTGCACCCGGACTATCTCATCATGAACCGGGTGGTTTTACCTCTCGCGAAATTTTATCCATTATCCAGAATATTAAAGGAAATATAGTGGGGGCAGACTTAGTAGAACTCAATCCAACTCGAGACCAAACAGGCATTACTGCCATGCTAGCAGCCAAACTATACAAAGAGCTACTTCAATTGCTTTTACAAACTAATTAGGCCTTTATGCCTAAAGACCTTTTGTGGGCTTATTGAGGTGGAAAACCACTTTGGCGAAAAGAAAGGGAATCAGTTTATTTTCCAGTATTTTTAATACTTAACTGTGTAAATAAATAGCAATGAAAAAACTACTACCCATCGTGGTTTGCTCACTTTTAATAAGTGCCTGCAATCAGACCCACTTCGATACGATCATTCGCCATGCTCAAGTGGTGGATGGCAATGGACAGCCTTCTTTTATTGGAGACGTGGGAATCAATGCGGACACCATCGCTGCGGTTGGTGATTTGTCAAAGGCAACTACCCAAAATGAAATTGATGCTACAGGACTGGCTTTGTCTCCTGGATTTATTGACACGCACAGCCACCACGATAGAAGCATGTTTGAGGGCCGGGATATATTGGCGCTAACAAGCCAGGGTGTTACCACCATGATAGTGGGACAGGATGGTGGATCACAGTTTCCCATTACCAGATTGATGAGCAAGTTGGACAGCGCACCCGTTGCTATTAACGTAGGTTCTTACACCGGCCACAATACATTAAGGAGAATGGTTTTAGGGAAAAAGTACCAAAGAGAGGCTACTCAGGGAGAGATTGACCAAATGAAAAAAATGTTGGAGCAGGATTTGGAGCAGGGATCGTTGGGATTGTCTACAGGCTTGGAATATGATCCGGGGATTTATTCAAATGAAGATGAGGTCGTGCAATTGACCGCGGTGGTTGCTCGCTATGGAGGCCGCTACATAAGCCATATGCGAAGTGAGGATCGCTATTTTTGGAATTCTTTAAAGGAGATTATTAATATAGGTAAGCAAACGGGTGTGCCAGTTCAAATATCGCATGCGAAACTGGCCATGAAAAGCTTGTGGGGCCAGTCTGCTAAGATGATTACCCTGCTAGATTCAGCGAGGGCAGCAGGAGTAGATATTACTGCTGATATTTATCCTTATCCCTATTGGCAATCTACCATGACGGTTTTATTTCCAGAACGAAATTTTAAAGACAGGGGAGAGGCTAATTTTGCTTTAACTGAACTCACCACACCCGAAGGTGTCCTCATTGGCGATTATTCCCCCATTCCGGAGTATGTAGGTAAAACTTTGGCAGAAGTAGCTTTGATTAGAAAAACAGATCCAGAACAAACGCTAATGGATTTAATTGATATTGTTGAAAAGCAGGAGGGAGATGAAAGTATTATTGTCACAAGCATGGATGAAAATGATATCAAGCGAATTATGAAGTGGCCTTACTCCAACATTTGCTCTGATGGAACAACTGAGGGGCTGCATCCACGAGGCCATGGCACTTTTACAAAAATATTAAGGCATTATGTAAGAGAAGAACATACATTAACATTAGAGGAGGCCATCCATAAGATGACCAAACAAGCAGCGATCAATCTAAATTTGAAAAAAAGAGGAGAGATTAAGCCAGGATACTATGCTGACCTGGTGTTGTTTGATCCTAATACAGTTGCTGACCAGGCTACTTCACGCCAACCTCATGCATTGTCTGTAGGAATAAGTCGCGTAATTGTAAATGGTGTTGAAGTACTTAATGAAAATGGTTCTACTCACCAATTTCCTGGCAGAACCTTAGAGAGAACCGAGTAGATATAAACAGGAGTATCCTAGAATGACACAAGAAACTAAAAAGGAAGAAGCACCCAAAAAGACGATGGCGAAAACACTGCGCCAACTCTTTAATTATCAATTTAATCTCAATTTTGATAAATCTCAGGAAGACCAAATTGTAAATGGAATTCGAGAGAGTGTTGAGTTTCGTGGGATGAACCTGTGGATTCTCATTTTTGCCATCTTTATTGCCTCCATCGGCCTCAACATGAACTCTACCGCTGTGGTAATAGGAGCCATGTTAATTTCTCCGTTGATGGGACCAATTATTGGCTTAGGAGTTGGAGTAGGGATAAATGATTTTGGACTTATTAAAAGAGCGCTTAGAAACCTTGGGATCGCTACTGTCATAAGTCTCATTACCTCAACCGCTTATTTCCTAGTTTCTCCACTAAGCGATGCCAGCTCGGAGTTGCTATCCCGAACAACACCTACTATCTGGGATGTGTTCATAGCTTTTTTTGGAGGCTTGGCAGGTATCATTGCTTATACCAGTAAGCAAAAAGGTACAGTGATACCAGGCGTAGCCATTGCTACCGCATTGATGCCACCACTTTGTACGGCAGGATACGGATTAGCAACTGGAAATCTAACTTACTTTTTTGGTGCATTCTATCTCTACTTTATCAATAGCATTTTTATAGCGATTGCCACTTACCTGATGGTAAAGTATCAGCGCTTTTCACTTCATAATTTTGTGGATATTCAAACTGAGCGGAGGGTAAGAAGGTCTATCGCGCTGGTAGTAATTTTGACCATTGGGCCAAGTATTTTTATGGGATATCAGATAGTGTCAAAAACTTTTTACGAACAAAGTGCTATTAATTTCATAAACAATGAATTTAATTTTCCGGATACACAAATTGTAAACCGGTCAATTGATCCAAAAGAAAGAAAGATTGAATTGCTCCTATTTGGAAAAAAACTGGATGATGATATGTTGGCCATTATTAAAGATAAAATGGCAATTTATGGACTTACTGAAACGGAACTAAAAATTCGTCAGGACATGGACCGATCCGATCCGGTAGATTACAATGCAATAAAGACGGGTGTACTGGAGGATCTATACAAGAACACAGAGCAGTCCCTGCGCCAGCGAGATCGAATAATCGACTCATTGCAAAGGAAGTTGGAAAGAGTGAAGCCTGAAGTGTGGCCGATTAAAAGTATGACGGATGAATTGAGCATAGTAGTGAGTCCGGTAGAAGAACTTTCTGTTTACCCCTCCATATATTATCAGGCCAATGAAAGTAAATATGATACAGCTTTGACGGTCTATTTGAAGATGAAGCACAGACCCAACTCCTCTCAAACGAAGAAGATAACAAGTTGGCTTAAAGCGCGAATGCAAAACGATTCCATTAGAGTTATCCTTCAGTAGGTCAAGAATTCATAACGGTTAGGGGCCTCTGCTTTATTATTTCGTGCTGATTGCGTAGCTTAATAGCTTAAACCCTCCGCTCCATGAAAACAATCCCCGTATTTCTCATACTCGTTATTAGTATTCTGTCCTGTAAGAAAGAAGAATATGATGTTATAATTCGTCAGGGAACTGTTTATGATGGAACTGGGGTAGCAGGGCGAATTGCTGACGTGGGTATCAATGCGGATACCATTGCAGTGATTGGGGATTTGTCCAAAGCAGTTGGCAAAAAGGAAATTGATGCCAAGGGACTTGTAGTAGCACCGGGTTTTATCAATATGCTAAGTTGGGCGGTTGAGAGTTTAATTATTGATGGTAATTCACAAAGCGATATCAGGCAAGGGGTAACATTGGAGGTATTTGGCGAGGGTGGATCCATGGGGCCGATCAACGAAGAAATGCGCAAGGGGATGCTAGATGATATGAGACGCAACCCAGACTATGCCCATGACATTGACTGGACAACCCTTGATGAATATTTGCAATCATTGGTAAAAAGAGGAGTTACCCCTAACGTAGCCTCTTTTATTGGTGCTACTACTGTGAGAATTCATGAACTCAATTACGATAATAGATTGCCCAATGAGGAGGAGCTAGCACGCATGCAGGATTTGGTGCGGAAGGCCATGGAAGATGGTGCTTTGGGGGTGGGGTCTTCTTTGATCTATGCACCGGCAAACTACTCCAGTACAGAGGAATTGATTGCACTTTGTAAGGTTGCTGCCGAATATGGAGGGATGTATATCACACACATGCGCAGCGAGGGTAATGGTATTTTTGGTGCTGTGGATGAAACTATTCGCATCGCGCGTGAAGCAGGCTTACCGGCAGAGATTTATCATTTAAAAATGGCGGGTTCAGAAAACTGGAACAAACTCGATTCTGTGTTGGCAATGATTGATGCAGCCAATAGCTCTGGATTAAAAATAACAGCCGACATGTATACCTATCGTGCTGGGGCTACAGGGTTGGATGCGGCTATGCCACCTTGGTTACAAGAAGGAGGATTGCACGAGTGGATCAAGAGAATGAAGAATTCACAAATAAGAAAGAAGGCTTTAGAAGAAATGAGAGAACCATCAGACAAATGGGAGAATTTATTACTGATGTCTGGTAGTCCTGATAATGTCTTGTTGCTTGAGTTTACCAACGATTCACTCAGACAGTTCACGGGGAAAACATTGGCAGAAGTAGCAAAAATTTATGGAAAATCACCGGAGGAAACAGCCATGGATTTAGTAATGGCTGACAGCACAAGGGTAGGTACCGCCTATTTTATGATGAGTGAAGAAAACATCAAAAGGCAAATTGCTTTGCCTTACGTGAGTTTTGGTTCAGATGCTGGCTCTCCGACTGCTTCAGGTGTGTTTCTTAAGTCAAATGATCATCCCCGTGCCTACGGAAACTTCGCACGATTGCTTGGTAAATATGTGAGGGACGAAAAAGTTATTCCTATGCAGGAAGCAATAAGGAAACTCACCTCGTTGCCTGCAAGTAACTTGAAGATAAAAAAGAGAGGAACCTTGGCACCAGGTTATTATGCCGATGTGGTGGCTTTCGACCTTAAAAAAATTCAAGATCATTCTACTTTTGAGCAACCTCATCAATACAGTACAGGCATGGTGCATGTATTTGTCAATGGGGAGCAGGTGATTGCGGATGGTGAGCATACTGGCGCTCGACCAGGTAGGGTGGTAAGAGGACCAGGTTACAAAGGAAATTGATTTAATGTTTTTAGATTTTAGAGTTACAGAATTGAGAGTCTCCCAAATCTGTAACTCTAAAATTATTTAGCGTAAGCCACACTTCGCATTTCACGAATTACAGTCACTTTAATCTGCCCTGGATATTGCATATCGTGCTCTATCTTTTGTGAGATGTCAAAGCTTAACTGGGCGGCACGTTCATCAGATGCTTTCTCGGCATCCACAATTACGCGTAGTTCCCTACCGGCTTGAATAGCATAGCATTTTTCAACGCCTTCGAAACTCAATCCTACTTCCTCCAATTCACGCAAGCGCTTGATGTATTGCTCCATCACCTCACGCCTGGCGCCAGGTCGCGCACCGCTAATGGCATCACAAGCTTGTATGATAGGTGCAATAATGTCTGTCATTTCAATTTCATCGTGGTGAGCGCCAATGGCATTGCAAACCACAGGATGCTCTTTATACTTTAGGGCCAGCTCCATGCCTACGATGGCGTGAGGCTTTTCCAATTCTTCCGGCCACACTTTTCCAATGTCATGAAGTAGACCCGCACGTTTTGCCTGCTTTACATTCAGTCCCAGTTCGGCAGCCATGATGGCACAAAGATTGGCCACTTCACGGGAATGCTGGAGTAGGTTCTGACCATAAGAAGAACGAAAGCGCATCCTTCCTACCATTTTAACCAGTTCCGGATGTAGGCCGTGTATGCCCAAGTCGATGACAGTTCGTTCTCCGGTTTCAATAATCTCGTCTTCAATGTTTTTAGCTGTCTTGGCTACTATTTCTTCAATACGAGCCGGGTGAATACGTCCATCCTGTACTAACCTGTGTAATGAAAGTCTTGCTGTTTCCCTTCTTACTGGATCGAATCCAGAGATGATAATGGCTTCTGGTGTGTCGTCCACAATTATTTCTACTCCCGTGGCTGCTTCCAAAGCACGAATGTTTCGACCTTCACGACCAATTATTTTTCCTTTGATGTCATCGCTTTCGATATTGAAAATAGACACACAATTTTCAATGGCGTGTTCGGTGGCTGTTCGCTGAATGGTTTCCACTACAATTTTACGGGCTTCTTTGGTGGCAGTAAGTTTGGCCTGCTCCATAATGTCCTTGATGAAAGAGCTTGCCTTCGTTTTTGCCTCTTCTTTTAAAGTTTCCACCAATTGGTCGCGCGCCTCATTTGCCGTTATTTTAGAGATGTTTTCCAGTATGGCAACCTTTTGTTCATTGAACTTGTCTAGCTCCTCTTTTCTTTTCCTTACGTGTTCCAACTGCACAGCAAGATTTTGCTTGTCTTCGTTGGCTTCTGCCTCTTTGCGTTTTAATTGCTCCAATTCACGTGAAATCTGGGCCTCACGCTGCTTTATTTTTTGCTCATTACTGATGATCTGATTTTTCTTTCGATTGGCCTCTTCTTCAAACTCCTGCTTCATTTTGAGCAGTTTTTCTTTGGCTTCAATGATCTTATCCTTTTTGATGTTCTCAGCCTTTAGTTCAGCTTCGCGCATCATCGACTTGTACTTTTCATCTAGGTCGATTTGCTTTTTGGCCAGCTTCTTTTTGTAGAATAGGTTGCCAAGCAAAAGACTCAGGATAACAATCAGAGAAATACTAATTGCAATGAGTATAGGTAATTCCATGGTGCTAACATTTAAAGTTGTAACACCCGAAGAAATACTGTAATGAAGGAAAAAGAAGGGCTTTTAAATTCCCTGTGAAACCAGTTGGTTGAGGTGATTAATTTTCTCTACCACGGTATGATCGATGTCTTCTAAATTCTTTTCATCGGCCATTTTGTCAACGAGACAGTCAAATGCGACCATTGCCAATAGGTCTTGCTTATCATTTATTCCGAATTGCCCCCGGTAATGCTTTATTTTCTCATTGATCAATTTTCCGGCCGCTCTAATCTTTTCTTCCTCCTCAAGTTTTACCTTCATCGGGTACTCACGGTCCGCTATTTTAATCTTTATTGAAAGTTCTTCCATTAACTACCGGTTATCTGCTCAGATGAGCTATGCATTTATCGATTTCTCGGATATACTCGTCCACTTTCTTTTTCAACTCCGAATTACTTCCGTCTTCCGGGTCTATGTAATCTACAATTTTAGTGATTTTAATCTGATTTTTAAAATTGGAAATCTGCTCATCACGGACTCTCATGCTTGATTTTAGCTCATGATTCTCCAATTTAAGGCTTCTCACTTCGTCTTTTAAGGACTTGTGATCGTTCAATAAAACCAAAATTTTACGCTCCAACCCGTGGAGGTTAGTCTTTAATATTTCCTGATCCATTTCAATACTTTATGCAGCTCCAATAAGCTTTTTATTGTCGCCAGGTTTTATTTTCTAATCAGAGCACCCATTTTTTGCTCAAAGGCACTCATTAGTTTATTCATTGTTTTGTCAATCTCTTCGTCCGTCAGTGTTTTGGTTGCGTCTAATAAGATAAATCCTAAAGCGTATGCTTTTTTACCCTCCGGGATGTTCTTTCCTTCATAGACATCAAACGCGATTAACTCCTTGATTAACTTTTTTTCCGTTGCCAGTACCAAGTTCTTTATTTCAGCGAAGGTTACCTGCCTGTCGAGTACGAGTGACAGGTCTCGCCTCACTTCCGGATACCTAGGTACTTCTTCTATCACTAACTTAGGGTTTGCCGTCTTGAAAAGCAAGGCAGCATTAAGATCGGCATAAAATATTTCCTGCTTAAGGCCAAAATCCTTTGCAATGGCAGGTTTTATTTTTCCAATTCTTCCTACCTCTAAATTTCCCTTGGTCATAACCATTCCGTATTCAAACAAAGGGTCGTCAAGCTGATCTTGTTTTACATCGGTAAGATTCGATTTCTGAAGGATGTTATTCACCTGCTGCGCCAAGTCAAAATAAGTAACTTTCCTTGGTTTGAGATGCCAGTTTTCTGCTTCAAAATTTCCAGATAGATAAAGGGCAAGCCGCTCCTCTTCCTTGTACTCACTATCTGCTTTCCAGTAGATCTTCCCAAATTCGAAAAGCTTGAGGTCCTTCTGCCTTCTGTTAATGTTATGCTCACATACTTCCAATCCCGTAAATAACATCGTCTGCCTCAATACGCCCTGTTCTTCACTGAGTTTGTTTAGAATTTCTATGCGTTGCCCGGAAGAGGCCAGGGAGTGTTTCTTATAATATGCCTCGTGGGTTAAAGAATTGGTAAGTATTTCGTAAAAGCCATTGCCCACTAACATTTCGCCAATGGTGCGTTGGTACACATTCTTATCCTTGGTGGGGAAATCTGCCAAGAAACTTGTGCCTGCATTATCAGACAATTCGATATTGTCCAGGCCATAAATGCGAAGTATTTCTTCAATGATATCCGCCTCCTGCACTACATCCACTCGATAGGGGGGTACGGATGCCGTAAACTGTTTATCGTTGTCTTCTTGCGTGGCAATGTCTAGGCTATTGAGAATGGTATAAACTCTGTCTTTGGGGATATCCTTGCCTATAAGGCGTGTGATGTGGCTGAATTTTACTGTGATATTTCTATTCTCAATCTTTTTTGGGTAGACATCCACAATTTCGGACGATATTCTTCCGCCAGCCAATTCCTTAATCAGGAGGGCTGTCCGTTTGATCGCATACACAGTTAGGTTGGGATCCGTGCCTCTTTCAAACCGGAAGGAAGCATCGGTTTTTAACTGATGGTGCATTCCGGTTTTTCGAATATAATCAGGCGACCAGTAGGCTCCTTCAAGAAAGATGTTTTTTGTCTTTGTGGTGATGCCAGATTGAGCGCCTCCAAAAACTCCTGCAATACACATTGCCTCTTCTGCACTGCACACCATCAAATCATGAACAGTCAGGGTGCGTTCTTTTTCGTCAAGCGTTTTAAATTTGGTACCCGCAGGCATTGTTTTCACAATTACCTTACCTCCTGCAATTTTATCCGCATCATAAGCATGCAAAGGCTGCCCCAGTTCGTGACAGATAAAATTGGTGATATCTACAATATTATTAATTGGGGTAAGACCAATCGCCCTTAGCCTGTTCTTCAGCCAATCGGGAGATTCCGATATGGTAACACCGGAAATGGTAAGGCCGGAAAAGCGTGGGCAACCTACTTGATCTTCTACAACTACCGGAATGGTCAGACTTGTGTCATCGACTTTAAAATTGTCTATGGATGGCCATTGCAATGAAGAGTTTTTGAAAGCTTTAATATCTCTTGCTACACCAATGTGAGAGGCTGCGTCAGCGCGGTTGGGGGTGAGGCCAATTTCAAATACATGATCATTTTCAACGTTGCAAAGTATGGTGGCAGGAGTTCCATTGTGTAATTGCGTATCCAAAACTATGATGCCATCGTGATTTTCGCCCAACCCTATCTCGTCTTCTGCACAAATCATCCCCTCAGACTGTTCACCCCTTATTTTGGCTTTTTTGATAGTGAAAGGCTCACCTTTAAATGGATGAAGCGTAGTACCAGGCTGTGCAACAATCACTTTTTGTCCTGCAGCTACATTGGTGGCTCCACATACGATTTGGACGGGCTGTTCTTCGCCTACGTCTACTGTTGTAATGGATAGTTTATCAGCATTGGGGTGTTTGGCACAAGTGATTACCTCACCTATTACAAGTCCCTTTAATCCTCCGGGGATCGATTCAAAAGAGGTAATACTTTCTACCTCCAGTCCGGTAGCAGTAAGGATTTTACCTAACTCCTCCGGTTCCTCTTCAATGTTAATATATTGCTTAAGCCAGTTGTAAGAAATCTTCATGAAACCTCGAAAAAATTGGCTTCAAAAATAGAGAAAAAGAACGGGACAGGGATTGTTTCCCAATACCAAAATGGAGCCAAAGGCGAATTGTACTATAACTTATCAGTGATACACTTTTTCGCCCGCTCGAATGGAGACATTAAGGATGTTTTCCTTTGGTGGGAAAGGGCATGAAAAGCTATCTGAATAGGCACAATAAGGGTTGTAGGCCTTGTTAAAGTCGAGCAGAACGGAGCTGCTTCCGGGTACCTTTTTTATGTCCAAATATCTTCCTGCTCCGTAAGTTTCCCTCGCACTGGTTTCATCTGCAAAGGCCAGGAATAGGGTGCCTCGGTCAGGGCCAGGCTCCATAATTTCTAGAATTAGCAGCTTACATTTTTTGTTGTTGATGGCAAATTCAGCCCAAGCATACTCCAGATATCGGTTTTCCAGGCCATCGTTTGTAGAAAGCCTTACCACTTTTTTGTCTTTTATAGGCTTTAGGCTGGCACTGATTCGGTAATAGGGATCAATATCAAAATATTTTAGTCCCGTAAATTCATTTGCTTTCCCTGCAAAAGGGGCACCTTCATTCATTATCAGGTTATCTTTCTCTTTTCTGTGCTTTTTGATTTCATCAAGATAGCCTTCACCCGATTGACTCCCTTGTAAGGAATAAATTATGAATCCGACAATAGAGAGAATTATTATAATGGGAATAATTTTATTGAGCTTCATTTTTATGATATGCTATTGGGGCAGCCTGTGTAATTATTGCGTTAAAATATTTGTCATAGGTATTAAAGAAAGCGGGGATAGCATGATCTGAGAAATCACCTGGGCCATTGGCCAATACACAGATGGCTATTCTTTTCTTTGGATCAACAGCGATTTCACTTCTATAGCCATTTACATAACCACCATGATAGGCGAGTGTATCATTTTTAAAAGTGAGCACGCGCCACCCCATGCCATAATAAGACTTTTTAATTCTGTTCCATTTGTTAAAATTTCTATTTTTTGCGGTTGCTCTTATTTCAGGACTAAAAAGTTGATCAATGGTTTCCCGTGCGATGATATTTTCTTTGTTTCCTAACAAGGCCACCATCAACTTAGCCATATCGGTGATGCTTGCATTTATCCCACCTGCCGGTGCGGTGTTATAATAAGTGGGCGAAATGGGAATTGCCGTCCATTTGTGCCCGCGCAATAAGTGTGGCTGTGCATAGTTGGCGCTTTGAAGAAGCCCTTCGTAGCTCACAGAGGCATTTGTCATGTGGAGCGGGCCAAATAGACGAGTCTTTATTTCATTTTCAAATGAATGGCCTGTGGCTGATTTAATCACATCTTCTACCAGGCTGTAAGCTACATTTTGATAACTGTATACCTGTCCGGGTTCTCCGATTAGGTCTACATTTTTTAATTCTGCAATCAATTTATCATGGGGCATGCCTTCCTCTATAAGGTTAGTATATGTATGATAAGGCAACCCGGTAGTGTGGGACAAAACATGTCGGATGGTAAGTTCTTTGGTGTAGGTGGGTGATTTCAATTCGAAGTGAGGAAGATACTTTACTACAGGATCATCCCAGTTTAAAACACTGTCTTCTACCATGGTTCCCATTAATAGGGAAGTCACTGCTTTTGACACCGATGCAAGTCGGAAGGCTGTATGCACGTCTACTGGTTCTTGAGTATCTACACTCCTCTTGCCAAACCCTTTTAAAAAAATAATAGTTGAATCTTTAATAATGGCAATGGCAGCTCCGGGTGTACCTGTAAGCTTCAACGACTCATTAATATAGTTTTCGTAATTATCCAGCAAGTCAGCATATGGATTGGGAGGAGGGGTAGCCTGCAGTTCTTTTTTGCCTATTAATCTCTCCGCAGGCTTATCAGGAGTAGTGTAAAAAACAAAACCAACCATCGTGGTAATTGTGATGGTAATAAGTAGGAGGATTCTTTTCATTATTAACTAGAGTATTCCCTCATCTGCAAAGCTAAAGTATTTTTGGCCGGCAACGATCAGATGATCCAATAACTGCACTTCCATCACTTTGCCAGCTTCTTTTAGTTTTTTAGTGAGGCTAATGTCGCTTTGACTCGCAGTGAGGTTGCCAGAAGGATGATTATGAACAACTATAATTCCACTGGCCAATTCTTCCAGTGCCAACTTGAATATTATTTTTGGGTCGGCCACCGTTCCTGAAACACCTCCTTCACTTACTCTTTTTTTCTTGATGAGGCGGTTGGCCCGATTGAATAACAACACCCAGAACTCTTCGTGTACAAGATCCATCAAATCACTTTTCACAAGTTCGTAGGCCTCTAGAGAGCTTGCTACTTTTGGTCGCTCTTGCACCTCAGACTCTTTCCTTCTGCGTCCTAGCTCCATGGCGGCCACAATGGTTATTGCCTTTGCTTCTCCAATTCCCCTACTTTTCATCAGGTCTTTAACGGAGAGCTTGGCCAGATCGTGCAAATTATTTTCTACAGTCTGCAAAACTTGCTTGGCTACCTCCACAGCGCTTAATGAACCGGTTCCTGATCCAATAAGTAGAGCAATTAATTCCGCATCAGAAAGGGCAGATCTGCCCTTCAAAAGCATTTTTTCGCGAGGCCTGTCTTCAGCAGCCCAGCTTTTAATTCCCAAATGGCTTGGTTTTGACTTCATGTTATTAAAGATGAGTCATTTAAAGCCAAATATTTGGATTTTTTGGGCAATAAAAAACCCTCCCTCGTTATCGGCATAGCCTCAACAAGGAAGGGAAAAGTATTTTTAAAACCTCGTGATTATGCGAGGCTATTTACATGCTTAGTCAATCTGGACTTCTGATTAGCAGCCTTTTTCCAGTGAATAATGTTTTTCTTGGCCAGCTTGTCGATAAGAGAAATAACCTCTTTAAGCTGGGCCTCCGCTTCTGGTTTAGAAGTAGTGGTCACTAATTTTTTGGTGGCTGTGCGGGTAGTTTTGTGCTGATAGCGGTTACGTACTCGCTTTTTCTCGTTAGCCCTGATTCTTTTCTCTGCTGATTTGTGGTTTGCCATAAGTCTTTTTTACAAACGGACTGCAAAGGTAATATCATTCGGCATATTTGCAAAACTGAGTTTTACTCATTTTCTACTGATTTCACCTTCAAACAGAAGCCAGGTGTAAGGGTCTAAGATTAGCTCCTGGGGGCTTTTTTCAACGGCAAGGCTGAATTTCGTCTCTTCTCCAGACAATTGAAGGGTTTGAACTTCTATTGACCCGTCACCTGCCTTTATACCAATTTCAAGCGGTGTTATGAATTTTATCTTTTGTTTTTGCCCTACAGTCAGTTCTATCTGCTTCTTTTTGGCATTATAATGCCAGGTGGCTGAAAGTACCGGATGACCACTTCTCCTCAACCACTGATCAAAAAATGACTTTAAGTCTTTTCCTGAAACTTTCTCCATGATATGCCTGAAATCGGAGGTCAGGGCATTTGAATTTTGATAGGTTTGGTAATATTCCCTGATTCCCCTCCAAAATATTTCATCGCCAACCACTTTCCTCAGCATATGCAGTACCCAACTTCCTTTTTGATAAGAATTCGTGTTAAGCACCCTATTAATATCCATTAAGGTAGTATCTATTACTGGGGCTGGGTTTTTTATATAGTATTTAACCACTTCTGTTCTTTGATCTGCCATGCGGCTGGCCAACTCTACTTTACCGTAGGTTGCTTCATAGTATAAATTGGTAAAGTAAGTGGCAAAGCCCTCACTTAACCATACGTGATACCAGTCCATTTCTGATGCCGAATCACCAAACCATTGGTGTGCAATTTCGTGTGCAATCAGACCCTCACTTTCATTTTTGCCAGTCACTGAATTTTCATAATAAAAAATATTGCTGGCATTCTCCATTCCACCATACCGAGTGGTTGATTGCACATTGGCGAGCTTTTGATAGGGGTAAGGACCAACATGATCAATAAAGTATTGGAGGACGGTAGTGGCAATCTTATAATCTATAAAGCCCGCTTCCTTATTCTGTGGATACACCCAGGTTTCTACAGGAATATTTTTAATCAGCCCTGCTGTAGTGATGGCAAACCTGGCCACGCCAATCACCATTACCTTAGTAGGAATATCCATATCCTCTTTCCAGTGTGTGAGTATTCTGTTGTTGGGTAGGTTGGTTTTCTCAACAAGGATACCGTTGGCAATTGCTTGATAATGAGAGGGGGCAATTACTATAAATTCACAACTTGCTTTATCATAAGGATGATCAATTGTGGGGAGCCAATAGTGGGCACGGTTTGGCCAATTGTCGCCAAAAAAAGTGCGGTCGCCAAATTTATTGGTGCTGATTACCAATCCATCCGATGGGATTCCCTTATAATTAATAGATAGAGTAATTTCTTCACCCATTTGGGCAGAGCGCTGAAGGGTAATGGACAGTCGGTTATTCTTATGGCTGAATTGTAATGGGGTTTTTCCTTGAGTAACAGAGCTGACTACCATTCCATTTCCATCCGGAGTTTTTCCTATTAAATCCAATTCAAAATTAGACACGGAATTCTTGAATAAAATGGTAACTTCGGTACCGCCTGTTATTGTGTTGGTGGAGTCATTCAGGTCTATCCCAAAACGGTAGTGTTGAATATCAATGTTCGAATTTTTTGGGTAAGAATCTGTAGCAAACAGGGGGGGCGGAGCCAGCAGGAAGATTATGAGTACAGAAATAGTTTTCAACATGTAGCCAAATTTTCGGAAAGATAAACACAGTGTTACAGATACGTAAATTATTACCGCTTTGTTTGGCTGTGCCGTGCCTTGGTTTTGTCTGGGGCTTTTTTGGACATAAGGAAATCAACCGATTAGCAGTGTTTACCCTTCCTTCCGATATGATAGGGTTCTACAAAAAAAATATTGAATTTCTTATAGCCGAATCTGTATCTCCGGACAGAAGGAGATATGCTGTAAAAGATGAAGCTCCACGCCATTATATTGATCTGGAGGAATATGGAGACAGCGCGGTTTTTAAACTACCTAGAACATGGCAAAAGGCGATTGATCAATATGGTGAGGATACCTTGATGGAAAGAGGTATTGTTCCATGGCAAATCATGCGCGCATATGGTCAATTGAAAAATGCGATGATGCTTTATGACCCTCAGAAAATATTAAAAAGTTCAGCGGAGTTAGGTCACTATGTGGCAGATGCAAATGTGCCTTTGCACACTACCAGTAACCACGATGGACAACTCACCGATCAGGTAGGTTTACATGGATTTTGGGAGTCAAGGCTACCCGAATTATTTTTTAAAGAATATAATTTTTTTGTAGGCAAGGCGGTCTATATCGATAATGTTCAGGAATACAGCTGGGAGGCGGTGACAAGGGCTCATCTAGCGGTAGATTCAGTGCTCATTCTTGAAAGAGAAGTTGGGCAAAGTATGGAGAACAAGAAGTATAGTTTTGAGACCAGGGGAAAGCAAACTGTAAAAGTGATGTCTTATGCGTATGCCAAAGCTTATCATGAAGCGCTTAACGGGATGGTGGAGCGGCAAATGAGAGCCAGTGTAAAGATGACTGGAGATTTATGGTACAGCGCATGGGTAGATTCTGGCCAGCCAAACTTAAAAAAACTTATTGAATACAAGCCTTCACCACAGGAATTGGCCGATAGAAAAAAGGAATTGGAACAATGGAAGAAGCAACGCTACCCCGCAAGGAAACATGAGGAAGATGATAACAATTAATTCGTAATGTGTCTCTTCAGTTTTACTTTTCTCATGTGTTAAATAGTTTAAATCAAAAAATAACCTTCCAGTACTTACTTTCATAGTTTGATCACCAGCGCAATTGATAAATGAAAATTATTTGAGTTTATTGAGTGTAGATCATCACTAAATTAATTCGCATGCATTTCATTTTTACTCATTGGATTTCGGCTCTTGTAGTCGTTGTTTTTGTGGGTGGGTTAGTGCTATGGATTACTAGTGCCAGAACAAGAAGCAAAGAGACCTACCCATTGCCAAAAAGGAAAATTCAAAACAGATTCAGTACGAAGGAGGAAGGCCCTCCACTTCTCATTCGGTTGCCGAAACTTGGTTAGCTTCTCCCATTCTATGTTTTTGGCTGAATTTTAGCATTAGGCACGTATTTCATGGCATCAGGACAGGCGAAGGCTAAAACTATAGCCTGGCAAAATGTTGTATTTTTTCTAAAAAATGCAAAATTTAGGATGTATAACCCCTGCTAATCATGAGCTTATTGAACAACCCAAACAGAATCCCGGAAAGTTACGGGCTTAGAATTGCTGCCGGTCTCATCGGTTTTTTTCTTATTATGAAACTCGTTGGACTTGGCCATATCGTGGAGCTACGCCTTCTCAATGTATTCATCTTGTCAGGAGGTGTGTACTTTGCACTTAAGAGATTTAAAGATTCCCATGCCGATCGGTTAAATTACTTTAGAGGGCTAGCCACCGGAATTTCTACCGCAGCCATAGGCTCTGTGGTTTTCTCTCTCTTTTTATTCGTTTACATGAAGCTGGATACCAGCATGATGCAGTCTATCATTGAGAATGAGGCCATGGGTAGGTATATGAATCCTTACATTGCAGCCTTTATTGTAGCACTAGAAGGTGTTTTTTCTGGTTTTCTGGTCACTTTTATTCTTATGAACTATGTAGGTTCAGACGAGGTCAATCAATCATAAGCATTTGACATTTCTATTTTTATTATGTGAGGTCCACTCTGGAGTGGACTGTTTAGTACTGTATATTTGAGCCCTTTAAAATATTAGGGACACTTGCACTTTCTTGAATTGATTTTTCTGGCTTTTTCCGCTATACAGGTAGTGTATCTGGCGATGTATCTTAGCGCATTTGTGAAAAGAAAGAGTGACAAAAAGGAACAATTGTCAGCTCCGGTGTCGGTGGTTGTATGCGCACATGATGAAGAA
Organism: Cyclobacteriaceae bacterium; assembly: GCA_019638285.1. GTDB lineage: Bacteria > Bacteroidota > Bacteroidia > Cytophagales > Cyclobacteriaceae > ELB16-189. The sequence goes on along the minus strand of JAHBUB010000005.1, from coordinate 28,277 downwards.
CAAAATCTGCGCGAATTGATTCCCACCTTACTTCAACAAGACTACGATAATTTTGAACTCATTGTGGTGGAGGACAGGAGCAACGATGACAGCTTTGACTACCTGCAGGAAGCGTCAGCACTAGATAACAGGCTTCGAATGGTGTCCGTAAAGTATAAGCCAGAACATGTTAATGGCAAGAAATTTGCGCTTACACTGGGGATAAAGGCTGCTAAAAATGAATGGATATTGCTTACGGATGCAGATTGTTACCCACGGAGCACCCAATGGATTAAAGAAATGAGCAGTCAGTTTTCAGGGGATACGGATGTTGTTCTTGGTTACTCACCCTATATCAAATCTTCGGGTCTACTAAACTCCTTTATTCGTTATGAGGGCCTGACGGCTGCTATCCACTACATGGGAATGGCGATGTTGGGAAAACCGTATATGGGCGTGGGAAGAAACCTTGCCTATAGAAAAAATGTTTTCTTGAACAACAAGGGATTTAGATCTCATCTGTCAGTAACAGGAGGTGATGACGATTTGTTTGTCAATGAAGTGAGCAATCATAACAACACGAAGCTATGCATGGGAGCAGACTCCATTGTTTATTCTAAACCAAAAACTACATGGGGAAATTATTACTATCAGAAAGTAAGACATATGACTGCGGGAAAACATTACAAAGCAGCTGATAAATGGAGATTGGGTGTATTTAATTTTACATTGATTGGGTTTTGGTTGTTGGTTATCCCTACGCTATTGTATTCGTCCATGATTTATGTTTCGCTGGGTGCAATTTCGCTGCGCTTGATATTGCTTGTTGTGTTGGCTTACACTGCCTCGCGCAAGTTGGGGGATGCGTTTGAAGCATGGAAAGTACTCTTTTTAGATTTTATTTTTAGCATTTATTATCTTGTCATCGGCCTCGTGGCGTTACTCACTAATAAAGTTAGATGGAAGAAGACCTGAACAGCAGATTTTCAAAGAAGGCGCTAGAGGATTTTAAGCTGATTGATATGGCTGTGGATGGTGATGAGCAGGCGTATGCTAAGCTTTTGGCTAGGTACAAACGACCTGTATATCACATGATATTGAAAATGGTGCGGAATGTGGATGATTCGGAAGATCTTACTATTGAGTCCTTTGCAAAAGCATTTAAGAGCCTTCATCGGTTTAAAAAAGATTTCACCTTTAGTACTTGGTTGTTCAGGATCGCCACTAACAATACCATTGATTTTATTAGAAAGAAAAGAATAAATACCCTGAGCATTACCAATACTTACACAGACGATGATGGTCAGTCGGTTTCAATTGAAGTGGAAGACGGTAGTCGCAATCCTCAGGAAGAAGCCATTAAAGCACAAAAGGAAGAATTGATTCAACTATTTGTCAATATGCTACCGGCAAAATATCAAAAGCTGGTGCGGTTAAGATATTTTAACGAACTCTCCTATGAGGAGATTGCGAAGGAGTTGGATGCTCCTTTGGGTACAGTAAAAGCCCAGTTACACCGTGCCAGAGAGTTAATGTACGATTTAATCAAAAATAAAAAGGAACACATTTAGTTTTTTTTATTGTCTTCCTCATCCAATACCCACTCTAAGGGTTGCAGGCACTGGCCAGAAAGAATTTCCCCGGTTTTTCCTTATATCGCTCTTGCAACTATTTGATCAACCGCTTCTCTTGCACTCTCAAACTGTGAATGATAGTTGTTGTTCAGCATAATCAAAGTCTTTCCGGCATCGAGATATCGGACTATTATGGTTTTATATCCGGGATTGTCTCCATTGTGCCAAACCACTTTACCAGCGGGTGACTCAGGGATAACTTCCCATCCAAAGCCATAGTTGGATTTCGAGCCATCATTAAGTGTGGCGGGTGTAAATGCTTCAGCTAGTGTTTTCTGAGATACCAGTTGATTGGTATACAATGCATTGTCCCACTTTAAGAGATCCATTGCAGTTGAACTTACTCTGCCTGGCCCTTTTCTGGCCCCTAACCAAATAGTATAATTTGAAGATGGAAATGAATCGGCCCTGATAAATCTTTCTTTATCGTCCACATAAATGTGTCCATAGGCAAGATTCGAAAGTTCATTTTTTTGATCATTACTTCGTATGGCAGTGGAGGTCATTTGCAGTGGCTCAAATATCCTTTCATTACAAAACTCCACAAAGTCTTTTCCGGAAACGGCTTCTGTTATACTCGCCAAAAACACATAGCCTGTGTTGCTGTATTCATATTTTTCACCCGGCTCAAACTTCTTTGGAGGGTTGTACTTTTTTAGATACTCAAGAATGTCTGGATTGCTGGCGACTTTGCTTTTGTCCCAATGTTCATCCATCACTGCTTGATAGTCGGGTAATCCGGAGGTATGTGTGAGCAAATGCCTAATGGTAATACCCTGATAAGGCAAGCCGGGCAGGTACTTTTCTATGGGGTCATCATAGTCTAGTTTCCCCTCTTGTTTTAACATCATGATGGTCATGGCTGTAAACTGTTTGGAAACAGAGGCCAGTTCAAAAATATCGGTAAGCTCGATGGGCACATTGGTTTCGTAACTTCTTACACCAAACGCCTTATAATATATAGGTTCACCGTTATTGGCGAAAAGCACTACACCACTAAAATCAGGTAGGGCGCTAAATACAGAATCTATTTTTGTAGTCAGTGGATCTGTCTCTGATTTTTGTTCTTGCTTGGTTTGGCACCCGATAAGCAGTGCAAGCACAATTAGAATTGGTAGTTTTGTCATGGGTTCACTCTATTTTTGGCCATAGAAATAACGTTTAAATCGAATCGAATTGCAAGACACATCTTTATTATTAAAATACTTTCCCGAATTAACGGCCACTCAGATCGATCAGTTTGACTGGCTTGGACCTCTCTACAGGGAATGGAATGAAAAAATCAATGTAGTGTCACGTAAAGACATGGACAATTTATACACCAATCACATATTACATTCTCTGGCTATTGCGAAGGTAATTTCTTTCAAGCCCATGGCTAATATATTGGACGTAGGAACAGGAGGCGGCTTTCCGGGTATTCCATTGGCGATATTATTTCCAGAAACCCATTTTCATCTGGTGGATTCAATTGGTAAAAAAATCACTGTGGTGAATGAAGTATCAAAATCACTGGGTCTTAAAAATGTGGTTGGCGAAAAGATAAGAGCGGAGGAGATAAAGAATAAAAAGTATGACTTTGTGGTGAGTAGGGCGGTAACACGGATGAAAGAATTTTATTTTTGGGTTAATAACAAAATCAGTAAGGTGTCTATCCATGACATGGACAATGGAATTTTGTATTTAAAGGGTGGCGATCTTGATGAGGAGATGGATGAACTCAAAAGACCCTATCAATTGTTCGCGCTTACTGATTTTTTTGAAGAAGAATTTTTTGAAACAAAGAAAGTGGTATTTGTTCCTATAGTTTAAAGCCAAAGAATACCCCAGTCACGATTTCATTGGCAGCACCGCCTGTAACAATAAGTTCTACAACATCACTTGCATTCAGTTTAAGGATGGTACTGTCATAGTAGTTGATGGTGCTGGCACTTGGATATCCGATTTGTCTTTTTATGTCAACAAATTGAGGTGGCCCCACAAGGGGGGTAACTCTTATTTGCATTGCTATACCTCCTAGGGGTGATGTGCCAGAAACGGTAAACTGGTAAATCCCTTTTTCAGGAGCAGTAAAAGCATTTCCTGAGATCAGAAAAAAATCGTCAAGGTCTTCGGCTGTGATAGTCACCACCTCCGTGGCACCCATGGTGTTGTGCGTGTGGTTGTATGTGACTTTAAATGCATAAGTGTTCGAGATTCTTGCTGACAAAGCGTTGTCTGCTGCATCTACATAACTCCTGGTTGTCGCATCTTGTGCATTGGTGGGATTAGCAAGGTTGTTTATTTTATTTCCCCCGGCATCGCTTCCTTTCGCCAATACCTGATTTAGATTTTGTAATTCATTAGTTGCATCTGTATCCCCATCATTGATTGAAAAGGATCCACCTCCTGCACCATTGGCCTGAGTTAAAGTTACAGTGCTTCCAGTCCTGGAAATGGTTTGTGCCTCATTGATGTTACTGGCATCTGCATCTTGAATGTCTACATGAAGAGTATTGCCATTACTTAAAGTTAAACTCCGCGTATTGACATCTACTGTTTGTGTTGAAAGGGTTTGTAATTCATTGGTTGGACTGTCGTCATTTAATACCACCGACCCACCTCCTGTGCTTAGCGAAATGTTGTTACCCGTTTTGCTTAATGTTTGAATCTCATTGGTTGCACTTTTGTCCCCATCAGATGAATCAAGATTGTCAACGTAAAGTTTGGTTACTGCATCTGAGGCATTTATCGGATTGCCAAGGTTGGTAATGATTGAGTTGCCGGCATTGTTGCCATTTGAAAGCACATTGCTCAAGTTCTGAGCGGCACCCATCAGACTACTGAGATCAGCCTCTTTAGTGCCTCCTGCATCGGTAATGCGCAATTTATTATCTGGCCCGAATGTTACAGAGCTTATTAATTCATTGGTGGCATCTTTATCCTCATCACCAAGGTTGGTGATCAGGTTGTTGTTGATGGCAATTCCGTGACCTGCCTGATATCCATTTCCGGCCCTTTCGGCATATAGGGCATAAGGGACGCTCATCAGTTGCTGGCTGCCCATCAATTTAAAGTTGCGACCTCCATTTTCATCCATCTCTATCTGAAGCCATTTTTTTCCGGACGTCCAGTTAATAAAGTTAAATAGGGAACTACCAGGCTTTCCCTGTCCGATCACAAGCGTGAAGAGTCCGAAGGAGTTGGTTTTTATTTCGTGAATTTCTTCGTATTCGATTTCCCCATTCTCAGATCCATTTAAAATGCTAATACGAATAGAAATCTCTTTGAAGGAGAGAGGTTGACCATCCATACTCCTGGCTACACCTTGATAATTAATTCCTTGAGGCCCTTGCGCTACGGCATAATGACTTAAACAGAAGACAAAGGCTATGCAGAGTGTAAGGATCGTTTTCATAGCTCAATCAGGAATTTTTATGGCACTAAAACTTCCGAATGTCCCCCCTTTTAGGAAGACTTTGAACACATACAATCCCTGACTTAATTTGTCTAATTCAATTCGGTTATCTTCTTTGGGAGAGACGGTGTCTATTACCCTTCCCCATAAATCAATGATTTGTACAGAAGCTATTTGTTCATCACAACCTAAGGCTTCAATAGTCAGGTGATCTTTGGCTGGGTTGGGATAGTAGGTAAATGCTGTTCCCTGGCAAGGTGCATTTAGGATAGGTTGTAAATATCCTTGAGTAATTACAGAGGAGGAAGAGGTAAACGTATTGATCATTGGTTCCCCAATGGAGATAGTGATCAAAGAATTTTTTAACGAAAGTTCAAAACCAATAACGTTTGGAACACTCGGTGTATCAAACTGAGCATAACTGAAGCATGGGAAGCTCGCAACCAACAGGGCGATAAAATAGGGTCTCATAACTTGTTATAGTATAGCAACTTACAACAAATACTTAAATTATCACATAAGGTGTAGGGTTTACTAATTTTGAGTAGAATTTGCCCGAAAAATGGCAGGTAAGAGGCTTTAGGTACCTTGTCCGAGGTATAAACCCAGCAAGGTGGCCGTAATACAGAGTATAAGGCTTGATGAAATATAGACAATGCTGCTTCCGGTAAAACCACTTTGAATGAGTGATAAGGTCTCTCCGCTAAAGGTTGAGAAAGTGCTAAAACCACCACAGAATCCAACGGCCCAAAAGATTTTTGAGGATGGAGACATGAGCTGACGGGCATCAGCCAAGCCCAGAATTACTCCCAATGCGAGACAAGCAAGGATATTTATCACCAAGGTTCCAAATGGAAAGTAATGGGTATGCAGGGTGCCAATCCATTTACTAATGGAATAACGGAACATGCTACCAATTCCACCCCCTAAAAAAACCAAAAATGCTGCTTTCACGGCTCAGTATTGAGTTCTATCTTGAAAACTACGAAATAACGATTGCCGAAAAAAAATTCAGATGTAGGTTATTCGATGGATTCTGAAATTACTGCTTCAGGGTCTTCCAATTTTGCTCTTTCGGCCATGGAAAGATTGAGCTCCTGGGCAATTACTGATCTGGTTGGCCTGAATAGGATGAAGAGTATCAGGATAGGAGGGACGATTACCAGAAACAGAAGATTGGCTGTAATTAAGGCAGCTACAGAAATAAAGAGTCCCGGAATTTCTAAAAATGCTGATCTGATGAGATTGGCACTAAAGTACTTCTTCATTTTGTGAGTCAGCGGAGCTGTTGGACTTATACCTCTAAGAAAAATTTTGAACAGAATATAGCCGGTCGCAAAACTCAGCGGGATAACAACCATGATAATTTTTTGAAAACTTACCGCAAGAGTATTGTTTTCTGGACCTAACCTTCCTTGCTGAATGAGATAATAAGCAATGATTGCCAACACGATCATCGCACCTAGTTGTGTGAAATAAATAATGTTGAGGGTTCTAAAATACTCTTTCGATTTAATTTTTCGAGTCATTTCTTTAAGGTTGCTGATTTTCTAAAATCATAATGTCCATAGTTTCGAATACTTTTTGTTTCAGTGATGTAGTTTCCTTTAAAGTCAGGTCGCTTGTGGATATTTCCTTTCCAACAATCACTTTGATAGTACCCGGTTCTATATGAATCTTATTGGGCGGCATCAGTTTGCCGGCATTTATTACTACAATTGGGATAACGGGTTGTTTGGTTTCGATGGCAATTCTAAATGCGCCATCATAAAAGGGTTGCAAGCGTTCTTCGCTTCTGTTCTGGGTGCCTTCAGGAAAAATTAAAACGGAAATACCCATGGCAAGAATTTCTTTCAGGTGTTCCATGCTTTTGCGCCTGCTTTCGTTGCTGGATCTATCAACAATTATGCAAGCGGATTGGGCAATCCAACCAAATACCGGAATTTTTTTAAGTTCTTTCTTTGCCAATGGTCTGAACTGGGTCGGTATTGTGAGTGTAATACCGGGGATATCCAGATAGGAGGTATGATTACTCACATAAATGTATGCCCTCTTTTTATCGACATTTTCTAATCCTGAAATGTGGTAGGGAATGAAATTAAGTTTGCTAAAAGTCCATGACCATATTTTCAAAAATTTATAACCTACCACAGCCGCTCTATCTCCAAAAACAAACGGGATAAGAATACCCGGAAGGTAGAGTATCATGAACACCGAAAACACGATGAGCACCCAGGCAATGTAAATTTTTAAAAAGATGGAGCGAATGATCTTCAAACGAAAGAAAGTTTTGATTTAAGTAAAAAGGGCCCTTATTGGGCACCAAAGGCAAGAAGTAAAATTACTATTTCTTTTTTATCAGGGCCATGTAAAATCCGTCAAACCCATCAGACGGCCAGCAATGGCTTTCATCAATGAGTTCAAAAGACATATTTGACTTTAGAAATTGCTTGACTTGCTCTTCATTTTCTGAGGGTAGGATACTACAGGTAGAATAGACAAGCATGCCACCTGGCTTTACCATTGTAGCATAATCGGACAGTATCTGCCGCTGCAAAATTTTAACTTTAGAAATATATTCTGGAGATAGCTTCCACTTTGCGTCTGGGTTCCTTTTCAACACACCAAGTCCTGAACAAGGTACATCCAATAATAACCGATCTGCCGATTCGGCCTGACGTTTTATGGTCTTAGAATTTTCAATCGCCTTGGTTTCGATATTATTTGCTCCAGCTCTTTTTGCTCTTTTTCTAAGCTCATCCAGTTTCCAGCCTTCGGTATCCATGGCTACTATACGTCCTTTGTTTTGCATTAATGCAGAGAGGTGCAGGGTTTTTCCACCAGCGCCTGCACAAGCATCTACTACGCGCATGCCTGGCGCTACTCTTAAAAAAGGAGCTATTAATTGTGAGCCAGCATCCTGTACTTCAAATAATCCTTGTTTGAAGGATTGACTTCCAAAAACATTCATTCTTTTGTTGAGGATCAACGCATTTTGAAATTTCGAATTGACAGTAGTTTCAATTCCTTCTTCCATCAATTGATTTTGAATAGTATCAATGTTACCCTTTAGCGCATTTGCTCTTAATACTACTTCGGCTTCATGATTTAGGCTTTTTATTTCTTTTTCCCATCGGGAAGGAAGTTCTGAAGTTCCAAGTTCATCGAGCCAATCTGGTATCGACTCTCTAACAGGCAGAGGATATTCTTTTTTAAACTTCCCCTTTAAGGAATTGGTATTAATGTTTTTAAACTGATCCCAGTCCGGCAGGGTTATTTCTTTCCATATCAACCAGGTACCCAGCAGGCTCCAATAATCATCATTTTTGGAATCGGAAACAGCTATCAGGTATCGGTACCACCGCACAATGTCGTAAGTGGTTTCAGCAACAAAGCGCCTGTCGCGGGCACCCCATTTGGAGTTTTGTTTCAGTGTTTTTTCAATCACCTTATCCGCGTACTTATTGTCCTCAAATATTGTTTTAAGCGTGGTAACCACTGCTTCGGATAGGTTTCGATACAATTTCACTTTCTTCTATTTTTCTTCAAATTTAGGTGTTGTTGGTTAGAATCTTGGAGGTAGGGGGCATTCTATCCTAATAATATAGGAATCAGCGCGTCTTTCTCTTGAACAATACCCTTGGAAGCTTCATGCCCAGCATTAATGAAATCCAACCCAGTAGTATTACATTCTGGAAGTAGCTTCCTCCCACAATGGGTAACAATCCCCTTACTCGAGGTAAATAAGTAAGAAAGAAAATGCCCCAAACAAAATATTGAAAAATAATATTCATGATATTAAATTTCTTTTCGTCAAGCCTTCCTTGTTCGAGCCTGTCAGCAAGAAGGGGCATTAAGAAAATAAGTAAGTAGGCAACAAACCCACCTGCCTGACGATAAGGTATTATCTGCACATCTGACAGGTAGAGAAAAGTTAACACCTCTAAAAGGTGAATCCCATGTGCTAGGGCAAAAATGTGAAATGGTCTTTTTGAAAGCCAAGAATAAATGTCAGCAGGACGGTTAGCTAAAAAAATTATACTGAAAAGCAACAATGAAAACCTACCGCTAAATCGTGTGGTAGCCTGAAGTCCCTCTACATTCCATCCGTAATTAATAATTCCTAAAACTGCAAGGCCCGACTCCATTATAAGGCAAATCAGCATGGCATTGCGGAAAGTCATGATCAGTTAATCGTTTAGGTACTCAAGAGATTGTATCAAACTATCAATTTCATCTTCAGTATTGAAATAATGTGGAGAAATTCTTAATGCCCAATCTACCTTTTTTGATTTGAAATCGATTTGTGCATTTGAACGGTGAGCGGTTGAAGTGTTGATGTTGAGCGCTCTTAAATATTGAAGTACTTCATTGGGATGCTTACCTGGCATTTCAATAGTAATAATACTGGATTGATCCTGCCCGATATCCAATGCCTTTAATTTAATGGAATGAAGTTTATTCTTCAGAAGATTGCATAACACTTTATTTCTCGCGTTTATATTTTCTACTCCAATATTTAGTGCATAATTAATGGCTTCTTTGCTTCCCACCACTAGGGCATAGGGTAGTTCCCATTCCTCAAATCGTTTGGAGGTCATGCGCACTTCATAAGTATCTGGTCCGGTCCATTCAGCACCCCGCATATCCACGAACAGCGGTGTTAGTTTCTTTTCGAGAACACGGTCAGAAACATATAAAAATCCAGCTCCTCTTGGGCCTCTCAGAAATTTTCTCATTGTAGCGGTGAGGAAATCGCAGCCTATCTTTTTCACATCCAGCGGAATTTGACCTGCGGATTGGCAAGCATCTACCAGATAAAGTATCTCTTTGCTGTTGCACATCTTTCCCACTATTTCTACCGGCTGAATTAATCCGGTATTGGTGGGCACATGCGTAAGCGAAACCAACTTAGGGTGATGTTTATTGATCAGTTCCTCCATATCGTTTAGGTCTACGCCTCCTGTAGATAAGCTTTTGGCCCGAATGAGCTTTATGCCGAACCGTTCTTGCAGTGAAAGAAAGGCAATTTGATTGGAGATATAATCTTCGTTGGCAATCAATACGGTATCTCCGCGTTCGAAAGGGATGGAAGAAATAGCAAGTGAAAAGGAGTTGGTGGCGCTTGAAGTAAAGGCGATATTATTTTCTTCTGTATTGATAAGCTTTGCGACACTGATGTAGAATTCTTGAACTTCCGTTTTTTTAATATCAGCTGCTTCGTAACCTCCGGTGGTCGATTCGAATAAAATGTAATTGCGAATGGCTTCTGTAACAGGTAGAGGAGGAAGAGAGGCACCCGCATTGTTAAAGTGAATTTTAAATTGGCAGCCAGGTGTATCTTTTCTTATCGCTTCGAGGTTCATAAAGTAGTTTGAATTTTTTAGAGTAATAAATGTCTTCGATAAACTCGATTAATCAAAAGTTTAAATAAATTTATTAGATTCATGCTTGACCTTAATTAGATATGAAAAGATTTCTTTCTGTGATTGTTGTTTTACTGTCTTGGGGCCAGCTCATTGGTCAGGACATTAATTATTTTGTCTGTGAAAATTGTTGGGATCCCGATTCATTAGGAAATCACAGAGTCGAAATTCTGGTGACTGCAAAGGGAGAAGTAGCGAAGGTGATTATTCCCTGGCGCAGGAGGGACAATAATCCACAGGATAAGGACATTATTGTTTACACAGAAGGTGGTAAAAATGTGACCAACGTTTCTCTTGGTACTATTACCAGGGCATCTGGTGAAATTTTTTTTGAGCCCATCGATGGTCCGGGCAAGTACTATATCTACTATTTGAAATATTTAAACACGGGGCGCTCCAATTACCCAACGGTCAACTACCCTCCATTTCATTCCACAGCAACAACGAGTTGGCTGAGTAAGATAAAATCCGCAAAAACCGCCAAAGTAATTTCTATTCAGGCCATAGATGAGTTTAATAGTTTCTATCCGATGGAGGTAATCGCAACAGAAAGTGAAACAAAAGCACTGAGTGGAAATTACAATGGAAATTTTATTGTATTCCCTGAAGATCGGTTGCATCCAATAAACATGAGACATGACTTGCCTTACCGATGGATAAAGAAGGGCATTCAAAATAAGTTTGATGATAAGGCAGCGCGAGGAGAAAACTTTGCTTATCAGCTTGGTTTATATGCTTCAAAACAGGATATCAATAATGTTCAGATTGAGTTTTCTGATCTAAAATCTGAAACTGGAAATGTGATTTCGACTTCTGTGATGTCGAGTCTCAATACCACGGGTGTTAATTGGGATGGGAAGCCTTTTACTAAAGTGGTGAATGTAAAAAAAGGAGATGTACAGGCACTGTGGTGTTTGGTAAATATTCCTACTGAAACAAACGCTGGTGTTTACAAGGGTACAGTAAAGGTGACGGCTGACAGCAACCCTTCGGTTTCGATTTCAATTACTCTAAATGTGGGCAATCAGGTGTTGGTCGATCATGGTGTCGATGAGCCATGGAAACAGACCCGGTTGACCTGGTTGAATTCCCAGTTGGGAATGAACAACGAGGTAATAGCTCCTTACCTACCACTGGTAGTCAAGGACAAGACCATTTCACTTTTGGGTAGGGAGGTAGCATTGGATGGCTATGGCCTTCCGGCACAAATTACAAGTTACTTTGATCCTAAAATGACTTCACTGCGCAGTGAAGGCAAGCCCTTGTTAAAGAATGGTTTTGCCTTTCGAATGAACGTAAACGGAACCGAGGCAATCACCTGGAAGAACAATGGATTAAGAATTACCAGACAAGCACCGGGCTTGGTTCAGTGGGAGACAGTAAATGAGTCGAGTGGATTGTTAATGAAGATTAATGGGCAAATTGAATTTGATGGGTTTATTGCTTATACCATTGAGCTTACTGCCAAAGCAGATTTGAGTTTAGGAGATGCTCGTCTTGAAATTCCCATGTATCAATCTTCAGCACCTTATTTTATGGGGCTTGGTGAGCGAGGAGGACAAAGGAAAGCAAGTATTAATTGGAAATGGGATGTGGCTAGAAAGAATCAAGACGGGGGCTGGATCGGTGATGTGAATGGCGGGATTCATTTTTCACTACGCGATGAAAGCTATATACGTCCTTTGAATACTAATTTTTATTTACAGAAACCTTTGGTGTTGCCCTCGTCATGGGGAAATGAAGGCAAAGGTGGAGTTACAATTGAAGACTCAGAAGATGTTACCCTAGTTCGCGCCTACAGTGGATCTAGAGAAATGAAAAAGGGAGAGAAGTTGTATTACAATTTTGATTTGCTCATCACTCCATTCCATACAATAAATACAGACTTTCAATGGAAGACGCGATTCTATCACCAGTTTAGCCCGGTGGATACCGTGCTGAAAAAGGGAGCTACTGTGGTAAACGTGCATCATGCCAATGAAATAAATCCTTACATCAACTATCCCTTCATACGATGGAAAGAGATGAAGGCTTACATTGACGAAGCACATAACAAGGGATTGAAAGTGAAGATATATAATACCATTCGGGAGTTGTCAAATCATGCGTATGAAACACAACCTATGAGAAGTTTGGGCACGGAGATTTATTCTCCCGGTGCAGGCGGAGGATTCTCTTGGCTGCAGGAGCATATTGCTGAGGATTATATTGCTGCATGGTTTGTTCCAGGGTTGAAGGACGCTGCGATCATTAATAGCGGCATGAGCCGTTGGCATAATTACTATGTGGAAGGCATGAGTTGGTTGGTAAAAAATGTGGGTATCGATGGTATTTATTTGGATGATGTAGCTTTTGACCGTACTACGATGAAGCGGATCAGAAGAGTGATGGCGAGTGAGAGAGGACCTGGTATAATAGATCTACATTCTGCAAATCAATTTAACGAGAGAGATGGATTTAATAACAGCGCTAATTTGTATTTAGAGCACTTTCCCTATTTAAACAGATTGTGGTTTGGTGAGTATTTTGATTACGACATGAATCCTGGCTTCTGGTTAGTAGAGGTTTCTGGGATTCCATTTGGACTCATGGGAGAAATGCTGGAGAAGGGTGGGAACAAATGGAGGGGCATGGTATATGGCATGACCAACCGCTTGCCATGGGGGAATAATGATCCTTCTCAGATTTGGAAATTCTGGGATGATTTTGGGATGCAGAACACCGAAATGATCGGATACTGGGTAAAGGACAATCCTGTGAAGACCAATAATGAAAAAGTAAAAGCAACAGTGTATAAAAAGGATAATGCTTTGTTAATCGCTGTGGCCAGTTGGGCTGAAAATGATGTAAATATTCAGTTGGATATTGATTGGAAATCTCTGAACATGAAGCCTGGCTCTATGATGCAAATTCCTGCTATCATCGATTATCAGGAGGGGAGAACATTGAATTTGAAAGAACCACTGGCCATTCCAAAAGGAAAAGGCTTTTTGATTGTAATTAAATAATTGTATGCAAAAGACACTCGCTTTCTTGGTATTCCTTCTTTTAAGTTGTCAATTAAGAGCACAACAAAACGCCTCAATAAAAGAATATGATCGGGAGTTTAAAACTTATCCGTACTCAGATCCTGATCCTATTCCAAAATTTGAATTGATATATCCTTACTATCGATTTGATGGCTATACGGATGCTCCGATCAACAAAAACTGGAAGGTGGTGGAGTTGGAGAATGAGTTCATCAAAGTGATGATTCTGCCGGAAATAGGCGGAAAGATTTGGACAGCTATTGAAAAATCTACCGGGAAACCTTTCATCTATTTTAATCAGGTGGTAAAGTTTAGAGACATTGCTATGCGTGGTCCATGGACGAGTGGAGGTATTGAAGCCAATTATGGTATCATCGGACATACACCCAATTGCTCAACACCAATTGATTACAAAATGGAGGAAAAACCAGATGGAAGCGTGAGCTGTTACATAGGCACACTTGATTTACTTACCCAAACGTATTGGACAATAGAAGTCAATCTGCCTAAAGATAAGGCTTATTTTACTACACATTCTTTTTGGCACAATAGCACAGCGTTAGAGCAACCGTATTATACCTGGATGAATGCAGGGATAAAAGCAGCGAGTGATTTGCAGTTTATTTATCCCGGTAACAAATATCTGGGACACAATGGCGAGTATGGTGATTGGCCCTTCAATAAAGAAATAGGTAAGGATGTCTCTTATTATAAGAACAATAATTTTGGTCAATACAAGTCCTACCATGTTTTTGGACAGTATGCTGATTTTTTTGGAGGATATTGGCACGATGAGGACTTTGGCATGGGACGTTATGCGGAGCATGCAGACAAGCCGGGAAAGAAAATTTGGATTTGGGGACTTTCACAGCAAGGGATGATTTGGGAAAAATTGCTGACAGATACCGATGGCCAATATGTAGAGGTGCAGTCTGGAAGATTGTTCAATCAAACAGGAGGGCCAAGTACGTTTACTCCTTTTAAGCATCGCGGCTTCGCCCCTTATGCAACAGATGAATGGACTGAGTATTGGTTTCCTGTAAAGGGAACAAAGGGCTTTGTACAGGCCAATCCCTATGGTACGTTAAATGCAACTGTAAATGATGGGAAACTCAACCTTGCATTTTCTCCTCTACAAACATTTAGTGAGAATGTGAGTGTAGAGAGAGAAGGTAAGATTTTGTTTACCAAAAAAGTAAACTTTGAGACCCTTACACTTTATGAAGACTCATTTGCGTTTTCGGGGGACACAAAAGGAGTGATTGTACAAGTAGGTGATAAAGTGGTATATGATTTTGATCCCGAAAGTAGCTCACTCAGTCGCCCCATTGATGCTCCTGCAGATTTTGGTTGGAATTCTTCTTTTGGATTGTGGTTACAGGGAAAGGAATTGATAAGAGCACGTGACTATAAAAAGGCGGAGGGTAAGCTAAAGGAGTCTTTGATTAAAGATCCCAACTACTTACCGGCATTAACTGATATGGCGTTGCTGATGAGTATTGATGGATTGCATCAGAAGTCATTTGAATACAGTCATCATGCGCTGCGTATAGATACCTATAACCCTGCTGCCAATTATTATTATGGCCTTGCCAGCAAAAATTTAGATAAGACAACAGATGCCAAAGATGGTTTTGATATCGCATTGCAATCGGTAGAATACAGAGGAGCAGCAGCGACAGAACTGAGTGAGCTATATTTTAAGGAAAAGAATTACAGGAGAGCGGAGTCTTATGCGGCTCAGGCCCTTGGTCAAGATGAGAATAATACTACCGCTTACAAGATGTTGGAATTAACTCAAAGAAAATTACAACAGACTGATCAGGCCAGGGAAACTTTGGAGAAGGTTGCATCTATTGATCCACTCAATCATTTTGTACGATTTGAAAAGTATCAGTTGGATAAATCATCAACTAATAGGAATGAATTTACATCTATGGTGAGAAATGAAATGCCATGGGAATCTTATCTTCAGTTGGGAGTAGAATACTATCAGTTGGGTTTGTTGGAAGAATGTATTGAAGTATTGAGCCTGTCTCCGTTTCATCCTGAGGTTAATTATTGGATCGCTTTTGTGAAAGATAAAAGAGGGGATAAGGATTTCAGCACATGGATACAAAAAGCAAATGAATATTCAGCACAACTTGTTTTTCCGTTTCGAGCAGCATCCAAAGAAGTTTTAAGTTGGGTTATTACGCAAACGGATCATTGGAAGCCTAAATATTATTTGGGATTGGTTTACACACATGCCAATCAGATGGATGAGGCAAAAGTACTGTTTCAAACTTGTGCGAATACTTCGGACTTTGCACCCTTTTATGCAGCACGTGCTAATCTGATTCCAGAAAACCGATTGGCCGATTTAAAAAGGGCAGGCAGCATGGATGCCAAAGAATGGCGATATGGGAAATTGTTGATCAATTACTATCTGGATAAAGGTAACACTGCGGAGGCGGTGAAAACTGCACAGCTGTACACTAGAAATTTTCCCAACAATTATATCATCAGTATGCTTTTGGCCAAAGCATTACTGCACAATAGTCAGTTTGAAGCAGCAGGAAAAATATTGGCAAGTACCAAAATTTTGCCTTATGAGGGTGCAACAGAAGGTCGATCGCTTTATCGCGAGGCATGGCTGATGCAGGCAGTGGCTTCTATAAAAAGTGGAAAGTATAAAAACGCCATGTCAAAAATAGCAACAGCAAGAACATGGCCGGAGAATTTGGGAGTAGGCAAGCCCTATGATGCGGAAATCGATGATCGACTGGAAGATTACTTGGAGTCACTATGCTATGAGGGGATGAAAAACACGAAGGGAGCGGAGGCTAAGTGGGCAGAAATTGCTAGCAGTGATGTAAGAGATAATTTTGGTGATTTCATTGCAGCAGTAGTTTATAAAAAGATAGGTAACGCTGACAAGGGAAGGGGGCTAATTGTTGGTTGGATAAAAAGCAATCCGGATAATAAATTAACAAATTGGAGTATGGATGCTTTTGATGAAAAGGTGGATGAGAATTTTTCAATCGACAATTCTGATTTTAGGATAATGAAAGCAGTTTTAATGCTTAAGTAATAATATCAATTGATGTCTTAAAACTGATGCTTATGAAACTTCAACTGTCCCTATTTCTAGTATTTGCTTTTTATGCATCTTCTGCACAATATAAATACGGATTAACGCCAACGACCTATAATCAATATCAGGAGAATATACGGAAGAATCCTGAAATGGAATTGATTGATCTGGAGAAGGCTATTCCTGGTTTGCTACTTGACATAAGATATGCGACCACTAATAATTTTACTGGAGAAGTCATCTATAATCTTGCGAAGGCATATGCGCGTAAGCCAGTGGCTGAAGCCATTGCTAAAGTTCAGTCAGACTTGAAGAAGAAAGGTCTTGAGTTGAAAATCCACGATGGATACAGACCTTATTCGGCCACAGTAAAGTTTTATGAGGTCTATAGCGATACCACTTTCGTGGCGTCACCCTATCAGGGATCAAGACATAACAGGGGTTGTGCCATTGATCTAACGGTGATTGATAGCAAAACAAAAACAGAACTGAATATGCCAACTCCCTATGATTCTTTTCAGGAAGAAGCCTTTCCTACATATCCTTTAAAAGATAAGGAGGCTGCCAGAAACAGGGCAATGCTTATAGCTGCTATGGAAAAGCGAGGATTTAAGGTGTATGATTCTGAGTGGTGGCACTTTGACTTTGTGGGATGGGAAAAGTTTGATGTGATGAATATTGATTTTGAAGAATTGATGAAATAAATAACCGGTATGACTATTCATAAGGCGCAGGCACAAGTAGATCAATGGATCAAAACAAATGGAGTAAGGTATTTCAATGAATTAACGAATACTGCAATTCTTACCGAAGAAGTGGGGGAGGTAGCACGTATCATGGCACGCAGGTATGGAGAGCAGTCGGAAAAGGAATCGGACAAAGGTAAGGATCTGGGTGACGAGCTGGCGGATGTGCTATGGGTGTTGATCTGTTTGGCTAATCAAACGGGCATAGATTTGACAGAGGCCTTTAAAAAAAATATGGATAAGAAGTCAAGCCGCGATAGGGATAGGCATCATAAGAACCCTAAACTAAAGTAGTACGAGTCTGTCTCTTTTTAAGATGGGAATGACGTGATACAGGTCTGGCGTCAGACAAAACTCAATGTCCTTATGAATATTCAGGCGATTCAGTCGCTTCACATGAGAAGAGGCACTGAGAAACTTCATCATATCATCTTTAGCGGATAGGTAAAGTTCTCGTGCAATCATGGGAGCATCACAGTCCGGCTCAATGTGTTTTCTAAGATTGTCAACCAATGCACCGGCAAAAAGACTATCCTCTAAGTTTAACTTACCTTTCCATCCAGCGCAAACAATTAGAATATTGTCATCGGACATGAGTAAGTACCTCGTTATAGCAGAGAGATTGAGAAAAGACCCAATCAATATTTTTTTGGCGCCTTTAGATTTTTCAATGGCTTGTGTTCCGTTGGTGGTGGTGAATGCGATTTTTAGTCCTCTGATATCCTCCTCCATGTATTCAAATGGAGAATTACCTTTATCAAATCCTTGAATTTTTTGTCCATTGCGTTCACCAGAGATGATGTAACCCTTCGATTTCATTCGCTCACATTCTGTTTCACTGGCCATCGGAATGATGCATTCCACACCATGTGCCAGGGCAGTAACCATGCAGCTGGTAGCGCGAAGAATATCTACCACCACCACAGTTTTGTCTGACACATCGTAAAGGTGTATGAGTTCAGGGCTCAGGCAAACATCAATCGTTTTCATATTGTTTTAACCTTGATATAGTTGATTATTGTGATGTTCGTGATTGGTACATCCTATTGTATTTCCTATTACTACAGAGTATTTGGAAACATGCTTTATCACAAACATCACATTGATCATAGCTTAGACAAATGGTAACTTACTTACCTCTGCCTTTAAATCACGGTTACGAACTGAAATAAAAATCTCAGACCCAGGACTTGCGTGGTCAACAGTTACATACCCCAAACCAATTCCTATACCTAGCATGGGTGACATGGTTCCAGATGTTACCTTTCCAATTACTTCTCCTTTCGTGTTTTTGATTTCGTAATCATGACGGGGTATGCCTTTATCCACCATCTTAAAGCCAACAAGCTTTCGCTTTATCCCTTCTTCTTTTTGCTTTTTTAGATTTTCGGAATTGGTAAACTCTTTTGTGAATTTAGTAATCCAACCCAGTCCTGCTTCAAGTGGAGAGGTGGTTTGATCAATGTCATTACCATACAAACAAAATCCTTTTTCCAGTCGCAATGTATCTCTTGCGCCAAGGCCAATTGGTTTAATATTCGCGTCTTTACCCGCTTCAAAAATGGCGTTCCAAACCTTTTCTGCGTTGTCTTTGTGCACATATATTTCAAAGCCACCTGAGCCGGTGTATCCTGTATTGCTCATTACCACATCCTGAGCGCCTGCAAACTCTCCGATAGCGAAGTGATAAAACTTAATTTCGTTAAGGTCTGTCTTGGTCAATTTTTGAAGTACGCCCACTGCTTTGGGGCCCTGCACTGCAAAGAGGCAAATGTCACTTGAAATATTTTTCAAGTCAGCGCCCTCTGTATTGAATTTTGATATCCAATTCCAATCGTTATCAATATTACCAGCATTAACTACTAGCAGATAATCATTGTCTTTGATTTTGTAGATGATAAGGTCATCTACTATCCCACCATTTTCATTTGGTAAACAAGAATATTGAGCCTGTCCATCAACCATTTTACTGGCGTCATTGGATGTTACACGTTGGATCAGGTCCAGTGCCTTTGGTCCTTTAAGGGTAAATTCACCCATGTGTGACACATCAAATACGCCTACGTGTTCCCGTACGGTCATATGTTCCTCTATATCAGAAGAATACCGTACAGGCATATTGAAACCTGCAAAGGGCACCATTTTGGCTCCTAATTTTTCATGAATTGCATTTAGCGGAATTCTCTTTACCTCGTCCATGGCATTTGGTTTTGTTAGTCCGACAAAACTAAAAGATTCTTTGAGAACTTACTGAATTACTTGAGCAAAGGTATGCTGGTTATCAATTAAGAACTTTCGCAATGACTCAGCGGATATAAGCGGACGAAGCCTTTCTAGGGAGCTATTGGCATATTCACTGAATCCCAGTTGAGCCGCCTCCATGCTATATGCTTTCAAAAGTTTTACAGAAAAGGGATTTGCGAGCAAAGCATCCGTTAAGATAGTATAAGGTAACAGATTGTCCTTTCCATTTTCTTTGAAATATCTAGCGGAGGAGATAACTGCATCTTCGAGGTAGGGATTGGCACTTGCTAGCCATTTGAATTGTAGCTTGGCGGTAGTGGTATCTTTATTTAATTCACTTTGCAAGGCTGAAAAATAGACGTAAAGGCTCTTCCTGTGACTGGGAAATTCAATTTTGCTTTCGTTTAATCTTTGTGAAAGAACTTGAATATCCCCTTTGTTGGCCAATAATTCTAATTCGAACAATTGGATTTGGTTGTAGAGATTTTTATCCACCAGCCTGAGCCCAGAAATCTTTTCAAATACATCTATGGCAGCATTTGTTTCGTCTATTTCAAAAAGTTTTTGACTTCTATAAAGAATAGCGCGGGCTTTCAACTCTTCGTTTTCGATTTGGGCCATTGCAACTTTAAAAGAAATGGAATCATATGGGGAGATCCTGTAGTTACAGTAGGCCAATTTTTCTTCGTCATTTAACGAATTAATTGTGTTTGCTTTTAATGCCTTTATCATTTGAGTGGCAAATTGATAATAGGTGGATCCCGGATTGGATTTGAGGCTATCCCACCTTATTAAGGCATCACTTATTCTTTCTGCTTCAGTAAGTGCAATAGCGGCTACTGGCAAAGCATTTGAGGATTGTTGATTGGCAACATAATTAATGAATGTAGCAGCATCTTGCCAAGCTTTATTCTCTAGCGACCACATGGCGAGGATGGTATTATATTTGTCCTGGTCTTCACTAAAGATGGTGATGTTTTCTAGTAATGAAAAGGCCCTCCGGGTTTGACCATCGGCATATAGTGAAAGGGAAGCGTTGAACAATAAAGATTCACTGTAGTCTTTGTTAATTGGTTTCTCTCCCAAATTAATAACATGGTTAATAAACGTACTATCCAATTCGCCTAGGTGGTTAAGCATATAATTGTTGAGCAGACTGGCAGAAAATAGATTAAGAAGTGTATCCTGTTTTAAATCAATATTCATTTTTATTTTGGTGCCCTGAATATTTGCAAAGGCCAATGCATTGCTTCTGATGCCAATATTATCAGATGATATTAGGGTAAATAAAGAATCGGCATTAACAGGCAAATTGTTTTTTGCTGCTACTCCAATAAAATTAGCATTGGCTGCATCCCTTATTATTCTTTGGTTACTGGCCTTTTGCAGATAGTATAGGGAAGAATCAACTAAATCCATTTTGGAATATATAATTCCTAGCGCATTTTTAATTGTTCCACTTTCAGGAAAGTGTTTAAGTGCTTCATTGAGTATAAGACGTGCCTCCAGCCACTGCTCGTTTCTTTGGTAAGTCTGACTTAGATTGATGTAGGCAAACTCGGTAGGTCTTCTTTCTGCAGCGTGTTTATAAAAATTTCGTTCTTTAAGGGTGTTATAGTTTTTTTTCGCTTCCAGATTGGCCATGGCATAGTTGGCATGGTGATTTAGATATCCGTAGGTATTGGACTGTTGATAAAAAGCTTCAGCAAATTGGTCGTTGTTCAGAGTTTGATAAAGATCCCCTACTGCATTATAATATCCACTAAAAGCATTCTGTACAGGAGCTTGCCACGTATTGTAAAAAACAAAAGCCAACGTGGCAATAATGCCTCCAAAGCGAAAAGTAAAGTAGGGCATGTTGTTTGGCTTATACAAAATTTTATGTACGGATACATTTTTAGCCAGCATCCCCATAAAATTGGAAATCACATAGGTTAGAAAAATGATGCCATAACCTATATGCCCATAAATGATGGCGTCATTGATTGTTACCAAGACAGGGTCGTTTGCAGTGTTGATAAAATAGGCAATAGTAGTAAAGCAAATTGTGCCAAGACTCAGAAATAAGTATATTCCGAATGGATCAGCGTCAATTATCTTTTCATATTGTGGATGACGTTGTCTAAATCCCCACAATCCTAAAATACCAGAGATGCTGATCAACAAGTAAAAATTGACATACATGATGTTCCAGTCGATTGAGCCAATTCTGTGCGCGTAAGCCAACGCCAGGTTGATCATGTAAATTGAACTGATGATGAGAAAATGATTGAGGCTTTTTCCTTGTTTGCTTGACTGGCTTGCAATAAAAACAAAGGACGCAAGAATTTCGTGCGCTACCATAAGGATGAAAACAACACTAATAAGAATACCAGCGGTAATACCGGTGACTGACAAGTGAAGTAGCGGATACTTTACCGTTGAGAAATTGACAATGAGTAAGCCCAACAGAAGGGTTATTCCTGTAAAGAAAAGTAGCCTCTTACTAAATGCAACGGCAGTGTTAAAAAACTGAAAGTAGAAACTTGGAATACAAAAGAGAATAAGTGTGATAACCGTGAATAGTTTGTTGGGTTGACCAAAGACTGAAATGATCTCCATCCGAAACCCGGCAATAAACAAGATAAATAAACCCATGCCAATCAAATACCAGAATCTTGATAGCGTGGTAACAATGGCAAGCAGCATGATCATACTGACCACGAGGATGCTTAGAAAAATATATCCACTGACCACATTGGGTTGTAGGGGCTCCCCCAGCAGTCTTCCAAAGATGAGAAAATTGTCACCGTGTATGGTGAGCTCCAACAACCCCTGTTGAAAGGTATGAGCAGGTACCTGAGTAGTTTCCAACTCCTGTACGGTATACCAACTTAAGGCAGGATTTGGTGAAATAAACCATGAATACCAGAGGAATAAAAGCGAAAAAACAAACATGGTGCCAATCACCAACCCGATTAGTTTGTAAATCCTTGCCCACGAGTTCCAAAACTGAAGAGAGTGCATTCGGTTAGTAATTTTCGGCCTGCAAACTACAGAGTGGCCAGTGAAAATGAAAGCTACAAGGATGCTTTTGAGATAATAGGGTAATCATCCGGGATTAGGAATGATCAATTGTTATATCAGAGATAAGGCCCTTTTAGGACTATTCAAGTACTTTGGGCACTCTGAAGAAATCACTGTCCTTTTTAGGGGCGTTCTTGAGTGCTTCTTCTTTCGTCAACTGACCTTTGATTTCGTCTTCACGCAAAGCATTTATCTCATGCGACATGGTGGTGAGTGGCTCCACGCCTTCGGTATCCAACTCATTTAATTTTTCGACAAAAGATATCATCTTGCTCATGTCTTCCATCATTTTTGGAGCATCTTTTTCATCAATCTCCAGTCGTGCCAAATGGGCAATCTTGCTTAAAGTTTCTTTGTCAATCTTCATCTTTCAATATTCCGGGGTTTTCTTTTCTAAGTTCAGTATCTATCACATTGTAAACCTTTTCCTTCAAGGTACTCATATCATCCAATGTCATTCCGGTAACGTCTACCGGTTCATGAAATATTATCTTTAAAGGTACCCAACTTAACAACATTGGTTTTACCGGAAAAAGCATCCAGTTGTGGGGAATGGTAACAGGCACAATGGGTATTTGTTTTTCAATAGCTACCCTAAAAGCTCCATCTTTCAATTTTGTCATTTTTGGAGGTTGGTGAGTGTAAATTCCTCCCTCAATAAAAATGGTTAGGCTCTTCCCCTCATCCAATGCCTTTAAAGATTTTATCAGGGTGGCATACATACTTTTTAGTCTGGAGCGGTCTACAGTAATGTGAAGGTGTTTGTACATCCAGCCAAAGAGCGGAACAGACTCCATCTCACTTTTGCCTACAAAAATAGTGTTGTGTTTATTAAGGCCCATGGCAGGGATATCGATAAACGAAAAATGGTTGGGGGCAAATATGTATTGCTTTTTCGGATCTAATTTAGTTTTGTATTCCAGTTTCCATGGGATTCCAATAAGAAAAAAAAGTGAACGTGCCCACCAACGGTTGATGGCGCCTACCAATTTAAATTTTTTTGGAAAAAAGATGGGGATAAGAAGGGGAAAGAAGTAGATCACAAACAACAAACCGAATATCAACATTCCATATGCTGTGTGTACTTTTTTCAGAAGTTGCATAGAGGAGATTGTGAAACGGTTAGAAATGAAAGACTACACATTGAATAGCTAAATATAAAAAATGCCGCTTAGTTTGCGGCATTTTTTTTATAATCTGAATTTTCTACCACTTCACGTTTGGCAAAGCTTTTGGAACAATAATAATTTCGGTCTGCCTTCCATCTATATAATTTATGCCTCGCTCGTCAAAATATGCATCTTCCTCCAACGCAATGCGCACGTCTTTTTTCCACTCCGAAACATTGACAGTACAATTCAATTCAATGGAGTAGGCGGTGTTGAGGTGAAGCGGATAATCTCCATCATCTGGAACGCCACCTTGTGCGTCCCACATACCTAATGTAGTTCCCGCAGCATGTCCATGATAGCCAATTGGGTGGGTATAGATGGATGGGTTAATGCCTTCAGCGATAGCTTGCTTACGAGATTCTGCCAACACCTGGTTTCCTGTTTTTCCTTCTTTGAAATTATTAGTAAAAATATCTTGCAGGCGATTCCCTTTCTTAAACGCGGCTTTCAAATATTCAGGAGCATCCGTTTCACCAGGCTTTAAAATGTAGGCATGCTGCTGAGTGTCTGTGTTGAGCCTTAAATAGGTAATGCCAAAATCAACGTGGAGAAAATCTCCGGGGCGAATAACGTCTTCAGTAAACGTACCTGGGCGCTGGATATCTACACTTGGATGAAACCAGGTGTCCAGTTTCAATTCCTTTATTTTTTCTCTGTACCACCAAACTAGGTCTTCCGTTGTTGTTACACCGGGCTGAATTACTTTATCGGAGAAGCCTTCAGCAATTATTTCATGAGCGATCCTGACGATCTGGGGATAGATTTCCATTTCTTTTTTTGATCTCGTTTCCAACCATGCAACAGCAAGCTTTTCAGCGGATACTACGTTGGCTTGCAGTTTTTTAGGCACGACTTTCATCAGGTTGTCGTAATCGTTAGAGGTTAAGCCATCGGCATGCCCCCAAATCGCTGCTTTATTTACTCCAATCTTCTTGGGATTACGTTCTTCTATAATTTTTCCAAGCCTTGCCCATTGATCAGGCTGTTCTTCGGGGTTCCATGCTCTTTTGAACATCTCACCTACATCGTAGCGTGCCACTGCCAGATATTCTATCTCTTTACCTTTATCAAACATTACTAGCATGGTGGTTCTACGGGCTGCCATCCAAGTGGCTGGCAGAAGTGTTTTGATTACAGGATCTTCGTTGTATTCACGGGACATTACTATCCACATGTCATAGCCTTCCCTTTTCATGAGAGTGGGCAATAAATTTTTCAGGCGGTCATTCAGCAGTTCATCCGTTACTTTGGCTTGCTCTCGCTGGGTCAATACCGTAGGGTATTGTGCCTGTGAAATAAAAGCCAGAAAGAGGCAGCAAATAGTAACCAGAGATGTCTTATTTATCATAAACATAATATTTGGTGGTACTTAATTAAAAAAGTAAGGTTTTGAATCCAAAATATACGGCTTCAGATGGCTATTTAACAAATGAATTAGGATTTGATATCTGTTTATTGAACTGTTTTATTAGCCGTTTGGTGGTGAATATTATTTATAGGCAATAACACAACTTTGACCTTTAAGGATTTCAGAGGCCTTGTCTACCTCTGTTCTGGACTTTACATCATCCAATTTTTCTTTGATACTGCCTTCTATTCTCTTCATTTGCATGGCTTCTATAAAACGCTTTACCTCTTCCCTTTCCTCAAGCAATAGGGGAGGCACTGGGGTGGGCTTATCATTTTCGTCTTTGGCTACCATGGTGAAATAAGAAGTGTTGGTATGTTTGACCAATCCCAACTTTACGTTTTCTGCAATGACCCTTATTCCTACAACCATTGAGGTTCGCCCCACATAGTTAACGGAAGCCAATAAGGAGACCAGGTCTCCAACATCTACGGGTTGCAGAAATTCAACACCGCCTACTGAAACAGTGACACAATAATTACCTGAATGTTTCGTGGCACATGCAAAAGCAACTTTATCCATTAATGAGAGCAATATGCCTCCATGAATCTTTCCACCAAAATTGGCGTAGGATGGAATCATTAATTCAGTAATAGTAGTCTGAGAGTGCTTGACAGGTTTGGGTTGGCTTTTATTCATAATTAGATTTATAACCTTACAAATTATGTAAAACCATGAAAGATTGAAAGTGCTAAGGTACTTGGTTGGAGGATAGTTTGTGCAATAGCATTCTAAATCTGAAGAAGAGGGCAATCGCTGTGAGTGTAAGCCCTATAAGCAAACCATACCATATCCCTACACTACCCAACCCTGCTTTAAATCCAAGATAATAACCGAGCGGCAACCCGATAACCCAATAAGCAATAAAGACAAAGACTGAAGGGATTTTCACATCTTGTAATCCCCTCAAAGCACCAGTACAAACCACTTGAAGACCGTCAGAAAGTTGAAAAAAACCGGCAATAACAATCAGTGGTGATGCGATAGCAATTACATCTGCATTGGCAATATAAATGGTAGGTAGTAAATTTCGAGCCACGATAAAGAGGATAGCCCAGAGGGTCATAAATACCAGCGCAATGAGTATAAGGGTGTAGGCCACGTCTTTAAGTTTTTTAAAGTTGCGTTTTCCTAATTCATTGCTTACCCTTATTGTAGCAGCCGATGCAAGTCCAGAGGTAGTCATATAGCTAATGGTTGCCAGATTGATGGCGATCTGATGGGCCGCAAGTGTATCTGTTCCAAGCCACCCCATCATAATGGCCGAAAAATCAAAGGCAGCGACTTCAAATATAAATTGCATGCCAGCGGGTATGCCAATATTTAGTAAACGTTTGAAAAGTTTAATTGAATAGTTGCCAATAGCAAGGCCTGTGCGATAGGGATTGAATTGTTTTGCAAAGTAGATGTAAGCAACAATTGCAAACATCATCGCTATTCGTGAAATCAATGTTCCCCATCCTGCGCCATTTAATCCTAATGCAGGAAGACCTGCGTGTCCATAAATTAACAAATAATTCAACAGCACGTTGAGCATTACGCTGCCCAACATAATGATCATAGCGATGCGTGTGTTTGACAATCCCTCTGCAAATTGACGAAAGGACTGAAAGATTAAAACAGGAAGGAGTGAGAATGCAAGAATGGATAAATAGGGAATGGCCAGTTGAACCACATCTTCAGGCTGATCGAGATAGTAAAGCAAAGGCCTGCAGAGAAGGACGATGACTATTAAGATGAGACCATTCACCAAAGCGATCATCAGACCATGCCTTAGCGTATCACTTACTGTTGTTGAATCATTTTCACCTTCTGCAGTGGCTACCAAAGGTGTGATGGCATAAGAGACACCAATTCCAAATAACAGCAATAAATTGAAAATCACATTGGCAAGAGAAGAAGCCGCCAGCGAAGTAGCTCCCACATGACCTACCATGATGCTATCCGTCACACCTACCATCACATGGCTCAACTGGCTCAGCATAACAGGATATGCTAAACTCCAGCTTTGTTTTACATGAGGCCGATATCTTTCCAGTGAAATCAAAATCCTTTTATTCTGGCAACTTTTAATATTCCAATTACACTTAGGCTATCGGTGATCTCGCCATTTTCCACCATTTTTAACGCTTCTTCAAAGGATAATTTTTTTACTTGTAAATCTGCTTCACTGTCTTCAAGATGCGTTAAACCTATTTCCAAATCCTCTGCCAAAAACAAGAAGCCCTCTTCATCGGATACGGAGTTGGAAAGGTATACCCGTGCAATTTCAGTCCAGGAATGAGCGGTAAGTCCGGTTTCTTCCTTTAATTCTCTTTTTGCGGATTCTAACGGATCGACATCCAGAGGGCTACCACCTTCTGGGATTTCCCAAGACCAGGTATTGAGCGTATAACGGTGTTGTCCCACAAGCCAAATGCAATTATCCTTATCGAGTGGGACTATGCCAACGGCCTTGTTTTTAAAAACTACTTTACCGTAAATACCTTCTCCTCCAGCGGGGTTAATTACTTGGTGCTCTTCCAGCCTGATCCATGGATTTTCGTAAATCTTTTGTTGGCTTATGGTTTGCCACTTATTGCCTTTGCTCATCTCGAAATTCATAAGAGCACAAAACTATTCTTTTTACTAGAATAAGTATCTTGCAATATGCTTAAGTCTTCTTATACCATTGATTTAGTTGAGGCTGGATGCGATGAGGTAGGTCGCGGCTGCCTGGCAGGTCCAGTGGTAGCTGCTGCAGTGATTCTGCCAAAGAACTATTCGCATGAAATTCTTAATGACTCAAAGCAATTAAGCAGGAAGGAACGATTGCAGTTGACCCAGGAAATACAACGTGATGCAATAAGTTGGGCGGTAGCAGAGGTGAGTAATGAAGAAATCGATAAGATTAATATTTTAAAGGCTTCCTTTAAGGCCATGCACCTTGCATTGAATAAATTAACAACAAATCCGGATTTGTTACTTATTGACGGCAATCGGTTTCAGCCCTATGGGAAATCTAGATTTGAATGTATTGTTAAAGGAGATTCAATTTATTTAAGCATTGCAGCTGCATCCGTATTGGCCAAAACTTATCGTGATGAATTGATGGTGAAAC
>JAHBUB010000049.1 GCA_019638285.1 Cyclobacteriaceae bacterium | reverse complement strand
TACAATTTTTCATTTAATTTTGGGTTTTTATAATTTGTTTTAGGGCGCCAAAGTTAGCAGATTTTCCTGTCATAAACCAACTGAGATGAAACTTAAAGAATCCTTTTACCAGCGAGCAAAAGTAGATAGAATTGCCAAAGATTTACTTGGCAAGCTATTGGTGAGTCAGGTCAACAATTCTCTAACAAGTGGGATTATTGTTGAGACAGAAGCCTATTCCTACAAGGAGAAGGGATCTCATGCTTATAATAATTTGCGTACTACTCGTACAGAAACAATGTTTGCAGAAGGTGGCGTAGCTTATGTGTATTTGTGCTATGGTATCCACAACTTGTTCAATATTGTTACAAACAAACATGATAAGGCAGAAGCTGTTTTAATCCGTGCATTGGAGCCTGTTGATGGGAATGAAATAATGATGAAACGCGCACATAAAAAAAACATTCATCGAATAACTTCAGGACCTGGCAAATTAACGAAGGCGCTGGGGATTGACAGAAAATGGGATGGAAAGATGTTGACGGGTAACTATGTTTGGGTGGAAGATCGTGGTATAAAAATTGCCAGAAATGATATTGTAGTGAGTGAAAGAATAGGGATTGATTACGCAGGTGAAGATGCGCTTCTTCCATGGCGGTTTTATTTGAAGGACAATCCTTGGATAAGTAGACCTTGAAAGGGATTTAACTATTTTTGTGCCGATGAAGTATTTTTTGTTTTTGAGTTTTGCGTGCCTAATCGCAGTATTGACTGCTGATGGCCAAACAATTACCAATAAGTCATTTGTTAATGTTAATTCACCTTTGGATGAACAAAGTCCGGTGCTTAGTCCTGACGGTAAAACACTTTACTTTACAATCGCCAACCATCCTGAGAACGTTGGGGGAAAAAGAGATAAAGGCGATATCTGGCAATCTATTTTAATAGGAAACGAATGGTCTGCTCCAATTCATGCTGGCGCGGTATTAAACAACAAGGAATACAATGCAGTGGGTGGATTCTCCTCAGATGGTTCACAAATGTTTTTACTCGGTCATTACAATCCTGGTAAAGATGTTAAAACACAAGGAATAGCCATATCAAGAAATACCAGTGCAGGGTGGTCGACCCCTGAAAATATTACTATTCCATACTTCTTGAACAAGAGCCAGATCATCTCGGGTCATATCAATGCTGCTGGAAACGTGTTTGTATTTGCGGGTGAGGGATACGCCTCTTTAGGCGTGGAAGATATCTATGTCTCTGTAAAGGATGCTGCAGGAAATTGGACTGAACCAAAAAATCTGGGCCGCAACATCAATACTTCTTATCAGGAATGGAGCCCCTGGTTAAGTGAAGACACGCACTATCTATATTTCGCTTCCAACGGAAGACAAGGCTACGGAAGTTTTGATATCTACTATGCGCAAAGACTTGATGACACCTGGGCAAAATGGTCTGCACCCATCAATATGGGAGCAGGAGTTAATTCTGAAGGAAGAGAATTATTCTATACCCCATTTCCAAAACAGGAGTTTGCATTGTACACCTCTACATTGAACAGCGATGGATATGGTGATTTGAAAATGTACAGCCCTCCAAAAGAAGTGCTTGATTCTTTAATGAGAAGAATGGAGGAGATACCAGTGGATACTGTAGTGAAGCTGGTGGAAATAATAAGAGAAAAGCCAATAACCAGCGAAGAAAAATTTGTACGTGTATGGGGAAAGATATCTGATGCCACCACCAATGCACCAATAGCTGCCAATGTCAACTTTCATTCTGACTCTGATTTTCAGGTAGTGGCTGGTCCAGATGGAAATTTTTCTATTAATGTTCCTTCAGTAGATGAATACAGTATTAAAGTAGAAGCACCAGGATTTTTAGGCAGTTTTGAGAAATTGGATATCCGCACATTTGAAATGAGAGCGCTCG
Organism: Cyclobacteriaceae bacterium; assembly: GCA_019638285.1. Classification (GTDB taxonomy): domain Bacteria; phylum Bacteroidota; class Bacteroidia; order Cytophagales; family Cyclobacteriaceae; genus ELB16-189. Next base: position 18,135 of record JAHBUB010000049.1, on the reverse strand, counting down.
AAATGAATTTTGCGCTGCAACCGGTGGTAGTAGGGGCAACCGTCAATCTTAAGAGTGTCCTTTTTCAACAGAGCACGGCCAACCTGCTGGATGAATCGTATGATGAACTAAATATGGTGGTAGACTTTTTAAAGTCAAATCCCAACGTTGAAATTGAATTAGCAGGCCATACTGACAATCGGGGACTACAAGTGCATAACGTACGCTTGTCGCGGGAGCGAGTAGAAAAAGTAAGGGAATACCTGATCAGTAAAGGCATCAATGGAAAAAGAATTACAGGTAAAGGATACGGTGGTATCAAACCCATTGCAGATAATGATGCGGAAGTGACCCGCAGGCTCAATCGCAGGGTAGAGTTTACAATTATTAAAAACTAGGCAGCTAATACTTTTTTATTAACCATCCATCACTTTGTTCCTATGACAAAGGGATAACCAGCTATTGGCTAATAGTTAATATCCAGCAGCCTTATCATCTCCACGGGGATCCGCACCGCCTTCCAATCTACCATCGGGGAGTACAAGAATTGCATCTACACGCCCTATGCTTTCTCTCATTTTAAATTGATGGCCCATCTTTACCAATTGCAAACTATCTTTTTCTGTAAAGGCACCCTGTTCATTATAGACCACATCAGGCAGCCATTGGCTATGAAATCGCTTTGCGTCAACTGCTTCCTGCATTCCCATTTTATAGTCGATTACATCTACAATGATTTGAAATACAGAAGTAATAATAGTAGTACCTCCAGGTGTACCCACCACCATCAATAATTTCCCATCCTTTTCTACTATCGTTGGTGTCATGGAGCTAAGCATACGTTTTCCTGGTTCTATTTTGTTGGCTTCTCCACCAATAGCACCATACATGTTAGGCACCCCCGGTTTGGCACTGAAATCATCCATTTCATTATTTAGCAAAAAGCCAGAACCCCCCACTATTACCCTTGATCCATACCCTCCGTTGAGTGTTGTGGTTACTGATACTGCATTTCCTTCTTTATCGACAACAGAAAGATGTGTGGTCTGCTCTGATTCTTTCATGGCAATGGTTCCTTCTTTCACATCACTGCTGGGTGTTGCCGCTTCAGGATTGAAGCCTTCCATTCTATGGTCTGTATACGATTGTTCAATAAGGGAGGTAACAGGTACATTGAAAAAGTCAGGATCTCCCAAATAATAGGCCCGGTCTGCATAAGCCCTCCTTTCAGCCTCTACTATTAAGTGGGTGCTTTTTGTAGAATTCCATCCCCATTCATTAACAGGATAGGAAGAAACTGAATTGAGCAATTGCATCAATGCTACACCACCACTGGAAGGCGGTGGCATGGATATGATTTTATGTCCTCTATAATTGCTTGTTAAAGGAATTCTCCAGATGGCTTTATAATTTTTCAAATCTTCCAGAGAGATCAGTCCTTTTCCTCGTTCCATTTCTGCCACAATATTGTTGGCGGTTACTCCCTCATAAAAGCCAGCTTTACCGCTATCCCTAATTAACTCCAGTGTGTGCCCAAGTTCTTTATTCCAAATGGAATCACCTGCCGACCATTTATCCTTTAAAAACTGATTTGGAGTCACAGTACTGTACCTTTTAAAAGATTCACCTGCGTAATTAAGCCCTTCTGCTTCCATTTCGGTAAGTGTAAAACCATTATTGGCCAGGTCTATGGCTGGTTGTACTAATTCCTTCCAATCTAATTTACCATACTTCTTGTGGGCCGCCTCCAGGCCTTCTACGGTTCCCGGGATTCCACTTGCCAGATGTCCTGCTGTGCTTAGCTCCGAGTCGGCTTCTCCTGTTTCCCCCACGTACATATCAGTAGTAGCTTTGGCGGGTGCAGCTTCTCTATAATCAAGGGCATCTACTGAACCATCGCTAAACCTTGCCACCATAAAACCACCTCCACCAATGTTTCCGGCACTGGGGTGGACCACAGCAAGCGCAAATTGCACGGCAATAGAGGCATCCACTGCATTGCCCCCTTTTTGTAGAATAGAAACTCCAACCTGAGATGCCAAAGGATGTGCTGATACAACCATGGCGTTATCGGTAGTCAATCCAACTACTGTTCTTTTATTTTCCCTGGGTTGGCAAGAAACTAATGCAATTGCCAATAGTAGGGTAAAGATGCGGCTCATAGAATATGGTTTTGGTTTGTGCCTATAAATGTATTACTTCAATCCCAACAAAACTATGAGTTTAAGAAAGGAAAAAGCCGCTCGTCTAAAGGTGTCTGTGCTTGAGCATACGCTCAGGTTAATTGGTAAAAAATCTTTTGATGCCATCTATGTAGATGAAATATGCGCTAAATCGAAAATAAGTAAGGTCACCCTGTTCAAATACTTCCCGCAGAAGGAGGATATCCTCTTATACTATTTCAGGGTATGGTGTTTGCATCGGGCGGTGGAACTGAGTGAAAAGCCAAAAGAGGGAATGGCAGGGGTCATCTATCTTTTTGATCGGCTAAGCGAGGAATGCGAAACACACCCTGGCATGATACTTAATCTTTTTGGCTACTTGGCAGACTTAAGGAGACCTCCAAAGCCTTTTGCTGTGAAATTAGAGGAGAAACAATTGATTTATCCCAATAAAGAAAACATCGCCAGTATTGAAATACAATCTGTAGATCAGATGTTTGAGAAGTTTACCCTAGAAGCTATTTTCAAAAAAGAGATCACCCAAACGACATCCACCAGGGATGTCACCAATCTATTCACCACCATTTTTTATGGATCTGTTTTGACAGCTCACATTCAACAAATGGAGAACCTAAAATTCTTTTTCAGAAAAAATATTGAATTAGTAGCCAAAGGGTTTTAACTAACCTTTCATCTTTACGGTTTTGGCCCCCTGCTTTTCAAACCATCGGATGTGAATTCGGCCCACTCGGATTTTTTTGCGCCACACATGATCTTTATACCAACCATGGTGATAGCGGGGTTGCTTTACTTTAACTGTATGGTAATTGTGCCGGCTGCAGGCAGTCAGAAAGAGAACAAATACCACTATAAATAGAACCCGCATCATTATAATCGACTAAAGTATTACAATATTCTTGACCTAAGAAGCTTGTACTGTAGATCAACGCAACTTTTATACCTTGAATATCATTTTGAAATGATTTTGATAATGAAAAGGATTTCTGAATTGATATTTTGGATAGAATGAGTCAACTCCTATCTTTGCGCACCGATTTAGGTTGGTAAGGATTGGTCTGGTAGTTCAGCTGGTTAGAATGCCTGCCTGTCACGCAGGAGGTCGCGGGTTCGAGTCCCGTCCAGACCGCAAAAGCTTTGATTTCGAAAGAAATCAAAGCTTTTTTGTTTTAAGGGCATTGTTATTTACATGCCCAATCCAATTAATCCTGCTATTTTTGTAACAACAATAGCTATTATGGAATTGGATTTTGAAAAGCCCATCGCGGAATTAGAGTCGAAACTCGAAGACATGAAGGAATTAGCCAAGGACAGTGACAAGGATGTACAGGCGGCTATCAGTGCTCTTGAAAAGAAAATAAAGGCACTCAAAAAAGAAACCTTCGAAAACCTCACTGGCTGGCAACGGGTACAACTTTCCCGTCACCCCGACAGACCTTACACCCTGGATTATATCTACGAGATCACTTCTGATTTCATCGAATTGTACGGGGATAGGAGTGTGGCAGATGATAAAGCAATGATAGGTGGACTTGGAGTGATTGAAGGGCAAACCTTTATGAGTATTGGGCAGCAAAAAGGGAGAAATACGAAACAAAGGCAATTTAGAAACTTTGGAATGGCCAACCCGGAAGGATACCGGAAAGCACTCCGGCTAATGAAGATGGCTGAGAAGTTTAATAAACCCATCATTACCTTGATTGATACACCAGGGGCCTTTCCTGGATTAGAAGCAGAAGAACGAGGGCAGGGAGAAGCGATCGCTCGTAACCTGAAAGAGATGTTTATGCTCAGAGTGCCCATTATATGTATTGTCATTGGCGAGGGGGCATCAGGCGGTGCCTTGGGAATAGCCATTGGTGATCGGGTGCTGATGTTAGAGAATTCATGGTACTCTGTAATTTCTCCCGAAAACTGCTCCACTATTCTATGGAGAAGTTGGGATTACAAAGAGCAAGCCGCTGAGGTCTTGAAACTTACAGCCAAAGACATGCTGGCCAATAAATTGATTGATGGAATTATCAGTGAACCCCTTGGTGGAGCGCACAAAGATGTGCAATGGATGGCAAAAGAAGTGAAGCAGGTAATCATGAAAAACTTCAAAGAGTTGAATAAGTTGACGCCTGAGGATAGAATTTCTCAACGCATTGATAAATTCAGCGCGATGGGTGTGGTGAAGGAATAGATTCACCTACATAAGCTAAATTCAAAACCTAGAGGTCGTTCAATACGACCTTTTGTTTTTATATTCGAATATTATTCAAATAATTAGAATACTGTGAATTTACATGTAATCAATACCGGTTTTTTTAAGTTAGACGGAGGAGCGATGTTTGGTGTAGTCCCTAAGTCGCTGTGGCAACGCACCAATCCAGCCGATGAAAATAACCTTTGTACCTGGGCCATGCGTTGTTTATTGATTGAAGATGGCAATCAATTGATACTGATTGACAATGGTATGGGAGACAAACAAGATGAAAAATTCTTAAGTCACTATTATTTGCATGGTGATGCTTCATTGGTGGGTTCGCTTATAAAAGCAGGTTTTACTAACTCAGATATCACAGATATGTTTCTTACTCATCTTCACTTCGATCATTGTGGAGGTGGGGTTGTAAGAAATGATGACGGTTTTAGGCTCACCTTTGAGAATGCCAATTATTGGTCCAATGAAGCCCATTGGAAGTGGGCTACGCAACCCAATGACCGAGAGAAAGCCAGCTTCCTAAAAGAGAATATTATCCCCATGGAGCAAAGCGGCCACCTAAAGTTTGTGAACCAGGATGGACCATCACCATTTTCATCGTTTGATATTGACTATGTATCAGGGCATACGGATAAAATGATGATTCCTAAAATTAAGTATAAGGATAAGGTGGTTTGTTATGTGGCTGACTTACTTCCTTCAGTAGGTCATATTCCATTGCCTTATGTGATGGGTTATGATACGCGGCCTTTGATTACACTCGAAGAAAAGAAAGTTTTTTTAAATGAGGCTGCCGATAATGGATATGTGTTGTTTTTTGAACACGATCCGGTGAATGAGTGTTGTACTGTGAAGCACACTGAAAAGGGGGTTCGATTGGATAAAACTTTTGCGTTGAAGGATATTTCATGAAAATTGGATTGGCATTGTCAGGTGGCGGAGCCAGAGGTATTGCACACATTGGAGTGCTGAAAGCTTTGGAAGAAATGGGTATAACCATTTCAATACTTTCGGGTACCTCAGCCGGATCAATTGTTGGCGCGTTATATGCCTATGGCTATTCTCCAGACAAGATATTTGAAATCGTTAAAAACGTATCCATTTTCCGCTCTGTAAGACCTGCTTGGGCATGGAGCGGACTGTTAACGATGGATGGTCTGAAGGAGTTACTCTTCCATTCCATGCCCGAAAATAGTTTTGATATACTTAAGATTCCGTTGCGAATTGCGGCCACAGAAATCAGGAAAGGCGAGGTGTATTATTTTGATGAAGGTGAGCTTATTCCTGCAATTGTATCGAGTTGTTCCATACCTGCCGTTTTTAATCCCGTTCATTATAATGGTGGATTGTTTGTAGATGGCGGCTTATGCGATAACCTGCCCAGTAAGGCAATAGCTGCGTCATGTGACTTTGTAATTGGATCTCATTGCAACCCCATCAGCAATAACTTTGATGCAAAAAACCTGAAAGTCGTAGTTGAAAGAAGCCTGCTCATGGCCATCAATGGCAATACCAGTCAGAGTAAAGCCATCTGTGACGTGGTTATTGAACCAAAAGAACTGAATCAATTTAGCAGTTTTGAAATGGCAAGAGCAAAGGAAATTTTTGATATTGGATATCATTATACCATAGAAAGCTTCAGTAAGAAAGATTTTCAAAAACAACCAGCATGATTGAAACATCCCTGAGTTTTAAAGAACAAATTGAACAAGGAATTCCAAAAGAACTACCACCCATTCGGCCGTATGATCCATCCATAAACCATGCACCCAGGCGAAAAGACATACTCTCTGTTGCTGAAAAGAAGTTGGCTATAAAAAATGCACTCAGGTATTTTTCTCCAAGCTGGCATCAGGAACTGGCTCCCGAATTTTATAAGGAACTGTTAACTTATGGAAGGATATATATGTATCGGTTTAGGCCTGACTATCCCATGAAGGCAAGACCCATCAATGAATATCCAGCAAGGTGCGAGCAGGCGGCTGCCATTATGTTGATGATCCAAAATAATCTGGATCCTGCAGTTGCGCAACACCCACATGAACTTATTACTTATGGTGGTAATGGTGCGGTTTTTCAAAACTGGGCGCAGTACTTGTTAACAATGAAGTATTTGTCACAAATGTCTGATGAACAGACGTTACACATGTATTCAGGCCACCCAATGGGTTTGTTCCCGTCATCCAAAGAAGCGCCTCGTGTGGTGGTAACCAATGGCATGATGATTCCGAACTACTCCAAGCAAGATGATTGGGAAAAATACAATGCGTTGGGAGTAACACAGTATGGCCAGATGACGGCTGGTTCCTACATGTACATAGGACCACAAGGCATAGTACATGGAACAAACATTACAATATTGAATGCAGGAAGAAAGATTTCAAAAAGGGGAGAAGGCCTGGCTGGAAAACTCTTTTTGACTTCAGGGCTGGGAGGCATGAGTGGTGCGCAGCCCAAGGCAGGTAACATTGCAGGTTGTATCTCAGTGGTGGCCGAGGTGAATCCCAAAGCAGCTGAGAAGCGACATGCCCAGGGTTGGGTTGATGAGATTATATCAAGCATGCGTGAGTTGATTAAAAGGGTGAAGTTGGCAAAAGAGAATAAAGAAGTAGTTTCAATTGCTTACCAGGGAAACGTGGTGGATGTATGGGAGAAATTTGATGAAGCAAATATTTATGTGGACCTGGGTTCGGATCAAACTTCCTTGCACAACCCATGGGCAGGTGGCTATTATCCGATAGGATTAACCTATGAAGAAAGCAATGAATTAATGACCAACCAGCCCGAAATCTTCAAGAAAAAGGTGAAGGAAACTTTGAAACGCCACGCAGCAGCTATTAATAAACATACGGCAAAGGGCACTTACTTTTTCGATTATGGTAATGCTTTCTTATTGGAAGCATCACGGGCTGGCGCAGAGGTAATGGCAACAGATGGAATTAATTTCCGATATCCATCTTATGTACAGGACATCATGGGTCCCATGTGTTTTGATTTTGGCTTTGGCCCTTTTCGATGGGTATGCACTTCTGGTAAAGAAGAAGATCTTGATCAGACCGATGCAATAGCTGCCTCAGTATTAGAAAAAATAAAATTGACGGCACCTGCAGATATTCAATCGCAACTAACAGATAATGTTAATTGGATAAAATCAGCAAAGGCAAATAAACTGGTAGTGGGATCAAAGGCAAGAATTTTATATGCCGATGCGGAAGGTAGAATTAAAATCGCATTGGCATTTAATGATGCTATTAAGCAAGGTAAGATTGGACCCGTGGTGCTTGGGCGCGATCATCACGATGTATCGGGCACGGACAGTCCATTCAGAGAAACCTCAAATATTTATGACGGATCAAAATTTACTGCAGACATGGCCATCCATAATGTAATAGGAGATTCTTTCAGGGGAGCTACCTGGGTTTCAATTCATAATGGAGGTGGTGTAGGGTGGGGAGAAGTAATGAATGGTGGGTTCGGGATGTTACTGGATGGATCTGAGGAGGTAAATACCAGAGTCAAATCCATGTTGCTCTTTGATGTAAACAATGGTATCGCTCGAAGGGCCTGGGCGCAAAATGAGGGCGCCCTTAGTGCTATAGAGCGAGCGCAACAACAAGAACCTCGACTGTCTGTTACGCGCGCACATCCCACAGAGGATAAATTGATTGATAAGCTTTTCTAAGGAGGCCAAAATGTTGAGACCCTTCTATTTATTAATTTTTAAGATCCTTGGATGGAAAACGAAAGGAGAATTCCCCAAGGAACTTAAAAAATATATAATTGCAGTAGCACCACATACCAGCAATTGGGATTTTCCGTTGGGTGTTGCAGCGAGAAGTATTCTTAGAATTCAAAAGGCAAAGTTCTTGGGGAAAAGTCCGTTGTTTAAACCTCCTTTCGGTTGGTTTTTTCGAATGTTGGGTGGCTATCCTGTGGACCGATCAAAAAGTCAAGATATGGTAGAGCAGGTAGCCGCCCTGTTCAATTCACATGATGAGTTTGTACTGGCCATTGCACCAGAAGGTACAAGAAAGAAGGTGGAAAGGTTAAAAACAGGCTTCTATTATATTGCCCGAAAGGCGAATGTCCCTATTGTTCCTGTCGGTTTTGACTTTAAGAATAAAGAAATTGTTGTTTCGGAGCCGATCTACTCTACTGAAAGTTTTGATCATGACATGGCATTACTTTTAGGGTTTTACCGAACAATTACTGGGAAAAACCCTGAATTGGGTATTTCGTAGATCAACGAGGCTCAATAACGAATAATAATGGTTTCACCGCTTCTTATTAAAATAATCCTTTAATTTTAGACCATGAAATCAACCAATAACTTATGAAACGATACTTGTAAGTGTATTCTTTATGATAATAACTCGTTACCATTTGAGTGCAATTAATGGTTAAGTAAACAAGTTGGCTTCGTATTTGGCCTTAGATTTAAAATAAAATTAATTTGTATGAAAAAAATAGTAATTCTAATCTGTCTAGTGGGTGCATTTGGATTTTCACAAAACGCACAGGCTCAAGCTCAATTCGCATTAGGATTGAAGGGTGGCCTTAACATTGCAAAATTTGATATTAGCCAGGGAACATCCAACATTGATAACCGCACAGGGTACCACGGAGGAGCTTTTGCGCTCTTCAAATTTGCCAAGTTTGGCATCCAACCCGAGGTAATTTTCTCCAAGCAGGGAAGCGATTTTAAGGTAAGCACGGATAGTTATGAGGCTAATTTTGATTATATCAATATTCCCATTATTCTGAAACTGTATCTTGTTGCAGGTTTAAACATTCAGGCCGGACCCCAATTTGGTTTCCTGACTACATCGGAGATTAAATCCACCGTTTCAGGCATTAAATCTACAGAAGATGTTAAGGATCAGCTCAACAAAAAATCTGATACTTCGATAGCATTAGGTGCTGGGTGGGATTTACCCTTTGGGCTTACCCTGGATGCACGGTATAATCTTGGACTCTCTGAGTTTAAATTGGACAACGGCCCTGATATTAAGAACAAGGTGATTCAAATATCCCTGGGCTATAAATTTATCAAATTGGGAAAATAGTTACTTTAAAAGATATTATATCTTAGGGCCACTCATTGGAGTGGCTTTTTTTATGTGATTTCTGGAGGTAATTTCGCCACTTCTTTACTTTGGCCATGAATTATCAACAAACGCTGGATTATTTATACAAAGAGCTGCCCATGTTTCAAAGGGTGGGTCCCGCTGCGCTTAAAGCGGATCTCCGTAACACGATATTATTGTGCGAATCCCTAGGCAATCCTCAGCATAAATTCAAATCCATCCATGTAGGAGGTACCAATGGCAAAGGGAGTTCCAGTCACATGATTGCTGCCATCCTTCAAAGCAACGGATATAAGACAGGCCTCTATACTTCACCTCACCTCAAGGAGTTTACTGAGCGCATCAGGCTCAATGGTGTTACAATATCTCCATCAGATGTGGTTGAATTTGTGGAAAAAATAAAGCCACAGATTGATCAAATCAAACCATCATTCTTTGAGATTACTGTGGCCATGGCTTTCGACTATTTTGCGAAAAATAAAGTTGATTTTGCAGTGATTGAGGTAGGGCTGGGGGGAAGACTTGACTCCACCAACGTGATTGATCCCTTGGTTTCATTAATTACAAACATTGGCTATGATCACAAGGATTTGCTTGGAGGCACATTGGCTGCTATTGCTTCCGAGAAAGCAGGTATCATCAAACATAATGGCAGAGCAATAATTAGCGAACGCCAATCGGAAATTGAAAGTGTTTTTATTGAAAAAGCCAACACACTAAGTTCCTCCATAAAATTTGCACAAGATCAATATAAAATAACAGCGTCAGATAATGGCGTTGGTTATTTTAATGTGCAAAAAATAGGAAGTGCCCTATGCCAAGATTTGAAATCAGAATTAGGAGGTGGCTATCAAATGAAAAATATAGCCGGTGTACTCTCCGTGGTGGACGAATTAATTGAAATGGGTTACCCTATTTCCAGAGAAGCCATTGAAAGAGGAATTGCGGAGACAATAACACTTACCGGATTAAAGGGACGCTGGCAAAAGCTGGGGGATTCCCCTCTTATCTACTGCGACACTGCCCACAATGCGGAAGGTATTACTGAAGTATTGAAAATAATTAATACCATTGGGTATAACAAGCTTCACATGGTCATTGGAATGGTGAAGGACAAGGACAGTCATTCAGTGCTATCACTCCTTCCCAAAGATGCCATCTATTATTTTTGTGCAGCCAAAATACCCAGGGCGCTTAATGCGGAAGTTTTAGCAGAACGAGCTGCTGTTTATGGATTAACTGGTTATATTATTAGTGATGTGGCCTCAGCAATAAAAAAGGCAAAATCAGAGGCAACCCCCGAAGATTTAATTTTTATTGGTGGTAGCACTTTTGTCGTGGCAGAGATCGAAGAGTTATAAAGGATGAAAAGCAAATTAGCCAGATTTAAAGTCATTGCAGAGCGAGAGAATGTATTGCAGCCTGGAAAAGAGCTGTACTTTAATATCAAAGGGAACTGGAATAAAACTTATTTTAAAAATGATAACCCCATTACCATTGAGTTAGCTTGTGGGAGGGGAGAGTATTCTGTAGGAATGGCGGCATTATTTCCCGATAGAAATTTTGTAGGTATTGATATTAAAGGCGATAGAATTTGGAAGGGAAGTACTCAGGCTGTTGAACAAGAATTGGAAAACGTAGCGTTTCTTCGTGCTCAAATACACACGATCGAAAACTTTTTTACTGAAAATGAAGTGAGTGAAATTTGGTTGACTTTCCCTGACCCCCGACCCAAAAAAAGAGATATAAAACGAAGGCTATGCAACAATTGGTATTTTGATTTATACAAAAAAATTTTAGAACCTGAAGGTATCTTTAGATTGAAAACAGACAATACTGATCTATTTAATTTTACAGTGGAGGAATTGCAGCAGCGAAGTGATATTGCAGATTTAAAAGTGACTTTTGATGTTTACCAGTCTGAGTTTAAAGAAGAGGTATTGGATATAAAAACAAGGTACGAGGAAATGTTTGCTAGTAAAGGGGAAACAATTAAATACCTTCGTTTTAGATTTGCTGGATGAAAGTTATCGTTGGATTTTAATACACCTCTAAGGACTCGAGTGCAGTAGCCAGGTGATCGTAGTCCTTCTGACCAGGTTTATCTTCTGAGGACCCTTCTAAAAGAATGCCTGTTATGGGCAAGGATTTAATCTCTTCGATATCTTCAATTTGTGTATACGGAATTAGAATTTTTACTTTTTTATTGATTTCCTCCATCTGTTTCCAATTAACAGAGTTATCTTTCGAGAGCGCTAAATAGCTAATGTCATACTTTACGAGATTATCCTTGATAGTTAACCATTCTGTGATGTTTGAATTCAAAATAATAGGCAGATCAATTTTTGATCCTAGTCGACTAAGCTGTTCATAATTCAATTGAATATATTGGATAGCAGTAGATTCGGTTACTTGTTGGAGTTCAGCCTCATTCATGGTATCAGAATATTCAAGTACAAAAGTTGGTCCTGATACCCAGCCTGCGATTTCACGAAATATGTCAAATGGAATTTGTCCGTCTGCATCTCCAATTGGAAACCCTAAGAGGTCTACCCCCATACCGGCACAATACCGTGCATCGCTTAGATTAGTGATGTTTCCGACTTTTACTTTGGTTTTTAATTGCATGGTCAAATATCAAAAAGAAAAAATAACTTTATGAGTCGAAAAGCAATAAAGTGATCTTTAACTCCAAATATCTTTCTTTTTGTGTTTTGGTATTGCTTGTCTGGGCATGTGCCGATGATGGTGATCACATTCCAAAAAAGGACAGCGATTATTTTCCGATGGAAGTGGGAGGCTATTTTATTTATGATGTAAAGGAAACCCAGTATGCACCCATTGACGAACCCAAAGAGCTTATCTATCAACTGAAGCTTTCAGTAACCGATTCGTTCAAAAATACGGCTGGTGGCATCACCTATGTAATTCAGCGTTCAACAAAAAAAAACATTGAGAATAATTTCGAATACCTTGACACATGGTCTGTGCGCATAGAGCCTTCTCAGGTGGTGGTCAACGAAGGGAGTATTACATTTATCAAACTGGCATTCCCATTGTCCAAAGGAAGGAAATGGAATGGTAATGCATTAAACTCTTTAGGTGGGGTAGAAAGTTGTGGGGACGACCTCAATTTTTCATGCGATGTATATGAGATAGGTGACACTGGATTTCAATATAAGTTGAATGGTGACACTTCGAATGAGACCATTGAGGTGGTTTTAAACGATAACCCTGATTTAATCGTTAAGCATGATGTGAGGAAGGAAATCTATGTAAGAAATATAGGGCTGGTATATAAAGAAAGTAGCATCCTGGAATATTGTACCGTTGGTACCTGCATAGGCCAGCAACAAATCAAAAAAGGATTTTTATACGAGCAAACATTAACCAGCTATGGTAAAGAATAGCATTGTTTGGTGTTGTGTATTTTGCGCGCATATTGCTTTTGCTCAGGAAGGAAAGTATGCTGTTTTATTTACAGATAAAGATGGGACTACATTTTCTACTGAAAACCCATTGCTGTTTCTTTCACAAAAAAGCATTGATCGCAGGGTTAAAAATGGAGTAACAGTGTCCGAGGATGATTTTCCGGTGAATGCGGATTATGTAGCTCAGGTAAAGTCATTGGGTGGCGATGTTTTATTTACTTCGCGTTGGATAAATGCGGCAATAGTTCAATTGAATGAAAATGAACTGAATGGTATTTCTCTCTTACCATTTGTTGCTTCCTATGAATACCTTGGTCCGATTGACACGCCTTCTGGTGGTAGGTCCAGAAAGATCAAGAATAAGAAAGATTCGAATTTGGGAGTGGTGAATCAAGTACAGTTAAGCATGTTGGGTTTGGATGACATGCACACCGAAAACATTTACGGACAAGGTGTAACGGTTGCCGTTTTTGATAGTGGATTTCCTGGTGTTGACAAAGTGGATGCATTTAAAGCCATTATTGAAGGTGGGCGCGTAACCTATACACAGGATATTATCGGAAAATCCGGAAATGTTTTTCAGTACGATGAACACGGCACGGAGGTGCTTTCTATCATGGCAGCCAACCAAACAGGAATATTCTTAGGAGGAATTCCCCAGGCTTTATATCAGTTATATGTAACTGAAGATGTAACCAGTGAATTCAGAATTGAAGAATACAACTGGCTAGTAGCCGCAGAAAAGGCGGATAGTGCTGGTGTAGACATTATACACTCGTCCCTTGGATACAATGTTTTTGATGATCCCGCTATGGATTACACAAAGGATCAGTTGGACGGCCAAACTGCTGTAATTAGCAAGGCGGCCCACATGGCCCTTAGTAAAGGGATATTTGTGGTGGTGAGTGCAGGGAATGATGGCAATACCTCCTGGTCATTGGTCAATCCCCCTGCGGATGTAGCAGGTGTTTTGGCGGTCGGGTCCATTACAAGCACTGGAAGCCTTAGTAACTTTAGTTCTGTTGGCCCCACTGCAGATGGAAGAATAAAGCCCGATGTGGTGGCCCTTGGTTCAAGTGTATCCGTTATCAAATCCAATGGAAACACGGGGTTTACCAGTGGTACTTCAGCAGCAGCTCCACTTATCACGAGCCTTGTCGTGGGATTGATACAAACTTTTCCTGAGTTAACGGTACCCGAGCTTTATGATCTTGTCATTGCTTCCGGCAGTATGAATAAAAATCCAAACAATCAAAAAGGGTATGGTGTTCCCAATTATATGGAAGCTAAAATCATAGGATCTGGAGATGTACCAGCAACTCCTACAGCTACAATCTATCTATATCCCAATCCTGTCTCAGGAGATACCGTCAAATTGGAAATGGATGTACCCATTGGACAATCAGCAACTATCCATATTTACAATCTTCAGGGACAACTGATTCTAAAATCCATGGGTGAGATTACTTATTCTAGTAATCCGATTGAATTGGACGTATCTGGCCTTAGGGCGGGTCTTTATATGGTGAAAATAGAAACAGAAGGTGTTTTACGCACTATCCAGTTGGTCAAATTATAGGTTCTTACCAGTCAATTCAATAAACAAGATTCTACACCCTCACTTATAGCTGCTATATTTGCAGCGTAGATTGAGACCCATAAAGGGCATTACCAATCAAATTTAACTTATGAGACCTATAGTTTCCCCCTCCATACTTGCAGCCAATTTTGCCAACCTGGAAAGTGAGGTCAAAATGATTAATGAAAGTGTTGCCGATTGGATACATGTAGACATCATGGATGGTGTTTTCGTTCCTAATTTGTCCATGGGTATACCGGTGGTGAAAGCAATAAGAAAGCATGCCACTAAACCATTGGATGTGCACCTGATGATCGTAAATCCGGAACGGTACGTGGATGCATTTTATGAAGCGGGAGCATCAATCATATCCGTTCACATAGAGGCAAGTCCGCACTTACACAGAACGATTCAACAAATAAAAGCCTTGGGAATTAAAGTGGGAGTGGCGATCAATCCTCACACCACAGTGGAGCAATTAGAGGATATATTGGGTGATATTGATCTGGTGTGTATGATGTCTGTTAATCCAGGCTTCGGAGGGCAGACATTTATAACGCATACGTATAAGAAAATAGAACGGTTAAAAGCCATGATTGACAGAACAGGTGCGAAGGTGCAAATAGAAATTGATGGAGGAGTAAACCTGCAGAACGCGAAACCGTTAATGAACGTGGGTGCGGATGTACTGGTGGCTGGGAATTTTGTTTTCTCCTCTGCCAACCCCAAAGAAACCATTGCGCAGTTGAAAGACGTGAAATAGTTTTCGGCAAGGAATTTGATTTAAACCAGCATAAAAGATATGCGTTCAATTTTTCTGATAGCGGTAAGTGTAACATTTTTGCTGGGTTGTTCCCGGTCAGTTTCCCGTATTGACCCTGGAACATCTATTGATTTGAGTGGACGGTGGAATGATACGGATTCGCGGACGGTGGCCGAAACGATGACCAATGAGTTGCTTACCAGTAATAAGTTTAAAGAGTATGCAAAAGAAGTGGGCAAAAAACCAGCCATTATTGTCGGCTGGGTTCTCAACAAAACAAGTGAACACATCGATGCGGATAACTTCATTAAGAAGATAGAACTGACCATTTTTAACTCTAACATTGCTGATGTAGTAGAATCAGATTCATTTAGAGATAAAGTAAGGGAGGAGCGCGCCCAGCAACAGGATTTTGCAAGCAGTAACACCGCCTCGCAATGGGGTTTAGAAGTAGGGGCGGATCTTATGCTATTTGGTGAGATGACCTCTGAAACAGATGTATATAACAATAAGCGTGTAGTGAATTATATCGTGACAATGTTCCTCACCGATATTGAAACCAACAAACGCATTTGGTACGGTCAAAAGGAGATAAAGAAATTTATCAAAAACTAGTTTGCTTATGCCCAACGCTAAGACAGGGCAGTTTAAAATCTCCATACTTTTTTTACTATTGGTGACACAATCTTGTGCTACCTATTATCAGACCAACTATAGTTTTAACCAGTCCTTTGAGCAGGGAAAGCTCGAACAAGCACTGGAAGCACTCAATAGATCTTCTTCAAGAGATTACCGAAAGAAGGAGTTTTTATACCTCACCAACAGTGGTTTGCTTTTATCCATGTTGGGACGCTATGAGGAGAGTAACGAATACTTAGAGAAGGCCTTTCTTTTTGGTGAAGATTATCAAAGGAATTATCTGAATGAGGCTGCCTCCTACCTTACTAACCCGATGATCACCTCCTACAAAGGAGAAGACCATGAGCACCTTATGGTTTTATACTACAAGGCAATGAACTACTTAAAGATGAACAAGCACGAGGAGGCGCTTGTAGAATGCCGTAGGCTCAATATTCGGCTGCAGCAACTAAGCGATCGGTATGTATCTGATAAGAAGTACAAAAGAGATGCTTTTGTTCACCTGCTCATGGGTGTGATTTATGAGGCTGACAATGATTATAACAATGCATTTATCGCCTATCGCAATGCTTACGAAATCTATCAAAATGATTATATCAACTTGTTTGGTATGGGAGCACCCCCTCAGCTACAGGACGACCTATTGCGTACTTCTTTGTTGAGTGGGTTGAAATCTGAACATGAATTTTACAAAAATGAATTTGATCAACCCAACTATCAATACAGTCCGTCTAACGGTGGGGATCTCGTTTTTCTTTGGCACAATGGTCTAAGCCCTATCAAATCTGAATGGAGCATCAACTTTGTTATTCATAGAAATGACAATTGGATAACATTTGTGAATAATGATTTAAACTTTAGTTTTCCGTTCAATCTTTCCAACTATGAAGAAAAGGACAAAAGAGGATTGAAGGACCTTGAAGTGTTTAGGGTTGCTTTTCCAAAATATATAGAGCGTCTGGTTTATTTCAGTGAAGGTTCAATAAGTATCGATGGTAAAACAACCGCACTGGAACCTGTTGAAGATATTAATAAAATTGCAACTTATGTATTGCAAGAGCGCATGGCCCTGGAGTTTAGTAAGGCTTTAGTGAGAGCGGCATTAAAGAAAGTGGCAGAGTACGAAATGAGAAAGGAGAATAAGGCACTGGGATCCTTATTCGGTATTATAAATGCAATCACAGAAAAGGCAGATACAAGAAACTGGCAAACGTTACCCCACTCCATCTACTATGCCCGCATACCCATGCATATTGGCACCAATAAAGTGACGCTGAGCCTTAAATCAATCGATAATGACAGTCCTCAGAACTACAGCTTTGCCTATGAGATTGAGAAGAAAGGTACAGTGTTTCATACATTTACTTCCCTGGAGAGTCGGCCCCCTGCTTATCGCTTTTACTAAACTCATGTTAATTTTCTATTTTTATCACAATTTGGTAATTGGTTTTTAGTTAAAAATACTGAGCTGACGCACTTACGATACATATCGCTTTTTCTGTTTTTCTTTTGTGGTGTCACAGTAGTTGCCTATTCCCAAAAGGAGGATGAGGTCACTTTCCCCTTGGATCACTTCTATGCAAAAAGGGTAAAGAATCCATTCCGAACTATCTTAAAGAACTTCGTATTCAGTGGGAGTACTGGCTATGGAAACACCTTCTTTAGTCACAAGCTGGATGGATTTGCCATTTCTCAGGCCAATGGTGTTGCACCCACTATTTTTCCCGTAGATCAAAGTAATAAGTATACCAATTGGGTGAACCATGTGAATGATGCTACTATTCTGGGCCCTGATAGTTTTGTGGTGAGTTCTGATACTGCCAGGCTCGGATTCAAGAACAATGGTTTGAACATCCCTCTAAAGTTGACAATCCATTATGAGTTTTTGGATAGGTATCGGATCGGTGGTGGTTTCTCATATGAGCTCATGCGCATGGGCAATTTTCGCCCTATTAGCTATGCTGACAAAATAAATACTTTCCAACCCGATGACCAGACGGGATTTATGAAGAAGTACTTCCTATTGCTTGGAGTATCTTTTTATCGTTGGAATGATTTTTTATTTACAGGAGATGCCAATGTGGGTGGATATAGTCCAGGTAAGAATTTTTCAAAAAACCTGATAAAAAAAGGTGTCTATGCCAATGTAGGTGTGACCATTGAAAGGGATTTCTCAGAGTACATCAAAGTGTTTGCGCGACCTTCTTTTGAAATTAAAAATTATACACTCTCTGTTCCAGGAAGTAACGATCGATCCATCGTTCATAACCT
>JAHBUB010000048.1 GCA_019638285.1 Cyclobacteriaceae bacterium | reverse complement strand
GCAGGCTATTTCCTTGCCTTCCTCAAAATACTCAAGAAGCTCCTGGGTGCGCTGATGCAACATAAATCCTCCACATCCTGTGATATGAAACGTGCGAGAGGTTATTTGATCACCACTCGAAGCACCTAAAACAGCTTCGGATAATAGGGCAATGTTTATTTTGCTAGAATTCAAAGCAAGCACATACGAATCACCAAGTACACCTATATTCTGAATCACCTCTGTCAGTAGTGAAGTTATAGATTGGTTCCATGTAGTACCCCAAATTTTCAAATCCAATCTCGGACTCATTTGCATTGCCGAGGCCAGGTATAATTCCTTATGCTTTGAATAGTTACCAATGAATGAGGCTTCACAACTAAATGGAGAATTTGAAATGTCCATCTTCCTATGAAGGGTAGGATCAAAACCATGGGGAATAAAAGACACATCAAATGGGCTGTAGTTAAAATGGGTTTGCAGGTCCTTTGCCGCAAAAGTCTTTGTGGTGAAAATATGATCATAGAGAGGTATACAGCTTGGAATAAATTTACCGTGTGCCAAAAAACTAACATCCGGAAAAAAATTCACCACAGGAAGCCCATGTTTTTTCCAAAAGTAGATCGTCTCAGGCTTAATGAACGCCCCCTTATATACGAATACCCAATCTGGTTTAACCGATTTTGTTATTTTAGTTAATTGATTATTGAAATCTTGAATTTGAGTTTTGCGGATGCTCCAATTCATTGCTTTTGTTGAAAATCCTGCGCCCTTTACACTCACATAGGCCAGTTCATTTACTACTGTTGTAATGCAGCCAACCCTGGATAACGCATAGAATAACCCGGAAGCATTGCTTCCCCTCCACTCCTCCCCTATACAGAGTATCTTCGTTTTGCTTTCTGCCAAAGTCTTTATACTTTATTCATTTAATAACAAATAGTACTGATATGATCATCTTATTAAAAAAATCTACCCACAAATAACAATGCCTTATATAAAATAACATAGGCGACTAGCGTAGGAACCACCTGAAGATCTGCTCCTAAAGAGAATAGGCCTAAAAAAATGAGATAAAATCTAAAAACCCAGCCGTACAGTGAATTATAATCTGTCACATTCCAAATGGTGGCCATCACCCCCCCGAAAAGCAAACAACCCATGATCAGTCCCGTCCAGCCAAAATTCAAATAAAATTCACCGGGTACGGTCATATTTACGGAGTTATTGGCTTTGCCTTGCTTGTTATAATACGCATTGCCAATTTCAACCGCAAACCATTGTCCTTGCCTGATCAAGGGTTTATCCGGCCAAATAAACCTTGGAATAAATACATATTTAAAGTAACTCAATGTCTCTCCATTGTAAAAACCATTTTTCCGGGTGAGCAAAATGATGTTGCTTACTTGCGGTATTATACTCAGTCGGGACGTAATGGATTGCCCCTCCAACTCCTGGTTACTGGATAACAAATTTACACTCGCAGATAATTTTTCCTTTCCATATAGATCAGACCGTTTGTTCCCCAAAAATGTGAACAAAGGGGGGAATATTAAAAATGCCAAGATAACTACCCCCTTAGAATAGGAATGAATTTTATACAAAGATCCGCTGGCGATTATATCCCCGGACAGATAAGCCACCCAAGGTATTAAAATAGTCATGCGCAAAAAAGAATATTGGAGTGCCCACACTGAGAGAAACACTGTATAAAGCAAAACAACAATAATATTTCGCTTGGTTGAATGTGCTATGAAAGAGAGTAACAAAATACTGCCTTGTACAATAAGGGAAATGAAGGAGCCAACAGATCCCACTGACCAAAGCAAGGGATTGATGAAGTTTGAAAGTGAAAAGATGCCCGCTGAAATCAAAAAAACAGGCCAAAACTTGAGTTGAAGGCTCCGTACCTGGGTTGGGCTTAGGTTGTTATCAATTTTTATAAAAAATCGGAGAGCCTCCAGTATCACCACGCTCCCCATGTTAAATACAAAAATTGCCTTACCGGATAATTCTTCTGAATAGGATTTCGTGAAGAACCACGGGTCATCACTTAATCCGGAAAGCACCACCATATGCGCCACATTGGTAATTAACAATAGGAATGCATACGTTGTTGAAACATCAAAACGTTTTAGATTGCGGCCTCCAATATCCTGTGCAAGTATAAGTGCTGCATAGGCAAGCATGAGGATAACATGAACCAAAAACATATCCACCCAATAGCTCACGCCCAGCAGAAGTAGAATTATGTTTTTGAGGTAACGCATGTAGTTAATTTACTGAAATTACAGTATCCAAATTATTAGCTTTTTTTTTCTGGCCTTCCAGAGCATTTTCCGTGCAGACTGCCCTATTTTTTGTCTTATTTTCCCAGTCATAATCTCTCCATTAGCAATCCGACACATAAAAATTTATCCAAAACTCAAGATACAAGTTTCCATTTAAGCCAGCGCAAATAGGCAAGTACAGGAGAAAATAAAATTTGAATACGCGATAAAGTATAATTATCGTTGCTTACAGGAGATAGCTTATTCAAAAAAGTGACAAGGCGGGCATTTGTATTGGAGATATCAAAAAGGTCAATTGCCAATTGTGCTGCCCTATTTCGACTTTCTTCGCTAAAAGATTCAATGGCCTTTACAATGAGTACGGCAGCACTTTGACAATCACCCGCCTCATACAAAAAAACAACTTCTTTGGCCCGCGCCATTTTTTCAAAGTCTTCTGCCCCACTTACCCTCGTGGTAACCACTGTACAACCAGAGGCCAATGCTTCCATCAAAGCCACCGACATACCCTCAAAGTCTGAGGTTTGCAGAAACACTTTAGACTCTGCTAATAGTTGCCTTACTTCATGGGGTGATATCCATCCAGAAGCGACTATACGATCGGGTTGATTCTGTGTTTTAATGTATTGCTCCAATTGGATAGAAAAGTCGCCATGGCCAGCAATTTTTAGTGTCACATTTTTCGATTCATCATTTACTGCATTCCATACCGCAGGAATATCCTGTGCCCGCTTCTGGTAACGGCTCAAACGACCTACCCACGCAATTTGATCCTTTTTTGGTTCAGAACTAGTGAATGATGAAGTGGGTATACCGCAAGGGATTACTTCGCAGTGCGATACATTAAATTGGATACTCGATAGTAGTGTTTGATGAATACGATTGGATACAGAGACAAAAGCACGAACATGCGTTCTATATTTCTTTGCCAGTTGATAGTATGCAGAATCATCCGCATGAAGGATCCCAATCATTTTATAGGAAGAAGCAACAGATGCCGCGGCTCTCCAACAAGCTTCGTCATCAGAAGGTATAAGTACAGCTCCCTTTGGAATGTGCCGCTCAATTAATTTCTTATATATGCTTGCTTTATATTCAGTGGCACCTAGCTCAAATGAAGTACTTACAGGGACAGAAAAAATATTATCCTTGTACTGATCATCCAACAATTCAAGAATTAAAGGCCGGTTCCCTCCAGAAATAAAGTCTTCCCTTGGATTTATTGAGAGAAAATATACTTGACCAATTGATCGATCCCAATAGTTAAAAGCATGCGCCATCCATTGAGTAACACCACCTCTATGGTATGGGTGAGATATGAAGCAAATTGAATTATTCATTCTGTTCCAAAACATTCAGAAGCTCAGGAATATTGACCTCCATACAATAATCCATCTCAAAAGATTCTCGAACTCTTTGCTTAAACTCATCTATTTCAAAACGTTTAAGCCTTGAAATTTTCGCTAATACTTCTGACAAGTTTTGTTCGGAATAGCAAAACCCCAAATTTTTATTTTCCACAATGTCCTTTAAATACTTTTGATCCGAACTTAATATCATAACACCCGATGCAATTGCATCTCCAACCTTCGTTGGTGCAGGATTAAGAGCACTAATATTTGTTACCCCTATCGTATCATAAGAACAAACTGATATATCAAATTTCCTTAGATATGGAATTAATTGCTCATTTGAGACAAAACCCACGTAGTCTACGTTTTCAAATTTATTTCCTTCAAACCATTGCCTAAATTGTTCATCCATATTTCCAACTAGCGTTAAAGAAAAAATGGAATGCTCGGCTATTTTAGGAATAATACGTTGAATCCCAGAATTAAATGAAATTTTGCCAGCAAATACTAATTTTATCTTAGTCGAATCATTTGGTGTTTTTTGATTTTTTAAGGCCAGGAATATACGATCCTTTGAGCGCCAATTCCCGAGAACAAATCTCCTTACTTTCATTGCTCCAACAGAGAACAACTCTTCTCGCTGCTCAGACGGAACAATCAATAAATTCATTTTATTTAAATAATGATAAAAGAAAAGACTTCTAACGCCATCCCACGAAAAACTTAATTTTTTCCTTATACCTATTAATTCGAATGCCCAATAAACCTTTCCTGGCAGATCAAAACCTGATAGAATTTGTAGAGATACAATATCACATGCGAATATATAATCATATTTTTTGCAAGAAACATGTGCCTTGAAAGCTCGCTTCATTCTAAGAGGAAATGCAATTCGATCAAATAAAGTACGATGGTTAATATTCACTGAATAAATATTGTCAATTAGAAATTTGTCAAGGTGACTCCTATCTCGTGGTTTTCCAACGAATAGTATATCCGCATAATGGCCCAATCCTTTCAATGCATAAATAAATTCAAGGGAGGGGGGGAGCAAAGAAGGGTTATGCGAAAAAAGAAAAAGGAAAGAGTGATTTTTCACCTTTGAATATATTCTCTAATAAATTTATGGATTCTTTCACTCGCCAATCCATCTCCATATGGATTCTTAATATTTATACAGCTGGAATAAAATTTTTCATCATCAAGTAATCTCATACTAAAGGTCATTATTTTATGAAAATCATTCCCCACTAAGTAACCAGCACCACTATCAATTGCCTCCGGCCTCTCGGTGGTGCCGCGCGTAATTAAGAAAGGCTTCGCTAAGGTAGGTGCCTCCTCTTGGATTCCTCCACTATCAGTAATAATGAAGTAGCATTTCTCCATACTCCAGAGCATATCTGGATAAATCATTGGAGGAAGCAAATGAATATTCTGCCTTTCGGACAGCAATTGATACGCTTTATCTCTGATGTTTGGATTTAAATGAACCGGAAACAATATCTGCACATCCTCTCTTTCTGAAAGGGTGAGGATTGCATTTAAAATAGAATCAATGCCATCCCCAAAATTTTCTCTGCGATGTTGTGTGACAAGAATCATTCTTTTATTGGGATCCACTATAGACTTCCATACTGGTTCATAGTTCAATTCCTTAAGCCGAGACAATCCGAATTGTAATGAATCAACTACCGTATTACCGGTTAAAATCACATTCTCACTCACTTTTGCTTCTGCTAAATTCAGGACTGCTTGTTTTGTAGGCGCAAAATGAATGGTGCTCAGATAGCCATTAAAAACCCTATTCATCTCCTCTGGAAATGGTGAAAATCGATTGTTGGTTCGTAAGCCAGCCTCAATATGAGCGATAGGTATTTTCTTATAAAAGCACGTCAAAGCACCACAAAAACTTGTAGTAGTGTCACCATGAATAAACACAAGGTCAGGGGCAAAATTACTTAGCACTGCATCAAAGCGCTTAATGATATTACTTGTAAGCAATCCCAAAGATTGATTATGTTTCATCACTTTCAGATCAAAGTCAATAT
Source organism: Cyclobacteriaceae bacterium (assembly GCA_019638285.1). Taxonomy (GTDB): domain Bacteria; phylum Bacteroidota; class Bacteroidia; order Cytophagales; family Cyclobacteriaceae; genus ELB16-189. Next base: position 15,422 of record JAHBUB010000048.1, on the reverse strand, counting down.
CGATATTAAAAAAATCCAAAGCTTGATTAAGCATTTCTCGATGTTGGCCAGATGAGCAACATTTTACTATAAAACTTGAATCATCTTTGAAGATTTTAATAACCGGAGCTAGTTTAATGGCCTCAGGCCTAGTACCCAATAAAAATAAAATTTTCGGTTTCAAGGTAAATATTTAGTAAGACAAGACTGGAGATAAATTATCCTCCATAGCGCAAAGTTAAACACTTTATTTCCTGTTTGGTGGTCTACCAGTGGTGATTATAATTTTTTAGTCTGAACAAAATCAGATAGCATTTAACGCTGCCCAGAAACTGAGTAGTAAACCAATCTTTGACCTTCTCCTTTAGCCATCTTTTCTCAGCGAAAACAAATCCCATCTTATCTGTCCGTGAAAGAATTTTATCGGGTACGGCATCATTAAAGGCTTTACGCAAAATGTATTTCCATTGGTCCTTTCGATAGATTCATTCTTCCGACCGATCAAATATAAATTGATGCGTTCAATTAATTCAGTTAATCCTTGCTTTTTTGCTTCTTCAAAAACACACCACTGACTGAACTGATTTGTTGAGGAAAATGGATGCCAGCGCGAAAATACTAAAACTCCTTTCATTTTGTATTCTCCAGGGACCAATCAGAGACTAATTGACTAATTTTTTGACTACCATACGCCTTCGCCAAAAGCGGCTCCGCATAGATCTTTTGAAGCCAATCATTCTTCAATTTTACATTGAGCTTACAATAGTTATAAAAATCAGATGAATTTGTATTTGCTATAATAACCTGAGGAGAAACTGAGAATTGATCTTCCATCACCTGCGCCAGTGATCCATTGAGGCTTTCCAAAGTAAATACAATTAATGAACCCTGATCTCCTTTTTGAATACCGTAACCATGTTCAAAAGAGATGGTATCCACGTTAAAATTCCAGTATTTCTTTAGTTCAGTTCGATAGAATTTAAATTGCCAATTCGTGGTGTTTTCCAGATACCCCGATACGAGCAATTCCTTTATCTTATCGCAGTATGAAGGGTACTGCCTCTCCTCTAAATTACCAACGTTCAGGTCACCAAGAAAAATTCCTTTCCCCTGAAACATTCCACCCAAGGCACGCGCCAACGGATCGCGAATAAGGGTTAGCACAAATACTTCTTTGTCCCTAAGTGCGTTTCTTTTAATCATCAATCGAAATACATCCTGCAACACATGGCGTGCAGAGCGGGAAGGTATTTCTGATTTATTATTGAAATGCTCATCCAATGAATGGAAATCGTAGACTCGTGTATTTTTTTTCCATGGCAACCCCTTTAACGACTGATAAAGTGTACTGGAGCCCACGTGACCTGGGGTTGTAATTATTATTAATCGACTGGCTCCCCTGATTTGAAAATAATATCGAATGGCATAAAAACACCAATAGATAACAGGTGACAGTGCCAATGCTTTATGAAGAAGGGGTTTTATCTTATTCACATTAAGCGTTGTTTCATGAATAAGCTTAGATTTATAATGCGCCACGGATCAAAACTAAAGGGTACTTTACCGGATACAATATTACCCAATAATTGACGTGCTGATACCGGATCAACCAGCTCATTCAATAATTCCAATGAATTTAACTGTCCTTCAAACCAACCCTTACCCTCCTCTTTTATCCAGCGCTCCTCGGCCGACAAAAAACCCATTTTATCTTTTCTGTCTAAAATACTGTCAGGCACTTTCCCTCGAAAAGTTTTGCGCAAGATGTATTTTCGCTCACCCTTTCTATACACCAAGTTTTCAGACAGTCCTAAGGTAAACTCAATCAATCGATAATCCATGAACGGAACCCTGGATTCGATTGAGAAAGCCATTGAATTGCGATCTTCATACCGAAGCAAGGAGGGCAATGGTAGCTGGGTCACCTGATTGTACAGGCTGTCTCGCAAGCTGCTGGGCCAACTATTAAACGCCTTTAATCCTTTATCATTTAACCAAGATTGAGAAATGCTTTTTCGTGCTAAATATTTATCCGGAACCATTTTACGAATACCTCCTGACATGTAAAACTGCAAAGCCCCCAAAACAAAACCAATTGGCCAATTCCCCTTGTATTGTTTATACGATTTTACCTCCTTCAATAATTCTCCAAATTTCAATCGTCCTATCAATCCCGTATACAAGGCCATGTCATTGCCTCCATACCCTGCCAATTGCTCATCCGCACCTTGTCCATCAATCATTACAGTTAAACCCTGCTTCTTCGCTTCTTCAAACACACACCATTGGCTGAACTGGCTCGTAGACCCAAACGGATAATCCATGTGCCACATCATTTTATCCAAATCTTGTTGCAATTTTTCGAATGAAGGGAATACCTTATAAGGGTCTGCCCTGACCTTTTTGATTACTTCTTCAGCAAACTCCCACTCGTCATATTTTTTATCTTCATGACAAGAGGTGATTGTTTTTATCAAATGATCACCTGCCCCTTGTTCGGTAAGCACCTCTCTCATCAAACACACAATGGTGGAGGAATCGAGGCCCCCAGACAAGGCAGAACCCACCGGTACATCCGAGCGCATACGCAATTTCACACTGTCTTTCAGAAGTTCATAGAAATGATCACATGCCTCTTGTTCTGTTCCCTTCCATTCCTTGGGTTGCAAAGCATACCAGGCAGCTATTTTGAAAACTCCCGTGGAGAGGTCCACCGTGACCATTGTCCCCGGCATGACCTGATCTATTCCCTTGTCAAAGGTATTTGCTGCATGATCGATCAGTCCGTATCGCAAATAGTCATACCCAATTTGTTCGTTGAGTTGAAAGCGATAATCGGGTAATACACGCAATTGCTTTACTTCTGAAGCAAATGCTATGTAGTTGGAAGATTGGGTAACGTACAATGGCTTCACCCCAAAACGGTCTCGCACTGCATACAGTTTATGCTTTCGGATATCCAGCAGCACAAATGAAAACATGCCATTGAACCTGTGGAGCGCCTGCTCTCCCCAGATGGCCCAGGCATGGAGGATCACTTCCGTATCACTTTCGGATTTGAATTGATGTCCCAGTTGCTCCAGCTCCTTCCGGAGTTCGATGTAATTATAAATTTCTCCGTTGAACGTAATCGCCAGACCTGCCTCTTCCAGTACCATGGGTTGGTGACCACCCGGTGACAAATCAAGAATGGATAAACGCCTGTGTCCCAGCCCTACTTTCCAATCTCTTTTATCGACCGGCAGAGTAGTATATTGATAGGTTTTCTGCGTTTGCAATGCGGTGTCCCTTCCCCCATACATCTGAAGCTTATTATCTGAATCCAAAAGCAGGTACCCCTCATCGTCCGGTCCACGATGTTTAATTATTGTAGTTGCCTTTATTAATTCTGATGTGGGAATTGATGCCCGATTGAATACACCCGTTATCCCACACATACTTTATACAAATTCATGGATAATTTCAAAGCACTAAAGTTAAATAAGCTACCTGAAGAAGAAGGATTGCACTTTGAATAAAAAAATTTGAAATTTTATGAAAGAGTGTAAGAATAAAAATAGCACTCATTACTAAATTGGGTACTAACATCCAATTCTGTTCCAATTGTTCAACAGAGTATGCAGCAATGAGCATAATATAGACAAAGCACCATAAAAAAAGCCACCTTTCTTGCCCGCTGCTTTTATTTCTCCACCACAAAAAAAGAAAAACTGAAAACGCAAAAATACCTGAAGCATTTTGAACAAACTTGGGCGAAAGAGGTATAAACTTAATGACGGAAGTCCATTTCACGACAAAAAAACCACTGAAGAGATAGTAATAAGATTGAACAGCAACTTTATACACCATTGTTCTCAACCATACCAGTGGATGGTGCTGAATAAATTGAAACAATGAATTGGGTAAGCTTCCGGGATTGTCTGCTTTAAATTGCGCCACTTCTTCATGGGTAATTGCCCATTTATTTTTTTTCTTATGCACTTCGGGGTATAAAACGGAATAGAAATTGAGATCCGACCAACTTCGACCGGGAAGTTTTTCTTTTTTCCCATTTACTACCACCAATTCTTTGTTCTCCATCCTTACTTGACCATACTTAACAAATGAGGGTAACAAGTAAATGATCATTCCGAGAAGAAACGGAACTAAGAAATAGAGGGCTGCCTTCCATTCAAGCCGCCTTTCCAATAAACACCAAAATATAAAACATACCCCCAGGGCGACCAGCATAATCAGCGAAGTGGGCCGAATAGTAATGGCAATAAATGCCAAAAAACCCATCCACAATAATTTTCTCTTCTCACGGAATAAATCAGAAGATTGAAATGCCAATCTCAAAACCAATAGAAAGAAAAATGCAGCTGTTAGGTCCGCATACCCTCTAAACAGCCAAATCTTTGCATAGGCAGTAAAAACCAAAACAATGAAGAAAAGGCTTATTGAGTACACTTGCCTATTCTCCACCAGTGACTTTACCCTGAGGAAAGATAAAATCAAGATACAGATACTCAGGTAAGATATAAAAGATAGTATTCTTAGCGCTTGCATGGGAGCCACCTGAAAAGTCTCCTGACTCAATTTAGCCAGAAGCAAGTAACCAATAGCCGTTCCGTCCTGAACCGCTTTTAGCACCCCCACATCCTCCATGTAATTGAATTCCATTACATAATACGACTCGTCTCCTTTTGGAGCTGCCTGATAGCGTTGATTGTAAGTTTGTATAGATACTATTAAGACACCCAATACCGTTAAATAGAAAAGCAATCGGCTTGGGTTGAAATGTGTAATTATAATTGATTTATTCATTTGGGAAGGAGAATGGAATTAACGATGTATTCAATTTGAGTTTCAGTAAGTTCGAAGTAAAATGGAAGCCGCACCAAGCATTCTGAATACCTATCTGAGTGCGGCAATTTTCTTCCATCGTGTTTCTGGGTATAGTAAGGACTGCTGTGTAAACTTTGATAATGAAATACGGCATTGATTCCCTTATCTCTCAGTTTCTCTATCAATTTGTTCCGGTGCGTTCCGCTGTCGCAAATCAAATAGTACATGTGTGCATTGTTTGTTGCATAGTCAGGAATATGGGGAACCGAAAATCCATGCTCACCTGCAACCGGTCTGAGTGAATGATCATAGTTTTTCCATATTTCCAGCCTTCTGTCCTGTATTCTTTTCAGGTTTTCCAATTGTGCCAAAAGAAATGCCGCAATAATTTCTGAAGGCAAAAATGAACTCCCCTGATCTACCCAGCCATATTTATCCACTTCACCCCGCCAAAAGGCGGAACGATTCGTTCCCTTTTCCCAGATTATCTCTGCCCGCTTTGCAAATTGTTCCTCATTGATTACCAACATTCCCCCTTCACCGGAAATAATGTTTTTTGTTTCATGAAAGGAAAAGGCTGCCAGATGACCGATGCTGCCTAAAGGTTTACCTTTGTAGAAGGAATCAATCGCCTGAGCCGCATCTTCAATCACATACAGGTTGTGCCTCGTTGCAATTTCCATGATTGTATCCATGTCGCAGGCTACCCCTGCATAATGCACCACCACAATGGCTTTTGTTTTCGGTGTGATCAAGCTTTCAATTAAGGACTCATCCATTCCGGGATGGTCTTGCCTGCTGTCCACAAACACAATTTTAGCACCGCGCAGGACGAAAGCATTGGCCGTAGAAACAAAGGTGAAAGAAGGCATAATGACCTCATCTCCCAACTGGATGTTGAGCAGTAATGCCGCCATTTCAAGGGCATCGGTGCAAGAGGTGGTTAAGAGGCAATTTTTAAAAGTGCACTGGTTTCTAAAAAACTCATGACAAGCCTGAGTATATTTTCCATTGCCTGACAGTTTTCGCTGGGTCACTGCGTCCTGAATGTACGTAATCTCTTTGCCTGTGAGATAGGGTTTATTAAAACCAATTTGCTTAGTATCGTCCATCTTCAATTGCTAAACCAAACCCTGTTTTACCATATCCATTGCCATTATATAACATATGAAGTTTGTTCTTATAATGAAATACAAAAGGGTAACAAATCATTTCACTATCCCACCCCGAAGGAGCTACATCAATACCAGCCCACTCATCTTTTCTTTTCCAGTGTATTCCATCCTTTGAATCGGCATACCCAATACGGTAGGTGTTAATGGCTCCATTTCCGCGATAAGAATACCACATTCTGTACAGATCAGATTCCATTATAACCAAGGGTTTGGACAGCGCATATTCATTGGGGTGCATTAGTCCTATACATATATCATTTGTTCTGTTCCAGTGAATACCATCTTTTGAAGTGGCGTATTTAATCACATGATTCATCTCTGACTGATCTTTCCCCCACGAAAGATTAGATCCATACCACATTTTAAATTCTCCATTCTCGAATAAAACAGATGGATACGAAATCGAAAAAGGATCCTCATCAGATCTATCCAAAATTGGCGCTCGGCTTGATTTTTTAAACCTCTTTAGTTTATCATCATAAATACAGAGGCCAATTGAATTTTGCCATGGAACAGTGACTTTTAAATTCCAACCTAAATAATAGAGCAGCTTTTTATTTTCGTGTTCCATATAATATCCCATAGCCACTCCACTATCATCAAAATAACCCAAATCACCAGGAGCCACTACTGGTGTATCCTCCATATTGATAATCTTGAAGTTGTCCTCAAAATCCATATCGACAGAACCAATATGTGATCTATTTAACTCATCTCGACAAGTGAAGTAAATTCTAAAAATTGATTGATTAACTCGTACTGCAAAAGGATTTGCAGCATGAGAGTTCATCCAAGAGAAATTCCTGTCAGGACAAAAAAGATTCCCTATTTTCAACCAGTGAACCAACTTTAAAAATTAATTTCGTCACTGCTTTTACCAAATAAAATACTCTTTGCTGGCAAATACACTTCCTTCGCGTGGGTACTTTTAGAAATAATGGCACCAGCACCCACCACATTTTCTGATTCAATGGTGATATTATTGTGAATTGTTGCATTTACACCTAAAAAACAAAACGATTTGATGTGGCAATGGCCTGAAATCACCACGTGTGAACTAATAAAATTATGATCTTCTATAGTACTATGATGTCCAATATGGTTGCCACTCCACAAGGTCACATTATTTCCAATTTTCACAAAGGGCTGAATCGTATTGTCCTCAAAAATAAAACAATTATCTCCAGGGGGGTGCTGGGATAAATAGGTGCATTTTGAGCTGATATAGGATGTCAGCGTATATCCTTTCTTTTTTGCTTCCTCATATTTGGCTGCTCTGATTTTATTCAACTTACTGTAGCTCAAAGCGATAAATAACTGAAATTTTTCAGGAGGATAAAGTTGTTCCAGCTCATCAAATGCAACCACCGGCTTGCCTTCGAAAGTATCTTCTGCAAGGTATTCTTTGTCAACAGTAAAGGCTACCACTTCAAAATTCGAATCAATATCAAAATAATAGTTAGCAATTTGTGCAATGTCTCCTGTGCCGAATATGATCAGTTTATTCATTGGTAAAATAGTAACGCAATAATCTATTATAATGTTAGTAATTACTTCCGTACCAATATCGTATACTCATACAAATCATAGTCGTGCAGAAGCGCCACATTCCGTGAAAAATTCAACTTACAAAACCTAAACCATTCTCCAGGATCTGAATAGAACAAATAATCTCGCATTTTCTCTTTATCCGAATAGCTGGTTAACATATTAAATGCAAATCCTTTTATCGCCAAACTATCTAATTGGGTTAAGGTATCGGCAATATATTGACGCCACTCCTTGTCATCTATACCTTGCCGAACATTGAATACTCCACTCGCCACCACGTACGTTTGAGTTATTAAAGTCTCCAGGGAAGTATGCCAACCCGTATCTCCAAGAGATTTCTTTGCCTCTTCTATCATAGGCATGCTTATGTCATATCCCTGATAGGTGAAGGATTCATATCTTTCCTTCATATAATTCAAAAGCGAGCCGTATCCACAGCCAAAATCCAATAAAGAGAAAGCGTCTGATTCTGGCTCTACAATTTTTAAAAGCTGCTCAAAGCGAAGCTGTTGTGATCCCTCAGAGTTCCAATCTACACCAGCAGGTACAGGGCCATGCTCCCTAATTTTTTTTGAGTAATAGGAAGAGACTTCCGATTCAATTTTCCCCATTTAACCCGGTGTTTTCATAAAATTACTGAAATTTCTTCCTGTGTGCATCAACAGATCAAGGATAGTTACTCCATGGTCAAAAGGTGGGTAAAGCTGATCATATTCCGGATAATTCGAATAATCAAAATAGTGTACCCGGATATCCGATTGATTAAATTTTTCCTCTTCCATGTACGCCCTTGCAGCCGGGCCTGTATAATAATCTGTGGCCTTAAGTTGACTACAGATACTCACCAGGCGGTCGGTACGTTCTTCTTTCAAAATGTATTCACTTGAAAAGCTAAATCGCACCGATATATTCATCCATGCTGTGATCTCCTTCAAAAACCAATAGTTGATTTCAGAGAGGTTATCGGATGGCACATTCCTGTACAGATGAATTACCCAATCTTTTATTTCTGCAAATGCCGGTGCTTTTGCATAATTCATCAGTATTGACTTCAGGTGATCCTCTGCCCAATTGGGCTCACTTACTTTGGTCTCATTGATTTTTTGTGAGAACTTTCCCTTTACCTCTACCGGAATGGTCAGCCACTTTACACCTTGCGGTGTTTTAATTCGGTTGCGGTTGCGCCAATCCCTTTTGGTATACTGCATGTCATCATATAGCACAAACTCGTCTACAGTATTAATGGCATCAAAATACCCCTTCCAGGGAATATAGTTCGACTGAGTGATTAACGCGCTACTCATCTCTTACTCTTATGAAGCCTTCGTTTGCGATAATCCTCAACACTTCCTGGTACCTCAGAGTCATATCCCAACACTTTTTTAAAAAAAACATCATCCTTATATTTTCCCTTGAGCAATTCAGGAATATCAATTTGTTGCTTCAAGATAGGGCGCACAAACATTGTATTAACACCTCTTCGGATAAAGCTTCCTGTGTTCATGCCAGCTCTATGATAAAGCATACTGTCAAAAAACGCAATACTTCCTGGAGGTGCAATTAGCTGCACTTCATTTTCATTCACATAATCTTCTGAAGGAAAATAGGACATCTTATGGCTGAAAGGGAGTAAAAAGGTGGCCCCACTAGAGACTGAAAAATCATCAATGCAAAGAAATGCATTAACCCCCAGTGGTTCGCTTGAAACGAAATCCTGATAGGGCAAATCACGATGCCATGAAGTTTGATGATGAACCCTAGCGGGCCTATTTATAATGCCATTCTGAAGGTGGAGAATATAATAACCCCCCAACAATGATGTCACGACTTCTTTGATTAACGAATTGGTAATAAGCTCTAAGAAAATGGAATTGTAAGCTAGGGGCATTCTTACGACATCCTCCTCTTTCATCATCGCCAACTCCTCCTTTTTGAAATGGCTTTCCTGCTTTGGTAAAATTTCATCAAGCGCCAAACTGAACTGCTTTACCCTTTCCACATCAAATACATTTTCTACAATACTAAAACCCTTCAATGAAATGGATTCCTTAATTCGCTGAACCTCAGTAAGTGGTTCATTTTTCCTTGTTATTCCGTAATTTTTATTCATTTTTCAGTTCACAATAAATCACCATTGAATTTGCATTTTTACTAAAAATCATTTGCAGCCAATGCAATGGCCGCAACGTAATCTCATTCAAAATAATAATTAAAAAGCCTGGAAATTTTGTTTTAAATGGAACATCTCTCTTCCCACTCAGGATTGTTTTTTCTTTTTCAGAGAGTTTTAACTTATAGGACTCAGCTTTTCTTATAAAGAAATTGGATATTGGATAAAGAAGATTAGAGAGAGGAAAAGTCAGACCTGCCATGTGTTTTATTGTTAGCGAGTACTTTTCAGATAACTCCTCAAAATCTGCAAATTCATACCGTTTGTAGTGCCCTGCAATTTCATCTTCGATACCCCAGTATTTATTTGAGGCGGGAACAAAAAGAACCAACAGCCCATCTTTCTTTAAAAGCAATTTGCATTTCGTAAGAAACTCATCCAGTTCAGATGGCGATAAATGTTCAATCACCATCATGGAAACAATGACATCAAACTTATTGGAGCTGTCAAAAGCAAAAAAATCATTGTTTAAAACGCGATAAAAGCCTTGCTGAATAAATTGTTGATTCTCCCTATTATTCGCAAAACAAGCCAGCTCATTCAAATCAATTCCAGTTCCTCTACCTCCCTGTTTTAAAAGAATACCAGACATTGTACCTACCCCAGCACCCACTTCAAGAAAAGAAAACTTTCTACGCCATTTCCTAATTCTCTTTTTAAGATACAAGTTTTGTAAAATAGTTCCAGGAGCCTGTACTTTCACAAGTTTATAGTTTTGTCAATGATAAACAATTGTCTCCCCTTAGCTTGTTCAAATGTTTTACCTACGTATACTCCAACAATTCCAATTGTTGTAATGATTATTCCGGAAGAGAAAAGAATTAATACAGCAAGGCTAGCCCAACCCGATTGAAAGCCATGAATAAAATAAAGAATTACAATAGATACCCCCGCCAACATGGAGGCCAACGCCATAAAAAATCCTGAATATACAGTCAATAATAAAACTTTATCACTTTGCGAAGTGATCCCATCAACCGCATGGCTAATCAGTTTACTCAATGTGTAGCTTGAATGACCCGCATACCTCTCTTTATGTTCAATACTAACAAATGCATGACTAAACCCAAGCCATCTCAAAACCATGAGGTAGTGCCTGCGATAATCTCCGTATCGTAAAAACTCATTCACCACTTTTCTGGTGATTAGGCTGTATGCACCTACCATACCATGTGCCTTAAGGCTTTTCGTTTCTATTAGGAAGTTAAATACCCAATTAAAGAAGCGGGTCATCATATTTTTTAGGAAACCATGCTTTCTTATCGTTTTCAGTGTATAAACAATATCAAAGCCTTCTTTCGCTTTATTCACTAGTAATGGAATATACACGGGATCATCCTGAAGATCGCAATCCATGACAATTACCCAATCTCCTTTCGCCACAGCTAACCCTGCTGTGATGGCACTATGTTGTCCAAAATTTCTACTTAGCTTAACCCCTTTAACCTCTGCGAATTTTTTACAATTTTCTTTTACCTTTTCCCAACTACCATCAGGACTAGCATCCTCTACCAATATAATTTCGTAGGACATATTCAATTCTCCCAACGCGTTTCGTAAACGCACAACCAATTCATCTAAAATCATGGAGGCACCATAAACGGGGCTAACCACTGAAATTAATTTTACTTCCGCATTTGCATTCATCAATTCTGAAGTTTTACGCTATCTCCACTTAAAATCTTAGAAAAGCCTTGTTTTAATTTGAGAAAGCGGCTTTCCATAAGAAAATAAGAAAAACCCGAAATAACAATTGTGAACAATATGATAAAAGGATAATATATAACATTACTAGCAATACCAAACAATACAAATGATTTGATCACCAATACAATTACAATCGGATGAAACATATATAGCCCATATGATATTTTACCCAGGTAGTTAAGTGTTTTGTTTTCCATATTCAAAATAGAGGCATTATTAGTCGCAAGATTTAGAATAACAATACCAAACAAAACTGCATAAACTTCACGGGTAATAAAGGGCACTATAAAACCAAATATGATCATTGAAATTAACATACAGTAAGTCCCAATCTGCATCCATTTTCCATATAGAATTTTTAAAATTAAATCATATTTCTTAAAAACAATAAATGCAAAAAAAGCGCCAATGGCCATACAATTAATGGAGAAGGTAGACCAAAAGTTTTTAAGTACTATCCAATAGCCCTTAGGTAGCCCCAATGTCAAAGTATTAAAACTTAAAAATATTGTAATAAGGGAATACGTGAGAATAATAAATAAGAAAAGTACTAATTTCTTTTTGATATTCTTCATCAAGAGGGGCCACATCAAATAAAACTGCTCTTCAACACCTATTGACCAAGATTGAGAAATATAGGGTATAGGCGAATATCTACTCAGAGCAAGATTGGGAAGAATAAAGAGAAAGAGTAAAAATTTAGTTTTAAACTCAACAAATATATTACCCCCTAAATCCCCCATCCGAAGAAATGGAATGTGAGGGTAAACAAAAAAGCCCAAAATAAGAATCAAATAATACAGAGGCCATATCCTCAAGATTCTCCGGATATAAAATTTTTTTATTGACATTGTTCCTGTTGTGCTTTCCTCGTCCAACAGTAGGAATGTTATCAAAAAACCACTGAGTACAAAAAAAAGCAATACCCCTAAACCACCAATGGATCGTATTATGGGAGTTGACCAATAATTACTCAAACCCAGTATATCCTTTATTTGTTCAGTGTGATGAATTATCACAAGCAGAGCAGCGATAAATCGAAGGCCATTTATGTTGGGGAAATATACCTTCTTCACTGACATACTACCCTTTTCGTTTTACCTAATTAAAAAAAGTTAACCACTATTTAAAATAAATAATTATTTCAATAACTCCCTGAATACAAATCAGTAAAGCGGAAACACTGCTAGAAGGAATATTGCAAATTCAATGGAATTGAATAACACGCTGATTTTGTACTTTAGGGTTTAGACTGCTCTTCCCTTATCATCTGTTTGATTCGTATGGCGTACTCAGCACCAATTATAAATGCTAATGCCCTCAATCCGAATCCTCCCTTAAGTTCAAGGCGGGGATATTGAGCTTTTGAAAATTGTAGGAATCTTTGAGCGACAGCGGGGTGAGTTTTCCTATACCGTGCCCAAAAATTAAAACTATACCTGGCTACCGCTTTGCGATTGGCTTCATCATACCAATCCAACTCATTCAGTCGCACCACCATTTCTTCTCTAAGATGCAGTATTTCAAATAACTTTGGCAACACATCATTCTCTGTCAAAGTACCAACACGTTCCCCTTTGTGAATCCTAATGAGTGCCCTTGGAGATTCTACACCAATAATTTTATGGTGTAGAAGCATTCTAAAACAAAAATCAACATCCTGATTAACAATTAAATCAACATTGTATCCCCCCCTATCTCTTACAACAGAAGTTCGCCATAAGATAGCAGCAGGATGAATAAACCATCCAGAAAGTAAGTTTGTCATTATAGTGTCGTTTTGTAAACTATTATATAGCGGATAACGTGTGTGCCGAGGGCGTGTATACTCTTCCATAAAATCATTGTCGGACTCAAAATAATCCCAAGGGCCATATACACCCGCTACATCTGGAAATTGTGCAAAGGCGTCCAATTTGGCCTTAAAGAAATCTTCTTCGATGAGATCATCAGAGTCCAGAAACAACACAAACTCTCCGCTAGCTAATTCCAATCCCTGATTTCTACATGCCGGAGCGCCTCTGTTAACGGTATTTCTAATCAGCTTTACCCATGGAAAATTAGCTGCCACAAGATTGGGGCCTCCATCGGTGGAAGCATCATCTACCACAATCACTTCCAATTGAATGTTAGAATTAAAATTTGACCGAAGAGATTGCAAGGAATATGAAATTAAATCCATTCGATTATATAGGGGTATAACAATCGAAATTATCATATGTAGCGTTTAATAAACATCCAAATGCTTTAAAGTATCTCTAATAAAATTTTAGTATTAAAAAGTTTATCCTTGATGATTTCCAGGCTCTTTTAGCAATTTTACAAATGCCACAGTTAGTTTAATAGCATTCTGAGTATAAGAACCAATGTATTCAGCACCCGCCCTCGCATGTGAAGCAATTTCGTTTCGGAAAAGCTCGTGGGATATTACTTTTTCCAATACTTTGGCAAGTATAACTGTATTATTGGGCTCTATCAAAATACCATTCTTCCCACTATTAATAAACTCTCTGTGACCACCCACATCTGTAGCAATGACTGGCAGGCCCGTTGCCATTGCTTCTATCACCGCATTGGATAATCCTTCATTATAGCTGGGTAACACAAATAGATCAATCGCTCGCATAAGATCTGGCATATCGCTATGATTCACATCTCCCAAATATTTCACAAAACCCCCAATGTTTCTTTTTTCTACTTCCTCATCTAGGCGCAATGCATCTCGTGTGGTTATCGGAGGTGCCACCATCAAAAGCTTCCAACCGTTAAACTGATCACCTAACAATTGTATAGCATCAAGCAAGTTAAGCCAGCCTTTCAATACCACAGGTCTGGCTACACAAAGCAAGTAGCTTATAGATGGTTCTAATCCAAATTTTAGTCGCAAACTACCGACAGTTTTTCCGTCACTAAGTGGTTTGAATTTTTCAAGATCGATACCTTGATATATTGTCTGCACTTTAAGTTGCTGATTATCATTCGCCCATTTTACTGTATCCAGTGCCAGGGCTTCACTATTGGCCAACACCAAATCAGATTGCTCCAACACTATTTTTAGAAAAGGAATAACTTCTGTTTTCTGCTCAGGCCAGGCATGAACATCATCACCCAACGCAATCGATACTAGTCTAATTCCTGTACGTTGTTTCACAATCACCCCCACATAACCCTCGTGAATTAAAAATTGAGCATATAGAATGTCGGCACTACGCAATTCTTTGTGTGATAGAATGTAATCCGCAACGCCATGGCCCTCCACATCCCATGCATGTTCTTTAAAGAAGCGACTTGGCATACGAATAAAAATACGTGGATGGTGAATTGTCACATTTTCGTAGGAGGAAAATGTATCCTGCAATTGCGCATGTCCCAATTTCCAATAAGGGTGGAGTCGGTGAAGTCCAAAAGGTGGAAACCAATTTACAGGCTGGATTACATGACATTCAACCCCCAAAGCTTGAAGCGCTTTCACTTGTTGATGTACAAAAATTCCACTATTTAGGTTACTCGGCCTGGGATAACAACTAGAAATTATCAGAACTTTCATAAAGTTAATTGAGGCATCTAAACACTCCCGAAATTTGTTGACTTCTCGTTACCTGACTTGGACTTGATCTTATGCCTTCCAAGTCGAATCTCTTACGGTAAGTCCTCCCGAAAAGCCTATTCATAAATTTAAACATCCGATTATTCAAATATTTTATTATAAAAGCATATGGCTCTTTTTTAGTGCTCTCTGTGGCTTAGAAAGATAGTATTCATAAAATGCAATATGAATAAGCATGACTAGAATTGGATGCATAGGCATGTAACTGATGCTTGTAAATAAAGAGGTTTATGAACTCAATCATTACTTTCTAAATTAAACCAAACCACTCCTCTATCTTTCAGTAATGGAACGCCCGTACCGGTCACATCGCTAAGTTGCAAGTCTATCTTTAATACCGAATCAAGAGTATGATAAATCTCAGTCCCATAATTATATAATGCACTGAAAGAAAAATAATATATTC
>JAHBUB010000047.1 GCA_019638285.1 Cyclobacteriaceae bacterium | reverse complement strand
CACATTGGCGCCACTTTGACAAACCACCATAAAGTTTTCTATGATTACTACGTTCATTTTCATCAATGAATCAACGGTAAACGTAAAAGGAAATTCTACATCGCCCTTCACTTCCACCTGTTTGCTAATATACTTTGCACTGTCAGAAGGGGAAACTACCTCCATATCACCATTTACACCTCCCACAGAAGATACTTTTGCTAAAGCCACATCATTATTTGATTGGCCAGATTGATTATTACACATGCTAAAAATGAGTGCGCCAAGCAAAATAAAAAGTGTGGTTATCAAATTTTTCATTTATTCTATGGGTTTAGTCATTGATTTATTTTTATTGCTTTAATATGCATTGCAATACATATCGATATGTAAAAAAATTAAATTTTGAGTTTTTTGAATTCCTTATCTAAAAAAATTCGTGTCTTTTTCTCCAGTTCTCCAAAACATTTAATAGCTTCATTTCCACGAGCTGTAACGACAGTTCCACCACCATCTTTTCCGCCCAACTGCTTTTCAACTAGTTTTCCGCCTGACCGTTCGTTCATTTCATTCACCATCTGCCAGGCCTGTCGGTAAGACATTTTCATTTCTTTGGCCGCACTGGCAATTGACCCACTTTTTCCGATTCTTTCAAGAAGTTCTACACGACCTTTGCCCAACAATTTTTCATCGTTCTTGAAAAACCATATTCTAAATTCCACATTCATTCCTGTTTTCCTAGCCATATGTTTTCAAAAGCATATTGAAAGATACAATAAACAGTCTACTTAGGCTATGAGTCATATTTTCATTAAAAATTTGACCTAAATTGTCTTGGTTGTTTCGGCCATAAAAACACGACCCCATTAGTATTGTGCATACAGGTCAAACTGCTTTTGCATCAACTCAAATTCGTCTTTAGTTATGTATTTGTTGGCCTTAGGAAAAATAATATTTTCCTCCCTGAAAATATGGAGTTTCAGTAATTCTATCAAAGCAAAGCCCTGCTCAGTGGCTACATCAAATGTCACAGCCCTGGAGGTTGCATCGGGCAAACGCACGGCAAGCGCGTTAAAATTAAACATGAGCGTCAGGTGCTGACTGATTTTCAAATGATCATCTTCCAGCATGTCAATGGCCGATTTTGGAAAACTGCCATTACTGTGTTCCTTCTTTTCAAGAAGCCTTTGTTGAAGAAGAGGAAATAATAACTTTTCTTCTTTCAATTGATGTTTTACCAACTGATCATCCATGAAGGAAAAGAATTTTGAAAAATTCTTGTCAACTTCAGAATCCGTTTTCCAACCATTCGTCTTAAAAGCAATTAGAGATTTTTCGAATACATCCAATTCTGTCTTAAGCGCCTCATGTTCATCAATGAATTTTTGCAGCACCGGGTGCATTTCCCCATAAGGAATAGCATCCGTAGTGGGCAGATCATAAGCTTCTGGAGGATCCATAGGAGAGAGTTCCTCAACACCAGAATCCTTTTCTACCATCCTTTTCAATGGATCATTATTGTTAATTTTCTTTAAATCAATCATAAATTCAATTTATTAAGTATTTTTTGGCCGATGAATCGTCCATTTCGTTGCAGTACTTCTTACTTTTTCTTTATTCCAATTCCAGATCACACGTTGATAAGGTCTCCAAATGTAATCCACAGGAGCTACCAGGGCATGCATGAGACGTGAAAAAGGAAATGACAATACGATCAGATAAGCCCCAATAATATGCAATTGAATAACCAGTGGCATCGCCAATACAACATCAATCTTGGGTTCTAATAAAAAGATAGACCAGAGGTAAGGTGTTAATGAAGAAGCAAACCAAGAGGAACCCCAGCGATACTCAATAGCAACCCACAAGCCCAGTATTACCTGAGCGACTAATAAGCCTTCAACTACGTAATCCATCCAGGTGGAGACTACGCGTATGCGATCATTTGTCGACCTTCTAAAAATCAAATTTATCAAACCCACTAGCATACTTAGCCCGAAAGCAAAAGCAGCAACTTCCAACACAAGGAGTCGCACCGGATGGCTATTCCATATCAATACACTTTGCGGGATAAGAAATGCAATGAGATGTCCAAAAAACAGAAATACTATCCCCCAGTGAAAGGGTACAGACCCCCAAAACAGCTTTTTCCCTTCTAAAAATTCCGAAGAGAGTGAAGATATCTGAAATTTTACATATCGATACCGATAAATGGTGCCTATTAAAAAAATGACCAATGCCAGATAAGGAAGAATGACGAATAGAAATGTATTTAAAATATTCATGATTCAGTGGTTAATCTTCAATTTTCATTTCAGTACTCAACGAGGAGAGAAAATCAGGAGTTTCTTCCTTTTCAACAGCGGTCAATCCAAAATCTGTTTCTATCATTGATAATAACGTTATGATTGGAAACTGATAAATCGATCCACCATACTCCTTTAATTCAATTAGGGTTTTGTGGTGCTTCACATAAACTTCATTCTTTCTTTTTAGTTTCTCTGGATCATAATCTCCAATCATTTTTTTTAATCCTGGAATAATTAATTTTCGCAATAGCTCCTGCCTCAATTCATCATCCTCAAGTAAAGTAATCAGTCGTATTACATTAGGCAAGTGATCTGCCAGTTCGTGCCCACAGTCATTACCAATTGTCGTGTGTTCTCGATTCAGGTTCACCAATAACTCCGCTCTCTTGTAGTCATCGCCAAAAAGTAAATAACCAAGATCAAGTGTGGTAATAGCCTGTACTTCAAATGTTCTGGTATATAGTTCCTGGATATCGTCTATTGAAATACCTTTAACCAATTCATAGAATGGACGAAAGTTATCCACTACATCAGGGTAGCGACTCTCTAAAAAAGTTTGCACTTCATTTACCTCCTCTTTTAATCCTTGTTCAGGAAAATCAAGGAGAACGGCCATCAAGCGGTAATGATCAATATTTATTGTAGTTGTAGACATGGCTGTATTATCATTTCTATTAATTACGCTCCTCTTACCGGAGATTCTTTAAATCCAAATCCCGTTGTTCCCTTCGCATCACCTGTAAAATCCAACATCTCGATAGATTGCTCTCTGTGAGAAGCCGGTATTACGAAACGATCATCAAACTTGGCCAGTGCTGTGAGGTAGTAAATTTGCTCAGCTTCTTCCGGTGTCAGCCCAGTGTCGTGCATCACCTTGTTTACTTTTTCTTCATCGATATCCCCCACTGTCTTTCCTCTTCGATAAATTCGTACAGCCATCAACTTTTTGAGAACGTGTTTTACCTTTTCCTCGTCCCCTGCAGTAAATAAACTAGCCAAATATTTCAGTGGGAAGCGGGCTCGTTCTATGGTACCCCAAAGCTCCTCGGTACTGGTATCATATAACCAGCTGTCATTCCAATTCTTTGCCATTGGATCCATTTTTTCCGCTTGTGCCTTGTTGTCTACTTCTTTTAACGAAGCCATTACCGGCAATAATGGTGGTACATAAAACAACATCGGAAGGGTTCTGAATTCAGGATGCAACGGAAGGGCCAGTCCCCACACTTTTACAAATTTATAAGTAGGAGAATCTTGTGCTGCTTTAATAGTTGAATCCGCAATCCCATTCTTCTTGGCAGATGCTATCACTTCTGGGTCAAATGGATCCATAATAATGTCAAGTTGGCTATCCACTAAATCACTTTCATCTGCGGAGGCTGCTTCATGAATCCTGTCAGCATCATACAATACTACGCCTAGATAGCGAATCCGGCCTACACAAGAATGCATGCATGCGGGTGCAAGGCCTGCCTCGATCCGTGGATAACACAGAATACACTTTTCTGATTTTCCTGAACTCCAATTGAAATACGATTTTTTGTAAGGACATGCAGTAACACACATTCTCCACGCCCTGCAAACCTCCTGATTGATCAAGACAATACCATCCTCTCCTCTTTTATAAATAGCTCCTGAAGGGCAAGATGCGACACATGCAGGATTCAAACAGTGATTGCAAATACGAGGCAAGTAGAAAAATGCCATTCTTTCCAACTGGAACATAGCCTCTTGCTCTGCAGGAGATAGATTCTGAAGATTTGGATCTTTCCTTGCATAATCAGGTGTTCCACTCAAATCATCATCCCAATTGGGTCCTGATTTAATATCAATAGGTTTTCCTGTAATCAACGAAACCGGCCTGGCAGTTGGCTGATCATCTCTGGCCGGAGATTCAATCAAATCCAGATATTTGTAGGTAAACGGCTCATAGTAATCATCAATCACAGGTAGGTGCGGATTATGAAAAATATTCATCAAGCCCCTCAGCTTACCTGCTCCCTTTAAACTAATATCTCCGTTTTTATTTTCCCACCCTCCTTTGTAAATATCCTGATCCTCCCATTTGGAAGGATAACCAGTACCCGGCTTTGTCTCTACATTGTTCCACCACATGTATTCGGCTCCTTTACGATCCGTCCAAATATTCTTGCAAGCAATGGAGCAAGTATGACATCCGATGCATTTATCGAGGTGAAAAACCATTGACATTTGTGATCTTACGTCCATAAGGCTACCTGTTTATTATTTCTATTTTCATTATTCTTTAAATTCTTTTACCACACTAGTTTTTCCATCTTCTTAACAACCACATGCGTATCCCGATTTGGCGCAATCGGGCCCCAGTAGTTAAAATGGAAGGAAAACTGTCCATAGCCACCAGCCAAAAAATTAGGCTTTAGGTGAATGCGGGTAAAACTATTATGACCCCCTGCACGCTTGTTGCCTCTCACTTGAGACTTCGGAATTCCAGTGGTTCTTTCCGGTACATGATAAACAATACAAACTCCCTTAGGAATACGGGAACTGACCACCGCACGCGTGCAATACACACCATGATCATTGTACACCTCAACCCAGTCGTTGTCCTTAATGCCCAGGTCTGCTGCGTCTATTTCACTCAACCAGCATGGTTCGCATCCACGCGATAGCGTAAGCATCCGTAAATTCTCCATATAAGTGGAGTGGATGTGCCATTTTCCATGTGGCGTAAGGCAGTTTAATGTTTTTGACTCCTCTTTTTTAAGTGTATCACGCACATCTCCATAAGCCTCAGGTTTAGGAGAAGGTTTGTAGGTAGGCAGGTTCTCACCATAAGCCAAATACAACTCATGATCCAAATAGAAGTGTTGTCTTCCGGTAAGTGTTCTCCAGGGAACAAGACGCTCAACATTATAGGTATATGCTGAGTAAGCACGACCATTGTGCATCAAACCTGACCATACAGGGGATGAGTTGTACCTGCGGGGCTGTGCTTGCAGGTCAGCATAATTAAATCCCACTTGCTCATACCCTTCACCTAAGTCTTTTAATACCAATCCAGTCTTTTTCTCTGCATTTTCATAAGTCCTCAGGGTCAGTTTACCATTGGTCAGTGTCGATAATTTAAGTAGTGCATTGACAGCACTCTTATCCTCCTTTAATGAGGGGTATACTTTATCACCGATACGCTCTTTGGGAAAATGATTGGAATTAACCATTTCATCATACACATCATCGCATGCGTAATGGTTACCATGTGCGCCTAGTCCACTCGTTTTAATTCGATCTCCCAGGGAAATGAACTTGTCATAAATCTGAGTGTAATCCCTTTCTACCACCGATATACTGTGCATGGTTTTACCAGGGATGGCTTCGCACTCTCCTTTATACCAATCCTTTATTTTCGGTTGTGATATTTCTGATGGCGTATCATGCGACAATGGTGAGCAAACAATGTCCTTCTGTGGCTCGGCTAAATATTGTTTGGCCAACTCGCTGGTATGCTTAGCGAGTAGCTTAAAAATATCCCAATCTGTTTTTGATTCCCAAACCGGAGCAATCGCTGCTGAAAACGGATGGATAAACGAATGCATATCTGTGGTATTGATATCTGCTTTCTCATACCATGAGGCCGCAGGCAAAACAATATCCGAATATAACGCAGAGGAATCCATCCTAAAGTTGAGATCAACTACCAAATCCATTTTCCCTTTAGGCGCTATATCGTGCCATTTCACTTCTTCCGTATGATCTTTAGAATCCTCAGCAATAGCATTAGAGTGGGTTCCCAGATAGTGCTTAAGTGCATATTCATGTCCTTTCATACTGGCCAGAAGGGCATTACCTCGCCATATGTACCAGACTTTAGGGTGATTTTCTTCTGCCTCAGGATCACTTACTGCATATTTTAATTCTTTAGACTTAAGCTTTTCTAATACATAGTCTGTAATTTCCTTATCTGTTTTCGATCCCTTTTCTTGTGCTTCCTTACTCAGTGATAAGGTATTCTCATTAAACTGTGGATAGAATGGCATCCATCCCATTCGCACTGATTTAAAAATTGTATCAGCTGTATGCTGTTTCGTCCAATCATTTTTAGGTACTGTGTTGTATTTTGAAAACTGACCGTCATAACGATACTGACAGGTGTTGATATAATGCCATATAGGCGCCTGCTGGAGACGAGATGCACTGTGCCAATCTTTACTAAAAGCGATTGTTGCCCATGAATCAACTGGCGCCAATTTCTCCTGCCCAACGTAATGGTTCATCCCTCCCCCATTTTTTCCTATACATCCACACAGCATTAGCGCCATAATTCCAGAACGGTACATTAGGTTAGAGTGATACCAGTGGTTAACACCCGCTCCCACAATGATCATACATTTGCCATGTGTGAGATTGGCGGTATTGGCCCATTCACGCGCAAACTGCTCCACCGTTTTAGCATCTATCCCTGTAAAAATCTCTTGCCATGCAGGGGTGTAGGCTGCATCTTTATCGGTTAGGTCTTTAGGATAATCACCGGCCAATCCACGGTTCACTCCGTATTGTGCCATAATTACATCATAGACTGTGGCTACCGGAATTTTTCCGTTAACAGTTTCAATGTATTTTACAGGAACGCCCCTCTGCCGATGGTTGTCTAATCCAAAATCCGTAAATGTAACTTGCAACACATCATCGCTCGTATTCAAAAGAGTGAGCATTGGATTATAAGGTTTGTCATCCACCTCATTCTCCAGTTTCATATTCCAATTACCTCCCTCTTTCTCCCACCGGTGTCCTACTGTTCCTTTCGGTATCACAAGCTTACCATTTTCATCAATGCTGAGAAATTTCCAATCACCATTTTCAATGGTGGAGAATTCTGCTAGTTCGTTTACCCTCAACAATTGGCCCGGTTTGAAATGCTCACCATCCTTATCAAACTTCATCAGAATAGGACTATCAGTATATTGTTTGGTATAATCCAGAAAATAGGGAGTTTGCTTTTCGTGGTGCCAATCTTTCAAAATCAAATGCGTTACTGCCATCCAAAACGCACCATCGCTTCCAGCATGTAGTGGTACCCATTGGTCAGCATATTTGCAAACCTGGCTGAAGTCAGGTGAGAACACCACTGATTTAGTACCATTGTGCCTTGACTCGGCAAAGAAATGGCAATCCGGAGTACGTGTCATATTTAAGTTCGCCCCCATATCAGCAATCATTTTTGCATTGAACCAATCCGCACTTTCGCACACATCAGTTTGTTCTCCCCAGATTTCTGGGAAGGCACTGGGGAGATCGCAATACCAGTCATAAAAACTCAGATTCACGCCACCAAACAATTGAAGAAAACGCGCCCCTGACGCATAACTTAACATGGACATGGCAGGAATGGGAGAAAATCCTATCACACGATCTGGCCCATATTTTTTTGCCGTATAAATATTGGCAACAGCCATGATCTCCATTACCTCATCCCACTGCACCCTTCTAAATCCGCCCTTTCCTCTCGCATTCTGATACTTTGATCTTTGCTCAGT
Organism: Cyclobacteriaceae bacterium; assembly: GCA_019638285.1. GTDB lineage: Bacteria > Bacteroidota > Bacteroidia > Cytophagales > Cyclobacteriaceae > ELB16-189. The sequence continues at coordinate 13,344 of JAHBUB010000047.1, read as the reverse complement.
ATTGTTCTGAAGATTTGTCCATGCCTGGAGTGAGTCACTTGTCTTTTTCTTTTCAGCCCGATAGGCATCAATAAGTGCACTGCGTATTAATGGATATTTTATACGCAAAGGGCTGTACAAATACCAAGAAAAGGAAATGCCACGCTGGCAGCCTCTTGGCTCATAGGGAGGTATAGAACCTTCCAAAAGCGGATAGTCGAGTTGCTGTGTTTCCCACACCACGATACCATCCTTTACGTGGATTTGCCAAGAACAACTGCCCGTACAATTTACACCGTGGGTACTTCGAACTATACGATCGTGTTGAAAACGATTTCTATAAAATTCTTCCCACTTTCTAGTTTGGGGTGATATAATATCTTCTATCCAACTCATAACTGATTGTTAATACGTTTAAGATTAATAAGGAGCTGATTTTAATTGTCTGTCGTATATCCGTTGATTTACGCTTTCTCTTCTACGATTCCTCCACATTAGTGAATATATAATAAGTAGAATAACGAAACTCACACCGCCAGCCCAAAGAAAATAGACCATGTAGTCTCGTCCATGTTGATCGTACTGTTGCTCATTCGCATACTTCAGAAATGCAGTAAGATTATATACTTCTTCTTCAGAAACCGTTGCATTTTGATAAGCAGTTTTCATAGCTGGGAATGGTGAACTACTAACTATCGCTTTGACCCCTGCTTCATTCATTCTGGCAAACACATCTGTAAGATCTTTGGCTAATAATCCCCCTCCAATTAACTTATCGTTTTTTACATTGTGGCAAGACATACATGCCGGGCCTCGCCCCGCTAATCGTTGCTCACCAGTAAAAAGCATTCTTCCTAAATCAATCTCAGACTCAGTAGCCTCATCAACAGATCGAATTGGCTCCTCTGGTTCAGTATTTACATTTTCAGATTTGGGTTCACCCACCTGAGCTACATAATCCGGGCTCTTTGTTTCAATATAACCCAGTATAGATTTGATTTCGTCTGTCGAATAAGGTGCATCCGGCATGATCATTTTATTATTCTCATTAAAGAGTGCCACTGCATCTGCATCTCCCTTACTGATCATGGTTTGTGATGATGTAATGAATTCCAATAGCCAGGTTTCTGATCTTCTCTTATTAACATCCACAAGGTCAGGGCCAATAAGTTTTCCCTTATTGATAGTATGACAGGTGGCGCAAAATGAGTTGAAAAGCAGTTCAGGGCTTCGTTGTGCGAAAATCGAAGAATTGGAAAACATTAATACAAAACAGAAAATCAATTTTGACTGTCTCATAACTTATGGATTGTATATGTTATGATAAATATCTATTTTTCATTTGAATATTAAAAGACTTTTTTATCTTTTATTACTCTGAAATTTTCAGCGGCAATTCTAAGACAGAAATGGTTTGATAGACATTCTAACTTTGAGTTATTTAGAATTAGTCTAAACACAAAATTGATCTTTGTTAATGTTTGAAATAAAATAAAGAATGCCCCTCCACAATAACATACTTCACATTGCCAAGGTCATTGGTCTACTTTTAATTGTAATCATGATTTGGCTAACAGCCAATCGCACCAATGTCCCAGTCAGATACGCAAATGACCAAGCAAAGGTGACAGGAAATTTTGGAGAAGAAGGGGCAGAGGGGACATGGACGTGGTGGTACCAAAATGGAAAAAAGATGACGGAAGGAGTATTTGTGAAGGGTAAACGCAATGGAACTTGGCTTACATGGTATGGCGATGGGCACAAAAAAAGTCAGGCCACCTATAAAGAAGATCAATTAAATGGGCCCTACATGAGTTGGTTTGAAAATGGAAAGATAAAATCAATTCGAAATTATAAAGAAGATCAGTTAGACGGGCCACAACAATACTATGATACAACTGGGCTGTTAAAGGAAGAAAAAATTTATATTGAAGGCAAAGAGAAATTAAAGGACTTTATTAAAAACTAAACAATTGAAGCAATGAAAAAAAAATCAATGCCTAAGCCACCAAAATTTTACGAACAGTTTGTTGAAAAGTACCCTCAAGTAGCTAATAAATACGAGGAACTCGGTGATGCTGTTCATGACCAAGGCCCCTTGAGTCACCGCGACCGCGCACTGATTAAATTGGCTATCTCAGGAAGTCACTTATACAGCAGTGCATTTAAGGCCCACATAAGAAAAGCAATTGCATCCGGGATTTCTCGTGAAGAAATCGAACATCTCGTTTTATTATTTTTGCCAACCGTTGGATTTCCATCCATGATGGCCGCTATGGGAATAGTAACTGAGCAACTAGAAGAAAAATAATGCTCTTTAATCTCACCTAAGCCAAAGCCGCTTGATAAGCGAATGCAGCAAACCGATAAATGCCAAAGCCCATGCTATAAGTGCCAGATAAATAAAATATTTTGGCAAAGGAAATAAAAAATCTAAGCTCATGGCTTCTGCCATTTCAAATGTACACACCGTATACATACCCAATGGGAAAACAGCCCCCCAGTACAAAGGATCATACGATATAGGAAATCTTTTATAAACGTGTCGCCAAACAGCCAATATAACTAACATAGGTATCCACCAGGTGCCTGTTGCCCAGTAAAAAATACTGAATCCTTTAAGAAAAGCCAGTGTAGAAAGCAGGAATGGTGCGTGTGGTGTGTTGATAATAAGCAATGAACCTGCCATAGTCGATATCGCCATTGCTCCCATGTTTATCCAGTAAGGTGGAGAAAGATCATCGGGTGAAAATTTAAAAAATGTATATCGGTAAAATATCAGAGACATCATCCATATGTATTGCATACCTCCCCAAAGCCACATGGAAAAAGCAAAAAAATTCATAATCAACTTATATTCAACCATGTTCATCGACAATTTTGCACTTAAAACAGCGAGTGCCTGCGTTGAAACAACAGCCAGCAACCACGCTCCATTAATGCCTTCTGCCAGTGTGGGTTTATTTTCTTTAATGGTGAATGTGGTAAAAATAGTATAGGTAATGAGCAACCAGAATATAACTCCCACAAACCATAGCAATAATGCGACCGTATGGTTATTTTGAATAAGGATGAATTGTACACCCAATATACAAGTGGCGGCTACAATCGTAAAAAATCCAGGACCTTTTGCATGATCAAATAGATCAGCCAGAAATTCCTGCGTATACCAAGTAAACCGCAATATAAATGCAGTACATAAAATCAAATAAAAAACAATATTTAGCCAGAACATTCCGATGGAGATAAACTCCATCCCCAACAAATAGCAGGCTACTGAATTTACTCCTGTTGCCATTACCAGTGCAAAATAGGAAGGAGGCAATTCCTCTATCATTTTATGAATTGCGTTCATACCAGCATGGTTTGTTATTGATGGTTGCTGCTGTCCCATTTATTTCTTGGTAGCAGCACGTTGAAGTACTATACAAACAATGGCCACAAAAGCAAGAAACATCCAACAGGTAGTCCATACTCCGGTAACCTTTAGAAAATATCCAAAAATGATTGGATTAAAGAATCCCCCCAGACCGCCTAAAACACCTACGATCCCTCCTACCGTTCCTATATCATTAGGATAATAGTCCGACACGTGCTTATAGACTGCTGCACTGCCAATGCCCATCATGATACCAACAATAAATATCAAACCAGAAAATATCCATTTATTTGCCTGAAAATAGATGTGCGTTACTCCCCGGGCTATCAATTGTCCCTTGCTCACCACATCCCCTTTCTTTACTAAAGGTTCTTGGTTAAAGGTGGTTGTGGGCAAAAATAAGAACCCTTCATCAGCGTGATCAATACCAAAATAAAAAGTCACTTCCTCCTCAGCGTCAATTGCATTTTGCAGCATGTACTTATCATCGTTAATCTTAATCTCACTGGAGGAAACCTCAGTTACCGTTCCCTGCTGATTGGCCATAATCCCCTGCCCGGGAGCCTTTATTTCCATGCGTGGTATAAAAAGGAATGCCAGACAAATCAGGCATATTCCGAACACCCATAACAGCACAATCCTTGCCCCTGCTTTATCCGAAAGCCACCCTCCGACTGACCTTATCACGCTGGAGGGTAAACTAAATGCAGTGGCCATAAACCCTGCTGTAACAATGGTCATGGAATAAACATTGACATAGTAGGGAATAAGCCATTGCGCTAATGCCACAAAACCACCGAATACAAAAAAGTAGTATAACCCAAAACGCCAAACCCTGAATTCTTTTAGAGGTAGAAGACGTTGCGCCATTGTTTTGCCTTCGCCTGGTTTTTTATTCTCAGTCCCCAACAAAAATATAATAGCGAAAACGACCAATAGCGCTGCGTATAGTTTTGGCAAAGTTCTCCATGCCTCAAGGTTTGCACCTTGCTTTGTAAGACTGTTAAGTATACTGGGGGCAAATAAAGTGGTGAATGCAGCACCCATATTCCCTACTCCAAATATCCCCAACGCAGTTCCTTGTTTTTCTTTGGGATACCAAACAGCGGTATAAGCAACTCCGGCAGCAAAGGCACTTCCTGAAATACCAAACCCGAAACTCAGTAAAAGGAATGATGTATAACTATTTGCCTGAGACAAAAAAAACATAGGAACGGCACAAAAAAGCAAAATGGCGGTCATCACCCATCTGCCCCCTAGTTTATCGGTAAGGATACCTATTGGTAGTCTCATAACAGACCCAACTAAAACCGGGACTCCTAATAAAAATCCTATCTGAACTGCATTCCAGGTAAATAAATTATTCTCTACCAAGAAGGTAACCAAAACCCCGTTGACCATCCATGCAGCAAAGCATACAGTAAATGCCATGGTGCTAAGAAATAACATGCGATGTGGCTTGAGACTAATATCCATTTCAATACGTTATTAAAACCCAATCCAACCAGCATGCTAACTTCTATATCTCCACCACGGGTATCATTGTTATTTTTGACTTAATAGAGTTCGATATCAAACATGCCACATCAGACTTCCGAAGGATTCTATGTCCACGGCCATGATCTTCTTCTTGGGTAATGGTAACGGTAGGTTCAAGTATGACCTCTGTCATCAAAAATTTTCCATTCACCTGCTCTAGCTTGCCCCTGGACGAACAGGCAAATGCTTTGAAATCCAATTTGTACTTTTCTGCAATTGGCAGAAAAGTAGGCATAAGGCAAATGCTTACCGCTGCCGTAAATAGATGATCAGGAGACCCTACTCCAAGTATGCCTTTATTAAACTGCGGTGGAGTTGCCACCTCAATACATCCGTTTTCACCAAGCACAGAATTAATCCCCGGAGAACACATCATACCCCTTCTATCTCTATTCCAATTAACGTTCTGCTCATAGAAATATGCCTCCATTGTTCTCTGTAGATTTAATTTTAGGCCTTTTTTGCAGGGTTATAACCAAAAATAATAAAGTCAATAAAATAAAAGACTATTTTATCTTTATTTATTTTACCTTTGCCTATTATTTTATTCAAACCTTGAATACATGCAATTTACATCCCCTATAGCACCTCCTCACTCCTTTCATATCCCAGTAATGGGCTTAGCCTATACTATTGATGCTCCTATAAAAGTAGCTCAGTATGGGATATCATCCGTTATTTCCATTATTGAGGACAATCTGGTAGAAAAGATGAGGGAGCATTACTATAAAACAATTGGCAAACCATACGTACCTATTACACCGGATGAGGCCGACTACCGCGCCAAACGAATTACTGATTATCTTAATCTCGTCAATCTTATTGTAAATCAAAAGATTAAAGCACTAAAGGCTTCCTCCTTTGAAGCTGGCTCGGATTTGAATAAGTATTTCGAAATGTTACCCAATAACAGCGATCTAAAAAGAATTTTTAATTTGATGGCTGACCTCAATGATCCGGAGGATATACTACAACTAGAACACTGGCTGAAGATTCAAATCCAACCTGGAGGTATTGATGTCAATATCATGACCAAATTGGATAAAAATAACCATGACAAACTGGGAGATATAATTGAGGATGGATCAGATGCGGTGGCAGCTCTTCGTGGCTATGCAAACAGTGGCTTATCCAACTCATCTGTTATCCTTTCTGCCGGGATGAATCCGCGACTTTTTGCCTACATGGAGAAACTTAGCGCATTTGATGCCGACAGTCGTGGCAATTTTGAAAAACGAATCGTGATCAAGGTATCTGATTATCGATCAGCTTTAATCCAGGGGAAAATGCTGGCAAAGAAAGGGCTTTGGGTAAGCGAATTTAGAATCGAATCTGGATTGAATTGCGGTGGACATGCATTTGCAACCGATGGTTATTTAATGGGACCTATTTTGCAAGAGTTTAAAGACAAAAAAGATGAGCTATCTGCTACACTTTTTGAAATTTATAATCAATCACTCATATCAAAAGGCAAATCTGGTTTTGAACAACCTCATGTCGTAAAAATAAGCGTACAGGGCGGAATAGGAACCCATGCGGAAAATGAGTTACTCAATACCTATTATGGTGTGGATAGCACCGGTTGGGGCACACCCTTCTTACTAGTTCCAGAGGCCACAACAGTGGATGAGGATACTTTGAAATTACTAAGCAAGGCAAAAGAAGAGGATGTTATTCTCAGTAAAAATTCTCCATTAGGTGTCCGTTTTCATTATCTAAAAGGCACAACAGGTGAAAAGGAAAAATTAGATCGAATCGCTAAAGGCAAACCGGGTAGCCCCTGCACAGAAAAATATCTGGTTTCAAATACAGAGTTTACCAAAGAACCTATTTGTACAGCGTCTCGTGCTTACCAGAAAAGAAAAATAGCGCAGTTGCAAGAACAAGACCTGCCTGAACAGGAATACAAAGAGCAACTACAGGATGTACTGGATAAAGAGTGTCTGTGTATTGGCTTGAGTAATGCAGCCATTAAAGTGCATGAAGCCACTCCCTTTAAAAAGTTGGATGCTGTGAACATCTGTCCAGGGCCCAACATTGCCTACTTTACAGAAATTGTGTCATTGAAAAAAATGATTGATCATATTTACGGACGTATCAATATTATCCAGCGAGACGATCGTCCTCATATGTTTGTGAAAGAACTCTCTATATACATTAAGTATTGGAGTGAACTATTGCAGGAAGGAAAGGCTTTGGTGGACAAAAAAAAGCAGACCTATATTCAGAATTTTTATGAAAACTTAATGAAAGGCATATCGTATTATCGAGACTTATCCGGTAAGGTGAACGAGGAATTTGCTGCTTTGGGATCGATAATAAATCGAAATCTTGACGAAGCTGAAAGCCAACTTTCTGAATTACTGGAGAGTTATATGGCCAAAGTGACATCGGAAGTCACAAATTAAGTTATAGTCATTTGTTCAGGTTATTGTTTTTATTGTAATTAGGCTCTTTTAAAAGAATAACTTACGCTATGTTTTCAAAGGCTTGTGAGTATGCCATTAGGGCTGCATTGTATATTTCGAGTAAAAGTATTGACGGGTCCAAACTGAGCATCAAGGAAATTGCTACAGAAATAGACTCCCCGGAACCTTTTACAGCAAAAATTCTTCAAACACTTTCTCGAGAGAAAATTATTTCTTCAATAAAAGGACCAAATGGTGGCTTTTATTTAGATCCTAAAGCCAAACCCATTCCATTAAATACTATTGTGAAAGCAATGGATGGTGAAGACGTTTTACACACATGCTCATTAGGGCTAAAGGTATGCTCAGATGCATCTCCCTGCCCAATTCATAATGATATTAAAAGGTATAAAGATCGATTACGAAAGACCATGAAGGAAAAAACAATTCAGGGGCTTACCAAAGAATTGGCCAGCGGAAAAACTTTTCTAAAAATCGATAAGAAAGTAATCCTACGATAATATTAATCCTTCCATGGCAACTGCTGTAGACTTAAAATAGATGAAGCTCAATTGATGATTCAAGATTAATAATCCTATCACTCAAATCCCTAAAACAATCACTCCACTTTTACCGGTTCTGTTAAAGCACTTTTAAGGAGCTTATTCGCTTCGTTTACTGTAATACTACCTGTATTCTGATTCGCATTATTATCAGACCCATAATTGGAATGCATAAACGACTTCAGCAGTGGATAAGTAATCATGCTAAATCCAACAAATATAAACAGGCCTGCTAAAGTAAAAGCTATAAAATAGGGCGCAAGGCTTACCATCATTTCACCAAACGGTCCTGCATCTTGGTTCATTTGCCACCTTGACCGTTGTATCCCTGCTCCCACAAGCGCCATAAAAAAAACGAACAATGATCCATTCACTATCAAATATCCATTTGCAATTTGGCGTTGTGAACGTTTTTTAAATTGAATATTTTCTCCAAGAATATCAAAGCAAATCGCCATCAATAACATGGTATTAATGCCAATGGTGGTACCCATCACATGCGCTACCGTAATATGTGTGCCATGCGTATAAATATTAATGGCAGGAACGGACATTGCTATGGCAAGAAACAGATTAAGTAGTATCCACACATCGGCTGCCCAAAGAAAACGGTAGGGGATCAAATGATCAAATTTTTGCGCCTGCGTCACCGTTTCCTTCCATTTATAAATAATTCTACCTAGAATCAACAACTCGGTCATGCTTACCAAATAACCAATGTGGCGGATGTCGCCACTAACGGGCAGCGTATAAATATGATGACTCCAATTAAAAAATAGATTAAATAGGCCTAAAAAATACAATGCAAAACCAATTTTCGAATGACCATATGCCTTGTCATTACTTATTTTTTCCATCAGGTAAATCCCTGATCCATAGATCAGCATATTCCAACAACCCACTAACGATCCGTACGATTTCCACTGTACAGTCATGTCGCGAACCACATCCTTTTGAAAATAGGGCAACACCCAAAGGTAGGATTCAGAAAAAATAAAAAGAAAACCAATAGCACCTGTCAGCCACATCCAAACATACACTGGTTGCTTCTTTAACGATTTAATGGATTTGATATAGTTGATCACGAATAAACCCCACCCTAATAAGATTGGAATTGCAAGTAAAGGCGGGAATTCCCAATACTCACGTCCTCCAAAAGATCCAATGATGTAACTTATCAGAATAAGAAGTATAGTACCCAAAAACAAGGTCAATTGAACACGTAGTAGCCGAGTAGAAAAAAGGTTTTGTCCAGTATATTCGCGAGTATAGTGCAAAACCCCACCCATCGCAGCCAATAGTATCCAAAACACAACAGATGATACATGGAGTGGTCTCACTTTTTCAAATGAGAGGTACATTTTTAAAAAGCCAGGCATTATGTATTGCAAGCCACCGATAATTCCAAATAACATTCCAGTCAGCAACAGAATCAATCCGGCTAATAAAAATAATTTTGTTAGTCTAACGTTATTAATTGGCAATGGTTCCATCATAATTAACCCGGAATTGTTTTGGATCTGATTTTCCTGAAGCATCAACATGGCGCAAGTATTGCAACAATTCTGTCATCTCTTGTTCCTGCAAATGAAACGAAGGCATAACAGGCGTACCGGCTGTTACAAAAGCCTTGATGTACATGGGGCCTTTCCCGACTGCCGAATAGATGTTAGTAAGATCTGGGCCTAAAAAGCCACCCAGTCCATAAATTTGGTGACAGGCTCCGCAGTTTTTCTTCTGCCAGATCATTTTTCCTTGCATAACAATTTCTGTATCTTCGGACAGCTCATGGACTATTGGTTGTCGGTATATAAATGAGGTATAAATGACAAACGATACCAATAGACTGGAAAGTAATATGTATTTTGTTTTATCTGCCATCCTGATTCGAGTTCAGGTGGTAAAATTAAAAAAAAATAAAGACTTTTTAGTCCTTATATATTGTAAATTTGTGTTCAGTAATAAAAAACACATATTGGGAAGAATGGTGAATACGGGATTGGTTTGCAAAACTACTACAGATATCACTATCAAGGCTGTTGAAACCGATCAGGATCTTAAAGGTTTCATTGAATTTCCTTACAATTTGTATCGGAACAATTCTTACTATGTCCCACCTCTTAAATCAGATCAGGTAATAACCTTAAACAAAAATCAAAATCCGGCTTTTGAGCATTGTGTCTCCAAATATTGGATTGCCTACAAAGGAAACAGAGTGGTTGGTCGTATTGCAGGGATTATCAATCACGCATTTATTGACAAGTGGAATAAAAAATATGCTCGCTTCGGATGGTTCGATTTTATAGATGATGAGGAAGTGACCAAAGCATTATTGACTACTTGTGAAAATTGGGCAAAGGAGCAGGATATGGAAGCAATCCATGGCCCTATGGGTTTCACTAATTTTGACCCTGCTGGAATGTTGATTAATGGGTTCGATCAAATTGCTACGATAGCAGCATTGTACAATTACCCCTACTACGTTACCCATATTGAAAAGGCAGGTTATCAGAAGGAGGTAGATTGGGTGGAATATAAAATTTTACTGGATCACGAAGTGCCAACAAAATTAGAACATTTGGCGAAGGTAGTGAAGAGGCGAAATAAAGTAAGTATTATTAATCCACAAAAGTCACAAGACATTGAACGTTATGCTCACGACATTTTCGATCTAATCAATATTTGTTATAGTCATTTACATGGGATGGTTGAATTAACCGAAAGACAAATCCAGTTTTATATCAAGCAGTACTTACCCATCATTCGAAAAGATTTCATCACACTGATAATTAATGAAAGTGGGGCACTCATTGCCTTTGGAATTATTATGCCCTCACTTTCAAAAGCATTGCAAAAAGCAAAAGGTAATTTGTTTCCTTTTGGATTTATACATTTATTTATGAGTATGAGAAAAAACAATATGGGAGAACTTTGGCTTATCGCTGTACGACCTGATTATCAAGGCAAGGGAATTAATGCTTTGCTCATGGTAGAGGCCAACAAGGCCTACATCAAAAATAAAATTTTTAATGTTGAATCAAATCCTGAATTGGAAGGTAATAAGCAAATACAATCTCTCTGGAATTATTATAATGCACACCTGCACAAGCAAAGAAGGTGTTACATAAAACATTTATAAGTCATGAAACAATCGGTAGACTCACTAACAATCTCAGACTCCATCAGGGAGTTAAAAGAAAGGAAGAACGCTATCATAATAGCCCACTATTATCAAACACCTGAAATTCAGGAAGTTGCCGATGTGGTGGGCGATAGTTTACAAATGGCTCAACATGCTGCCCAATCTGAGGCCGATATCATCGTGGTAGCTGGCGTTTACTTTATGGCGGAAACTGCAAAGATTCTCAACCCTACACGCAAAGTACTTCTGCCCGACACAGGTGCCGGGTGCTCTTTGGCAGACTCCTGCCCTCCGGCCGAATTTAAAAAATTTGTTGCGGCCCATCCCGGTTCGCCTGTTGTAACCTATGTTAATTGCAGTGCTGAGATAAAAGCAATGAGCGACATTGTATGCACATCTTCCAATGCTGTAAAAGTGATTAATTCAATCAAAACCGAGAAGCCAATTATCTTTGCTCCAGACGTAAACCTGGGTAAATATCTGATTCAACAAACAGGGAGAGAGATGGTTTTATGGGATGGAAGTTGCATTGTTCACGAAAATTTTTCGATTGATAAAATCCTTGACCTTCATACCTTATACCCTGATGCCAAGTTTATTGCTCATCCCGAATCACAACCCCATATTTTGCGCATTGCCTCTTATATTGGGTCTACAAAGGGTATGATTGATTTTGTAAAACGTGATTCTCACCAGCAATATATTGTAGCCACAGAAGCTGGGATTTTATATCAAATGCAAAAGGAGGTTCCTCATAAGATACTCATCCCGGCTCCGGCATTTGAAGACAATACCTGTGCTTGCAGTGAATGTCCATATATGAAAATGAACACCCTGGAAAAACTTGAAAGGTGCTTAAGAAATGAAGAACCTGAGATTCTTGTTCAGGAATCTGTTCGCAAAAAGGCAGTACGTGCATTGAATGCCATGCTGGAACTTTCAGCTATACCATTACAGTCAATCAGTATGGAAGTATAGGTTTAGGCTCTTGCGATTTTTAATAGAACTCCATAATCGGGCGGAATAAAGATGGGCTAAACTCATTTTACATCTGACCAATCTGCAAATGAATCGCGTGTTTCATATAGTCTTAAAGATTTAAGTTGAATGTGTTCTGGTAAATTAGAACGAATTTGATTTCGAGAAAAAATTAACAAATTCTCTGCAGTAGGTTCGAAATCGAATATAACAAGTTCATCAGGTGAAAAGGTATTCTTTACTTTTGCCAGATATGCCTTTGATAAAATAAGCTTATGGTCCAATACTTTAATGACTGCTTCTTGAACCCGAGTTTTTAAATCTTTAAAGTCAATACTTATTCCCAATCCATGGATAAAGTCTTCACTTAGTTGCTCCGCTTGTACAGTTACCTGTAGTTCATAAGAATGTCCATGAATATTCTGGCAACTGCCTGGGTATTTATAAATAGCGTGAGCTGCTTCGAATCTAAAAATTTTGGTAATAGAGATCATGTTGAATTATTTTTTCTGTTAATGCGTTTGGAATATTTATGCCCAATTATCATTCCATTAGAACTGCTTTGCTGACGGTATTTCATGGCTTAATCTCAAACCTCGCCTGAAAAAAACGAAGGTACTTTGGCTCATACACCATTTTCAATCCTTTGATCTTCCCCCTGCGCTCATAGACGGTTGCCGTAGATTCCGCAATCACGTCCATATGTGCCTGTGTATAGACCCTTCGCGGCATTGTGAAACGAACCAACTCAAGCTTTGGGTAATAATTTTCACCATTGGCTTTTCGCCCGGCAGATACAACTCCACGTTCCATGGTGCGCACACCAGAATCAATGTAAATTTCTGCTGCCAACGTCTGTGCTGGAAATTCATCTTGTGTGAGATGAGGAAGAAAAGCCTTGGCATCCACAAATATGCCATGGCTGCCAATGGGTTTCACAATTGGAATGCCATACGACTCCATCTGATGCCCCAGGTACTCCACCTGCCCTACCCTAGCTCTTTGATGATGGTCACTCACACTTTCCGCAATACCGATAGCAATAGCCTCCATGTCTCTGCCTGCAAGTCCACCATAAGTATGTAAGCCTTCATAAACTACAACCAGATTCCTTGCTTCTTCGTAAATGTCATAGTCATTGGTAGCCATAAAGCCACCGATATTGACCAATGCATCTTTTTTGGCACTCATGGTGGCTCCGTCTGTGAGTGAGCAGATTTCTTTTACAATCTCCCTCACCGATTTCTTTTCATATCCTTTCTCTCTCTGCTGAATGAAATAAGCATTCTCCGCCACACGGGTCATATCATGAATGATACGAATTCCATTTTTATTAGTATAAGCCCTCAATTCCTT